>JBKHXK010000013.1:0-65782 GCA_046566065.1 Actinomycetota bacterium | reverse complement strand
CACCGCACGAGACGTGCGACTCAGCCGATCGATCGCCGACCGAAGGGCACGGGTAACAGCGGACCTTCCCCTAGCGTGCGATCTCTTGACTCTTTCGATCATGGCTGGGGAAGCCGTTCCCGCTGCGTTCGAACGCGTCGCCCGCGCTCTCCCGGGTGTCGTTGGAGACGCGTTCCGCGACAGGGTCGCCGACATCAGGGCCGGTGTCACCACAACGGACGCCTTGCAGCGCTTGCCCGGGGTCCTGCCCGGTACCGAGATTGGTCGCCTGGTGGATTCGTTGTGTGTGGGGATCGAGCGGGGAAGCCCACTAGCCGACACCCTGCGCGCTCAATGCGATGACCTACGGGACTCACGCCGGCGCGCTTTGCTGGAGAGCGGAGGACGTCGCGAGATCCTCATGCTCGTCCCGGTGGTGTTCCTGATCCTTCCTGTCGTTGTGACGTTCGCGTTGTACCCGGGTTTGGTCGCACTGGAACTGTTGGTGGCATGAAAGGAGAGAGATGAGCACTTACCAGACATGCGTTCAGAAGATGCGCGAGGAGAGGGGGGATGTGGCCCAGTGGACACTCGTTCTGTTGATGTCGGCCGCGTTGGTGATAGGCGTGTGGACGGTCGCGAGTGAGCGACTCATCGAGATCGTCTCGACCGCGCTGTCGAACGTATGCGGAGGGATGGGTTGCTGACCTCACAACGTGGGTCGGCGCCGCTCGACGCGGTGATCGGGATCACCTTTCTGGTGATCCTCTGCCTAGGAGCGATACAGGTCGCGCTCACGGTGTACGCGCACAACGCGGTCAGCGCCTCCGCGTACGAAGGAGCACGGGCCGCCGCTGAGATCGGAACATCGTCAACTCGGGGCCGTGAGGTGGCGGAACGGATGGTGCGAGCGACCGTCGGTGGTTCGCTGGAGAACCTCCAGGTCTCGGTCTCGACCACTCACTCCACCCAAGGCCCTCTGGTGAAGGTGGCGGTCGTGGGTAGACATCGGTCCCTTGGCCCCATGCCGATCGTTGTCCCGGTACGAGCAGTAGCGACCAGCATCCTCGAGGTGCCCCCGACATGAGAAACGAAAGCGGATATGCCGTCATGGAGGCGTTCTTGGTAGGGCTCGTATTGATGGTGCCGCTGACCTGGCTCTTGCTGGCGGCGTCATCGCTGCATCGAACGGCGCTGACCTCGTCATCCGCGGTGCGTGAAGCAGGACTTGCCGCCTCTCGATCGGTCAGCGCTTCGGACGCTCACCGGCAGGCGCGAACGGCGATCGTTCGGGTGCTGTCTGAGCGAGGGATCGACCCCTCCAACTCCGAGGTCTCGCTGTCCCGGATCGGTGGCCGAGATTCCACCTTTCGGGTTCACCTGCAGGTTCCCGTGCCCGTACTGGCGGTCCCCTTCGTGGGGCGGCCGGTAGGCCCGGTGGTCTGGGTCAAGGCTCGCTATGTCGGTCGCGGAGACCCCTATCGCAGTCTCGATGAGTGACTCAGAACGCGGCCAGGTGACCGTCCTGGCTCTCGGCCTCTCCGTGGTGAGCTTCGCCGTCGCAGGGCTTGCTGTGGACGCAGCGAGAACCTGGGTCCATAAGCGGACGCTGCAGGCCGCAGCGGATGCCGCCGCTATCTCGGGAGCGAGCGGGGTCGACGAGGGACGGTTCTATTCGGACGGGGGAACCCGGGCCGTTCTCGACCCGCAGCGGGTCGAGGTTCGGGTTGTTCGGCTTCTCGAACAGCGCGGGTTGCGGGCCTCGGTACGGGTCGAGCCCCGACCCGGATGGGTGCGGGTCTGGCTTGGGTCCGAGATCGAGACGACGTTTCTGTCTCTCGTGGGCATCGAGCGGGTACCGGTGGCCGCGGAAGCCGTCGCCCGCCCGTTCTTCGGCGACCCCTGACCTGCGGAAACGCTTGAAATCCGGCCTGCAGCGCCCGATTTACCGTCTTTTCGGGGCCGGCGGCCTATAGGGTAGCCCGCGGCCTATCCGCAAGAAGTCCTGCCAAGGAGGAGAGTTTGAACAAGAAGGAACTCATCGAATCGATCGCGAGCTCAACCGGAGAGAACAAGCGCGTCGTCGGCGACGTACTCGACGCCACGATCAGCACGATCACCACTCAGGTCAAGAAGGGTGAGCGCGTGCAGCTTCCCGGTTTCGGCACCTTCGAGCGGAGAGCTCGCTCGGCTCGCACGGCCCGTAACCCCCGCACCGGTGAGGAGATCAAGATCAAGGCGACCAAGGTTCCCGCGTTCAAGCCGGGAGCCGGATTCAAGGAAGCTGTCGGCGGTAGCAAGTAGCCGAGACACATTCAGGACAGGGCCCCGGGAGACCGGGGCCTTTTCCTTTGGCTCATCGCGGCGCGCTATCGTGACGGTATGAAGAGAGCAGCCCTCGGCGGGGCGCACCGCGGTCCCGTCGCACCCACCCGCCAGCGGCGGACGATCCGGTTCGTCCAAGCTTTATTCATCTTGTTCGCGATCGGCTTGTTCGTTTTCGCCGGGTACTCCTTCGGCATGGCGGCCGGCTACGAGGACGGGGCGAGGGCGGGCGACATCGACGCGCCTTCGGAGCCGTCAGAGGTGAAGGCCGTGGTCCTGGTGCTGCTCGGGGGCGCGTCGCTGGCCAGCGGCATGCTGCTTAGCTCGGGGGGCGCAGTGAGGGTCCCAACCCCCGCCCGCCTGGAGGAGCTGGTGGGCCGGGCTGAGGCTGTCGCTCTGTCCAAGGCGGCAGAGGCTGCCCAGAGCCCATCTGCCAACAAGACCGAGGAGTCGGTCACTCCGTAACGAGTGCAGCCAGCTCCTGCAAGACACGAGACGTGTTCGTCTCGGCATGCTTCGGCTTCGCTAGGTAGGCCCGTATGTCTTCGACCGTGTCCAGATCCAGCGACAGTCGGGGCAGTGACAGCAGCGCGCACCGAAGCGAAGCGCGCTCGGCGGTCTGGAGGTGCTTCTGCAAGCTTCCCGGGCCGAAGTTCGGCTGGAGTAGATCCGGGGGAGCCATGAACAAACCGTTCGTCCCGCCATCTCTCTCGCTCGGGACAAGCACCACATCACTCGTGGCGCCGGTGTCCAGGAGATCGACGAGATCACCCCGGAAGGCCAGCGGTACGTCGCTCGGGATCACGGTGACGGAATCCGCCCCCTCCTTCAAGGCCACCGCGATGGCGGCCTCGACGGCAACGTTCAGCCCCTCGCCTGGATCATCCACGGTCCCCAGCCCGCGACTCTCGGCCGACCGCAGCACCTCCCGATCGTCGCTCACGACCCACCATCTGAGGAACTCGGTGCCGGCGCAGAGCTCGATCGCGTCGGCTACGAGAGCGCCTGCGATAAGCGCCCGCTGCTCATCGTCGAAATGGCTGGAGAGACGCCCTTTCGCCTGGTCGATCCGTTTAACCGGCAGTATCCCTGCGTCCATGCATGAAGGGTAATGTTCGGTCGCCCGGCGCCAGGGAAGTCGCCGCATCGTCAGAGCAACACGGAGAGGTGCATGAGCGAACCCGACCGGAAACACTGGAAGCATCTTTACGAAGAGATCGTGGCGACCGAGATCTGCTGTGGCTGCTCGGCGTGCATCGTTGCTTGCCCTCACAAGGTTCTGGAGCTGCAGGACTTCGATCCCGTTCAGATAGACGCTGTTTCGCCCTTCGACAACTGCATCCATGGGGAAGAGGGCTGTTCCCTCTGTGCGATGGCATGCCTCAGGCTGGGGCCGGCGCTCGATCTGATCGAGAACGCGGTTCACGGGAAGAGACGGGACCCCGATCAGGCCGAGGGGACCTACATCTACAAGACGCTGGCGCGTGCGGCCGACGAACGCATCCTGGCCAAAGGTCAGGATGGGGGAGCGGTCACAGCCCTCCTGGCGTGGGGGCTCGACACCGGAGAGTTGGACGGAGCGGTCCTAGCCGCTCCGTCGGAGACGGTGCCCTGGCTCGATGAGCCGAAGGTGGTGCGGTCTTCCGAGGAGCTTCTGCAAACAGCGGGCTCTCGCTACACCTACTGCTCCACGCCTCTCGGTTTGAAGAAGGCGGTGGCGGCCAAGTGCAAGAGCGTCGCCCTAGTGGGAGTGTCTTGCGAATCGACCGCGGTGCGTCAGATGGCCGCCGAGGGGATCAAACGCTGGACGCGGCCGGTGAAGCTCGTGATCGGCCTGATGTGCTGCGAGACCTTCGATTACGAGTCGTTCATGGTCGGCCAGGTCCAGCAGGAGCGCCAGATCCCGCTCACCGACATCACGAAAGTGAACGTGAAAGGCAAGGTCATCGTTTCCCTGAAAGACGGGAGGGACGTCGACATCCCCCTGAAGGACGCCAGGCCTTATGCCAACGAGTGGTGCCATCACTGCCCGGACTTCGCCGCCGAGCACGCCGACATCTCCTGTGGTGGGCTGGGGATGGAGGGCTGGACGATGGTGCTCGTCCGGTCCGAGAAAGGGCGCGACTACCTAGAGCGCGCCGTAGCGGCTGGGGTGGTCCAACTCCGGGACGCGACGGAAGAACCCGGCGCCCTGGAGGTCATGGACCGGCTGGCGCGCAAGCAGCGCGCGCGTATTGACCCTTTCGATCCTCATGCTTCGGCCGCATGGCCGACGGAACAGTTGCTGCAGGCCGCTAGGGCCGAGGCAGCGGAAGGAAGCGCCGGCTAAGCCGCGCTCTCCTTCTCTGAACACTCAGAGCAACGAAAGAGACGCGAAGGGCCGTTGCCCGGACGGGTGGACGAGACGAACTCGCCCTCCTGGACCGGGTGTACTCCACGGCACCACGCACAGCGGGCCTGCATGCCCTCGGGGAAATCTCCCTCGATGATGGCAACGCGGCCGCGATGAGCTTGGGGTTCGGTCAGTTTTCTCACGCCGGACATGATAGCGAACAAACGTTCGCTATGCAAACGGGTTAGGGGGACCTATTCCACGACCTCGAAGTGGCGGATCAGAGGACTCTGAGAGAAGAGCTTCTTGATCTCGGCCAGGGCCGCCTGGTACTCATCGGTTGAGATGGCGGCCTGTACGGCCTCCATGCTGTCCCAGTGCGAGATCGAAGCGATGTCGACGAGGTCCTGGGAGTGTTCCTCGACCCCGATCACCATCTCGATCGCAGAGCAACCCTCGAAGGCCAAGAACGCCGGCCTCACCTGCTCACGGAAGAGCTTCTTGCCCTCCTCGATGTCACCGGGGTCCATAGCCGTGTCGAAGATCCGGATGATCATCAAAAGCCCCCTGTTCTCATTGAAGGGTTCAGCATCAGATGTTCCAGGCACCGCGGTTGAACATGCCTGCGAGTTGCGGGTTCATCGTCAAACGCCTCTCGTCCCGTACGTAGGTAGCCGCCACGATCTCCCCGACCCCCGGATAGCGCTGGACGATCCGGACGCGCTCATCGGTGATCTCGATCACGTTGTAAGAGGGCCGCGTGTAGCCGCGCACCCGGTGGCTCGAACAGGTCCCGCTGTTGACGAGGAGCATCTCACCGAACTGCCACACGTTCGGGACGTGCTTGTGACCGCTCATGACCAGGTCCACGTCCAACTCCGTCAACAGCGCCAGGACATCGCCGGCGTCCCAGACGATGTTCCGCTCCCTCCCCGTGCCGGGGACGGAGACGAGGTGGTGATGGATCACGAAGATCCGGTAATCATCGGGCCACTCGTAGCTCTGGCGGATCCAGTCGTAGCGGATGTGACCGACCTCGCCGTCCGCCAGGTCGGGCTTCGAGGAGTTCACGGCGACGACCGTTGCGTACCGCTGTGGGTGGCCGTCCTTGGTGGCGAACGGGATGCGCATCACCCGATCCGACTTGCCGAAGGCGTCCCGGAAATGCAGGAACCCCACGTTCATCAGGTCGTGGTTGCCGGGGATCACCACCATCTCGAAATCGGAGAGCCGATCCAGATATCTCTTCGCTTGCCGGAACTGAGGCGCATAGCCCTCAGAGGTGAGGTCACCGGCCATCACGACGAGGTCGGGTTTCAGTTCGCAGATCTCGTCGATGGCACTGTTCATCAGGTTCTCGTCGAACATGATGTGCCCACAGTGGATGTCGGAGAACTGGGCGATCGTCAGACGGTGTCCCTGCATCGGTCCGTATGATAGGTGGATGACCTGTTAGGTCATAGTGATCGGTCGCTCGGGGGAGCCGTGGAACCCACTTACCAACTGGCGAGAGCCATCATCAAGCCCTGGATGGCGACCTGGTTCAGGTGGCACCTCGAGGGACTGGAGAACATCCCCAAGCAAGGGCCTGCTCTGGTGGCGGTCAATCACATCTCTTTCCTGGATCCGCTCGCAGCCGCTTACGTGGTGGACCTCGTCGGTCGCAAACCCCGCTTCTTGGCGAAAGCGGAGCTGTTCGACGACCGTCGGATCGCTTGGATCATCAAAGGCGCCAAACAGATCCCGGTCCATAGAGGCACGCCGGATGCTCCGATGGCGCTCGACCAGGCGATCGAGGCCCTGCGGCAAGGAGAACTGATCGTCATCTTTCCCGAGGGAACCATCACCGACGATCCCGACCTGAATCCGATGGCCGCCAAGACGGGGATCGCTCGTCTGGCCCTCGCAACGGGCGCGCCGGTGGTTCCCACAGCGGTGTGGGGGACGGCGAACGTCTGGCCGAAAGGATTCGCCAAGCGCTGGTGGCCTCCGAAGCAAGACATCTGCGTCCGAGTAGGGGAAGCTCTTGCCGTGCAGGGGGATCCAGGTTCACCCGAGGATTGGCAGCGCGTCAGCGCCGAGGTCATGGACGAGGTGCGCCGCCTGGTTGCCAGCCTGCGTCCTGCGGTACCGGATCGCAGACGCCCGAAGCGAGTTGCAGCGTGACGAAGATCGCTTTCATCGGAGCGGGTTCCTGGGGCACCGCAACCGCGTCCCTGGTCGCCAAGAAGAACGAATACGACACGGTGCTGTGGGCGCGCCGGCCGGAGCTGGCCGAGACGATCAACCTCTACCACGAGAACCCTGAGTACCTTCCAGACGTGGCCCTGCCCGAGAACCTCGAGGCCACGAACGACCTCGAGAAGGCACTGCACGGAGCCTCTGTGATCGTGATGGGGGTTCCGTCCCATGGCTTCCGAGGCGTTCTGAAGGACGTTGCGGAGATCGCCGGGAACAAGCCCTGCTACACGAGCTTGACCAAGGGCCTAGAGGTCGAGACGCGCAAGCGGATGTCCCAGGTGATGCAAGAGGAGGTCGACGGGATCACCGACTCGTGCGTCTCGGTGCTGACGGGCCCGAACCTGGCGAAGGAGGTCGTCCAAGGGTTCCCTGCGGCGTCGACCGTCGCGTGCAAGGACGAGGACACCGCGCGTCGGCTCCAGGACATCTTTCACGCACCCACGTTCCGTTGCTATACGAACAGCGACGTCGTGGGGTGTGAGCTCGGTGGGGCTTTCAAGAACGTCATCGCCATCGCCGCCGGGATGGCAGACGGGCTGGGATTCGGGGACAACACCAAGGCCACCGTGATGACACGAGGGCTCGCAGAGATGGCACGCTTCAGTGTGAAGTTCGGGGCGCAACCTCTGACCTTCCTGGGCTTAGCCGGCGTCGGAGACCTCATGGCTACCTGCGCGAGCCCTCAGTCACGCAACCACTCCGTCGGGATAGAGCTCGGAAAAGGACGAAAGATCGACGACATCATCGGCTCCATGAACATGGTCGCCGAAGGCGTGAAGAGCTGTAAGCCCATCCTCGAGCTGGGTCTGGAAGCAGGAGTGTGGATGCCGATCACCGAGAGCGTCGTCAAGGTATGCCACGAGGGAGTGGACCTCGATACCGTCGTGACCGACCTGCTTTCCCGTGAGATCCGTTCGGAGTTCGCCGGGATCGAGGAGTACCTCGAGATCAACGACGACGTATCTAGGAACTAGCGTCTATCGCTGCTTGAAGGTCGGCGATCAGATCGTCAGGATCCTCGACGCCCACCGACAAGCGACAGAAGCCCTCAGAGATCGAGGCCGCCACTAACTCTTCCGCGGAGAGCTGCGTGTGCGTGACGCTGGCGGCGTGCACGATCACCGACTGTGTTCCCCCGAGGGAGGCGGCGGGCTTGATCAAGCGAAGCTCGTCCTGGAAGCGCGTTGCGCGCTTGCGTCCACCCGTCAGTGAGAACCCAAGGACCCCGCCGCCCCGCCCCCCGAGCATCGTCTGGGCAAGCTGATGGCTGCGGTCGTCTGCTAGGCCCGGGTAGTTGACCGCCTCTACCTCATCGTGCCCTGCTAGGAATCCTGCGACCGCCAAGGCGTTCGCGCTACAGCGCTCGACGCGCAGAGCCATCGTCGCCATCCCGCGCATGGCCAGCCATGCCGTGAAGGGGGACATGGTCGGCCCCAGCTCCATGGCGAGCTCTTGGATGGGTTCCAGCAGCTCCGACGAGCCGCAGACGACCCCACCCGTGAGGTCGTAATGACCGCCCAGGAACTTGGTCGCCGAATGAAGGACGAGGGAGGCTCCGTACTCCAGGGGGCGACAGAGCATCGGACTGGCGAAGGTGTTGTCGACCACCAGAGGGATGGAGGCGTCGGCCGCCACCTCTGCCAGAGCCGGAAGGTCGGCGACCTCGACGATCGGATTCCCGATCGTCTCGCAGTAGAGAAGTTTCGCTCCGGTGCAGGAGTCACGGATGACGGAGAGATCCGAGACGTCGGCCAACGTCGCGGTGATGCCGTAGCGAGGCAGCACGTGGTCGAACAGCGCGTAGGTGCCGCCGTAAAGCTGACGTGCTGCCACGATGCGATCGCCGGACCGGCAGAGGCCCAGTAGGACGTTCGAGATCGCCGCCATGCCCGACGAGAAGGCCTGGGCCTCCTCGGCCCCTTCCAGGTCTGCAACGGCCGCCTCGAAGGCATCCACGGTCGGATTCGCCCAGCGCGCGTAGACGTAACCCGATCCGGTCTTGTCCTCGGACGCGGTCGCGAACGCCTCAGTGTCGCTGAAGGCATACGTCGTCGAGGGGTCCAGCACGGGCGCGACCGGCTCGCCCTCTTGTGCCGGAGGTCTAGGGGGGTGAACGGCGCGCGTCTCTAGGGCGCGCTCCCTACGGAGCTGTGAGATCGCGGGTGTCTAGAGGTGGACGACCGGACAGGTCAGCGTGCGCGTGATGCCCTCGACGGCCTGGATGCGAGCGACCACCAGCTTCCCGAGGTCATCCACGTTGCTCGCGCTGGCACGCACGATCACGTCGTAGGGGCCCGTCACGTCCTCGGCGGCATCCACACCTTCGATGTCTCTGACTTCCTTGGCGACCTGCGCCGCTTTTCCGACCTCGGTCTGGATCAGGATGTACGCCTGTACTTCAGCCAACTCGGGCCTCCCTGGTGTTGTGGAAAGTGTCGCGGAGTCTAGCAAAGGGACTTTCTAGGCGACCGGGTAGGCTTCCGAATCCCCACCTACACGGACCTATCTAAGGAGTGACCGATGGAATCGCAGGGACTCGCCGGGATCAGCAACCCCGGCAAGGTCCACCGAAACCTCAGCGCCCCTGAGCTCGTAGAGCACAGCATCTCCAGGGGAGAAGGCGTGCTGGCCCGCAGCGGTGCCTTGGTCACCTCGACGGGAGCTCGTACCGGACGTTCGCCGAAGGATCGGTTCTTCGTGTCGCACGGTGAGTCGAAAGCACAGATCGACTGGGGGCAGACCAACCAGCCGATCGATCCCGCCGTCTTCGACGCACTCCAGGACCGGGTTCGCGCTCATCTGGAGGGCCGCGAGCTCTTCGTCGTCGACGGCGTCGTCGGAGCCGACCCACAGCACCAGATCACACTGCGAGTGGTCACGGAGCTGGCGTGGCACGCCTTGTTCGCTCTTCAACTGTTCAGACGCCCGTCCGCTGAGGAGCTTGCCGGTTTCGATCCCCAGTTCACGCTGTTGGGAGCCCCGACCTTCGAAGCCGTACCAGAGCGAGACGGCACCAACTCGGAGGCGTTCATCGGGCTCGATCTGGATCGTCGACAGGTCCTGATCTGTGGCACGCAGTACGCCGGCGAGATGAAGAAGTCGCTGTTCACGTCCGCCAACTACCTGCTTCCGCAGGATGGCGTACTGCCGATGCACTGCTCCGCGAACGTGGGGGAGTCCGATGACGTGGCTCTCTTCTTCGGGCTCTCGGGAACGGGCAAGACCACACTGTCGGCGGACCCGAAGCGCAGACTCATCGGCGACGACGAGCATGGTTGGTCAGACAACGGCATCTTCAACTTCGAAGGTGGTTGCTACGCGAAGTGCATAAATCTCTCCGAGCGCAACGAGCCGCAGATCTGGAACGCGATCAGATTCGGTTCGGTCGTGGAGAACGTCGTGGTGGACCCTTCGACCCGAGCGGTCGACTACGACGACGACTCGATCACACAGAACACCCGCGCCGCCTACCCCCTGGAGTACATCCCGGGTTTCGTGCCCGAGGGGCGCGCCGGACATGCAGGAACGATCGTGTTCCTAACCGCAGACGCTTTCGGGGTTCTTCCTCCGATATCGCGCCTCGACCAGAACGCTGCGATGTACCACTTCCTCTCGGGCTTCACCGCCAAGCTCGCCGGAACCGAAGCGGGTCTCGGAGCCGAGCCGGAGGCGACGTTCTCAACCGGTTTCGGCGCTCCGTTCTTGCCTCTGAACCCAGGCGTGTACGCCAAGATGCTCGGCGAACAGATCGCTAAGCACGACGCGAGCGTTTACCTGGTCAACACCGGATGGACCGGCGGGCCGTTCGGTGTAGGCCGACGGATGGACCTGCCTTCCACGCGGGCGATGGTAGAGGCAGCGACATCGGGAGCGCTCCGAGGCGTGGAGACGAAGCGCCACCCGATCTTCAACCTCGAGGTGCCCGTCTCGTGTCCCGGCGTCGACGACAAGGTGCTCGACCCGCAGCAAACGTGGAATGACCCTGCCGCCTACGACGAGCAGGCACGTGAGCTCGCCCGGATGTTCGTGAAGAACTTCGAGCGCTTCGTCGATTCCGTTCCCGCGGAGGTCGTTCAAGCAGGACCTGTCGCGGAGTAACTCCCGGCCCCCCGTGCTCGTATCCGAGGTCGGCGAAACAGGGTTGTTGCGGCTCATCGCCGAACGCCTCCCGGCCGGATCGGAGGAGATCTGGGCCGGGGACGATGCCGCCGTCCTAGCGCCCGTTGCGGGACGATCGCTGTTCGCCACCGACACCATGGTCGAAGGCGTGGACTTCTCCCTCTCCTATTGCACCGGTGCAGATGTGGGCTGGAAGACGGTCGCGGTGAACGTGTCCGACATCGCCGCGATGGGCGGCACGCCGGCCAAGGCCCTTACGACTCTGTGTTTGCCCCCGTCGACCGACATGGCCTTCGTGGAGAGCTTCCTCGACGGGTTGATCGAAGCCGCTGCCACCTATGGCGTCGATCTCGTCGGAGGCGACATCAGCTCGGCCCCCGTGATCACGTCCGGGCTCGCTGTGACGGGAACCCTCGATGGCGCTCCGTGGCTGAGATCGGGGGCTCGCGCCGGCGACGCCTTGTTGGTGACCGGATCGCTCGGCGGCTCCCACACCGGCCTCGAGGAGTTGAGTGCGGATCCGAACGCCTCGGGCCCCGCCGTAGAGCGTCATCTCCGTCCCAGGGCAAGGCTGGCGGAGTCCGCGGCCCTACGAAGCCTCGCGGTATCCGCCGCGATCGACCTATCCGATGGGCTGGTGGTGGACCTCGGCCGGTTGATGCGGGCGTCGGGGACCGGGTGCCAGGTGGACCCGGCTGCGATCCCGGTGGATGCCGCCGCCGATGGGCTGGGATCAGCCCTCTTCGGAGGGGAAGACTTCGAGCTCTTGGTCGCCATCCACCAGGATCATGTGACCGGCGCGGTCGCGGCCGTAGAAGGATGCGGCACGACCTTGACCCAGATCGGAGTCGTTACCGAGGGCCGGGCGCTCATCGGTGACGACGCTCTCGAGACGATGGAGGAGAAGGCATGGGATCACCTGCAGAGCCGGTAACGGGACTTCCCACCGCGCTCACGATCGCGGGTTCGGACTCCGGCGGCGGTGCAGGGATCCAGGCCGACCTCAAGGTCTTCTTCGCCCTCGGATGTCACGGGATGAGCGCGCTAACCGCTCTCACCGCTCAAAACACCGTAGGTGTCGACGCTATCCATGAGGTCCCGTCGAGCTTCGTGACGCAGCAGATCGCTGCCGTTGCCTCCGACATCGGGGTTGGTGCCGCCAAGACGGGGATGCTCGCGTCTGCGGAGATCGTCTCGGCGGTGGCAACAGCGATCCGTCGCCACGGGATCGACCGCGTCGTGGTCGATCCCGTGTTCGTGTCCAAGCACCGCGACCGCCTGCTCGCGTCGGAGGCGATAGATGCGCTCCGAACGGAGCTGTTCCCACTCGCTGCTCTGATCACTCCCAACCTCTACGAAGCGTCCGCCCTGCTGGACGCCGAGGTGACGACGCTGGACGAGATGAAACAAGCGGCCGAGAAACTTCACCGGTTCGGCGCTGGAGCCGTCTTGGTGAAGGGTGGGCATCTGGACGAGGACCGGGCGATCGATGTCTTCTTCGACGGAGATCAGATGCGCGAGCTCGAGGGCCCTCGCTTCGATACCCAAGACACGCACGGCACTGGATGCGCGCTTTCGGCGGCGATCTGCGCAGGCCTAGCTCATGGACGCGATGTGGAAACAGCAACGCGAGACGGCAAGGACTTCGTTTCGGGGGCCATCCGCCACTCGCTTCGGTTGGGCGGCGGTTTCGGGCCGGTCAACCCGGGTTGGCGTCTGGTCCCGTAGTCGGCTCGCCAGGGGGGATCGGCCACACCTTCCGGAGATGCAGGTAGAGCGCGATCTGAGCGGCCACGACCACGCTCGAGAGGGCACCGGTGACGAGGCCCTGTGACGCCGCCGATCCAAGGGAGCGCCAGGGCTCGGGCGCTTCTCTCGTCACCGTGAACGAGGCCCCCAGGACCACGAACGTGACGAGGCCGACGACCAGAGCGAGCGCGAAGAGGTAGGCGAACAAGCGCCAGTTCCCTCGCAGATAGGCCCGCGCCAGGCTCAGCGAGTCCCTCAGTGGAAGACCTTCCGTGACGAGGATCTGCATCGCGATCGGAGGGCCATAGAAGAGATGCAGCACGATGAAACCGTATGCGCCGAGGAAGAGCACCGCGACGATCGCGAGCATCGTGGCGACAAGCGACATGGCGAGGAGATCGGTGCCGGGGCGGCGGGCAACCGAGACGGCCTCGCTCACAGACGTCGAGGTCTGCTCCTGCCGACGGACCAACAGTGCGGATATCACGGCAACAGCCAGGCTTCCGAGCAAGACCGGTACCACGACGCGGATTAGGAAGATGACGGGCAGCGCGGCGCTCTCGGGGATCCGGAAGAAGATCAGAAAGGGAGCGAACGCAGCCACCAGATGCAGTCCGCAGGAGATCGCGAGGAGAGGGGCGGCGTTCCGCCGCACCAGCGAGGAAGCGTCGCCGATGTACGTCGCAAAGCCGTACCGGCTGAGGGGGAGTGGTTCGGTCTCTCTCTCCGAGCTGGCAGGTCGATCGGTGGGAGCGGTCAGGACCCGACGCGGCGCTTGGCGATCATCCCGACGATCATCACGCCTACCAACACAGCTCCCGCGATCGCGAGTTTCTTGCCCAGCTCGCCGGCTTCGACCTTGGCTCGATCGACGAGCTCGTCGACCTTCCGGGCCAACTCCTCGCGGGTCTCTTCGATCTCGTCTACCGTTTGCCGAGGGTCTTGGCCCATTCCACGTCCTCCTTGATGGTCTGCTTCGTGAGTTCGGTGTTGAGGGGCGCAGACAGCTTCTTCTTGGCGGCGGCGGCACCCGCTGCGCCGATCGCCAAGAGCACGACGGCGGTGACGATGTCCGCGACCCAGGTCCATAGGAACGTGGCGAATCCGTCACGGATCGCCAAGAGAAGGAAGATCAGAGCGAAGAAGCCCAGAACACCTGCGATGGCCACGATCGCGGCCCCCTTGACCTTGGTCGAGATCGACTGGCCCACCTCCTGCTTGGCGAGCTCGATCTCTTTCCGGATCAAGGTTGAGAGGTCCTCTGTGACCTCTTTCATCAACTGGCCCGCTGATTTACCCGAGCGGCCGTTGCCCGTATACGTGTCGCGGGTGGTCTGCGACTGGTCCATGGTTCCTCCTCCTCTAGATCGCGCCGTCCCCAGCTCCGCCCCGCCGCTCCGCCAGGACCAGGTTCACCTCGGCCGCCAGCAAGGTCAGCTGGGCGATCAGATAGGACGCCACCAGCAGCGTAGCCGCGGCGGCGAACGTGCCGAAAGTGTCGTTGCGAGCGGTCTCGCCGTGAGCTAGGTACGCCGTACCCGCGAAGTTGAGTATCTGAAACCCGATGCCCGCCACGATCGCCCCAGGGACCACGGCCCGCCAGGGTTGGACGACCGCCGGCAGGTATCTGAAGGCGGTCGCGAACACGAAACAGTTAACGGCGACTCCCAGCACCGAGGCCAGGACCGCAGTCGTCACCTCCACGACCGTCCCGCCCCCGAACAGATCGGCGGCGAACCCGGACGCGGCCCCCATCGCCAGGGACACGACGGCGCCGACAGCAAGGAAAGCCAGCCATCTGAGAGACCGGATCCGCTTCGCCAGGAAGCCGGGCTCGTCGGAGAGGTGATGGAGCTTGTTCAGGGCATGTTCCAGCGCAACGACCGCGCCCGAGCCCGAGTAGAGCGCGAGAAGGAGACCCGTGACGGCGACCTTGTGACGGCTCGCGATCACGGTCTTGATCCCGTCGGGACTGAAGGCGTCCCGAAGGATCGGCACCGTCTTCACGCCGTTCCGGATCAGCTCTTCCTGCATCTCGGGGTCTCCGGAGATGACGTAGCCGAGGACCGCGGCCGCGACCAAGAGCAGGGGGAAGATAGAGAAGAACCCGTAGTAGGTGAGCGCTGCTGCGTAAGAGCCGGCATCGTCGGCGGAGTAGCGCTGGAAGGTTCCGACGGCGACGTCTAGTAGGGGTGAGGCGGCCCTGGCGCGCTCGACCAGCTGTTTAGCTCGATCGATCAGCTTCGTGGGAGACGAGGTGTCTAGCCGGCCTTGCTGATCTTGTTCGCCTTCAGGCACTTCGTGCAGACGCTGAGGCGCTTCGGGGCCCCGTTGACGAGGACCCGCATCTTCTGGATGTTGGGGTTGAAACGGCGGCGCGAGCGTCTATGGGAGTGGGAGATGTTGTTCCCGAACCCCGGGGTCTTGCCGCAGACGTCACATACGGATGCCATAAGGCGGCCAAGGCTACCAAATGCGCCGCGGTGTCCGACCTCAGCACTAAGGTCGACCGCGTGCCCGATGTCGTAGCCGCCCCTCCCAAGGGCCTCGAACTGTTCGCCTCCTCATCCCGCCGGACGACCCTGCCCTTCACCGGCAGGCGGGGCGATCTGCTTCGGAAGATGGGCCTCGAGACGGTCCAGGACCTGCTCCAGCATTACCCGCGACGCCACGTCGATCGCTCGCAGCTGCGCACCGTCGGGGAGTTGAAGCTGGCGGCCGCTCAGGGCCAGACCGAGGGCGACGTCCAGGTGCATGCCAGGGTCAAGAAACTCGGCAAGCCCTTCCAGATCCGCTCGAAGAAGCCCGGCGCGAAGAAGCGGACGATGATCAAGGGCGAGATCGGGGACGAGACCGGGGTCATAAGCGTCACATGGTTCAACCAGGACTGGGTGGGCAGGGCGCTGAAGCCGGGGACCGAGGCCTTCTTCTACGGGCGCCTCAGCCAGTTCAAGGGCACCGTGCAGATGACGGCTCCCCGCTTCGAGCTGATCAAGACCGGCGAGGAGCCCTTCAACGTCGGCCGCATCATCCCGATCTATCCCGCTACAGCCGACATGACCAGCGACCAATTGCGCAAAGCGATGTGGGAGGTCCTCGAGAAGGTCGACCGGATCATGGATCCGCTCCCGGAGGAACTCCGCCGGAGCCTGGGTCTGCTGGGGCGGGACGAGGCCCTGCGGATCATCCACTTCCCCGAGGCCAAACAAGACGTTCTGGCGGCACGCCGCCGCTTGGTCTTCGACGAGCTCTTCACCTTGCAGCTCGGCTTGGTCTACCGGAAACGGAAGCTCGAGCGGACCGTGCAGGGCATCCCTCACCCCCAACCCGAGGCAGACTCTCTGGCCGAGGTCTTCGTCTCCCAACTGCCGTTCGAGCTCACCGGCGACCAACGCAACGCATGCGACGAGGTGGCGCGGGACATGGGCAAGTCGTACCCGATGCATCGCCTCCTGGAAGGAGAGGTGGGCTCGGGCAAGACCGTTGTGGCGATGTACGCCTGCCTGATCGCCATCGGTGGGGGACACCAAGCCGCCTTCATGGCTCCAACGGAGGTGTTGGCCGAACAGCACCACCTCACGGTCACCGAGCTGCTGGACCGAGCCTTCGGTGCGGACGAGGCCCGCAACCTGTTCGCATCGATCTCGCGCCGTCCCGTGGTGCGACTGCTCACCGGCTCCACGCCGGCCGCGGACAAGCAGGAGATCCTGGCGGAGGTCGCTCGCGGGGAGGTGGACCTTCTGCTGGGGACCCACGCCCTGATCCAAGAAGGGGTTGAGTTCCGGAACCTGGGCGTCGCCGTGGTCGACGAGCAGCATCGCTTCGGGGTCCATCAGAGGAAACGGCTGCGCGAGAAGGGCGTGACGGGTGAGCCGGACATCCTCGTGATGACCGCGACCGCGATACCGCGGACGTTGGCGGTGACGGTCTACGGCGATCTGGATCTGTCCACCTTGCGCGAGTTGCCGCGCGGGCGCAGGCCGATCTCGACCTCGATCGTGTGCGGACCTGAGCAGCGCGAGACGGCTTACGACCTGATCCGTGAACAGGTCGCTCTAGGTCGTCAAGCCTTCATCGTCTACGCCCTACGGGACGAGTCCGACAAGGTCGAACTTCGGAGCGCGAAGGGCGAAGCTGCGCGCCTGGCCGGAGAGGTCTTCCCGGACCTCAACGTCGGCCTGGTCCACGGCGACATGAAGAGCGCCGATAAGGAAGAGGCCATGACCGCGTTCAGGAACGGTGAGACCGATGTGTTGGTCGCTACCACCGTGATCGAGGTCGGTGTCGACATCCCTAACGCGACGGTGATGCTGATCGAGGATGCGGAACGGTTCGGTCTGGCGCAGCTGCATCAGCTCCGGGGTCGCATCGGCCGCGGCGGACACGAGTCCTATTGCGTGTTGTCGACCGACCTGGATCTTTCCCTTGCCGGGACCGACGAGGCGGTAACCGTCGCCCATCGACGTTTGACGACCGTCGCAGAGAGCTCCGACGGAGCGCGGCTCGCAACGGTCGATCTCGAGCTACGGGGGGAAGGCCAGATCTTCGGGGCGCGTCAGTCAGGGATGCCCGAGCTCAAGCTGGCACGCGTTCTGCAGCATCGCGAAGAGATCGCGATGGCTCGCAAGCTAGCTGAGCAGGTGTTGGACGCCGATCCAGAACTGCGGGCCTACGAGCACATCGCCCTGGCCCGGGAGATGCGCGACCGCTTCCCCGAGGAGTCTCTGGACGTCGTCCAGAGCGGCTAGCGGGAGGGTGCCCCCGGCAGCCCCGTTACCGGTTTAGTAGATTTATCGGATGCGAGTCATAGCCGGTAGCGCCAAAGGCCGGCGTCTCAAGGCGCCCACGATGGGAACCCGTCCGATGACCGACATGATGAAGGAGTCGGTCTTCTCTGCGCTAGGGGATCTGGGCGGCATGAAGATCCTCGACCTCTACGCCGGATCTGGTGCTCTTGGGCTGGAAGCCCTCTCCCGAGGGGCCAAACAAGCCATCTTCGTGGAGAGCGCACGCGAGGCGATCGTCAAGCTCGAGGCCAACATAGAGACGACGGGGTTCGGAGGCGCGTCGGAAGTGCTGTGGGCCGATGTGAAGTCCACGCTCAAGCTTCCCGCGGACGACCGGATGGATCTGGTCTTCCTGGACCCCCCCTACAACATGCCGTTGGCGCAGGTGCGCGCGGATCTCGAGTCCCTGGTGACCGGGGGATGGCTGGCGGACGAGGGCCGCATCCTCGTGCACCGCACCGTAAAGGAAGCTCAGCTCAAGCCGTTCGGCCTCGATCTCATGTGGGAGCGCGAGTACGGGCAGTCCCGGATACTCGTGTTCTGCCACGAAGAGGAAGAGGAGTGACGGCAGCTCTCTGCCCCGGCTCTTTCGACCCTCCCACCAACGGCCACATAGACGTCATCGAACGGACCTCACGACACTTCGAACGGGTGCTCGTCGCCGTGATCGCGAACCCGTCTAAGGAGCCTCTGTTCACTCTCGACGAACGGAAGCACCTGCTGTCCGACGCCCTCGGCCACGTGGACAACGTGGAGATCGATTCCTTCGACGGCCTTCTGGTGGACTACGCCAGGACGAGGGAGGTCAACGTGGTCGTGAAGGGGCTCCGGGCCGTCTCCGACTTCGAGTACGAGCTTCAGATGGCCGAGATGAACGCCGCCCTCGCCCCCGGGCTGGATACGATGTTCCTCACCGCGAAGCCGGCGTGGGCCTTCCTGTCCTCGAGCCTGGTCAAGGAGGTTGCTCGCTTCGGTGGCCCGGTAGAGGGCCTCGTTCCGGCGTCCGTGGCTGCCGCTCTGAGTCAACGCTACGCCTGAGGTCGGAGGGCTCGCGTGGACGAAAGCCGTACCGAAGCGCGAAAATGACTGCATCAACCAGAAATAGGAAGGTGACTTGATGGACCTGATCGAGAGGATCGACGAGCTTCAGGCCCTCGTAGAGGAGGCCAAGGCCGTCCCTCTGTCGTCGAGTGCCGTGATCAATCGGGACGAGTTCCTGGAGTTGCTCGCTCAGCTGAAGGAGACCGTGCCCGAGGAGGTCCGTCAGGCCCGCTGGATGTCGCGAGACAGAGACGAGCTGCTGGCTCGGGCGCGCAAGGAGGCCGAGCGGATCATCACCGAGGCCGCCGAGCAGCGCGACCGCTTGCTGTCGCGGACCGAGATCGTCCACGCCGCCCAACGAGAGGCGGAGCGGATCATCGACGAAGCCAAAGAGCGAACGGCCCAGATGCGCGTCGAGGCGGAGGACTACATCGACCAGAAGCTGGCCGCCTTCGAGATCCTGCTGGAGAAGACGCTCAAGGTCGTCGGGCGAGGACGCGAGCAGCTCCAGGGGGATGCTCAGACGGTGAACGTCCCGCAGGACGGTCACCCCTCGGACTCCGCCCCGTTCGACGCCGCCGAGCTCAGCCGTCAGCAGTAAGCGTCGGGCGGAACGGACGGATCGGCCGAATCGGCTGGTCTGTTAGCATTGAGTGCCCCTCACGACCGGCGTGACGGGCCCACAACGACCTACAGGATGGGACGCGCGCGTGCATGAGTTCAAGGTCTCGGTCGCCGAGATCGTCGGCCGTCCCGGCGCCTACCGGGACCTCGAGATCCGCAAGCCCCTCGACGGGGTTCGGACCCCGCTGGCGCGGCTGCAGCAGGCCATCGAGGCGCGTCTCAGGGCCGAGAGCGTGGTCGAGGGGATCCTCGTCACGGGCCCGGTCCGGGGGAACTCCGTCCTGCAGTGCGCTCGTTGCCTGAAACAGCTCCCCTCCGAGATCACCGTCGAGGTGTGCGAGCTCTTCTACGCCCCCGGCCACACCGACCAGGCCGACGACGATTCCTACCGCGTGACGGGTAACGAGGTCGACCTGGAGCCGATGCTCCGGGATGCCATCACCCTGGGGTTGCCTTTGAACCCTTTGTGTGAAGAGGGCTGCAAGGGCCTCTGCGCCCGCTGCGGGAAGGATCTCAACCGGGGCGACTGCGACTGCACCGAAGAAACGGGCGACCCTCGATGGGCCGCCCTCGACGAGTTGCGCGAGCGGCTCGCCCAATAGACCACCGCCGACCGAAAGCAGGAGGAAAGCATGGCTGTACCCAAGAGGCGCAAGACGAGATCGAAGATGAGGATGCGGCGCGCCCACTGGAAGGCGGAGGCGCCTACCTACTCCGCCTGCCCTCAATGTCGTCAGCCGAAGATGCCTCACCGCGTCTGCGCCAACTGCGGCTACTACGCAGGACGCCAGGCTGTCGAGACCGAATAGCCCTGAAAAGGGACTTCACTCGCTGGGCGTGCCCGCCGAGCTCGGGGGCACGTTCGAGCTGGCTCTCACCCATCGTTCCTTCGCCTTCGAGCAGCCAGAGGCCGCCGCGCACAACGAGCGCCTCGAGTTCCTCGGCGACGCCATCCTGGGAGCGATCGTGACCGACCTGATCTTTCGAGCCCACCCGGACCTCTCCGAAGGAGAGATGGCGCGCCTGCGATCCGCGGTCGTGAACACACAGGCCCTCGCGGATCTGGCGGCGAGGTACGGCGTGGGGGACCACATCCGGTTGGGCAAGGGAGAGGAAAGCTCCGGCGGCCGCACGAAGTCCTCCTTGTTGGCGGACACGTTCGAGGCGATCATCGGGGCGGTGTACCTCGAGCGCGGTCTGGACCAGCTTCGGGACTATGTGGACCCGATCCTCCGCGGCGAGATCGAAGCGGCTCTTGCGACCGAGCACCGCTACGACTCGAAGACCGCGCTCCAGGAGATAGTCGTCCGCGAGACCTCAGAGCTCCCGGTCTACAGGCTGGCGTCGTCCGGCCCCGACCACGACCGGCGTTACAGCGCCCACGTGTACGTCAACGGCGAGCTCTACGGCTCGGGGATAGGTCGCAGCAAGAAGGAGGCCGAGCAGTTGGCCGCCCGTGAAGCATTGGCGAGGTTCTCCGAGCGGGAGCAGGGCGATGCTCGAGCTTCCTGAGATCGAGGTCCTGAAGCGCGATCTCGAGAAAGAGATCGTGGGACGACGCATCAAGGAAGCCGAGATCCGGTCCAACCGGAACGCCATGAAGATCATCAAGCGGCACGGTCGACGCAAGGAGTTCCAGGATCTGCTGGCGGGAGCCAAGGTCGAGCGGGTGGACCGCATCGGGAAGTTGCTCCTCATGGAGCTGGACACGGGCAACGTCTTCGTTCTCGACCTGGGCGAGTCCGGTCTCCTGCTGAAGACCTCCGGCTCGGAGGAGATGGAGACCCATACCCATCTCGTCCTGAGCTTCACGATCGGCGGGCAGCTGCGGATCGTGGACCCCAAGCCGTCGAGCGAGGTCTCCGTGCTCCCCAAGGAGGAGGTCGACGAGATCCGTCAGAACCCTCCGTTCCTGATCGATCCACTGACCCACCAGTTCACGTGGAACCACTTCTCTGGCCTGCTTCAGGACCGAGAGGTTCCGATGCGCTCGCTGCTGGTGGACCCCAAGTTCATCTGCGGTCTCGGCCCCCTCTACGCGGACGAGATCCTGTTCACCGCAGGCATCAAGCTCGATCGTCCTTCGAACAAGCTGTCCTCACAGGATGTGAGACGGCTGTACCGGGCCCTCATGGAGACGTTCCAGGACGCGATCAAATCGCGAGGGACGAGCGTTGGCGAGTTGCCGTTCCGCGACCTGCACGGTGAGCCCGGGACCTACCAGCTCGACCTGAAGGTGTTCCAGCGAGAAGGCGAGTTCTGTCCCCGCTGCCGCCACGACATCGAGAAGATAGAGATCGACAACATGTACGCCTACTTCTGTCCGCAGTGCCAGACGTGAGTTCTACACCCGGGGTGTCCGCTAACAGCAGGAGGGATCAGATTGGAAGATAGGACGCGAGTGCATGTGTTCGTGTCCGGTGAGGTCCAGGGTTTGGGCTTCCGCCAGGCCATCGCCGACAAGGCCAACGAGCAAGGTGTGACCGGCTGGGTCCGCAACCTGCGCGATGGACGCGTCGAGGCGGTGCTGGAAGGACCGCGCGATGAGGTCTACCGGGTCGTAGGACTCTGTCGGGCCGGCCCCAAGGGCGCCAAGGTCCAGGGCGTGCAGGTCGACAGAGAGCCGCCCAAGAACGAGAAGACCTTCAAGATCAAGTAGCCAGGATCTGGTCGATTTCCGTCCTTACCAGGTGCCCGGACATTAGGTTGGGGCGATGTACGTAAAGGCCCTGAAGATGTCGGGCTTCAAATCGTTCGCCAACCCGACGGTGCTTGAATTCGAGCCGGGCGTGAACGTGATCGTCGGTCCGAACGGCTCGGGGAAGTCGAACATCGCCGACGCTCTCTCGTGGGTCCTGGGGTCCCAGGCCCCCTCGAGCCTCCGTGGCGGCTCCATGGAGGACGTGATCTTCGCGGGCTCCGCCGGGCGGTCGAAGCTGGGCATGGCGGAGGTGGCGCTGACCCTGGACAACTCCTCGGGTGTGCTGCCCCTCGACCTGGCCGAGGTGACGATCTCTCGCTCCACCGACCGCAATGGCGAGACCGAGTACCGGATCAACGGCGCTCCCTGCCGTTTGCTCGATATCGCCGAGCTGCTGTCCGACACCGGTATCGGACGCAGTATCCACACGGTCGTGGGTCAAGGACAGCTCGACACCGTGCTTCAGGCCCGACCCGAGGATCGGCGTCACCTGATCGAAGAAGCCGCGCAGATCGGAAAGTTCCGTCGCCGGAAGGACCGGGCGGTACGGAAGATCGAACGCGTCGACGAGAACCTGGTGCGTCTCAACGATGTACTGGTCGAGCTGCGACGCGCGATCCGCCCCTTGAAGCGGCAAGCGAACGCCGCCGCTCAGTACTCGGAGCTCGTCGGAACGCATCGTGAACTTCGCCAGCGCCTAACCGCTACCGAGTTGCAGCGTCTGCAGAGTGAAGACGCGACCATCGATCTTGAGGCCGCCGCGCACCGCGCCGGGCTTCTGGCGGATGAGCTCGGCTCTCTCCGGGCTCAGCTGGGTCCCGCGGGGGCCGAGCGCGAGAGACTGAGCAGCGAGGCCGAAGCCATGCAACACACGGCCAACCGCATCGGACGCAACGCCGATCGGTTCACCGCACTCGCTCGCTTGGCAGACGAACGCGCGGCCCGTCTTGCCGGTCGTTTAGCCGCCGAGACCGAGGAGGGTTACCGGGAGCGCATCCGGTTGCTCGAGGCGGAGGAACATCGCTGGTCCTCGGAGGTCGCCGCTCTGGAAGCGGAGGCGGCGCGAGTAGACGCCAGGGTCTCCGATGCCCGAGCCGAAGCTGCCGAACAGCATGCTGCAGCAGACAGGGCCGACGAGTTGCTGTCGGCGGCCCGCTCGGAGGAGACGGCTGCTGCGCAGGCCCTGGTGCGCGCCGAAGGCAGCGAAGCCTCCGGCCGGGCGACCTTGGGAGCGATCGAGGCCCGGGTCCGCTCGGCCATAGAGCGTCGGGAGGTGGCCGACCAGGCCCTGCGAGAGAACGCCCGCGCTGTGGTCGCGGCGGAGGAGGACGTGAAGACCCTCGAGTCCGAGCTCGACTCGGTCGCGGAGGCGGCGGCTGCAGCCGAGACCAGGATGGAATCTGCACGCGAGCATGCCGACTCGCTGAAGGCGAACCAAGGCGCCTCCCATGCCGAGCTGGCGGCCGCGAGGGCACGTCTGGAGGCCTTCGAAGAGGTCGCAGGCATGTTCTCGGACCGACCCGATGTCGTCGAACGGATGGGTCCGCTGCTGGACTCGGCGCGCGAGCAGGCGAGCGTCGCCGGTGCGGCCGAGGACGAGGCCGCCCGCATCGTTGCCGCCGCCGAAGCCGAGGTCGAAAGGTTGTGGCTCGAGGTCGCCCGGCATGACGAGGAGCTTCGCCGGTTGGACGCGCTCATGTCCGGCGCCGCGGAACGACTTGCAGGGAGTCGTCGTAAGAGGGACGCGCGCGAGATCGAGCTCGCGGCTCTCGATGACGAGCTTGCCCGCTCTCGCGACGCGTTGGCCGAGGCCGAGCGAGCCGCCATGGAGGAGCGCGCCGCTCTTCCCGAGCGTCGGGCCGCGGTCGAGGAGATGCGCTCGCACAGGGAACGCGCCGAGCAAGCCGCATCCGAGGCACGCCAGCTCGCCCGCCGGGCGACCGCGGTCCTCACCGAGGTCGAGCTCGAGGCACGAGCCGCGACCGAGCGCAGTCTGGCCGCGAGGCTGCGGTTAGAGGAGGCCGAGGCTGGGATCGCCGACGCCCAGGCCGCGCTCGAAGGGCTGGAAGATCTGCGCACCAAGCTACGCGGTGCCCGTGAACGAACCGAGCGCGTGCGGGACGCGGCCCTGGTCGCCGCCGAGCGTGCCGGCCGGTGGGCGCGCGAAGCGGAGGAGGCCGCGGAGACGACGCGGGAGTCGGCGAGAGATGCAGAACGCAAGCTTGCCTCCATGAGAGCGCGCGAGAGAGAGCTCGCCGAGACCCTCGACGAGGTCGGACGAGCCAAGAACGAAGCCGAGATCCGCCGAGCCGAGACCAGAGCACGGACCGCTGCTCTGGGGGAGCGCGCGATGGAGGAATGGGGCTTGTCGGTGGAGGACCTGATCGCGCTGGAGGGTTTCAACCCGGTTGCCGAGCAGGAGGCCCGCTCCGAGGTCGAAAAGCTGGATCGGAAGATGCGAAGCCTCGGTGCGGTGAACCCACACGCCGCGGAGGAATACGCCGAACTGGCCGAGCGCGAGACCTTCCTCGAGAGCCAGATCGAAGATCTGCGCTCCTCGAAGCGGGACCTCATGAAGGTGGTCCGTGAGGTCGACGAGACCATCGTCCAGGTCTTCAGTGAGGCCTTCGAAGACGTCGCTCGTGAGTTCGAATCGGTCTTCCAACGGCTCTTTCCGGGAGGTACGGGCAGGCTGAAGCTGACCGATCCAGACGACGTGCTTTCGTCTGGGATCGAGGTCGAAGCGCGGCCCCCAGGGAAGAACGTGAGGAAGCTGTCATTGCTGTCGGGTGGGGAGCGCTCACTGGTCGCCCTGGCCTTCCTGTTCTCGATCTTCCGCTCACGGCCTTCGCCCTTCTACCTGCTGGACGAGGTCGAGGCGGCTCTCGACGACATCAACCTCCTGCGCTTCCTGGGACTGATCGAGGAGCTGGAGGAGAGAGCTCAGGTCCTGATCGTCACTCACCAGAAGCGCACGATGGAAGCCGCAGACGTGCTCTATGGCGTGTCGATGCAGAAAGACGGTGTCTCTCATGTCATCGCCAAACGTATGGAAGACGTCACCGTCTGATCCCGCGTATCTGTGCTTCTACGGCGTCGTTTAGCCTGTCGCTATGCCTGAAGGGATGACCACCGAGCTCGTCATATTCGCGATCCTCATCGCGGTCGCAGGCAGCGTGGCGTTCCTCTCTCGAGGCCGGAGGTCGGGCGACCTGCCGCCGTCCGAGGAGGAGAAGACCGGGACGACCCTGACGGCTCCCGAGGCGGACGTCCGCCCTCCCATCGAGGAACCAGTAGCACAGCCTCCCGTGGTGGAGGAGACACCTGCCTCCGTCGAGGAAGAAGCCCCGCCGCGTCCCAGCCTGCGTGACCGTCTCGGTCGCAGCCGGAGGTTCCTAGCCGAACGCCTCACCGACGCCTTCGGTCAGGGTCCGGATGACGACACCTGGGACGACGTGGAAGCCGCTCTGATCCAAGCCGACGTCGGTGTCGAGGTCGCTACTCAGGTGACCGAGGACCTGCGCTCCAAGGCGAAGGAGCGCCGCATCACCACGGCCGACGAGGTGCGCGGGCTGCTGGCCGAAGAACTCGTCCAGTTGTTCGAGCAGGATCGCGATCGCGGCCTTGCTTTCAACCCCACCGGACCGACGGTCTGGCTGATCGTCGGCGTGAACGGCACGGGAAAGACGACCACGATCGGCAAGCTGGCTCGCGACCTGGTGGATCGCAACAAGACCGTGGCCCTGGCTGCCGCGGACACGTTCCGCGCGGCGGCCGACGAACAACTGGGGGTGTGGGCCGAGCGAGCGGGGGCGGAGCTGGTGAAGCACCAGCACGGGGCAGACCCAGGAGCGGTGGCATTCGACGCCTTCAGGTTCGCCCAGGCTCGAAAGCTCGACGTCCTGATCATCGACACGGCCGGGCGCCTTCACACCAAGACGCCTCTGATGGACGAGTTGGGGAAGGTCCGTCGGGTCGTGGAGAAGGAGGGCCACGTCGACGAGGCCTTACTGGTCATCGACGCTACGGCGGGGCAGAACGGGCTCGTCCAGGCGAAGGAGTTCGCCCAAGCTGCGGGAGTTACGGGGATCGTGCTCACCAAGCTCGATGGAACAGCGAAGGGCGGCATCGCCCTGGCCATCGAACGAACGCTCGACATCCCGATAAAGCTGATCGGGGTAGGCGAGGGAGCAGACGATCTGGAGCCGTTCGATCCCAAGACCTTCGTCGACGCCCTGATCTCCTAGGTGTCCATGAAGGTCGTCGTCGCTGGAGGCACCGGCTTCTTGGGACGCCACATCTCCCGCGCTCTGCTGGACGCCGGTCACCAGGTCACCGTGCTCGGCCGGAACCCGGACCGAGTCTCGTCGATCGCACTCCTGCAAGGAGCGAACGCGACGCGGGGAGATGTGACCGATGCCGCCACCCTTACCGGGACCCTGGAGGGGGCCGACGCGGTGGTGCAGGCCGTGCAGTTCCCCAACTACCCGATGGAGGTTGCCCGCAAGGGCCTGACCTTCGACAACTACGATCGTGGGGGAACGGAAAACGTGCTCGCCGAGGCCCAGCGAGCAGGCGTAGCGAAGCTCGTTTACATGAGCGGAGCCTCCGCAGACCCGGCCAGCGAGAAGACCTGGTACCGAGCGAAGGGTCTGGCCGAGAGGGCGATCCGCGCCTCCGGGATCGATCACGCGATCCTCCGACCGTCCTGGGCCTACGGCCCCGAGGACAAAGCGCTCAACAGGTTCGCGTCGATCGCACGTCTGTCTCCGGTGGTCCCCAAACCCGGCGTGAAGCCGCAGCGGATCCAGCCGATCTATGTGGGCGACGTCGCAACGTCGGTGGCGCGGGTCTTCGAGCGGAACGCATGGAACCAAACGATCGAGCTCGGGTCGCGTGAGGTGATGACGATGGATGAGGTCATCCAGACGATGCTCGACGTCATGAGGAAGAAGAGGCCGATCGTCCCGGTGCCGAGCACCCTGATGAAGATCGCGACCGCCCCGCTGAGCTTGCTGCCCGCTCCACCGATGACCCCTGGGGGGGTGGAGTTCGCAACCCAAGACGGCCTCGTGGACATCACGAAGATGGTCGAGGTGCTCGGGGTAGAACCGCTCACGTTGCGGGCTGGTCTGGAGAGGTACCTACGCGCATGAGCATGCATGGGAAAGAAGGCCCACCACCGCTGGAAGAGAGGTTCCGCATCCCGCTGCGGATGTTGGTCATCGTCGTCGGCTATCTCCTCTATTACTTCTTGAGCGACGAGGCGATGATCCCCGCGATCTTCCTCGGCCTCGGCAGCGTGCTGATAGGCCTCTCCCTCGTGGATAGGTGGACCCCGCGCCGCAGCGACCGGTCCGGCCTGTTACAGGTAGGCACGACGTTGCTGGGGATAGGCCTGCTCCTTCTGGGGGCGTTCCTCTACCTGCGCTAGCAACCTGCCGACCCCGTTAACGTAGGGCGATGTTCGACTCCCTGAGCGGTCGCCTCGACGACATCTTCACGCGCCTCCGTTCGAAAGGCCGCCTCTCGGAGAAGCAGGTCGAAGAGGTCCTGCGAGAGATCCGTCTCGCCCTACTGGAGGCCGACGTCTCGCTCAAGGTGGTCAAAGCCTTCGTGAGAGATGTCAAGGAACGCGCCGACGGAGCCGAGATCCACAAGTCGCTGACGCCGGCCCAGCAGGTGATCAAGATCGTTCACGCGGCTCTGATCGACGTACTAGGGCACGAAACGGTCGGATTGCAGCCTTCGCCGGCCCCGCCGCGCGTGATCCTCATGGCCGGACTGCAAGGGTCGGGTAAGACGACGGCCTCAGCGAAGCTCGCTCGCTTGTTGAAGGGTCAGGGACGTAAACCACTGCTGGCAGCATGTGACCTGCGTCGCCCGGCCGCGATCCGTCAGCTGCAGCTTCTCGCGGAGCAGACGGGCGTTCCGGTCCACGCCGAGCTCGAAGCATCGCCCGACGACGCGCCCGCGGTTGCGGAGCGAGCCCTGAAGCACGCCAAAGACGAGGGAGCCACCGATCTGATCGTCGACACCGCGGGGCGCATGCACGTAGACGCTGATCTGATGGCGGAGCTCGGCAATGTGGCGAAGGCCGTGAATCCGACCGAGGTCCTCCTGGTCTGCGACGCGATGACGGGACAGGACGCGGTGAACGTCGCTCAGTCGTTCCTCGAAGAGGTCGAGCTCACCGGGATCGTGCTGACGAAGCTCGACGGTGACGCGCGCGGCGGGGCGGCGCTCTCGATGGCCTACGTGACGGGTCGGCCGATCAAGTTCGCAGGTGTGGGGGAGAAGCTTCAGGACCTCGAGCCTTTCCATCCGGACCGGATGGCGTCGCGCATCCTCGGCATGGGCGACATGCTCACCCTTCTCGAGAAGGCCGAGAGCGCCTTCGACGAGGCCGAGGCCCGCACGATGGAGGAGAAGCTCCGCAAGGCGGACTTCACCTTCGAGGATTTCTTGAACCAGATGCAGGCACTGAAGAAGATGGGCCCGCTCTCGCAGGTCATGGGCATGATCCCCGGGATGTCGAAGCTCCCGATCGGTGACGCTCAGGTAGACGACCAGCTCCCGAAGATCGAGGCGATCATCCGCTCCATGACGCCCCAGGAACGTAACGACCCCTCGATCATCAAGGGCCGCCGGAGGGCTCGGATCGCGGCCGGGTCCGGCACCTCGATCCAGGAGGTCAACAAACTGGTCAAGCAGTTCGACCAGGTACGCAAGATGGTCAAGACGATGTCTTCGGGCAAGGGCAAGATGCGCCTGCCCGGGGGCATGAAGCTGCCCCCCGGGATGGGCTTCTAGGGGGCTCCGGAGGGGAAACGGAGCCCTCTAGCTGCTAATATCGGTCGTTCCCCGTTCTTTTTCCCTTAGGAGAGACATGGTTCGGATCAGGTTGATGCGCGTCGGCAAGAGGAAGCAGCCGTCGTACCGAGTGGTGGTGGCTGACTCCCGAAGCCCTCGTGACGGCCGGATCATCGAGTCGATCGGGCACTATCACCCCCGCCAGGAGCCTTCGCTCGTGTCGATCGACACGGACCGCGCCCAGTACTGGATCGATCGGGGGGCCCAGCCTTCCGATCAGGTCCGCAAGCTCCTGACGATCGCCACCTCGCCCGCCGAGGGCGCAGAGACGCCCGCAGCCGCTCCGAAAGCGCCCGCCAAGAAGGTCAAAGCGACCCCAGCCGCCTCGGTGGCCGAGGAGAGCGAAGAAGGCGCCGCCGAGCTCCCTGAGGCCGTCGATCAGGCTCCCGCCGCCCCCGAAGCCCCCGCGGGTGAGGTCGCCGGCTCAGAGGCCGCCGACGAGGGAGACGCCTCGGCGTGACCCGCGCCTTGATCGAGTACCTCGGACCCTGGTTGCTGGACCACCCGGAGAGCCTTCAGATCGAAGAGGTCGAGGGAGAGCGTGGTGAGACCGTGCTCGAGCTGACCGTCGACCCGGAGGACATGGGCAAGATCATCGGCAAGCGCGGCCGCATCATCCGCTCGATCCGCTCGCTCGCTCGAGCAGCCGCTACCTCCGAGGGTGACAACGTGATGGTCGAGGTGGTGGACTGACGGAGGAGCCGACCCAGCTCCTTGCCGGTCAGATCGGCAAGCCGCACGGCACGGCAGGTGACGTCTACGTCATCCGGATCTCCGACGATCCACATCGTTTCGACCCCGGCGCCAAGCTCACCCACGAAGACGGCAGAGTGCTGACGGTCGTTTCTTCACGCGTGCATCGCGACCGCTTCCTTGTACGTTTCGAGGGATCGAACTCTCGCGAAGATGCAGAACTCCTACGCGGCGCGATCTACGTGAGCTCTGAAGAAGCGCGTGAGTTAGACGATGCGGAGTATTGGGAGCACGAGCTGGTCGGGTGCCGCGCCGTGCTGGTTGACGGTACCGACGTCGGCGAGGTCACGGATGTGATCGTGCGGCCCGTACAGGACCTCTTGGAGGTAGAGACCGAACGTGGACGTCGCCTGATCCCGTTCGTGGAGGCCATCGTTGTGAAGGTCGACCCGCAGGAACGCCGCGTGATCGTCGATCCACCCCCCGGGCTCCTGGAGTGACCGGATGCGTATAGACATCGTCACGCTGTTCCCCCAGCTGTTCGCTCCCCACCTGGCGGAGAGCTTGCTGGGCAAGGCGGTCGCGGCGGGGACGATCGAGATCGGCCTTCACGACCTGCGGGAGCACGGGCTCGGAAGGCACAGATCTGTCGACGACACCCCCTACGGAGGTGGAGCCGGCATGGTCATGCGGCCGGAGCCCATCTTCGAGGCAGTGGAGAAGCTGCGCACCGCCGATAGCCACGTGATCCTGCTCTCGCCCCGAGGTCAGCTGTTCCGGCACGCGGTCGCGACGGAGCTGGCCGAGCTGCCGCATCTGATCCTGATCTGCGGTCGTTACGAAGGGGTGGACGAAAGGGTCTCGCGCTACCTCTGCGACCGAGAGCTCTCGATAGGCGACTACGTGCTGGCCGGGGGAGAGGTTGCGGCTCTCGTCGTGATCGAGGCCGTGACTCGCCTCGTGCCCGGAGTCGTCGGGAACGCCGAATCGCTCGCGTCCGAATCCCATGCGTCGGGCGAGCTCGAGTATCCCCAGTACACGCGGCCGGCGGATTTCCGGGGCTGGGGCGTGCCTGAGGTCCTGGTGTCCGGCGATCATGAAGCGGTACGAGCCTGGCGCTCGGAGCGAGCCCGCGAGGTGACCGAACAGCGCAGGCCCGATCTGAGCGGCTAGGGATTTTCTCGTCGAACCCCCTTTCCTCGTACCCCGTCTCGGCATAGGTTGACTGCGAAGCGTAGTCAGCCCGATCAGGGGCACTCTCACTGAGGAGGAGATGATGGATCTATTGGAGACATCGAGGCGCGAGAAGGCGCGTGCCTTCTTCGGCGCGATCGCGCTGGCACTGGTGGTTGCCATCCTCGCACCACCGGTCGTACAGGCGGCGGTGACCCGCGTGCGCGGGACCGTGACCGCGAAGGTCAGGGACGCCCAGGGCGGCGAGGTCAACGCTTCCGCGATCCCGGCCCAGGGCCTTACCGACGTGCCTGGTTCGGCCGGAGCGCTCGATGTTCGTCACTTCGCGGGAGGCGCCGGGCTACTTGGAGTAGCCGATTGCGGCGACGGTGCAACGGCACCTCTGCCGAACTCCATCTCGATCTCTGGAGGAGGCGTTGTCACGGACATGATCGTGACTGGGACGAGCGGTGAGATGCGCATCACTTCCACCGCCGTCGGCAATGGCCAGGTTCCCCTTACCCGGTTCCGGGTCACCGCCGAGAATCCCAACCTCCACGTGCCTCTGTCCGTCGGTCTCGGGGTAACCGCTCCGCTCACGCTCACGACGAGCGGAACCGACTGCAACGTGGTGGTTCTCGGCCACGCCGAGATGTGATCTTCGTTCCATGAGCTGAGAAGGGGCGCCCTGTAGGGCGCCCCTCTCCGCGTCTACGCAAGACTACCGATGGACCGGGAGAACGAACCCGGCCACCATAGAAACCTCCCAAATCAAGACATTCTCGTTAGTGCGGTGGATGCCCTGGAAGAGAGAGCGAAGCGGGTCCGTGATCCACGCCGCGCCTGGATGGCAGCGGTCGGCCTCATCGCGCTCGCACTCGTAGCTGCTGCTGCGACGACCACCTGGTTCTTGCTTCGGGGCGCCTTCGAAGGCGGGATCCCGGTGTCTGCGAGATTCTCTGCCCCAGGGGTAGGTCAGCAACTGCCCGTCGGAGGAGACGTCAAGGTCCGCGGGGTTCTGGTCGGGCGCATCCACGACATCGTCCTTGCCGACGACGGCGACGCCGTGGTGCACATGCGTCTGAACTCCTCAGAACAGATCCCCAACACGGCACGAGCGGAGATCCGCTCTAAGACGATCTTCGGCGAGAAATGGGTGGAGTTGATCCCTCCAACCGCCGACGGTCAGGCGTTCGCAGCCGGGGACCAGATACCGGACGCGCGGACCCAGGAGCCGGTCGAGCTCGAGCGCTCCCTGCAGCTAGGTCACGAACTCCTATCGGCCATCCCTCTAGAAGATCTCGCTCAGACGCTGCACACACTCGCTGAGGGATTCTCCGGCCAGGAGGGGGACGCACGGCTCGCTCTCGATCGCGGGTTGGTTGCGCTGAAAGCCGTGAACTCGAGGGCGGGAGAGTTGGATCTCGGGCTTCGTCAGTTGCGGGAGTTCTCCGAGTGGCTCGACGATAACGACACGGAGCTGTTGTCCTTCATGGCTTCCCTAGACACTGCCAACAGGGCGCTGGTCGGCGCCGCTCCTGAGTTCCGGTCGAACCTCGCCTCGGTGCCCGTGTTCTTCGATCGTTTCGCCGACTTCCAAGAGCGGACCGCGAGCGACCTGGGGCGATTGATCGAGAGCGGCGCCACGCTCGCTGAACTCATCGCCCCCAGATCCGACGACCTCCGCGACCTGGTGGTCAATCTCGAGGCGTTCACCACCGTTTGGAACTCGGGTCTGAAACAACCCTGTGAGGGTCTGTACGAGACGAACCTCACCTGCTGGCAGGCCTATCAGCCACCGGGCCTGGAGTCCCGCGGCTTGTACGGTCCCGCCGAGGCACCCGACGCCGATGAGCCCGGCGACCCCTTGTTCCGGGTGCCGGGCGAAAGCTCACTCGGTGATCCCACGTTGCAGGTGCTGCTGACCACCTATGCACAGGAGCAAGGTGGCCTCGCCTCCGTGCTCACCGCCCCGTTGAGAGACCGCTCGTGACCGAAAGCTTCAGGTTCACCGCCGTAAAGCTCTCCGTCTTCACGGCGGTGACTATCGTGGTGACCGTCTGGCTGGCTTCTGTCATCGGCAACCAGCGATTCTTCTCCTCTCCCTATCGGGTTACCGCTCAGTTCAGCGATGCGACCGGGTTGCTGAACGGCGACGTGGTGAAAGCCGCGGGAGTCACCGTAGGGCGCGTTGACCAGATCGAGGTAGAGCACGGCATCGCCAAGGTCACGATGGAGATCGATGAAGGCGTCGAGCTTCCTCGGGACCTTCGGGCGGAGATCCGCTTCCGGAACCTGGTGGGGCAACGGATGATCAACCTGACCGATAGAGGCGGGTCCTCCGAGGAGTTGTTGCGGGCCGGCGATGAGATCGCCCTCGAGGACACGGAGCCGGCTTTCGATCTGACCGCGCTGTTCAACGGGCTCCGGCCACTGATCCGCTCCACGAGCGGCCGGGACATCAACATCGTCACCCGAACCGTGGTGGAAGCACTGCGCGGTCGCTCCGACGAGGTCGAGGGCATCCTGTCTAATCTCGGATCCGTTGCCGACGTGCTCGCGTCGCGCGATCAGGAGCTCTCCACGCTCCTGACCAACCTGACGGTCGTAACAGACGACGTCGCCGCCCGCGATCAGCAGCTCCGAGCCACGTTGAGCAACATGGACGAGTTTTTCAGCCAAGTGTCCGCGAGCCGCGAGGACCTTTCGGTCGCGCTGACGACCCTCGACGACGCCGCAACTCGTTTCCAGCGAGTCATCGATGAGAACGACGAGAACATCGAAGCAGAGCTCGAAGACCTGTCGACGATCCTGGGCGCGGTGAACGACAAGAGACGTCACTTGCGGAAAGCGATCCGCGCCCTGCCAGAGATGCTGGTCGCAGTGGAGCGCGTCACCAGCTATGGCGAGTGGCCGATGATCCATCTCGTTCACGTCTGCAAGGACGACACGGGTGAATGTGGATCGAGGCAGCAACGGTGACCGTCTCCTTCCGAGAGCGACGACCGTGGCTCGTGGGCAGCGTTTCGATCCTGGTACTGGCCGCTGCCGTGTCCGGAGCCTTCTCTATCAACCGGTTCGAGGGTCTAAGAGGCGTCTATTCCATCTCGGCCGACCTCGCGGACGCAGCTGGCGTGCGGGAGGGGAACGAGGTGCGGGTCGCCGGTGTCCGTGTGGGCCAGGTGAAGGGGGTGACCCTTACGGACTCGGCCGCCCGGATCGAGATGGAGATCTCCTCCGACATCCAGATCCCCCAAGAGACGAAGGTCGTCGTGAAGCTGAAGACCCTCCTCGGCCAGAAGCTGATCGACCTCCGACTGCCGCCTTCGTTCGTCGCCGCGGCGGCCGAAGGTGGGGATCCATCCGGCTCCACGGCGGGTTACCTGGCAGACGGAGATGTGATCCCTATCGCTCAGACCGAGGTGCCGTTCGAGATCCATGAGGCGGCTACCGAGGGGACGGCGGTGCTCGAAGACATCGATAAGCGAGCCCTCCGTCGGATGATCTCGGTCCTGGGGCAGACGTTCGGAGCGTCGAAGGAGGAACTGCGGCGCGCTCTGGTCAGTCTCGCAGCGGCCGGTGAGGTCCTGGACGACAAGGGCGACCACATCTCGCGCGTCCTACGGAGCGCCGAGAAGGCAACCGCCACCCTCGCCTCCTCGGACGAGAGCATCGAAGGCATCCTGTCCCGGTCTGCCGAGGTTCTCGGCACCTTGGCAGACCGCCGCGCCGACATCTCGTCGTTGCTCGCCGCTACCAACGATCTGGCCGAGAACCTGGGTCTCCTCATCAGAGTGGCTCGAGGTTCGATCCAACTCGGCAGCCGCGACCTGAATTCCATCCTGCTGACGGCCGAGGCGGAACTGGCCACCATCGAAGAGGCGCTCGACGAGCTCGGCATCGCTCAACGCATGTTCGCGCGGCCTCTTTCCTTCGGCCGCTTCGCTGAGGGTCACGTCTGCGCCGCCACCACCGCCGACACCTGTATGCCAGAAGGCACGCCAGAGGACCCGAAGGTGCCGCAGCACAACGTCCAGCCGATCCCGAGTCCCGCGGCGGGTGTGCGTTGAACGGCCGGATCGTCGCAGCAGCCGTGACCCTCGCCGTCCTTTCCGCGGCTGTGCTCGGATATCGCTCGATACAGCCTGAGGAAGCGACCTACACGCTGACGGCGGACGTCGAGCAAGCTCCGAACCTCTTCGAAGGGGGCCGTGTCACGGTTCGTGGCGTCGAGGTCGGGGAGATCATCGATGTGGAGCCCTCCACGGATGGCGTGCGCCTGACCATGGAGATCCAGCGGTCCGTCAAGGTGCCCGCAGACGCAACGTTGTCCGTCATCCCGATCACCGTCATCGCCGACCGCTACGTCCAACTCTTCCCTGCCTACGAGTCCGGACCGATCATGGAAGACGGTGATCACATCTCGCTCGAGAGGACGGCGATCCCGGCCGAGCTCGACGATGTCCTCACACAGCTCGAGGGTTTGCTCTCCGCGCTGGAGCCGAGACCAGGTCAGCGGCGCGGCCCGATGGCGCGCTTGATAGTGAGCTTGGATGAAGCCCTTGCCGGACGGAGCCGGTCGCTGGCCGACACGCTCTCAGGATCGGCTGCGGTGCTGGGGAACCTGGCGCGTTCTGAATCAGACATCACAGGCTTGATCCGAAACGTCGACAGGCTGTTCGTCGCTCTCGCCAACCGCTCGAGCGAGATCGGGATCGTCAACGAGCGTTTCGCTCTTGTTGCCGAGGCCCTGCTCGACGACCAGGAGAACCTCGAGGGCACACTCGAGAACCTCTCGCTTCTTGCCGGTGAGGCGTCGGGGTTGATCGAAGAGAGCGGCGGATCTCTGGGCGAGTCGTTCGGCCGACTGGCGAAGGTGCTGCGCGTGGTGCTGCGCCATCAGGACGAGCTCACGGAGGGCATCCGTTGGTCGAATGTGATCTCACAAGCTCTGGGAGCAACAGATCGGCAAGGCCGCGGTCTGTTCGCCTATTCGGGTCGTCAGGCTGCTCCGGGAACGCCCGAGTCCGCCTACAACTACCGGTTGGACAGCCGCGACACGATCACTTGTGAGCGGATCGAGGTCACGACCGAGGTGCTGTTGGCGATCCTTCCAGAGGCCGACATCAACGACGTGATGGACACGATGCTGTCTTACATCCCAGACGAGTACGACCCGCATCTAGCCTTCCTGCTCCGCCAGCTGATCCCACTCTGCACCAACATCCAGGAGCTGCCGGCGGCTACCCCTGCCGTGACCGCACGCGTACAGGAGCTGATCGCGGAGGTAGGAGAGAGCCGCTTCAAGGAGATGCTGGGGAGATGGCTCGCCGAGGGAGTGGCGGGTGAGCTGCCGTGAGAAGGATCCCCCTCACTTGCTTGGCGCTCGCCTCGGCCGTGATGCTCTCGTCTTGCGCGTGGACGGGTTCCTCCAACGAGGCCGACGTCATCGCCTACTTCGAAGAGGTAGGCGATCTCGTGAATGGTGCGCAGGTGCAGGTGAACGACGTGGAGATCGGCCGCGTTCGCTCGATCGAACTTGTGACCAGAGGCGGAGACATGTCTGCCCGGGTCGAGATCGACGTCGGCTCCGAAGGCCGGATCCCCGCCGCCGGGCTCACCGCGGTGGTCCGGCAAACCTCGCTCCTCGGCGAGCAATTCATCCAACTGATCCCAACATCTGAGGGCGGGCCCTATGTAGGACAGGAACAGGTCACGGTTCCGGTAGAGCGAACCGACCGCAGGGTCGACATCGAGACCTTCCTCTCGGACCTTTCGGGCTTCGTCGGCGGCGGAGGCCTGGAGGACCTGAACCGATTCACCCATGCGCAGGCGGTCATCCTCGAGGATCGCGGTGCCGAGTTCGGCAGCACTCTGGAGGAGCTAGAGCACTTCACCTCCGTGCTGGCGGCCCGGCGCCTCGACATCGGAGCCGCGATCGATTCACTCGGCTCCGCGACCGGAACCATCGCCGATAACCAGGAGACGCTCGACTCCTTCTTGGATTCACTTGACACGGCCAACGCCTTGTTGTCGGAGCAAGGGAGTGAGCTCGGTCGCTTGTTCAGCTCACTCCGCCGGTTCGGTTCGGTCAGCTCGGACTTCCTCGCGCGTCATGAGAAGAGCATCGATCGCCAGTTCAAAGCCTTGCGTCCGATCTTCCGAAGCCTGGCCGGGGCTTCCGGCGAGTTGAGCACCGACATCGTGCAACTCAGCACCTTCCTGGAGCTATTCCCGAAGAGCCTCGGCGGGGGGCCTGGTGGCAACGGGGCAGGCGACTACATCCAGGTCGAGGCGGTCATCTGCGAGGCCTTGGCCGAGTGCAACAGCAAGGGCGAGAAGGGCGACGTCCCGGGACAGGGCTCATGAAACTCAATCCGCGTCTCCTGATAAATCTCATCACCGTCCTATTACTGGGCGTGCTCACCGTGGGGTGGGTGATCGTTCGTCTCGTCGGCGGCGGTGCCTTCGAGGAGAGGTTCCGGGTAACCGTGGACCTCGCAACCTCCGGGGGCGTGTTCACCAACCAGGAAGTCACCTATCGCGGTGTGTTGATAGGCAAGGTAGGACGTATGTCTCTGAACACGGATGGCGTGGACGTCGAATTGGACATCGAGCCCGAATGGCGAGGGCGGATCCCGGAAGACGTTGCGGTAACCGTTCAGAGCAAGAGCGCGGTGGGGGAGCAGTTCGTCAACCTGACACCCCTATCCGATTCCTCCGACAAGCTCGAGGACGGCGACGTGATAGCGAGAGAACGCACCAGTCTTCCGGTCGACTTCCAAGAATTGCTCAGTTCGCTCGACCGCGTCCTCTCGGATGTTCCCCCGGAGACAACCCAGAGGTTGATCGGGAACCTCGCGGAAGGACTCAAAGGGCGCGCGGAAGACATCGCCGTCATCCTCGAGTCCTTGGGCACCCTCTCCGATGCGTTCGCCTCGGTGGCGCCGGAGCAGCAGCGTCTATTGGATAACGCAACCCGGGCCAATAGCGAGTTCCTAGCTACGAAGGACGAGTTCGCGCGCGCTATCCGGGCCGCCGATCGAGTATTCGCCGGGCTGGGGGACGAGCCGGAAGAACTGTCCCGGCTACTTCAGACCAACGACCGCCTCGCGCGCGAGGGGATCGACCTGCTGGCGCGACACGGTGGAGCGCTGCACGACGGCATCTCCTCCCTAGCCGATCTCGTGGAGTACCAGTTGCGGGAGAAGGAAGAGGTCCTTAAATCGCTCGAGTACACGCCCCAGTTCCTTAGAGCGATCGAGGACGCGTCCGTCCCCTGGAGGTCGCCCGACGGAAGAGAGTTCTATCGGATCCGCGTTGGCTTGGTCTACGACAACGTCGAGGCCACCTGGCCGTGTAAGTACGAGCTTCCACCCGAGTACGACCGTCACTACTTCGTCCGGGACCGTCGCGACGTTCCCACGGAGGGAAAGTGCGTCGAGCCCGATGAGGGTGCCACCACGGCCGAAACGTCGTTCTTGGCGGCCATGGACAGGTACCAGGCGGAAGAGGTGACGATCGCTGCAGCTACCGGCGCTGTTCCCGCAGCGATCGTGGATGGTCCGGGTTTCATGTGGCCTCTCGACGGGGCCGTCACCTCGGGGTTCGGCCCCCGGTGGGGGCGTTCTCACGAGGGCATCGACATCGATGGCGTCACCGGTGACCCAGTGGTCGCATCCGCCACCGGACGGGTCGTGCTGGCCGCGCCCTACGGCGGCTACGGCAACGCCGTGGTGGTCGACCACGGGGACGGCGTCCGCACCCTTTACGCCCACCTCAGTGCCTTCGACGTGACGCTCGGCCAGGAGGTGACGAAGGGCCAGACCCTGGGGGCCGTCGGGTGCAGCGGTCACTGCTTCGGCGACCATCTCCACTTCGAGATAGTGGTCGATGGGATCCCCGTCGACCCGTTGCTCTACCTGCCCGGCGGGCCGTTGTTCGTGGTGGGGACCGAGCTGGACCACCATCCCGATCCCGAAGAGGCCTCTCCCGGGAGCGTGGAGCTCGAGGTCGACGGCGAAGCAGACATCGGGTCTGCTGCGCCCTAGGCAAGCCGGGCCCACCCGGGCGCGGGACAATGGAGGCGTGCCCTCCCGAACCCGTATAGCTCGCCCAGAGGCGGGCTCGATCCCCACCAGGCCAGGCGTCTACGTCTTCCGGGACAAGGACGACCGCCCGATCTACGTCGGCAAGGCGAAATCTCTCCGGAGCCGACTGTCCAACTACTTCGCCTCGGACCTTCATCCCCGAACCAGTGCGATGGTGAGTGCCGCAACCGAGGTGGAGTGGATCGTCACGGACAACGAGGTCGAGGCCCTCCACCTCGAGGTCAATCTGATCAAGCAGTACCGGCCTCGGTACAACGTCCGTTATCGCGACGACAAGAGCTACCCGTACCTGGCGATCACGCTCGATGAGGAATACCCCCGCGCGCGTGTCATGCGCGGCACGAAACGGAAAGGCGTCCGCTACTACGGGCCGTTCGCGCACGCGTACGCGATACGCGACACCCTGGATCTGCTTCTCAGAACCTTTCCGATGCGGACCTGCTCGCAGGGCGTCTTCGACCGGTGCCGGCGTCGCAACAGGCCGTGCCTCCTCTTCGATATCGAGCGGTGCGCGGGCCCGTGCGTCGAGGCGGTGACTCCCGAGCGACACCGCGAGATAGCGCTGGAGATGTGCGATTTCCTCGGCGGGGAGACGAAACCGGTCGTCGACCGTCTAGAGAAGGCCATGAAGGAGGCGGCCTCGGCACAGCAGTACGAGGTTGCCGCCAAGCTGCGCGATCAGCTGACGAACGTCAGCAAGGTCATCGAACGCCAGCAGATGGCGTCGTCGCGCGCTGAAGATATGGACGTGATCGGACTCGCCGAGGACGAGCTGGAAGCCGCCTTCCAGGTGTTCTTCGTACGAGGGGGCCGGGTCACGGGCCGCAAGGGTTACATCGTCGACAAGGTGGAGGACCTGCAACAGGACGAGTTGATCTCGAAGTTCCTGGCGCGGATCTACGCGGATCAAGAGGTGCCGAGGCAGGTCCTCGTTCCTGCAGAGCCCAGCGAGACGGGACTGATCGAACGCTGGTTGGGCGAGTTGCGTGGGGGCCCCGTCAAGGTGAAGGTCCCGCAACGGGGTGAGAAACGCGCCCTCCTCGAAACCGTGACCGAGAACGCTCGTCAGGATTTCGCCCGCCATCGCTTGAAGCGGTCCAGTGACTTCGCGGCCCGTACCCGCCAGTTGAACGAGCTCCAGAGCTACATCGGGATGGGCGAAGCACCACTGCGGATCGAGTGCTTCGACATCTCCAACACCGGTCCGAGCGAGGCCGTCGGCTCGATGGTCGTGTTCGAAGACGGACTGCCGAAGCGGTCGGACTACCGCCGCTTCGCTATCAGATGGACCACGGGGCCGGACGATGTGGCCATGATGGGCGAGGTGATCCGGAGACGTTTCGCACGCTTCCTCGAGGAGGACGGGTCGAACGAGCGCTCGCGGCGGTTCGCCTATCCACCCAATCTGGTCGTGATCGACGGGGGCAAGGGTCAGCTCAACAGAGCGGCGGAGGTCATGGACGAACTCGGGGTCCAAGGGGTCACGGTCATCTCTCTCGCTAAGCGGATGGAGGAGGTGTTCGTGCCCGGGCGTCCGGATCCCATCGTCATCCCGCGCGGAGCCGACGCCCTTTACCTCCTGCAGCAGATCCGAGACGAAGCTCACCGCTTCGCGCTCACCTACCACCGTCTGAAGCGAGGGAAGCGGATGACCCGCTCGGCACTCGACGGCATCCCCGGGCTGGGCGACACCCGCCGCAAGCAGCTGCTCAAGCACTTCGGCTCTGTGAAACGGGTGCGTGAGGCATCGCTTGAGGAACTGAAGGCCGTGCCCCGGCTCCCGAAAGCGGTGGCTGAGGCGGTACACGAAGCCTTGCGAGGCGACGAAGCGAGGAGAGCGTCATGAGCCTGTCGAGGCGGGCTACGAGACACGTCGAGGTCACCGTGCTGACGGGTCTTTCGGGAGCCGGGCGCTCGGAAGCGGCCAAAGCCCTCGAGGACCTGGGCTGGTTCGTGATCGACAACCTTCCACCGGCCCTGATCCGCAAGATGCTCACGCTCGCCCTCGCCTCCGGCAACGACATCACGAGGATCGCGTTGGTCATCGATGCGCGGGGCGGAACGTTCTTCGACGAAGCGGTGGAGGAGCTCCAGAAGGTCAGACGAGATGTAGCCAACTACCGGTTGGTCTTCTTCGAAGCCGACGACGAGATCCTCGTGAGACGGTTCGACGCCACCCGACGCCGTCACCCGCTCGCGGTCGACGACAGGGTCGCCGTGGGAATCGCGCGAGAGCGGGAGCTGATGGCTCGGTTCCGCGAGGGAGCCGACCTCATCATCGATACCTCCGACCTCTCGGTGAGGGAACTGCGCAACAAGCTGGGCGCCTACTTCGAAGGAGGGACCCCCGCTGAGGGTCTGAAGACGACCGTCATCTCGTTCGGCTTCAAGCACGGGCTTCCGCTCGACGCCGATCTCGTCCTGGACGTCCGCTTCCTGCCGAACCCGCATTGGGTCGAGGGTCTGCGGGAGCTCACCGGCCAGGATGAGGCCGTCCGTGACTACGTGCTGGATCACGAGGTCACCGACCAAGTGCTGGCTCGTTTCCGGGATCTGCTTGCCGTCCTTCTACCCGGTTACCAGACCGAGGGCCGGCACTACCTGACTATCGCGTTGGGCTGCACCGGCGGGCGTCATAGATCGGTGGTGCTGGCGGAGGAGATCGGCACTTTCATCCGCGACAAGGGGTTCGCCGCGAAGGTGATCCATCGGGATGTGGAACGCGCTCAGGTGACTCCATGAGGGTCGTCGGCATCGGAGGGGGGCACGGCCTCGCTGCTTCTCTCCGTGCTGCACGTGCCTATTCCAGCAACGTCTCGGCCGTGGTGACCGTCGCCGACGATGGCGGCTCCTCTGGTCGGCTGACGCGCGAGCTGGGCATCCCTCCGCCCGGCGACATCCGCAACTGTCTCGTAGCTCTGTCGGACGACTCGCCCTTGGCGCGCCTCTACCAACATCGTTTCAGCGACGGAGCGCTGACGGGGCACACGATCGGCAACCTGCTGATCGCAGCCCTCACCGAGTCCCTGGGCGATTTCGGCCTGGCCGTCGAAGAGGCCGGACGGCTGTTGGGATCGACGGGTGACGTGTACCCGGCGACCACCAAGCTCGTTCAGTTGGGAGCGTCGGTCGAAGGCGGCCTCGTCAAAGGCCAGGTAGCCGTGGCCCAGAGCCAGCGCCCGATCCGTCGGGTATTCCTCGACCCCGACGACCCTCCCGCTTACCCGCCGGCCGTCCGGGCGATCGACGAAGCCGAACAGATCCTCCTGGGGCCGGGCAGCTTGTTCACCAGCCTCATCGCGACCCTGCTGGTTCCGGGTATCGCACAGGCCGTCCGGCGCAGCTCGGCCACGAAGGTGTTCATCGCTAACAACAGGGTGCAGAAGGGTGAGACGGAAGGCCTGCGGGTCTCGGACCATCTGCGCGCTCTCTCCACCCATCTCGGGCCCGGATGCGTCGACGTCGTCGTCGTTCAGGGCCCGAGTCTCGGCAGTGACGGCGTTGAGAACGATCTGGACCCGTTCGCCTCGGCTCCCAGGGTGGTCGAGGCCGATGTGTCGGGGGAGGACGGGCTGCACGATCCCTCCCGGCTCGGCAAGGTCCTCCGAGATCTGCGTTAGCTAGACTGAGGCCCCACAACGAACAATCCAGGGAGGGATCGTCAATGACGACGCGCATCGGGATCAACGGATTCGGCCGGATCGGCCGGAACTTCTACCGGGCCCTGAAAGCCCAGAACGCCGATCTCGAGCTCGTAGCCGTGAACGACCTCGGCGATGCCGAGACGATGGCTCACCTGCTGAAGTACGACTCGGTGCACGGCCCGCTCGGCAAAGAGGTCAAGGTGTCGAACGGCGGCTTCACGGTCGATGGTGTCGATCTGAAGCTTCTATCCGAGAGGGATCCCGGGAATCTTCCCTGGGCGGACCTCGGTGTCGAAGTGGTGATCGAGTCCACCGGGTTCTTCACCAAGAGGGACGACGCCTCCAAGCACATCTCCCAGGGTGGCGCCAAGAAAGTCATCATCTCGGCCCCCGCGAAAGAGGAAGACGTCACCATCGTCATGGGCGTCAACCACGAGGACTACGACCCAGACAACCACCACATCATCTCCAACGCCTCCTGCACCACCAACTGCGTGGTTCCTCTCGCGAAGGTCCTGCAGGACAACTGGGGGATCGAGAAGGGTTTCATGACCACCTGCCACGCCTACACGAACGACCAGAACACCCTCGACCTGGCTCGCGACGACCTTCGTCGTTCCCGCGCGGCGGCCATCAACATCATCCCGACGACGACCGGCGCCGCGAAAGCTGCCGCGCTGTCGATGCCCGAGCTGAAGGGCAAGCTCGACGGACTAGCTCTGCGCGTGCCGGTGCCCGATGGATCCATCACCGACATCGTGGCCATCGTCGGATCCGAGGTCACCAAGGACGACGTGAACAACGCCTACCGTGAGGCCGCCCAGAGCGCAGGCATGAAGGGCATCCTTCAGTACACGGAAGACCCGATCGTTTCGTCGGACATCGTCGGCAACTCGCACTCCTGCATCATCGACGGGCTCTCGACGATGGCCAACGGCAACATGGTCAAGGTCTTGGGCTGGTACGACAACGAATGGGGCTACTCGTGCCGGCTGGTGGACCTCACCGAGCTGGTTGCCTCCAAGCTCTAGTTGACGACCCTCCCGACGCTCGACTCCCTGGATGTGTCCGGGAAGAGAGTCTTCGTCCGCTGCGATCTGAACGTCCCCCTCAAAGACGGGGTGATCGGTGACGATCTGAGGATCCGCTCTGCGGTTCCGACCCTGGAAGCTCTGTTGACCAGAGGGGCCTCGCTCGTGGTGAGCTCGCACCTCGGGCGGCCGAAGGGAAAGGTCGTCGAAGAGCTCCGTTTAGCCCCCGTGGCCGAGCGCCTGTCCGAGCTCCTCGGAGTCGAGGTCGAGACCCTGGACGAGGTGGTCGGGGACAAGGCCTCGGCCGCGTGCGCCTCCGACGCCCGAGTCGTGGTGCTGGAGAACCTCCGGTTCGAGCCGGGGGAGGAGCGCAACGATCCGATCCTTGCCGACTCCCTCGCCGCTCTGGCCCAGGCCTACGTGGACGATGCCTTCGGCGCGGCGCACCGGGCACACGCCTCGATAGTCGGGGTGGCGGAGCGTCTTCCGTCTGCAGCCGGTTACCTGCTGGCGGAAGAGGTCGAGAAGCTCGAGGTGCTCCTGCGAGAGCCCGACTCGCCCTTCGTGGCCGTTCTCGGAGGCGCCAAGGTATCCGACAAGCTGAGCGTGATCGCGAACCTGCTCGAGCGGGTCGACGCGATGTGCATCGGAGGAGCGATGGCGTTCACGCTGCTTGTTGCCCAAGGCCACGACGTGGGCCGCTCGCTGGTCGAGGAGGATCGCGTGGATGAGGTCCGCGAGGTTCTAGAGGAGGCTCGTCGGAAGAGCGTCAGCATCCATCTGCCGACGGACGTCGTCGCGGCTGAAGCGCCGGAAGCCGCGGCCGAGCACGAGGTCGTAGCCATCGAAGGGATCGGTGACCGCATGGGCGTCGACATCGGCCCGGAGACCTCCCGCAGGTTCGCCGAGGTCGTAGCCGGTGCACGGACGGTCCTATGGAACGGGCCCATGGGCATCTTCGAGATGGAGCCCTACTCGCACGGAACCAAGGCGGTGGCGCAGGCGATCGCGGAGGCCACCACCGCAGGGGCGTACACCGTCGCAGGTGGCGGTGACTCGGCTGCAGCCCTCGCTCAACTCGGCATGACCCACGCGGTATCCCACCTCTCGACCGGAGGCGGCGCTTCTCTAGAGCTGCTCGAAGGCCGCGAGCTCCCCGGCGTCGCCGTCCTCAGGAAAGGAAGCTCATGAGAACCCCACTGATCGCAGGCAACTGGAAGATGAACAAGACACACCTCGACGCGATCCACTTCATCGAGCAACTCGGCCACGAGCTCGGCAACCACGATCCCGACAAGGTCGAGGTCGTGTTGTGCCCGCCCCACACCGCACTTCGCTCGGTGCAAACCACGATCGACGATCGGCACCAGAGCTTCGGGCTCGGCGCGCAGAACATGCATCACGAGACCGAGGGCGCGTTCACCGGCGAGGTGTCGCCGTTGATGCTGAAAGCGCTGCACGTGCGGTACGTGATCCTCGGTCACTCGGAGCGCAGAGAGTTGTTCGGTGAGACGGATGAGTCCGTGAACGCGAAGGTGAAGGCCGCGTTCGCGAACGATCTGGTCCCGATCATGTGTTGCGGCGAAACCGATATGGAGAGGATGAACGACCGGACCGAGAAGAAGGTCGAAGGACAGGTCCGCGAGGGACTCGCAGGGCTCAGCGAAGAGCAAGCGCGCAGGGTCGTCGTCGCCTACGAGCCGATCTGGGCGATCGGAACCGGCAAGACCGCCACCCCCGACGACGCTCAGACGACGATCTCCTTCATCCGGGGTGTCTTGAACGATCTGTTCTCGGAGAGCGTCGGGAGCGAGATCCGGATCCTCTATGGGGGAAGCATGAAGGCCGGAAATGCAGAGGCGCTGGTGCGCCAGCCCGACATCGACGGAGGCCTCGTTGGTGGAGCGTCCCTGGACGCTTCGGAATTCGCGGCGATGATCAAGGCGGTAGCGGCACTATGAGCTTGAAGAAGATCGTCTACGTCATCCTCGATGGGCTCGGCGATGACGCCCTGGACGCCCTGGACGGGAAGACCCCTCTCGAGGCCGCGCGCACGCCTCACCTGGACCGGCTGGCCAAAGAGGGACGCAATGGCTACGTCACCACCGTGGGCGAGGGCATCGCGCCCGAGTCGGACATCGCCGTGTTCTCGATCTTGGGCTACGACCCGCACGAGCACCACACGGGTCGCGGACCCCTCGAGTCGGTCGGCGCCGGCGTCGAGGTTCGGGATGGCGACCTGGCCTACCGGGTGAACTTCGCCACGGTCGAGCCGGACGGCGACGGATGGGAGATCCTCGATCGGCGCGTCGGTCGCGATCTCACCTCGGAGGAAGCGCACGAGCTGGCCGCCGAGGTCAACGACAAGGTGAAGCTCGGCAACGGCACCTTCGAGTTCCGCGCCACCGTCGGTCATCGCGGCATAGTGGTGATCCGGTCCGACGAAGGTCCCCTCTCGGCCGAGGTGCAGAACTCGGACCCCGCCTACGGCCGGCAGGGGGCACTGGGGGTCGCGCTCGAGACCTTCGACAACAGGGTCGTGACCGTGGCGCCGGTGGATGGGCACGACAACGACGAGGCCGCGCAGCGCTCGTCGGCCCTCACGAACGAATGGCTGCGCAAGGCGTTCGAGGTCTTGGATGCATCCGAGGCGAACGCCCGGAGAAGGCAGGCAGGGAAGCTGCCGGGGAACTTCATCCTGACCCGCGACGGGGGAGATCACCTGCCCAAACTGCAGTCGTTCAAGGACAGGTTCGGCCCCGAGATGGGTTGTTTCGTCGAGATGCCGGTCGAGTTGGGCATCGCTCGCCTGATGGGCATGGGCATCGTGGAGGCCCCGACAGGCATCCCCGCCCCCGAGCAGTACGAACGGTGGGCGGACCTGGCTCTCGATGCGATCGCCGGCTATGACGGGCTCTACATCCACATCAAGGGCCCGGATGTCCCCGCCCACGACGGCGACCACGAGGCCAAGATCGCGAGCATCGAGGAGATCGACTCGATCTTCTTCGCACGGCTCCTGGACTCGCTCGACCTGAACCGCTCTCTGGTAGCGGTCACGGCCGACCACTCCACCAGTTGCGCCCGCAAGGCCCACACGGACGGGCCGGTGCCCCTGCTGGTGTCCGGAGGCGGCGTCAGCGCCGACTCGGTGGACACCTACGGTGAGACCGCTTCCCGCCGGGGCGCTCTGGGCCATCTCAAGGGTCCCGAGATCATGCCTAACCTCGTGGACCTTGCCCGCTCGTGAACCGGTAACCTAGAGGTTTCCACCCCACAGATCCTGAGGAGTCTCCCTTGCTGACCAACCTGCTCATCGTGATCCATCTCCTCGCCTGCGCGGCGTTGATCCTGCTGATCCTTCTCCACGCCGGTCGCGGGGGAGGCGTCTCGGAGATGTTCGGCGGCGGCATGCAGACCCAGGCCATGGGCTCCACCGTCATGGAGAAGAACCTCGACCGGATCACCGTGATCACTGCGATCGTCTTCGGCGGCACGACGATCCTGCTTGCTTCCAGACTCTCCTAGACCCGGTCCGTGAAGCAGGCCGGGCTCCGCGCCCTCCTCTGCCTGTTGCTCTCGCTCGCCCTGGTTGCCTCGGCGTGCACGGGCGACGGCGCGGCACCCGGGGACAACGGGACGCCGACGATCCCGGAGGAGGGAGCGGAGAACGACGTCACCCCGCCCGATCCCCAGCAGACGTCCCAGATCTTCGAACCGACCGACGACGTCCTGAACGTAGCCATCTCCCCACCCGCGACGCTCGATCCGATGCGCATCCAGGACCCCGGCTCGGTGCTCGTGGCCCGACAGCTGTACGAAGGGCTGACCAGATGGGACCCGGTGGAGGAGAAGGTGGTCCCCGCGGCGGCCGAGTCCTGGCGGGTCGCGGACGGGGGGCGGACCTTCATCTTCAAGCTCCGGGACGGCATGACCTTCCACGACGGTTCACCGGTGACGGCGAAGGACTTCGTCTACGCCTTCGATCGCATCGCCCTGAAGGAGAACGCGTCGGATCTCGCCTACACCCTCGAGCGGGTAGCGGGCTTCACCGAGGTCAACCAGTTGGGACGCTCGCGCCACCTCTCGGGCTTGCTGGCGCAGACCCCGTCGATCCTCGTGATCCGGCTCGACGAGCCCTTCTACGATCTCCCCGCCGTACTGACCCACCCCGCCCTGGTGCCACTCTCTCGCAGCCGGGTAGAGAGGATCGACGAGTTCCTCGCCGCTCCGGTCGGCAACGGCCCGTTCAAGATGGCCGAGGTATGGGCGCCCGAGCAGCCGGTGATCCTCGAAGCGTTCCCCGGCTTCATCGAGACGCCCGACCTCGACGGCATCCGCTTCCTGCCTTTCCCCGACGCGGCGGCATCGTGGCTCCAGTTCCGCGATGCCGGTCTGGATGTGGCGGAGGTCCCGGCGGGCCAGATCGAGAACGCGACCGAGCTCTACGGGGATCAGGGGTTCAAGCCCTTCCTGGCGTCCTACTACTACGCCTTCAATCTCCGGTCGAAGGGCTTGAACGACATCAGGTTGCGACGTGCCGTGAACAGAGCGATAGACCGTGACGAGATCGCAACGACCGTCTACAACGGCACGCTCTCGCCGGCACGCGGCATCGTGCCGGAAGGCATGCCCGGGTTCCAGGAGAACATCTGCCTCCGGATCTGCAGGTACGCGCCCGAGGAGGCCAGAAGCCTCGTGCGTCGGTTGAAGAAGGAAGACCGGCGGCTCACCCTGGACTTCACCAAGGGCGACCCCCACGACGAGGTCGCCCGGATGGTGCAAGAAGACCTCGAGCAAGCGGGTTTCCGCGTCACGATCCGAGGCTTCGGCTTCAGCAGGTTCCTGCGTCGACTGCGCGACGGGGATCAAGCGATCTACCGGCTGGGCTGGATCGCGGAGTACCCCACGCCGGACGTCTTCCTGACCGCGCTGTTCGGAACAGACTCGCCGGACAACCACACGGGTTTCTCCTCCGGGCGCGTCGACCAACTGCTGGCCCGGGCCCGCTCGGAGCGCTCGGACAGTCGCCGGCTTCAGCTCTACATCCAGGCCGAGAAAGCGATCCTCGCCCAAGAGCCCGTCGTTCCGATCGGATCCTTCGTCACCCACTGGGCCGCTCAAGAGCGCGTGAAGGACCTCTACTTCGACGTCATGGGAGGGTTCGACGCGGTGAACGTCTTCGTAGAGCCCGCTCAGATCGAGGGTTGACCCCGGGCCACTGGGCCAAGCTGGGCGCGTCGGCGGCCCTGATGATGGCCCTGCTAGCGGGATGCGACCCCGCCGGCCTAGAAGACCCGATCTCGCCGAGGGCCTCCGACCCGAGCCCTGCCGTCGTGCGCGGGGGCTCGGCCACCTTCGGCGTGTACGGCGAACCGGCCACGCTCGACCCGCACTCACCTCTTGCCTCGGATCTCACCTACGCGCTGGCCAGACCGCTGTACCGCAGCCTCTACAGGTTCACGCCGGAGGGAGAGCCGGTCCCCGATCTCGTTCGATCGATCCAGGAGTCGGGTGAGGTGGCCACGATCGAGCTGGCGAACGCCCGATGGTCGAACGGCAGCCCGATCACCTCGCGGGATGTGGCCGCTTCGATCCGGCGAGCGCAGGCCCCCTCGGGGCTCGCGGAGATCGAGAGCGTGAGTCGCCGGGGTCCTCGTCGCCTGGTGGTCACGGGCCCGGTCGTCGACTGGACGAGCGTCCTGGCACGCATCTCGTACGTCACGCCCGCCGCCGGCGGACGACGGCTCTACTCCGGTCCCTTCCTGCTCAGATCCCGCGCACCGGGGCTCCAGCTCGTTCTGGAACCGAACCCCGCCAGCGATACGCAGCCCTTTTTGGATCGAGTGACGATCCGGTTCACCGAAGGGCTGGATTTCCTGATCGGGCTCGTCGCGGACGGGCGTCTGGACGCAGCCTGGCTTCCCTCGTCGGTGAACCTGGGCCAGCGTCTGGCCGAGCACGGCCTCATCTACTACAGCGCCCTTGGCTGGGAGCGCGTATATCTGGACCTATCGGGCGCGGATCTGAGCGCCGTTCAGACACGCGAGATCGCACGGGCTCTGGACCGCGCGCAGATCGAACGCGGCTTCATCCGCGGCGATGGAAGGGTCGCCAACACCCTGCACCCGGGGCCCGCCGAGAACGGCTCCGAGGGCCCGTACGAGCGGATCTTTCGGGGGCCGAGCCGGCGCGTCTCTGTCGATCTTCAGCTGTCGGCTCCGATCGGCGACGAGCTACTGGAGCTCGTCCAACGATCGATCCAGGTCCAACTCGATACGGCCGGCTCGGATATCGAGCTGGTCAACGTCGACGCCCGTCGCTTCTACGGCGAATGGGCGGCCGGGGACCCGATCGCAGCAGCGCTCCGGCGGGCCGGCGGGACGCCGGGTCGTCAGACAGAGGTGGCCCTCGACCACCTCCCGCTCTTCCATGTCCGATCGACGTTGGCGTCCGGGGACGAGCTTCAGGGACTAGAGGTCAATCCGACGTTGGATGGCCCCCTCTGGAACGCGGAGAGGTGGCACCTGGCGCAGCCCTAGAGGGCCTGCGAGGCCGGCGGATATAATCGCCGAGGCCCTGCGATGGCGGGGCCATCGTTGTGTCTAGCGGCGGTGGTGGAACGGCAGACACGCCAGCTTGAGGGGCTGGTGCCCGCAAGGGTGTGGGGGTTCAAATCCCCCCCGCCGCACCCATGTTGTGTCGCGGGGCATCGTGGACGGTCTCGCGGAGCATAGTGGACACCTTCACCCCAGATCTCGGGGCTGGTAGTCCCTCGAGGGGTCCAGTTCGAAGTCCCTCAGAAGCTGGCCCTCACGATCGATGATCCGCACGTGAAGGTCGGCCACGAGCAGGATCACCCGCCTGCCGTTGTTGGCCCGTCCCATGCCGATGTGGTGGATCTTGCCCTTGTGGCGGATGGTGACCGCTCCGTGTCTGTCGACCTTGTCGTGACGCACCCGCAGCTCACGCGGATAGCTCACGGCTCGTTCGATGGGCCTCGCCTTAGCTCGTGAGTCGAAGGCGCTTAGAGGTGTGCGCCGCCCCTTGGACCGATGCGGCCGCACCTCGTTGTAGGAGGAAACGAAGCGATCTACGGCGTCTTGCAGCTCGGTGATCGTGGCGTAGGGCCCGTTCTTTCTAAGGAACCTCTTGAGCGTCTGGTGGAAGCGCTCGACCTTGCCGCAGGTCTGCGGGTGATAGGGGCGCGAGTGCTTGTAGTCGATGCCGAGCTGGAACAGCTCTGTCTCCATGGCCGAGTAGCCGCCGCGATAGGCCGCGGTGTAGATGCAGCCGTTGTCGGTCAGCAGCGAGGCCGGCAAACCCCAGGCCGCGCCTGCCTCGTAGAGGGTGGCGACCACATCGGTCGCCTTGGTGGCCGTAAAGACCTTGCTCGCGACGCACACCCTCGAGAAGTCGTCTAGGAAGTTCAAGACCTCGACCATGGTGCCGTCGGCCAGCGGGAAGAAGGTGACGTCGGATTGCCACATCTCGTTGGGCAGCGACGCCTCGAAGCGCACGTACGAGCACTTGGGACGCTTGTGCGGCTGCGGCGTGATGAAGCCCCGGCGTTTGAGGATGCGCCAGATCGTCGAAGGTGACGGAGGCGACGGATCGCTGAGGCCTAGGTGGTAGTGGATCGTCTGGGCTCCACCGTCGAATCCCTGCTCGATGAGCTCCTTTCTAAGGCGGATCACCTTGTCCTCGAGCTCGGCCGAGGAGCGGTTGGCGACCCGATGAGCAGCCTTGGAGCGAGGCGCTAGGGCGTCGTAACCGCCGGCGTGATAGCGGGCCACGAGCTGGGCCACCCAGCTCTTGGAGACCCCGTAGGAGACGGCCACCGCACGGCAGCTGCGCTTCTCCAAGACGACGGCATCGACCACGAAGCGAGCGAGATCCAACGGGCCACCTCCGCGCTAGGGGTGTCCACTATGGCCCGCGACATGCTCGGCTAGCGGTGTCCACTATCCGGTGGAATCACACACCCCCCGCCGCACCCAGTCAGACCGATTGCGTGACCCGGGGAGCCTCCAGGTCGGCATCTTGCCTGCGGTCGATGGCTACCGTCGAGCCCGACCGGCTCTTCGCCACGGCCTTCATCTCGGCGGCTAGCTCCGACGCGTGCCAGTGGCTGAGTAGCGGGCGGTTGGCGTTGGACGTGACGCCGATCGAAACCGATGCCAGCGGGTAGCGCTGCACGTAGCCGCGCCGGTCGCCGACCTCGATGTAGCCACGTGAGGCGTCTTCCGGCTCGTAGAGATTCGGTGACAGGTTGTCCCAGGCGTTGACTATCTGGTGAGCGACCTCCTCGGCGACCTCGGCGGGCACCACGGCCGCGAGGTCGTCGCCGCCGATGTGTCCGACGAACCCATCCGTCGCCGAGTGGTTGACCACCGCCTCTCTGGTGCAGCGGGCCAGCAACTTGATCGCCTCGTCACCTCGCAGGAACCCATAGTGGTCGTTGAAGGCCTTGAAGTTGTCGAGGTCGATGTAAAGGAGAGCGAACGGCTCCCGTCCCGAGATGCGTTCGATGATCTGCTCCTGGATCTGGGCGTTACCGGGGAGCCGGGTGAGGGGATTCGCACCGCCCATGCTCTGCACCCTTCGCAGGGCGAGTGCGATGCGCCTATGGAGATGCCCCGGGGTTGCGGGTGCCGGGACGAAGTCATCGATACATCCCATGACCTCCTGCAGGCGAAGGTCGTCCTCGTCGGGCGTCATCACCATGACCGGGATGTGTTTCAGGAGCACGTCGCGGCCCAGGCGCTTGCACAGCTCGAAGCCGTTGACGCCGGAGGCCATGAGGTTTATCAGGATCAGGGCCGGCTGATGGACCGTAGCCAGGGCCAGGCCCTCGTCGACGGCTGCGGCCGCGAGCGCCCGGTAGCCGGCCGATCTCAATAGCTCGAGCGTGCGCGGCGAAGAGAGGTCATCGTCGATCACGAGGATCAGCTCATGGCCAGACAAGAGACGCCCTTTCGGTTCGGTTCCCTAGAGGTACACCACGAAGGGAACGAATCCTTCCCTGGATGTGGCTCGGTAGAGGGTGTTCGTGCGAATACCATCGCCCGGATGACGGACCTGCCCTTGACCGAGCCCGCCGAGACCACCATCGAGGAGCCGCCGGGCTCCGTCGATGAGCTGGGCGCGGCGGGCTCCGATCCGGTAGCGATAGCGGAGGTGGCCGCGGCTCATCCGGAGTGCCTGGCCGCCTGGGCGGCGTTGGGGGAGCTCTCACTGGCCTCGGGTGAGGCGGTTACCGCCTACGCCTACTTCCGGGTCGGGTACCACCGGGGACTCGATCGGATCCGACGAGCCGGCTGGCGCGGGAGCGGTCGCGTGCCCTGGTCGCACGAGCCGAACCGGGGGTTCCTCCGCTGCCTCGGAGGGCTCGCCCGGGCGGCGTCGGCGATCGGAGAGACCGGCGAAGCCGACCGCTGCCGGGATTTCCTCGGCCAGCTTGCCCCCGACGCGCCGGAGCTCGCTGCATGAAGGTCTTCGTCATAAGCGACATGGAGGGGGTCGCCGGCATCTGTCGGTGGGACCAGGTCAGCGGAGGCAAGTCGCTATACGAAGAGGGGCGCAAGCTCTACACCGAGGAGATCAACGCCGCGGTCAGGGGCGCTAGAGCCGCCGGCGCCAGCGAGATCGTCGTGATGGACTGCCACGGCGCGGGCAAGGACTGGAGCTTCAACTCGCTCGTCCCGGAGCTACTGGATCCGAACTGCGAGTGGGTCGTGCAGAACGAATGGACCGAGTACACAGGCGTTCTCGAGGAGGGATGTGACGCCGCCCTTCTCGTCGCGATGCACGCGAAAGCGGGAACGCCCAACGGGGTACTCAGCCATACGGTGAGCGGCACGCAGTGGCGCAACCTCTGGTTCAACGGCGTTTCGGTGGGCGAGACCGGCATAAACGCGGCCCTGTGCGGTACCTGGGAGTGCCCGGTCGCGTTGGTGACGGGCGACGCAGCCACCTGCGAAGAAGCGACCGCCCTGCTCGGCCCACAGGTCACCACCGTGAGCGTCAAGACCGGCCTGGGGCGTTTCAGCGCTCGTCACCTTCCGCCCCATCGGGCCCGGGAGTTGATCGAGCAAGGCGCTCGCTCGGCGCTGGAGAACCTCGGATCTCTGCGGCCCTACAAGCCCGGGTCACCCGCGGAGATCACGGTCGAGCTGGCGAATCCGGAGCACCTGGAGCCCCTGCGCTATCGCCACGGGGTCGAGGTCAGATGGGACGAGACGAAGATCGTCTCCCGCGCCGACGACTGGTGGCAGGCCTGGCGACAGATGTACTTCTAGGCGATCAAGCCGTCCAGGAAATCCCCAACCAGCTTGGTCAAAGGTTCGTATCTCGCCCAGAAGAAGTGGTTCGCCCCCTTGACCTCCTCGTAACGAGCCCCGGTGGCGGACGCCCAGGCCCTGGCGTCGCCCGGCGACACGAGGTCGTCGTTCGCGGCGCCGACCAGCAGCACATCGCCCTCCGGCTCGAAGCTCCCAGGATCCGGTGCTCCCGCGGTGATCCCCGGTTTCGGCTTGATCGCGGGCGCGATCGCAGCACATCCCAGGACCTCGGGGTGCGCACTGAGCGCTCGTAACGCCACGGCCGCTCCGAAGGACCAACCGGCCAGCGCCACGGGTATGCCCGGGTAACGGCGGGACGCTTCGGCGATCGCTCCGTCTGCATCGGCGACCTCCTCTATCCCCGTCGAGGGCTCGCCCTCGGACGCGCCGATCCCACGGAAATTGAATCGCAACACCGCCCACCCCCGGGCCAGCATGTCGTCTCGCACCGCCAGAAGGAGCGGCGCGTTCATCGTTCCGCCCATCTTCGGGTGGGGGTGACAGATCACGAGCGTCGCCTTGGGATCCTCTGGGGCGTCTATCTCACCCTCTAACGAGAACCCATCGCCGGAGGCGAAGCGGAGCGGCTCAGTCATCGACGGTCTCATCGGCGACGGCTCGTCTAACCGCCTCGCCCACCTCGCGCAGATGAGCGACGTCTCGATATCCGCGACGGGGCCAGAAGAAACCCTTGAGGCCGTCCTTCGGGTTGCGGGGCACGACGTGTACGTGGAGATGGGGAACGCTCTGACTGACGACGTTATTGATGGCGACGAACGTGCCCTTGGCGCCCATCGCCCGCGGCACCGCCCGCGACAGCATGCGGGCATTCGTGAAGAAGGGGCCTACCGAGCCGAGGGGAAGCTCTCCCAGGGTTCCGACGTGGTCTCGAGGTATCAGCAGGCAGTGGCCGGGGAATAGGGGCCGTATGTCGAGGAAGGCGATGCTGTGCTCGTCGGAGAACACGACCTCCGCATCGGCTCGCTGGGCGACGATGTCGCAGAAGACACACACGGCGCCAGAGACTACGGGTGCAGAAAGGACGGGATGATCCAGGTCGCCCCCGGAACGATCGTCATCTACGCCGACCTCGGGTGCCCCTGGGCGCACCTCGCCGTGCACCGGCTGCATCGGGCCCGAGCGGAGCTGGGGTCCGACGACCGGGTGGCCTTCGACATCCGACCCTTTCCCCTGGAGCTGCTCAACGAGCAGCCGACGCCGAGGCCGGCGCTAGACGCCGAGACCGTCGCCGTCGGGACGTTGGACCCGTCCGCTGGGTGGCAGGTGTGGCAGGCCGAGGCGCACAGCTACCCGGTCACGACCCTGCCCCCCATGGAGGCGGTCGAAGCAGCGAAAGAACAGGGGCTGCGAGCTAGCGAACAGCTGGACCGAGCGCTGCGTAGAGCCTTCTTCGCACAGAGCAGATGCATCTCGCTGCGGCACGTGATCCGAGATGTGGCCAGGGACTGCTCCGAGGTGGACGTCGATAAGCTGCTCGACGCCCTGGACGAGGGACGGGCTCGGCCCTTGCTGATGGAGCACGCGCGCGTCGCCGCCTCGGACCAGGTCAAGGGGAGCCCGCAGGTTTTCCTGGCGGACGGGACCGGAACGCACAATCCAGGTATAGAGATGCACTGGGAGAGCGAGCACGGCAAGGGGTTCCCCGTGATCGATTCCTTCCGCCCCGAGACGTACGTGGAGCTGATACAGCGAGCTGATGCCGACCAGGAGGGACGAACATGGACGAGAGCATGATCCGCGCTAGGGCCGAGGCACATGGGCAGGCGACGGTCGCCGGCGATCTGAAAGCCGCCGGTGCTGACCTCGACCGGAGCGCGTACGCGGCGGCCGGTGAAGTTATGAAGAAGATGCCGGAGGGGCTGTCATCCTGCGAAGTGTCCAGCGTGACCACCGAGGGGGACCAGGTCCTGGTCAGGATCCGCTACAGCGGGAGCGGCGGGAGCACCGACGTCGAGTCGACCTGGGCAGAGAGAGAGGGCGACCCCAAGATCGTCGGGCTCAGGGTCCTTTAGGCTGCGGCTATGCAAGCAGACATCAAGGGACCTCAGCGAAAGATCCTCACGGCCTCCGTCAGGCCCCTGAAAGCGGCCCACGGGACCCAGGGGATCGCGGTCAGAGGCGGCCGCAGCCTCCCCTTCGTGGTGAGCCGGGAATGGTCCGCCCCCGCGGGCTACTACTCGGAGCAGTGGTTCCTCGTGAAGGACGACGGCGAGGTGATCTATGAGGCCCCCGCCGAGATAAGGCTGATCTGGGGCCTCCAGTCCCGAACCGAGTTCGCGGACACCGTCGAGGCGCCGATCGCCCTCGAACCCGGGAAGTACCAGATCGTCTTCGCCCTCGACCGCCTACGGGGGGGCGAGATCGAGGTGACGGCCGCCGAGGCCCCCGCGGAGGAAGCCGCCTAGGCCCGGCTCTTGACCCGGCCCGCGCTGGGGGCAACAATGTCTTTGCCGGTTACTGAGTACGCCCGAGCTTCCCCTAAGGCGGGCCCAGGAGCCGGCTCTTTATGTTCCGGAGCGCCCCCTATCCTTAGACCCATGCCCCCACGGAACAACCGTCTCCTCATCGCGCTGCTGGCCGCCCTCCTGCTCCTCGCCGGGTGCTCGATCCGGCTGGAGGAGCCGGGCGCAGCCGACGTGGAGCGCACCCCGCTCGAGCAGGTCGACGCGACCCCCCGGCACTCGGAGCTCTCCACCGTGATCGAGCGCGTGCTGCCGTCGGTGGTCAACGTCAAGGTCGAATCGATCAGCCTCTCGCAGACGGGCCCACCGATCGAAGGGTCGGGGGAGGGATCGGGAGTGGTGATCGACCCCAAGGGGATCATCCTCACGAACTATCACGTGGTCGCGGGCGCGGTCGAGGTCCGGGTGGTGTTCACGGACGATCGCGACCCGCTGGAGGGACGTGTCATCGGGGGCGACCCCGATCGAGATCTCGCCGTGATCGAGGTCGAAGCCGACGACCTCGAGGCGATCGAGATCGGGCGCTCCAGCAGCCTGAAGCTCGGGGACGGCGTCGTAGCGATCGGCTTCCCGCTCGGGCTGGGCGGAAACGGGACGTCCGCGAGCCCAACCGTCACCGCCGGGATCCTGTCGGGGACGGAACGCACGATCGAGGCCCAGGGCTCGTTCGGTATCGAGAGGCTGGTCGGGCTTCTGCAGACCGACGCCGCCATCAACCCGGGGAACTCCGGCGGACCTCTGATCGACCTCGAGGGGCGCCTGATCGGCATCAACACGGCGGTCGCCGGCTCGGCCGAGAACATCGGCTTCGCCATCGCGATCGATGAGGCGCTGCCGATCATCAACGAGATCCTCACGGACCCCCCCGACGAGCAGGCCTGGCTCGGGGTCCAGCTCGGCGACATAACGTCGGGGTTCGCGGCGGAGGAGCTGGGCGTGCCCCCCGACACCAGGGGAGCGGTCATCTTCGGCCTCATCCCGGGCAGCCCTGCCGAGGCGGAGGGGCTCCAGGAAGGCGACGTGATCGTCGAGCTGAACGGCCAAGCGATCGAAAGCAGCGATGCCCTCATCGCTCGGCTGCGGCGCCTGGATCCCGGCACCCGGGTGGAGTTGTCCGTCGTGTCCGCGGTAGGCAACCGCATCGTCGAGGTCGAGCTGGCGCGACGACCGCTCACGTTCGAAGCCCCCGGTGGGGAAGACGAGTAGCGGCGTAGGCTCGTGCGGTGAAGGTCAAGCTGCGCAATCCCGATCGGGTCGTAGAGGTCTCCGGTCCCCGTAACGTCTCGATGCTCCTCAAAGAGCTTCAGATCGTCCCGGAGGCCGTGCTCGTGATCCGCGATGCCACCTTGCTTACGCGCGACGAGTCTCTGAACGAAGACGACGAGATCGAGGTCCGCCCGGTCCTCTCCGGAGGCTCCTAGATGAAGTGCAAGGTCTGCCGCGAGCACGCCGTGGTCGATATCCGCCGGCACAACGCCGGGTTCTGTCAGGCCCACTTCCTCGAACACGTCTCGAACCAGGTCGCCAAGACCATCAAGGAGTTCGACATGTTCTCCCCGCATGATCGCTTGCTGATCGCGGTCTCCGGAGGCAAGGACTCGCTCGCGCTGTGGGACATCCTGCTCGACCTCGGTTACGACGTCACCGGCTTCTATCTCGATCTGGGGATCGGCGGATACTCCACCCGCTCCAAAGAGGCCTGCATCCGATACGCCGACGCCAAGGGAGCGAAGCTGATCATCCGCTCGCTGTCCGAGGAGCATGGCTACACGGTCCCGGAGCTATCGAAGCTCACCGGACGCGTGCCGTGTTCGGGATGCGGGCTGAACAAGCGCTACGAGTTCAACCGGGCCGCATTGGAGGAAGGGTTCACGGTGCTGGTGACCGGTCACAACCTCGACGATGAGGTCGCCACCCTGTTCGGCAACGTCTTGCACTGGAACGTTGACATGCTCGGGCGCCAGGCCCCCGTGCTCGACGAGCGTCTGCTCGCCCAGGGCGGCGAGAGCAAGACCGTGATGGTGAAGAAGGTGAAACCGCTGGTCAAGATCGCAGAGCGAGAGACCGCCGCGTACGCGCTGCTCAAAGGCATCGATTACGTGGTCGAGGAATGCCCCATGGTCGAAGGCAACACCCAGCACAAGTACAAGGAAGCGATCACCCTCCTGGAGGAGTCATCGCCGGGCACGAAGAGCCAGATGTATTTCGGCTTCCTGAAGAAGGCCGCGCCTCGGTTCACCCAACCCGACGACACGGTCGAGCTGGCCTCGTGCATGTCCTGCGGATCCGTCACGGTGGCGGTCGACACGGGCGACCCGTTGTGCTCCTTCTGCCGCACGAAGAACCTCGCTCTGAGACGCAAGGAGCAAGGGGTCGTGGCCCCTACCTTCCGCCGGAAGAGACGGCGTTGACGGGCGAGAGGCCGCTCGAAGCGGGCGATCGCGTCCTGCTCATCGATTCGCGGGACCGGCGCTACCTGATCACGTTGGGAAGCGGCAAGCAGTTCCACTCCCACCTCGGGATCGTCGAGCACGACGATCTGATCGGGAGCTACGAGGGGTCGACGGTACGAACGGGGGGAGGATCGAAGTTCCTGGCCTTCCGCCCCACGCTGGCCGAGTACACCCTCAAGATGAAGCGCGGCGCTCAGGTCGTCTACCCGAAGGACGTGGGCTTGATCGTCGTGTACGCCGACATCTTCCCGGGCTGCACGGTTCTCGAGGCAGGTACCGGCTCGGGTTCGCTCACCCTGTCACTAGCGCGGGCGGTCGGCGACACCGGACGCGTGATCTCATACGAGTTGCGCGAGGACCATCACGAGCGCGCGGTGGCCAACGTCGGCGAGTGGTACGAGGGCCGCGGAGGCAAGCCAGAGAACATCGAGCTCCGTCTGGGAGACATCTTCGAAGGGATCCCCGAGCGCGGCCTGGACCGGATGGTGCTCGACCTGCCCGAGCCGTGGCGGGCGGTGGGGACGACGACCGAGTCGCTGGCACGCGGCGGCTTGATCTGTTGCTACCTGCCGACCGTTCCCCAGGTGATGCAAACCGTGGACGCCCTCAAACGCGGTGGATTCGGGTTCATAGACACGTTCGAGGGCTTGGTCAGGACCTGGAACGTCGACGGTCAGTCCGTACGTCCGGACCACCGGATGGTGGCCCATACGGCCTTCCTGATCACCGCTCGAAAACTCGCTGATTGACCCTTCCCGGGAGTAGGCTTTCCTGCTAGGAGGTGGTTGCAGTCCAACAAGACGAGTTCGAGCGCCGTATCTCCGACTACGACCGCGAGGTTCAAGAGCTTCAAGGTCAGGTCAAGCTGCTCGAAGACGAACTCGGCCTCGCTCGTCGCAAGATCGAGGCTCACCCGAGACAGATCCATCTCCTCGAGAAGCGACTGGCCGAAACGGCGGCGGAGCTCACCAAGACTCGAGACAACAACACCAAGCTGGCCGAGACCTTGCGCGAGGCGCGCGACCAACTCGTTGCTCTGAAGGAAGAGGTCGACAAACTGTCCCAGCCGCCTTCCGGCTATGGGGTCTTCCTCGAGGCGTACGAGGATTCGACGGCCGACGTCTTCGCGAACGGTCGCAAGCTGAAGGTGAACGTGGCCCCGGAGGTCGATCTCGAGAAGGCACAGCGAGGCCAGGAGGTCATCCTCAACGAGGCCTTGAACGTGATCGCGCTCTGCGACTTCGAGATCCAGGGCGAGGTGGTGATCCTCAAGGAGGTCATGGAGGACGGGAAGCGGGCCCTGGTGATCGGCAGGACCGATGAGGAGCGGGTCGTCGAGCTGGCGACCCCGCTGCTGTCGGAAAGGCTCCGAGCGGGGGACAGCCTGCTGCTCGAGCCGAAATCGGGTCACGTCCTGGAGCGGCTCCCCAAGCCCGAGGTCGAAGAGCTGATCCTCGAAGAGGTACCCGATATCTCCTATGAGGACATCGGGGGCCTGGACGAGCAGATCGAGGAGATCCGCGACGCGGTCGAGCTGCCCTTCCTGCACAAGGATCTGTTCGCGGAGCACGAGTTGGAGCCGCCGAAAGGCATCCTGCTCTACGGTCCGCCCGGCTGTGGGAAGACGCTCGTGGCGAAGGCCGTCGCCAACTCCCTGGCCAAGCAGATCGCCGAGCGGCTCGGGCAGAAGACGCACCGGTCTTATTTCCTCAACGTCAAGGGCCCCGAGCTGCTGAACAAGTACGTGGGCGAGACCGAGCGTCAGATCCGGATGATCTTCCAGCGCGCCAAAGAGAAGTCGGAGGAGGGCGTGCCCATCATCGTCTTCTTCGACGAGATGGACTCGCTCTTCCGCACGCGCGGTTCGGGCATCTCGAGCGACATCGAGTCGACGATCGTCCCGCAGCTGCTGGCTGAGATCGATGGCGTGGAGACCTTGAAGAACGTCATAGTGATCGGAGCGTCGAACCGCGAGGACCTGATCGACCCAGCGATCCTTCGTCCCGGCCGCCTCGACGTGAAGATCAAGATCGAGCGTCCGGACGAGAGGGCGGCAAGAGAGATCTTCTCGAAGTACCTGAGCAGCTCTCTACCGATCGCCCAGGAGGAGGTCGACAGGTCGGGCTCCGCCGAAGCCGCCTTCGATTCGATCATCACGGCCACGGTCGCCAAGATGTACTCGACCGATGACGACAACCGCTTCCTGGAGGTCACCTACGCGAACGGCGAGAAAGAAGAGCTGTACTTCAAGGACTTCGCCTCCGGCGCGATGATCGAGAACATCGTCCGCCGGGCGAAGAAGACCGCGATCAAGCGAGCCATCGCTGGAGGGCCGAAGGGGCTGAACGAAGAGGATCTGATCTCCGCGATCCATCAGGAGTACAAGGAGAACCAGGACCTCCCGAACACCACGAACCCGGACGACTGGGCTCGCATCTCCGGCAAGAAAGGCGAGCGGATCGTCTACATCCGAACCCTGGTCGGAGAGACCAAGGACGGGGACGGCAGCCGCCAGGTCGAGCGGGTTCAGACGGGGCAATACCTCTAGCTCCGGCAGACGGCAAGGCTCTAGCGGCGTACCCTCGCGGTCTATGGGGATACCGAAGATCTGTGGCATAGAGACCGAATACGGCATATCCGTGCGCGGGGGCTCCGATTTCAACCCGATCCTGACCTCGTCCCTGCTGATCAATGCCTACGCCAAGCCGGCGTTCAAGCGTGTTCGATGGGATTACGAAGAAGAGAGCCCTCTCCGGGACGCGCGGGGGTTCGAGAGGGCCTCGAGCGAGGTGACGGCGGAAGACGAGTCCGGGCTCGTGAACGTCATCCTTCCGAACGGCTCCCGCTACTACGTCGATCATGCACATCCTGAGTACTCGTCGCCGGAGTGCTCGAACGCTCGCGATGCGGTGATCTGGGACAAAGCGGGGGAGCGGATCCTCGAGGATTCGGTCTCCGCCGCGTCCCCCTTGCTCCGCGAGGGTGAGCGGGTCTTCATCTACAAGAACAACTCGGACGGGAAGGGCAACTCCTACGGGACCCACGAGAACTACCTGGTCGATAGGGAGACCCCGTTCGCCGATCTCGTGAAACATCTCACCCCCTTCTTCGTCACCCGCCAGGTGTTCACCGGTGCCGGAAAGGTGGGGGCCGAGAACGGGTCGGACGAGGTAGACTTCCAGATCTCGCAACGCGCCGATTTCTTCGAGGTCGAGGTGGGCCTCGAGACGACCTTCAAGCGGCCGATCATCAACACGAGGGACGAACCGCACGCCGATCCGGAGCGATACCGGCGACTGCACGTCATCGTCGGTGACGCCAACATGGCCGAGCTTCCGACCTTCCTGAAGATCGGCACCACCGCCCTCGTGCTTCGCATGATCGAAGACGACTTCATCACCGACGACTTCTCCTTGACCCAGCCCGTGCGGGCGATAAGGGCCGTGTCCCACGACACCACCTGCCGGGAGACCGTCGAGCTGGCCGACGGGCGCAGCATCACCGCCGTCGACCTGCAGTGGGAGTACCTGAAGCTCGCCAAGAAGTACGCCCAGGACAGCGAGACGGATCCCGGCAGCTCGGAGGTGCTGGAGCGATGGGAGAGCGTCCTCGAAGCCCTAGAGACGGACCCCCGGTCGTTATCGCGTCAGCTCGATTGGACCGCCAAGCTGGGTCTCCTAGAGGCCTACCGGGAGCGCGATGGCCTCTCGTGGGACCACTCCAAACTGAAGCTGATCGACCTCCAGTACCACGATGTCCAGCGGAGCAAGGGCCTCTATTACAAGCTCGTCGATGGAGGCAAGATCGACACGTTGGTCGGCGAGGACGAGATCGCTTACGCGGTCGATCATCCTCCCGAGGACACCCGTGCCTACTTCCGCGGGGAATGTCTGCGCAGGTTCTCCGATCACATCGTTGCAGCGTCCTGGGACTCGCTGATCTTCGATTCCGGCGACGAGCCCTTGCGTAAGGTCCCGACGATGGAGCCGACACGGGGAACCAAGAACCATGTGCAGGCCCTTTTCGATGCGAGCCCCGACGTTTCGTCGCTGCTCGCCAACCTCAGCTCGTAGCGCACTTTCCGTCCTATAGCGGTAGTACGATTGCCGGATGGCAGATCAAACGCGCAAACCGAAGCCCAAGAAGGAAGAGGAAGCCGCCCAGGCTTCCGAAACCACCTCGACCGACGAGAAGGACGAAGAACTCGACGATCTTCTCGACGAGATCGACGAGGTGCTCGAAGCTAATGCAGAGGATTTCGTGCGTGGCTTCGTCCAAAAAGGAGGCCAGGGCTTCATTCCCGGTGCCTTGCTGATGCCCCTCGACTTCGCGCCCTGGCTCGCCTTCGCTACCGTGGTTGCTATCTACCTAGCCTGGAGATGGCGTACGTCTTGAGTATCTGACAAGTAGATGTTGATGGGCACCGCGCGCCCTCGGAAAGGAGATTCCGTTGCGCTGCGCGGATTGTGGATGCGACAAACCTCTCGACGAGTTCCCAACGGGAACCGATCCCGACAGCCGATCCGCCAAACGGTGCAAGCCCTGTAAGAACACCTCATCCCGGCAGCGGATCAAAGCTCGATGCGGGAACACCCGCCACTACCACCTGAAGCAGAAATATGGCTTGTCTGCGGCCGAGGTCGAGATGTTGAAGGCCGCTCAAGGTGGCTTATGCCCAGTCTGCTGCGAGCGGGAAGCGGTACACGTCGACCACGATCACGCTACTAAGCGCGTGCGAGGCATCCTCTGTGAATCCTGCAACGGTTTCCTCGGAGCGTTCGGTGACGACACGGCGATCATCCAGGCGGCCATCGAGTACCTCGAGCAGCCGCGATGAAGCGGTGCGCCGATTGCGGGGTCGAGAAGCCTCTAGAGGAGTTCGTGAAGAACCGGGCGAAGAAGAGCGGGGTTAGCAGCTACTGCAAGCCATGCTGGAACGTTCGGATCCGTCGTCACAAACAGCGGCTCTACGGGGGAGAGAGGAACTTCTTGCTCGAACTGCGCTATGGCGTAACGGAAGGCGACGTGGCTCAGATGCTTGCCGAGCAGGGCGGTCTCTGCGCGATCTGCCGGAGCAAGCCCGCCCAGCATGTGGATCACTGCCACGACACGAAAGTGGTCCGCGGACTCCTTTGCTTCGGCTGCAACCGGGGACTCGGTAAGGCTTCAGACGACCCGGCGCTGCTGCGCCGCGGTCTCAGTTATCTTGAGGCCCATGGATGGCATGGACAGCTTCAGCTTTGGTGACCTCTTGCGGATGCCCGTGTACGGCCCGGGAGCTTCCTTCACCGAGGTGCTCAAGTCGGCGGCACCCGAGCACTTGCCGAGCCCGAAGCTGGAAGGCACGATCCACGCCCCCGAGGGCACTACGGTGCTGGCCCTGCGATTCGCAGAGGGCGTGATCGTGGCCGGAGACCGCCGCGCCACCGAGGGATTCCAGATCGCTCACCGTTCCATCGAGAAGGTCTTTGCCGCCGACGACATGTCTGCAGTGGCGATCGCGGGGGCCGCGGGGCCGGCCGTGGAGATGGTCCGCCTCTTCCAGACGGAACTCGAGCACTACGAGAAGGTCGAAGGCGAACGGCTCACCTTGGAAGGGAAGGCGAACAAGCTCTCTCAGATGATCCGGGCGAACCTCCCCGCCGCCATGCAGGGCCTGGCCGTAGTGCCGCTGTTCGCGGGTTTCGACGAAGCCCGTCAGGTCGGCCGCATCTTCAAGTACGACATCACCGGTGGGCGGTACGAAGAGGATGACTACCACGCGACCGGATCCGGTGGTAAGGACGCCCGCTCCTCCCTGAAGAAGCGCTTCCAGGACGATCTGTCGCGCGACGAGGCGGTGAAGGTCGCTATCGAGGCTCTCTTCGACGCGGCAGACGAGGACGTGGGCACCGGCGGCCCCGACCTCATGCGGGGCATCTTCCCGACCGTGGCCGCCATCAGCGCCGCGGGCACGGTCGAGATCGCAGAGGACGAGATCCGCCGCTTGTTCGAAGAGCTGATCGGCGAGCGCCGCGAAGACATGATGCTGCCCGAGACCCACACCGTAGACGTCCGCCGGGCCACTCCGGAGGGATAGCGATGGCCACTCCTTACTACGTCTCGCCGGAGCAACTCATGAAGGACAAGGCGGACTACGCGCGCAAAGGGATAGCGCGCGGCAAGTCGGTCATCGCCCTCGAGTACGCCGACGGCATCCTGTTCGTTGCCGAGAACCCGTCGGCCACTCTCCACAAGATCTCCGAGATCTACGACCGGATCGCTTTCGCCGGGGTTGGGAAGTTCAACGAGTTCGAACAGCTTCGCATCGGCGGCATCCGCCTCTCGGATGTGAAGGGGTATTCGTACTCCCGGGAGGACGTGACGGCGAAGGCCCTCGCCAACGCCTACTCCCAGAGCCTCGGAAGCATCTTCACCGCGGAGATGAAGCCCTACGAGTGCGAGATCCTCGTCGCCGCCGTGGGCGAGACACACGAGCAGAACGAGCTCTTCCACATCTTGTTCGACGGCTCGGTCAGCGACCGCCAGGGGTGGGTGGCCATGGGCGGGCAATCCGACAACCTGGGCAACTACCTGAAGGACAAGTACCCGAGCAAGGTCCCCGACCTGAAGAGCGCCGTGAAGCTCGGAGACGACGCCCTGAAGAGCATCGAGGCCCGGGACATGCCGGCCGAACAGCTCGAGGTGGCGGTGCTCGATCGCAACCGCAGCCGACGGAAGTTCCGCAGGATCCCGAACGAGGAGATAAAGACGCTCCTCAAGTAGATCGACCTTTTCCGCCGTGGTCGGGGGAGAATGTCCCCATGGAGCGACGGATCTTCGGGACCGAGAACGAATACGGCGTGACCTGCACGTTCCGAGGGCAGCGAAGGCTGTCGCCCGATGAGGTCGCTCGCTATCTCTTCCGCCGGGTCGTCTCGTGGGGCCGCTCGTCCAACGTCTTCTTGGAGAACGGAGCCCGTCTCTATCTGGACGTCGGCTCGCATCCCGAGTACGCCACCCCCGAGTGCGACTCGGTCTACGACCTGGTCGTCCACGACAAGGCCGGCGAGAGGATCCTCGAAGGGCTGCTGAAAGCGG
>JBKHXK010000012.1:32006-69072 GCA_046566065.1 Actinomycetota bacterium | reverse complement strand
CGGGCTGATGGGTTCCACCGGAACAGATCTAGGTCTCTTCGTCGCCAACCCTCTACTCAGTGGCTTCCACCTCTTGATCGGTCTGGCTCTCATCCGTTCGGGCTCGCGTCCGGTGATCGCTTGCTCGAGCGCCGCCTTGGTCGGCGGGGCGGTCCTGGAATCGATCCGGATGGCCCCTCAGCTGCTCGAGATCGTGCCGGTCACCCCCGGAAACGTCGCCCTTCATCTGTGCGCCGGTCTAGCCCTAAGCCTGTTCGTCGGTGATCGCAACCAAGAAAGGAGTGCTGCATGAAGCACGTCGAAAACGGACCCAACGGATCGCCAACACCAGTTGCGCCGGTGACCGTGTTCGGTCCCAGCATCGAAGACAACGTCGTGGGGACCTGGTTCGCACGACTGGGAGTACTGGCACTGCTGATCGGTGCTGCGTTCGGTTATCGCTATGCGGTCGACCAGGGTTTGATCGGTCCGGCAGCGCGGGTGACCCTCGGTATCTGTTCGGGCGCCGCTCTGATCGGGTGGGGGCACTGGGCACGCAGCAAGGGCTGGTTCAACTTCGCCCACGCGATCAGCGGTGGTGGTGTGGCGATCGTGTATCTGTCGATCCTGGCGGCCCAGTATCGGTTCGAGCTCATCTCTCCGGCCGTCGCTCTGACGCTGCTCAGTGGCGTCGCTGTCCTCAGCGTGTGGCTGGCTCTGGCCTACGATTCACTGCCGCTGGCGATACTCGCCACCTTGGGAGCGTTCTTCAACCCCGTCTTCATCTCGGCCGACGACCCGATAGCTGCCCTGACCTATGTCGTCGGTGTCGACCTCGGCGTCGTTTCCATCGCTTTCTTCAAGAGATGGACGAGCCTCACGAAACTGGCCCTCGCCGGCACCGTTGCGGTCGTGATGCTGGTCGCCGAGGATGCGGGCACGGTCGAAGGCATCGGCTTCACAACCGTTCTCTGGGTGCTCTTCTCGCTCGTCCCGGTCATCCAGGGGCTGCGCGATGACCGCAAACTCGGTTACACCGACATCGGGATAGAGGTGTCCGTTGCGTTTCTGTATCTCAGCTCGGGCTTCTTCTTCCTGCCGGGGCGACCGATGGCGCAGGGTGTCTTCGCTCTCGTCACAGGAGGCGGGTACATGGCCATGTGCGCATTGGCGTTCTCGAACCCGAAGACGCGCGGTTCGCTGGCGCCCCTCTTAGGTGCGCTCGGCCTGGGGTGCGTCACCCTTGCACCGCCTTTGATGCTGGACGGCCCCACTGTGCACCTGATGTGGTCTATCGAAGGAGCGATCCTTCTCTACGCAGGCAGCTTGATCGGTCACATCTGGGCCCGCGCCGCGGCGGCTGCTCTCATCGGCGTCGGCCTGCTCGGCACGATCGAGGCGATCTCCACCTACGAACCCGCAAGGTTGCTCACGACGCCGACCTCGCTCGTCATCGCACTCGAGATCCTCGTTCTGTACGCGGTGGCTTACGCCGCTACTCGCGCCGGTGAAGACGAGGAGTGGCGGACGCCGGTGGTCCAGGGGGCTTTGGTGGTAGCCAACCTGATGACGCTGGCCTGGCTGTCCCAGGAGGTGAAGTTCGAGATCGGGCGCCAGGTGGAGATGGCGTCGGTTCACCAGTCCAGACAGTTCGCCCTGTCGGGTCTGTGGGGCGTGTATTCGGCGGGTCTGATCGCCGTCGGCGTGGCATCCCGCCAGCGCTGGGCCCGCTACCTCGGGCTGGCCACCTTCGGGATCACCGTCGTAAAGATGGTGACCGTCGATCTGTGGCAGCTCGAGGTCCTGCAGCGGACCTTCGCCTTCGGGGGGCTGGGAGTGTTGATGATCGCGTGCTCTTTCCTCTACAACCGGTTCAGGAGCGTGATCGTGGGAGACCGGGACTAACCCTCGGCTGACCCGAGAACCTCGTTTGCGCCCGTCCCGAAAGTGGGGCGGGCGCAGGCGCGAGGGCTACCCTTAGGCGATGAGCACCAAGAGCTACTTCATCACCACCTACGGGTGCCAGATGAACGAGCACGACTCCGAGCGGATGGCGGGGATGCTCGAGACCGAGGGCTACGTGAAGGCCCGCGGGCCGGAGGAGGCCGACGTCGTCCTTTTCAATACCTGCTGTATCCGCGAGAAGGCGGACACCAGGCTCTACGGCAACCTCGGGCACATGAAGGCGATCAAGGACCGCCGCCCGGAGATGCAGATCGTGGTCGGCGGCTGCCTGGCTCAGAAGGACAAGCAGGCGATCCAGCAACGTGCGCCTTACGTGGACGTCGTGCTCGGAACCCACAACCTCGCCAGCCTGCCCCGCCTCCTGGAGGAATCGCTCGACGGCCCGGCCTTCGAGATACTCGAGCAGACAGAGACCTTCCCGTCGGCTCTGCCGGCGCGCAGATCGTCGCCCTGGCACGCCTGGGTCTCGATCTCGATCGGGTGCAACAACTCGTGCACGTTCTGCATCGTGCCCGCGGTGCGGGGCAAGGAGATCTCCCGCCGGCTCGGCGAGATCGTCTCGGAGGTCGAGCAACTGGTAGCGGACGGCGTCGTGGAGGTCACGCTCCTGGGTCAGAACGTGAACTCTTACGGTCGCGATCTCGATGGGACGCCGATGTTCTCCAAGCTCCTCTACGCGCTGGATGAGGTGCAGGGTCTGGAGCGGGTCAGGTTCACGTCCCCGCACCCCAAGGACTTCAGAGAGGACACGGTGGCGGCTATGGCCGAGTGCAAGGTGGTGTGCGAACACATCCACTTGCCGGTGCAGGCGGGCTCGGATCGGATCCTGAAGGCTATGAAGCGCGCTTACACGCGCGACCGCTACATGGCCAAGGTCGACATGATCCGAGCCGCGATCCCGGACGTGGCCATCACGACGGACATCATCGTCGGCTTCCCCGGCGAGACCGAAGAGGACTTCGCCGAGACGCTCTCCCTGGTGGAAGAGGTTGGATACGACGCGGCTTACACGTTCCAGTACTCGCCCCGCCCGATGACCGAGGCGGCCGATCTGCCCGGCCATCTCCCGAAGGAAGTGGTTCAGGAGCGCTTCGAACGCCTGGTCGCGCTGCAGGAACGCATCTCTTTCGACCACAACAAGGCGTGCGTAGGGAGAACCGAACAGGTCCTCGTTGAGGGCACCTCCAAGAAGGATCCCGGCAAGGTCACGGGCCGCACCCGCACCAACCGTCTCGTCCACTTCGTCGGCGATGTCGAGGAGGGGTCGCTCTGTTCGGTCAACATCGTTTCGGCCCACCCTCACCATCTCGAAGGGGAGCTTTCCGGGCGGCTGCGCGCGGCCGCGCGCGGGCGCATCGACTTGCCTCTGCTTGGCGCGGGGGCCGGGTGTTCGGCCTGTTGAGACGCGTTCGTATCGCGTTTGCGTCCGTTTACGTCTTCTGAAGCACTTCGATGCCCCTGAGCGCCGTGATCCTGCCGCACGCCCCTCTGCTGCTCCCGGAGGTGCTCGAGAGCTCGCCCGAGAGCGCGACCGCCCGCGTTCGCGCGGGCTGCGTCGCGGCCGCTCCCTCTATCTCGGGTCCGCGCGCGCTGGTGGTCTCTCCCCACGCGCTGCGTACCGGTGTCTACGTGTCGCCCTATGGAGACCTCGCGGCCCTGGGTCCGCGCGCGCCAGCGGCCCTTTGCGCCTTGGACGTCGTGCTCACCGAAGAGATCGCCCGCCGCTGGGACCGACCGCTGCTGGACGAGCCTCCGGATCACGGGGTCGTCGTGCCCCTGCTGCTGGCTAATCCGACCGTTCCGATCGTCGCGATCGGATTACAGGAGGGGGGCGACGCGGCCGCAGAGGCGGCATCGCTCGCTCGTGTGCTCGAAGAGTTGGGGGCCGAGGGAACGCTGGTGGCCAGCGCCAACCTCTCGGCGGGGCTGACCGACCGCGCTCCTCTCACGCGACTCTCCGGCGCCGAAGAACTGGAGCGCGAGCTGGTCGACGCGCTTCAGCGAGACGTGGGCAGCCTGCTGCAGACGGCGCCGCGACTCGCGTCCGAGGCGGGCAGCTGCGCCCTCGGCCCCCTTGCACTGCTCGGCCATCTCTTCGGAGGTCGTCCGGCAGAGGTCCTCGCTCACGAGTGGCCCTACGGCGTCGGCTACCTGGTCGCGACGATCGCGAGCGCACGATGACCACGGTCGCTGCTCTGGTCGGCCCGACCGCGGTCGGAAAGAGCAGCGCGGCTATCGAAGTGGCGGAACGCATCGATGCCGAGGTTGTCTCTATCGATTCCATGCAGGTCTATCGAGGGATGGACATCGGTACCGACAAGGTGTCCGCCGAGGACCGACAACGTGTCCGCCACCACCTCCTGGATCTGCGCGACCCGAGCCACGACCTCACCGTCGCCGAGTTCCAAGACCTCGCTCGCGCCGCCATCGACGAGATACACGCGCGCGGCAGGATCCCCCTGCTGGTAGGGGGCAGCGGCTTGTACTTCCGCGCGGTGGTCGATGACCTGGACTTCCCGCCGCGCTCTCCCGAGGTCCGAGCCGCGCTCGAGGAGCGCATCGAGCTGGAGGGCCCGGCCCCCCTGTACGCGGAGCTGGCAGAACGGGATCCCGTTGCCGCCGCGCGCATCGAGCCGGCGAACGCGCGTCGCATCGTGCGAGCGCTCGAGGTGGTCCAGCTGACCGGCCGGCCCTTCTCCGCGAACGATGCCTGGGACAGATACGAGAGTCGTTACGACCTGCGCGTGGCCGGACTGGAGCGACCACCCGAGGTCCTCCACGAGCGCATCGAGGAGCGCGTCCGGCAGATGCTCGAGCGAGGCCTCATAGAGGAAACCCGAGCGCTGGCTGAGGCAGGCCTCGGAGTGACCGCACGCCAGGCCCTGGGCTATCGGCAGGTCCTCGAGATGTCCGAAGCCACCGTCGAGGAGCTGCACCGGGAGATCTCGAAAGCGACGAAGCGCTTCGCCCGGCGCCAACGCTCCTGGTTCCGGGCCGACCCTCGGATCCGTTGGTTCGACGCTGCGAGCGCGACCCTGATCGACGACCTGGAGGGGTTCTTCGGCGGTAAGGGGGCGGTACCGTAGGGGCCATGAGGTTCTCGAAGTACCACGGCATCGGAAACGACTTCGTCATGCTCGCCGATCCGGACGATCGGCTCGAACTGACCGCGGAGATGGCTCGCGCCCTCTGTGACCGGCGCTTCGGGATCGGCGGAGATGGCGCCATCCGGGTGGCCCCCGGCAAGGATGGGGGCGACTTCGTCATGGACTACATCAATTCCGACGGGTCCCCGAGCGAGATGTGCGGCAACGGCATCCGCTGCGTAGCGATCTTCGCCCGGGATCAGGGACTTACGGAGAAGGACACGCTGACGATCGAGACGGGAGCGGGGCTGAAGACCGTCGAGGTCGTGGCTCCCTCGGTGGTGAGGGTGGACATGGGTCCACCGATCTTCCGGCCGTCGGAGGTGCCGGTGCGCTGGGACGGCGACGACGCACTTCACGCCCAGATCGATCTGGGCTCCAGCTCGTTGGAGGCTTCGATCCTCTCGATGGGCAATCCGCACGCGGTGCTGTTCGTCGAGAACGAACCGGTCGATTCGCTTCCGTTCGGGCCCACCATCGAGAAGCACAAGATGTTCCCGAACGGGACCAACGTCGAGTTCGCCAAGGTCGAGCGTCCGGACCGTGTGCGCATGCGGGTGTGGGAGCGCGGATCGGGCGAGACGCTGGCGTGCGGCACGGGCGCCTGCGCCGTGGCCGTGGCGGCGAAGCTCGTCGCGGGAGCATCGTCGGAGACCACTATCGCTCTCCAAGGTGGCGAGCTCCAGATCGAATGGGATGGAAGCTTGGAGAAGGAAGCGCCGGTCTACATGACCGGCCCGGTCGTTCACGCCTTCACCGGCGATGTCGACCTCGAAGCCGTGATGGGAGGACGTAACTGAGAACCGCAAAGAGGATCGAGAAGCTACCGCCGTACCTGTTCGCAGAGATCGATCGCAAGGTTGCAGAGGCTCGCAAGCGCGGCGCCGACATCATCTCGTTCGGTGTGGGCGACCCCGACCTGCCCAGCCCCCCGCACGTGGTGGAGGCCTTGCAGAAGGCCGTCATGGATGCGGCGACGCACGACTACCCGAGCTACACGGGCATGCCCGAGTTCCGGGAGTCCATCGCGGGTTGGTACCAGCGCCGATTCGGCGTGAAGCTCGATGCCGATGACGAGGTCCAGCCGCTGGTCGGCTCCAAGGAGGGGATCTTCCACCTGCCGGTTGCGTTCGTTGACCCCGGTGACGTGGCATTGATCCCGGATCCCGGCTACCCCGTCTACGAGACCGGCACGATCCTGGCCCACGGCGAGGCCGTGTTGATGCCGCTCCTCCCGGAGAACGACTTCAAACCCGACCTCGCAGGTCTTCCGGCCGAGGTCGTGGAGAGGGCTCGCGTGCTCTGGCTCAACTACCCCTCGAACCCGACCTCCGCGTGCGTCGAGGCAGACTTCTTCGCCGAAGCCGTGGCCTTCTGCAAGAGCAACGACCTCCTGCTCGCGCACGATGCCGCCTACACCGAGGTCACCTTCGACGGGTACATCGCGCCGAGCGTCCTGCAGGTGGACGGCGCCATGGACTGCGCGATCGAGTTCCACTCGCTCTCGAAGACCTACAACATGACCGGTTGGCGCATCGGATGGGTCGCCGGAGCTCCGCAGGCGATCGAGGCGATCAAGCGGCTGAAGACCAACATCGACTCCGGGATCTTCGACGCGGTCCAGCACGCCGGCATCGCCGCGATCGACGGTCCCCAGGACTACCTGGAGGAGACCGTCGACACCTATCGGCGCCGGCGCGATCTGCTCTGCGACGGCCTGAAGTCGATGGGTGTCGAGGTCGATCCACCCAAGGGATCGATCTACGTCTGGGTGCCGGTGCCCGAGGGGCACACTTCCGAGTCGTACACCACCTTCCTGCTCGACGAGGCGGACATCGTGGTGGCGCCGGGCAACGGCTACGGCCCGACCGGTGAGGGCTTCGTGCGGTTCTCTCTAACGCTGGCAGACGACCGTCTGCAGGAAGGCGTGGAGAGACTGAGGAAGATCGCCAACTGACCCGCGCGACCCGGCCCACCGAGCAGCGCTCGGGCGCGAAGACATATGAGACCCGGCCCGAACGCGAGAAGGCCATCCTGGTCGGGGCGGTGTTCGGGACGGACGACGTCGAAGAGGCGGAGTGGTCGCTGACGGAGCTAGAGGCTCTCGCCGACACCGCCGGCGCGGATGCGCTCGATCGCTTCATCCAGAAGCGCGACCACCCGGACGCGGCTACCTACATCGGGAAAGGCAAGGTCCAAGAGGTCATCGAATCGGCGGGAGCGCTCGACGCCGACATGGTGATCTTCGATGACGAGCTGACCCCCGCCCAGGGCCGGAACCTCGAAGAGATCGCCGGTGTGAACCCTCTGGCCGAACGCGGCCTCAAGATCATCGATCGCACCGCCCTGATCCTCGACATCTTCGCCCAGCATGCGCGCTCTGCCGAGGGGAAGCTGCAGATCGAGCTCGCCCAGCTGAACTATCGGTTGCCGAGACTGCGCGGCTGGGGAGAGGTGTTGTCTCGCCTCGGAGGTATCGGGACCTCGAGAGGGCCGGGAGAGACGGCGCTGGAGGCCGAGCGCCGGGCCATCCTGCGTCGCATCCAGCGCGTGAAGAAAGACCTCGAAGAGCTGGAGCGCACGCGCGCCGTCAAACGCAAGAAGCGCGCGAAGATCGGTGCGCCCGTCGTGGCTCTCGTCGGCTACACCAACGCCGGTAAGTCCACCCTGCTGCGCTCTCTCACCGACGCGAGCGTCCTGATCGAGGATCGCTTGTTCTCGACGCTCGACCCGACGACGCGTCGACTGGATCTTCCCCACGGGTCCTCCGTGCTCCTGACCGACACCGTGGGGTTCGTCCGCAAGCTGCCGCACGATCTCGTGGAAGCCTTCCGCTCGACGCTGGAAGAGGTGCTCGACGCGGAGCTGCTCCTGCATGTGGTCGACGCGAGCCGCGACCCGGAGCGACAGATCTCGGCGGTGACGGGGGTGCTGCGCGAGATCGGGGCCGCCGACAAGCCTGCTCTACTGGTCATGAACAAGACCGACCTGCTGGATACCGTCGAGCTCGACAAGATCCGCGGTCGATATCCCGACGCCGTCTTCACTTCAGCGAACAGCGGTAGCGGGATCTCAGAGGTGCTCGATGCGCTGTCCGATCACCTGGCCCGGCTGCGCGTAGAGGTCGCCTTGGATATCCCGTTCGACCGCGGGGACCTGGTCGCGCGCGTGCACGAGGACGGTGAGGTGCTTCAGGAGACCTACGACTCCGACGGGACCCATCTCGTAGCCCGGCTCCCGCGCCAGATCCTGTCCGAGTTCGGTGCTTACGTCGGGGCGGAGTCCGGGTCGCCGAGCTGATGTCCGGGGAGCTCACCTTCCTCTTGGATCCGCCCCTCGACGCGCCGCTCGTAGAGCGCGTGGCCGAGATCTGGCTCGACGTGACGAATGCGGGCGGAGCCGTGGGGGCCGCGGCCCCCGCGACCCACGACGACCTGCGCTCGGTGCGCGAAGACGCCCTCGGTCGCGTCGAGGCCGGGAAGGATCACATGGTCGTGGCTCTTCTAGATGGCGCGGTGGTCGGTTTCGGCTTCCTCACCTTCCGTCCCGGCCCTCTGTTCCGACACTGGGCGACCGTCAAGAGGTTGCAGGTGCATCCGGACCTGCAAGGGCGGGGGATAGGTGGCGCGCTCCTGGGCGAGATCACGCGCGTGGCCCGGACGCTGGGCCTGGAACAGCTCCACCTCACCGTACGCGGCGGGACGGGCAGAGAGGCCTTCTACGAGCGATACGGATACGAGGTCGCGGCACGCATCCCGGACGTGATCCGGGTGGCACCCGGCGACACCCGCGAGGAGATCTACATGGTCGCTCGGCTGTGAGCGCCAAGAGGGCCATGGCGGCGACGGCCTCGCTGCTCGACGAAGACCATGCGGCGAAGGTGCTGGCTATCTGGCAGGAGTTGAACGACGGGTTCGGGCTCGAGGCCGTGTCGATCTCTCCCGATCCACACTTCAGTTATCAGACCTCGCGCTCGTTCGACCTGGAGATGCTCGAGCGCGTCGTCGGAGACGTCGCGACCAACGCCCGGCCCTTGAAGATCCAGACGGCAGGTCTGGGCATCTTCTCCGGCGAGCGGCCGACGCTCTACCTTCCGATCGTGCGCACACCGGAGCTCACCAAGCTCCAGCTCGCGCTGTGGAGCGCAGGGGCCATGGCTACGACCGAGCCCAGTCCGGAGTATCACCCCGCCAGGTGGGTCCCTCACATCACGGTCGCTCAGGGAGATGTCACTTCAGAGCTGCTGCCACAGGTCGTGTCACGCCTCAACCGAGCCGAGCTCACGTGGGAGATGGAGGTCGACAACCTCGCCATCATCCGCGGTCGGGGAGACAAACCCCAGGAGGTGCTGGCCCGGTTCCCGCTTCGGGGAGGCCGGGCCCGCAACTTCTGACTCCGCGCGCAGGCCCCCGGCACCGGAAGACGCGCGAAGAGGGAGTGGGCCAGGTCCTGACCGCTAGAGCTTGCGGAAGACCGCTACGACCTTGCCGAGGACCTCGGTTCCCGGTGGGGCTTCGAACGGCTCGAGTCGCGGGTTGGCCGGCTCGAAGACGATCGCCGAACCCCGGTGCCTGATCGTCTTGACGGTCGCCTCGGCGTCACCGAACTCGTTGGGGATCATCGCCGCGACGATCTCGCCGGAGTGGGCGGTGGGCTGCTGGTTGATCACGACGAAGTCCCCGTCCATGATCCCCGCCTCGATCATCGAGTCACCGTGGACCTCTAGCATGAAGACGGTCCCGTCTCCGACGAGGTCTGCGGGCATCGGATAGATCTCTTCGATCTGCTCTTCGGCAAGGATCGGGGTTCCGGCCGCGATCCGCCCCAGCAGGGGGACCGAACGAGAGGGCCTGCGTTCCGCGGCCAAACCGGTCTCGGGATCGAACAGGACCTCGATCGCTCGGGGCTTGGTGGGGTCGACCTTGATGTATCCCTTACGCTGCAGGGCCTTCAGATGGGAGTGCACGGTGGAGCTGGAAGCCAGGCCCAGCGCCTCGCAGGCCTCGCGCACCGACGGGGGATAGCCGCGCTCGGCCACGGTCTCGGCGATGTAGCGAAGCGTCTGGCGCTGGCGTTCCGTGAGCCCTTCCACCATGATCCCCCTGACGTAGCGAACGTGCGTTCGACAAAGCTACCTCCCCGTCGCGCAGAAATCAAGAACATGCGTTCGATACTTGGTCTTGCACACGAACATACGTTCGTATACAGTATCGAACAGACGTTCGCTCTAGCCACAGGCGTTGTTTGTCACACCCCGTGGCTAGCGTGATCGGAGTCACTACGAATCGAGTGGAGGTCTAGAGAGATGGCGATCCGGCAGGAAGAGCTCTACCCGGCCCAGCAGGCGGTTCTGTACCGGTTCCCACCGCAGCGCGCCGCCCTCGTCCGGGCTCGACGCAGGCGGATGGAGGCTCGTAGGCGAAGGGCCGGGCTCGCCGGGGTGCTCCTGGTCATGGTCTGCGCCTTCCTGCTGGCCACCGGCCCCAGCGGATCGGCGCCCGCCGCCTCTCGGTCCGACGCTCCTCGGGCGGTGACCGTCCGCTCGGGGGACACCCTGTGGGGCCTGGCCGAGCGCTACGCCCCCGAGGGCATCGATCTGCGGGCCTACGTGGACCTCCTGGAGGACACGAACGACCTCACCGGAGGCCTCGCCGCGGGGATGCGCATCCGCTTGCCAAAGTAAGCGCGTTTTCTTCCGGCAAGGGGTTGACCCGACCTGAACACAAGCGTAATTTCATCCGTGCAACTCCACCACATCTTGTGTTGAACACCGACTTCCCCGCTATATCTGGTGTTCTGCTAGTGGGGGGCGTGGGAGGATAGGAGACCACCGCACGACAGGCGGGGGCCAGGATGAAGGGGGGCAACAACAGTGCCGCAGGCGACCCGCTCGGTAGTTACTTCAGGCAGCAAGCTCTCGATCAAGAGGCACTTCACGACCGCGGGGGTGCATCCCTACGATGAGGTGACCTGGGAGCTGCGCGACGCCGTCATCCAGAACTACCGGACCGGCGAGATCGCCTTCGAGCAGCGCGGCATCGAGGTCCCCAAGGACTGGTCCCAGAACGCGACCAATATCGCGGCCCAGAAGTACTTCCGCGGCTCCCTCGGGACCCCCGAGCGCGAGCGCTCGGTCAAGCAGATGATCGACCGGGTCGTGAACCGCTACCACGAGGAGGGCTTGGCCCGCGGCTACTTCGCCGACGAGGACGAAGCCCAGATCTTCAAGGACGAGCTCACCCATCTGCTGGTCACCCAGAAGGCCGCCTTCAACTCCCCGGTGTGGTTCAACGTGGGCTGGCGTCCCAAGGGCGAGGAGCAGTGCTCGGCGTGTTTCATCCTGGCGGTCGACGACGAGATGAGCTCCATCCTCAACTGGTACGTCGAGGAGGGAACGATCTTCAAGCACGGCTCGGGGGCTGGGATCAATCTCTCCAAGATCCGCTCGTCGAAGGAGTACCTGAAGTCCGGCGGCACCGCTTCGGGCCCCGTCTCGTTCATGCGTGGAGCGGACGCGTCGGCCGGCACGATCAAGTCCGGTGGAGCTACCCGTCGCGCCGCCAAGATGGTCGTGCTCGACGTTGATCACCCCGACATCAAGGACTTCATCTGGTGCAAGGCGCTCGAGGAGAAGAAGACCCGCGCTCTGCGTGAGGCGGGCTTCGACGTCGATCTCGACGGCAAGGACACGCACTCGATCCAGTACCAGAACGCCAACAACTCGGTGCGTGTGTCGGACGCGTTCATGCAGGCGGCCGTCGAGGGCCGTGACTGGGAGCTGAAGCCCCGCACCGAGCGCGGCCAGACCGAGGTCGTCAATGCGAAGGAGCTGCTCCGCGAGATCGCCCAGGCCGCCTGGGACTGTGCGGACCCCGGCATGCAGTACGACACGATCATCAACGACTGGCACACCTGCCCCAACACCGACCGCATCAACGCCTCGAACCCGTGCAGCGAGTACATGCACGTGGACAACTCGGCCTGCAACCTGGCGTCGCTGAACCTGATGAAGTTCGTGGACTCCAACGACGTCTTCGATATCCAGGCTTACCTGCACGCGGTCGAGGTCATGTTCCTGGCGCAGGAGATCTCGGTGGGCTTCGCGAGCTACCCGACCGAGAAGATCGCCGAGAACTCGCTCAAGATGCGTCAGCTCGGCCAGGGCTTCGCCAACCTGGGCGCCCTGTTGATGTCGCAGGGTCTCGCTTACGACTCGGACGAGGGCCGGGCTTGGGCCGGGGCTCTGATGGCGATCATGACCGGGCACTGCTATGCCACCTCGGCCAAGATCGCCGAGCGCGTGGGCCCGTTCGAGGAGTACGCGAAGAACTCCGAGCCGATGCTCGGCGTGATCGCGAAGCACCGCTCCGCGGCCTACGAGATCCCGACCCAGCTCGCTCCATCCGCTCTCACCGATGCGGCCAGGGCGGTGTGGGACAACGCTCTCGAGCTCGGGCAGGAGCACGGCTACCGCAACGCGCAGGCGACCGTGCTCGCACCGACCGGGACGATCGGTCTGCTCATGGACTGCGACACGACCGGTATCGAACCGGACCTGGCGCTGAAGAAGATGAAGAAGCTCGTCGGTGGCGGAACGATGTCGATCGTCAACCAGACCGTCCCACGTGCGCTGCGCAAGCTCGGCTACAACGAGAGCCAGGTCGCCGAGATCGTCGCCTATATCGACGAGAACTCACACGTGGTGGGCGCTCCGCACCTCCGTGAGGAGCACATGACGGTCTTCGACACCGCCATGGGCGAGCGCTCGATCCACTACATGGGACACATCAAGATGATGGCTGCGGTGCAGCCGTTCATCTCGGGCGCGATCTCCAAGACCGTAAACCTGCCCGAGAACGTGACCGTCGAGGACGTCGAGCAGGCTTACATCGAGGGCTGGCGTCTCGGTCTCAAGGCGATCGCGATCTACCGGGACAACTGCAAGGTCGCCCAGCCGCTCTCCAGTCACAAGAAGGAGGACGCGCAGAAGGCCGGGGTGCTCGCCACCGATCTGCCGGAGCCGGTGCGCCGCAGGTTGCCCAAGGTTCGTCGCAGCGTGACGTTCAAGTTCCGGGTGGCCGACACCGAGGGCTACTGCACCGCCGGCGAGTTCGACGACGGAAGCGTCGGCGAGATCTTCCTGCGGGTTGCCAAGCAGGGCTCGACGCTGGCCGGGATCATGGATGCGTTCGCGATCTCGATCTCGATGGGCCTGCAGTACGGCGTCCCGGTGTCCGCTTACGTCAAGCAGTTCACCAACACCCGCTTCGAGCCGTCGGGGATGACGGACGACCCCGAGTTCCGGATCGCGACCTCGATCCTCGACTACGTCTTCCGTCGTCTGGCTCTGCAGTATCTCGAGGAGGGCGAGCGGCACGCTCTGGGTATCCGCACGTCGGGCGAGCGTCAGGCCGAGATCGAGTCCAAGCTCGACCCCAACGCCACGGGCGAGCCGAAGAACGGCAACGGCAACGGCAACGGCCACCCGAAGCCCGAGGGCGTCGTGGTGCTCGGCCCGGTCGCCGGGGCGAACGTCGGATCCCTTCCCTTCTGCGGGACCTGCGGGGTGCAGATGAACCCGGCCGGATCGTGCTTTGCCTGCCCGTCCTGCGGCTCGACGAGCGGCTGCTCGTAACCACTCATGGCTAAGAAACGTCCACAGATGTGCAGCGAGTGTGGGGCTGAGCTCCGGCTCGGTCCCACCCGCTGCCCGCTCTGTGGGACGGAGCCGGGCACGGTTCTCGAGAGGCCCCGTCCGATCGAGGATCCGGAGACCTACCACTCGCGCGTCCAGGAGCTCCGCGAGCAGCTGGCCGAGCTACGCGAGGGTGGCGCGGAGGCCGTCTGAAGGCCCCTCCACCTGATACGGGAGCGGGCCTAATATCTCCATCACCATGAAGAGAGTCTTCGCCCTGGTCCTCGCCTGTCTCGTCCTGCTCCTTCCGAGCGCGTCTACGGCAGCCGGACGAGGCGTCGAACAGTGGACGTCGCATCACCGCAATGTCGTGGGCAAGGTGGTGCGGATCATGCTTCAGAACTACGAGCAGAACGCCGTGACGCTGGAGAGCGCCTGGACGATCACGAACGTCCGCTCGGGCGAGTTGGTGTCGCGCTACGACTTCTCGCAGCCGGAACAGAGCCTCGGCCCCGGAGAGACCATCCAGTGGGACTGGCCTCAAGACGACGCCTGTTACGGCATCTGCCGCAACGTCCGAGAGGGCCAGCCCGTCGGCTCCGGGATCTACGAGGCATCCGTCGAGACCTCTCTCGGGACCTCCAAGGTCCGCTTCCAGATCGGCCGCTACTTCACCATCGGATTCACCAGTCGTCCCGAGGCGAAGTTCATCGTGTACGTGAACACTCCGGATGAGGTCGCCCAGATGGAAGCAGAGGCGGCAGCCGAGGACAAGACCCTGATCGTCTCGGGCATCGTTCGTTCGGGGCAGCCCTATAACCCGGACTGGAAGTTCGCGATGAGGCCCGGCTCGATCGTGCTGGGCGAGATGTTCATCGAGGTATGCGATGGGTCGCCCTACTACGTCGAGCGCAACCGGGACGAGTGGTATGGCGAGCGCTGGTGCCCGTGGTCTTCCTATGTGGAGAAGGTCGGACGCTGACCTCGCCCTCGAGGGACTAGATGCGCTGCCCCTACTGCAGCGCGGAGGAAGACAAGGTCGTCGATTCGCGCACGGCCGAAGATGGTCGGGCCATCCGCAGACGGCGCGAGTGTCTCGGCTGTGGACGCCGGTACACCACCTTCGAGCGCGCGGAGGAGGTCCCGCTCCTCATCCTCAAGCGCAACGGCGTGGAGGAGCCCTTCATCCGGGACAAGGTCACCGAGGGCATCCGCAGGGCCTGCAAGAACAGACCCGTCTCCGAGGGGGAGATAGCCGCGGTCGTAGACGACGTCGAGGAAGCTATGCGCTTGGATGGGCGCCGTCCTGTACCGTCCGCAGAGATCGGGCGAGAGATCCTCGAACGGCTACGTCATCTGGACGAGGTCGCCTATCTTCGTTTCGCCTCGGTCTATAAGGACTTCCAAGAATTGAACGACTTCGAGAGGGAGCTGGGTCTTCTGGCGAAGAAGTCGCCACCTAAGAAGGTCGAGGACGGACCATGAGGGTGCTTGTCAAGAGACTGGACGAGGAGCTGGCGCTGCCTGCCTACGCGCGTATGGGCGACGCTGGACTGGACCTGTTCGCGGCCGAGGACGTGAAGCTGGAGGCGGGCCAGCGCGCCGCCATCCCAACCGGGATCGCGATCGCGATCCCGGAAGGCTACGCAGGCTTCGTGCAGCCCCGCTCGGGCCGGGCTCTGAGTGAGGGCCTCGGGGTCGCCAACTCACCTGGGCTGATCGACTCTGGGTACCGGGGCGAGATCAAGGTGGTAGCTGTGAACCTGAATCTGGATGGACTCATCGACATAAGACGCGGTGAGAAGATCGCACAGCTCGTCTTCCAGAAGGTCGAGCATGCGGAACTCGAGCTCGTCGAGGAGCTCCCCGGTTCCGAGCGCGGCGAGGGAGGCTTCGGCCACACCGGCAGGTGATGCCCGAGGGCCGTCCCGAGCGGATGCGGGATAGTTGAGGCCGTGGGAGCTCTGGCGGATCACTCACATCTCGGCGACCCGATCGCCATGGAGCAGCTCGCGGCCGAGCTCACGCAGCGAGCCGAAGCCGTCGCGGAGATTGGGATCTCTCTCGAACGTCAGGCCGAGATGGTGCCGTTCGAAGGACCCGCAGCCGAGCGGCTGCGCGCCGATATGGAACGCCGACGGCGGCGGGCTCGAGGGATCGCCGAACAGCTCCAAGCCGCCGCCCACACCCTGCGCAGGGGCGCGGCTTCGGTGCGCGAGCGGATCTACGAGCTAGAGCTTGCGGAGCGCAGACGCCGAGACGAGGGAGACGGGTGAGCTCCTCGCGCATCGTCATCGACCCAGAAGGCGTGCGCCGACTGGCGACCAGGATGCGCGAAGGCGCCTCCGCCTTCTCCGACAGCGGCCGGAGGCTAGCGCAAGCTCCGACGCCGCCGATGCCGGTCGGCATCGCTGCGCGCTTGGGTCAGGCGATCTCCGAAGCGAACGCGGCACTGCAGGATCTCGCGGTCGACCTGATCGAGGATGCTGCGCACCTCGAGGCTCGAGCGACGTGGGCGGAACTCGGCGGGGGAGCGGATACCGCATGGCTGATCCCCGGACTACGTCGCTATGCATCGCTGCCCTCGATGCCCGCGACGCCCGTCGGCGAGACAGCCGCCATCTCGGAGGATCGGATCCGGGGCGCTCAGAGATGGGCGATAGAGACGTTGGACGCCATGCCCGACCCCGGCAGCGCTCTAGGAGACGAGGTCGGCGCCGTCATCGACCGAGGCGTCGTCGACGCGATCGAGGCCTTCGCCGACGAGATGCCGGTAACTGCCCTGGGCGGGTTCACCCTTGCGGCCGCCGCCGCGCCGGACGTGGCCGAGCCATGGATCGAGGGCTCGCTCGACGCGGGATCGAACGCCGGGAGCGGCGCACTCGGCTCCGGCCTTCGCATGCTGTTCTCGTCCCCGACGGGGTGGGGGGTCGCCGGCTGTGCACTGGCGGGTGGAATGGATGGTTCGTCCGGTGGGGACGACGCAGGGGACGGGGCACTCGATGAGTGACGCGCGCCCGAGATCCGTTGAGGGCGCTTCGGGCGGCGGGGGTGTGGGGGCCGGGGTCGATGACTGGTCGGTGTATCGCTCGCGCCACGGGTTCTCGATCGGCCACCCCTCGCGGTGGGCGGTTACCCCTGCTGTGACCGGGATGCTCGTCTCGCTGGTCGCACCCGGGTCGAGCGATGTCTTTCCCGCGAACGCCAACGTGGTCCGCCGGGTACGTGATGTTGTCCTCGATCTCGACGGGCTCGCAACCAGCGGGATCCAGCTGCTGCAGCGGGTCCTATCGGAACCGCTGATCATCGACGTCGACCACGACGTCGTCTCGGCACACCCGGCGCGGCGCATCCTCGTGGCCTATCGCCAAGGTGTGTACGCATTGACCTGCCAGCAATGGATCCTCCTCACTGACGAGCACATCTGGACGATCTCGGTGGGGGCTCGGAGCGAGGAGTGGGCTGGATGCGTTGCCGATCTCGAGAGGATCGGCCGTAGCTTCACGCTGGAGGACACATGACGAGTCGGTTCGAATCCGATCAGGGACGACTCGTCATGAGCGGGCGCGCTCTGCAGGGGCTCGCGCGCCTGGATTCCGGTTCTGCAGAGGAACTGGACCCCGAGGTCGGCAACGAGCTGATAGAGGCAGGCATCGTGCAAGGCGGCCGGGTTCACGAGCGACTCGCTGCTCTGGCTGGATGTCTCTCCCGGCCCTCTGCGCGTCTCATCGTCGAACGCATGCCGCGCCCTTCTATGAGGGTCGAGGGCTGGATCGACGGCCGGGTCGCGGTGCTGCAGCATCTCCCTGCTGACGCCACCGAGGGCGACGTCGTCGTGGTCCCGCGGGGTATGGCCGCTTTTCGACTTGCCCGCTTGTTGCAGTTGGGCCCGCGCCCGCCTCACAAGGTTGCCTCCCACGTGCAGATCGACGCAGGCTTGCTGGAGGTGGTGCTGATGGCGGGCTCCTCCCTTACGGCGGGGGAGGTGGAACGGCTGCTGCGTAAGGGCGACGAGCTCGAGCCTGCCTGGATCGAGACGCTGGCCGCCTTGTCCCGCGCCGAGGTCGCCAGGTGGAGCGCAGGAGTGTGGTGGAACGCCGCCCAGGAACGCCCTAAGGCACGAACGCTGGAACTCCTCGACTCCGAGGTGGGGATATTCCTCGTCACGCTGGCACCCCGCGGCTCTCACCCCACGAGACGTCTCGAGCTCCGTCCCCTCACGCCGAGCCAGCTCTGGCGGTTGCTCTGCGCTTTCGTGCCGCCGGAAACGGAAGTGAGCGAGCCCCTGTTCGGTGGTACGTAGTCAAACGTATGTACATCCGTGCGAACGGCACGGATGCTGGAGATAGTGGAAGCACTCGAGCAGCTGAGATCGAGGTACTTGACCGCTGCGCTCGAGGGTGACGTGGCGGAAGCCGCGCGTCTCCTGGACCAGGCCTTAGGCCAGCACACGCCCCAGGAGCTGCGCGTTGGGGTGATCGCCTGGGCGCATGGACGAGGTCGGAGCGAAGTGGGCTCGGGCGGAGATCTCAGTGGCCGACGGGACCGCAGCTCCCGCTGCGCCTGGGTCCGACTGCCTTGCACCGTTCGGGTCAGCTGCCGGCGCCGGCCGGTGTCTGGGTCGGTTCCTGCATAGACACTATCTGCCACGAGTTGCGGCCCCGCTGACGGATCGAACCGGCCATCACACGTCTCCTTGCCCGAGGTGATCTAAGCGTGATGGACAAGTGATGGCCAGTGATGGCCAGAAATCAAGCGGGACCCGAAGGGTTGAGAAAAGAAAAACCCCCTGTGACCAGGGGGTTTAGTTGGAGCGGGCGACCAGATTCGAACTGGCGACCCTCACCTTGGCAAGGTGATGCTCTACCACTGAGCCACGCCCGCAACGGCAGTCATTATAGGTGGCGACACCCCCGACCCTCAATTTATGCGGCCCCCTGGGCGCGAGGTCGTAGTCCTCGTAGAGCTTTCGCCCGGGACATAGCTGCCCGCCAGCAGGCGGGCCACCTCGAGGTCTTTGGGGTCCGTTCCCAGGAGCGATCTGAGCGCGTAGGTTGGTACGTGCGAGATCCCAAGGGGAGGTGGCTCCGTGACCGGAACGACATCAGACTTAATAACGCGACGGCATGCGATCCGCCAGAGCGGGCCGGTGGACGGCCAGCCCATGATGTTCGCTCATGGATTCGGCTGCGATCAGGCGATGTGGAGGTTCGTGGCGCCGGCCTTCGAAGAGACCTACCGGGTCATCCTGTTCGATCACCTCGGAGCGGGGAACTCGGACCTGGACGCATACTCGGCCGAACGCCACTCGTCGCTTGCCGGATACGCGGGAGATGTCGTCGAGATATGTAGGGGTCTGGACCTCGAGGACGTCATATTCGTAGGGCATTCCGTGAGCGCGATGATCGGCGTCCTAGGGGCCCTCGAGGCCCCCGAGCTGTTCGACCGCCTCGTACTGGTCGGCCCCTCGCCGCGCTACGTCGATGACGGTGACTACGTTGGTGGTTTCTCGAAGACCGACGTCGATTCGCTCCTGGATTCCCTCCAGAGCAACTACCTCGGCTGGTCTGCCGCCATGGCTCCGGTCATCATGGGCAACGAGGAGCGACCCGAATTAGGTCAAGAGTTGACCAACAGTTTCTGCCGCACGGATCCGGAGATCGCAGAACGATTCGCTCGCGTTACGTTCCTGTCGGATAACCGAGAGGACCTGGCCAGGCTGTCGCATCCCTGCTTGATCCTTCAATGCGCTGACGATCCCATCGCTCCCACTCCGGTGGGACGGTTCGTGCACGAGAAGCTGCAGAACAGCACCCTGGTGCAGATGAGTGCGACCGGCCACTGTCCCAATCTCAGTGCTCCGCAAGAGACGATCGAGCGGATAGCGAGTTGGTTGGATGGATGAGGCTGTCCGGAACGGAAAGGAGATCACCGACTCCTTCGAAGAGGTGCCGTGTGGATACGTCCTGACGACAGAGGACGGCAAGATCTTGCGAGCGAATGCCACGTTCCGAGGGATGACCGGGTGCGAGCACGATCTTTCCGGCCAGAGGTTCCAGGACCTCTTCACCGCCGGCGCAAGGGTCTATTTCGAGACGCATCTACGCCCACTATTGAACATGCAGGGGGCGGTGTCAGAGGTGGCCCTGGACCTCAGAAGGGTCGATGACGAGTCCTTACCGATCCTGCTGAACGCACGCGTCCTTGCGTCGAGAGGCAGCGAGGAGACGACCGTTGCCTGGACGGCGATGGCGGCCTCGGATCGACGACTCTATGAGCGGGAGCTGCTGGCCGGACGCAAGCGAGCAGAAGAGGCAGAAAGGGCCGCGCAGGATCTCAACGAGCGGTTGGCCGCTGCGAACGAGGAGCTTCAGAACGCGCTCACGGAGTTGCGAGAGAGCAACCTCTACATCCGCAAACTAGAGGGGATCCTGCCCATCTGCATCGGCTGCAAATCGGTTCGGTCGGATGACGACCAGGAATGGCTTGACCTTGACCGGTATCTCATGCGAACGGGAGCGGTCTCCCTTAGCCATTCGATCTGTCCGAACTGTGTGAAGAACTACGAACCCTGATCTGTCTGCGTCATCGTGAGACATGAGCGTCGCCGGCATGCGTCGACCCGGCGTGGCGGAACATCCAGGCCGACGCGAGGAACATGGCGATGAAGAAGCCGTTCAGCACCACGATCTCTGCCGTGGGGCTGACCCCCGACTCCTGCACGCCGACCGCCAGTGCGATCGCGGTTATCGCTGCCTGGGTCGCTGCCATGGTGGCCAACACCCCCGCCATCCCTCGAGCATCGAATCGCACGGCGAGGCTCCCGACCACTCCCACCAGAACCACCGCGGCGTACATGAGATTGGCACGGTCACCATCAGCTCCCAGGATGCCGACCCCGAGGGATAGCCAGATCAGCAGGAGCGCTGCTATCCCGCCGAGGACGGCGGCTCCTCGGTAGATGCTCCTTTCTCTCACGGCTGTCCTCCTGTGCAGGTTGAATCGACCTGAGCGTTCACGCTAGGGCTGCGATGTGAAGAAGATGTGTAGCTCCTCGCAAGGATCGGACGAGATTCTCGTGCGGACGATCGCTTTTCCCTGATAGGCCGAACACGCCTTGCCTCGATCAAAAGCTCCGGCTACGGTGCTCAGATCTTCGGCACGTTCCAGCTCTTGTGGGCGGCCACCAGGCGCAAACCGGCCGTCACTCCGACAGCGCATACGCCCGCGATCGCTCGCTCGATCCCGGTGACATCCGCAACGATCACCAGGCTGGACGCGGCCAGGGCGGCGAGCGCGTAGATCTCGCGGCGAAGCACGACCGGGACGCGGGCTACTAGCACGTCGCGGACGATCCCACCACCAACTGCGGTGATCACGCCGACGAAGAGGGCGGTTACAACCGGGAGTGCGGCATCGATGGCGCGCCAGGTACCAGTCGTCGCGAAGAGTCCCAGCCCGAGCGCATCGAGCATCGTGATGGGTCGCTTCAATCGGGTTTCGAGGAACTCTCCACGCAGAGCAACAACGATGGTCGCGGCGGCGGCTACGACGGGGTAGCGCCATTCCGTCAGTGCCACCGGCGGGATGAGCCCCACCAGCAGGTCGCGGATCACACCTCCAGCTGTTCCGGCTGCCAGTGACAGGACGAACGCGCCGAAGAGATCGAGGTTGGCCTTGCGGGCGAGTAGCGCGCCGCTCGATGCGAAGACGAATGTTCCGATGAGATCGAAGACAAGAAGCACGGAACGTCACCCTCCTTCGGGAGGGTCTTGATCGAGGAGGCGTGAGAGCAGCTCGCCTAGCGTTTGCAGCTCTGCTTCAGAGAATCCGGCCAGCAGCTCCCGTTCGGTCCCGAACACGAGAGGTGCTGCTTTCGCAAGAACGCTCCACCCTTTCTCCTTGATCTCCAGTAGCACCACGCGCCCGTCGTCCGGATCTCGCTTCTTTGTGACCAAACCGCGTTCCTGCATTCGGCTTGTCAGCCAGGTGGTGTTGGGCGGGGTACTGACCAGCTGTGCGTTGAGCTCGAAAAGGGGCAGCGATCCAGCGGGCGAGGCCGCGAGAACCATCAACACGTTGAACTGGGGCAGGGTCAGGTCCACGTCTGCCAAGCGCCTTTCGAGTGCCTGGGCGGCCCTCGAGTCGGCTCGCAGGATCCCGACGACGACCTTGCTGGCGGCCCAATCTCGACTAGAGCGCCTCATCAGTTCCTTGAATCGTTTGCCTCCAGGTCTTTGTGCCATCACCTCTCCTGAGAAAGATAGTTCTAATTGGAAATATCGTAGCCCATCTTGGGGTTACAGGCGATGACAGGACGACAAGACGATGCAGGAGGGTGAGATGAAAGTAGCGATCATCGGATCGGGCAACGTGGGATCCGCAGTTGCGAAGGCAGCGAAAGCGACGGGCAACGAAGTGACGGTGGCCGACCTCGAGGGCACCGAGACCCTCGAGACCCTGAGGGCCGAACTCGGAGTAAGCACCACGAACTCGAATCAGGACGCTGTTGAAGAGGCCGACATCGTCGTGCTGGCGGTTCCTTTCGGCGTCGTCGAGAGTGTGGCAAAGGGCATCGCAGGCCAGGTGGGGAACAAGACCGTCATCGACATCACGAACCCCTTGAAGGACGATCTCTCGGGTCTTCAGACGGACGGCACCTCGGGGGCCGAGCTGGTTCAGATGCAGTTGCCGGAGGCCAAGGTCATCAAGGCCTTCAACACCGTTTTCGCCGGCAACCAGGCAGTCGCGGCGGTGAACGGGGTCCAGCTGGACGGATTCGTCGCCGGTGACGACGTCGATGCGAAGAAGCAGGTGATCCATCTCTTGGAAGAGGTCGGCTACCGGCCGATCGACGTGGGCCCTCTCTCGAACGCCCGTTACCTGGAGGGCATGGCGTTCCTCAACATCTCTCTTAACGCCAAGAACAACTGGTCTTGGCAGTCGGGATGGAAGCTCGTCGGACCGCTTAACTGACTCGCATCGTCGATCGCACCACGGAAGGGAAGGAGAGGGAAATGACCAATACAGGCACACGTTTGGAGGGAAAGGTGGCGCTGGTGACCGGGGCGGGTTCCGGCATCGGCGAGGCGATCGCCCATCAGTTCGCCGACCAGGGAGCGACCGTGATCGTCGTGGATATCAACGACGTGCCGGCTAAGCAGGTTGCTACCGACATCGGACCGGCGGCCCACGCCGAGGTAGCGGACGTTAGTGACTCCGACTCGATGAAGTCGCTGATCGACCGAGTGGTCGCAGAGCACGGTCGGCTCGACATCGCCGTCAACAACGCAGGGATCGGTGGGGTCAGCGCGCCCGTCGCGGACTACCCGCTCGACAGCTGGAGACAGGTCATGGCGGTGAACCTCGATGGCGTTTTCTACTCCATGCGCTACGAGATCCCGGCGATGCTGAAGAACGGTGGCGGATCGATCGTGAACATCGGCTCGATCCTGAGTTCCGTAGGGTTCGCGCAGTCCAGCGCCTACGTGGCAGCGAAGCACGGAGTAGCAGGCTTAACCAAGACCGCTGCGATCGAGTACTCGAAGGAGGGTGTGCGCGTCAACGCGGTCGGCCCCGGCTTCATCGAGACCCCGCTACTGCGGAAGCCCGAGAGTGCCGAGATCGTGAAGGGTGTCACTGCGCTGCATCCGATTGGACGACTGGGACAGCCCGAAGAGGTTGCGAATCTGGTGACCTTCCTGGCCTCTGATGAGGCGTCCTTCGTCTCCGGTAGCTATTACACGGTGGACGGCGCTTACACCGCTCAGTAAGGCGACAAACGATCGCCCCGGTCCGACCGATGGACCGGGGCGGTTGTCGTTTGGAAACCGAGATGCGCAGATTGCGTATTGGCGGCCATCGGGACAAATGGGACAGTGAGTACGACCCACACCTCCAGCAAGGACAGACCATGCGGCCCGTGCGAGCCTTGATTGTCGACGACGACAGCGACATCCGGATGATGCTGTCGTTGAACCTGCTGGCCGGGCCCGTCGAGGTCGTGGGCGAAGCGGCCGACGGTAAGGACGGTCTCGACCTGGCCGTGGAGCTGGAACCGGACCTGATCGTGATGGATCTCATGATGCCGGTGATGGATGGTGCCGAGGCCACCCGTCTGATCAAGAAGGAGTTGCCTTCCACTGCCATCGTGGGCTTCACGGCATCTAACTCGGAGGGCGCCGACCGTCTGCTGCAGGCTGGAGCGACCGGAGTGTTCGCCAAGGACAAGCTGCCGGAGCTCTTGAGAACCCTGGAACAGCTCTTCGGGGGCAACTAGCGTCTCGACATCACGATCCCGACAGGCGAGTCTTCCCGTCTGATCCATCTCGGCTACGCGCTAAGTGACCCATCAGAGCTATGTCACAAGCTGCCCGTATGACGTCGAATGGCGGAGTGGGACACGATGGCGGGGTCGGAAAAGGAGATCGCTTCTCGGCGGTCATAGCCGACGATTCCGAGGACATCCGCACACTGATCAGGATGGTGCTCGAGCGCGACGAGCGATTCGATGTGATCGCCGAGGTCCGCGACGCAGCGGCCGCTGTCGACTGCCTCCGTACGCATCAACCGGACCTTGCCACCTTCGATCTGCACATGGACGGGATGAGCGATCTCGGAGCGCTGAAGGAGGCTCGTTCGGTTTCGCCGAGGACGAAGCTCATAGTGGTGACCGGTACCTACCGTCCCGGGCGGGATCCCAACCTGGACCTAGCAGAGATCGACGACTGGATGCACAAAGACCAGATCATGATCGACCTCCCCGATCGGCTGATAGCCACTCTGGGCTCGAGAGATGACGCCTAGCCCAAGAGCCGAAGCTGGCTCCAGGGGGTTAACGGTGCGGGCACGAGAAAGGGCCTACGGGATCGTCCCGTAGGCCCTTTCTCGTGACTTCTATCTTGGTCTTAGACCTTGCCGGTGTAGCGGAGGACGTCGATGCCTCGCTGGTAGTCGACCGAGTAGATGTACTCGTCGTCGACCCAGTAGGCGGCCGAGGTGCCGCCTCCGTGCGGCAGGAAGTAACCGATCTCCGAGATCTTGCCCTTGGAGTCGACCTTGAGGATCCTGGTGCCGTGGCTGTACCAGCCCGCCGCAACAAGTCCACCGTTCTTCCAGTCCGGGTGCGCTTCGAACCAGTGCGATGAGCAACCGAAGGGAGCGTTCACAGCCGAGCCGCCGTCCACCACGGTTCCGTTCTTCGCCTTGAAGACGTCGATCCTCGTGAAGGACTGGGTCTTCTTCCACTTCGTCGCATCCCAGGTGCTGAAGCCCTGGTTGCGGTCCTCGGTGCACCGACCGGAGCCGTTGGTGGGGGACCAGCTTTCGCCGGTGACCAGCACGAAGTCGTCCTTCGCGTTGCGCGGCCACTGGTTCGAGTGGACCGGAGCCTCTCCCACCTGCTCGTTAAGCGCGCTCGTGGCCAGAAGCTTGGGGTGGGCAGGGTCTTTGCGGGCGTCGAGGAAGACCATCGGCTGGGAGGCGCTCAGGACCAGACCGTGCGCCACCTCGCGCACGTCGTGGAAACCACCGATCGCCTCGAGGCCATCGTTCCACTTCTCCTTCAAGAGCTTGGGCTTCGCGGGGTTGCGGAGATCGGTGATGGCTCCGTTGGAACCGTAGGCCCACTGGCAGTCCAGGATGCAGCTGGTGGTGTGCTGGCCGGCCCCGGGGACCTGGCTGATCTCCACCGGGTTCGTCACGTCCTCGATGTCCCAGACATGCAGGACATTCCGCGGAAGGGACTCCGAGAACAGCATGATCTTGCCGTTCGTGGACACGTCCTCGTTCTCGAACTGGAACCCGAACGGGACCGTGGACACGAGTTCCGGGCTAGCCGGATCGTTGATGTCGTAGATGTTGAAGTTCTTCCAACTGGTGACGATCATGTAGCGGTTCTTGCCCTGGTTGAAGAAGTCGGCCCCCGTTGCGGTGCCCGCTTCGAACGGCAGGAAGGTGACCTGCTCGATGTTGTCCGAGCTGAACCCCTGAGCACCGGGGCCCGCAGAGGCACCCGGGAGCATCCCGACGAGCAGCCCGAGAGCCGCGATGATGGTGATGATTCTCCGCATGGTTGTAGTCCTCCCTGTGTGTGTGAGGGGAGGGTTCGACTCACGCCGCTTCTTTCCTGCCTTTCGCCCGAACCGGCCCCATACTGTCCACGATGAGGGTAATGGCGGTGTTGCGTGGCGGCCGTAGAGCCCGCCTGGCCGGGGTGGCTGTGGCTCTGTCGGCGGTTTGGTCCGGCCTATCGAGCGCCCCGGCGGCCCGGGCCTGGTCCAACGGGGTGGACGGATGCAACGCCTACGGAACCCACGACTGGATCCTGGACGAGGCTCTCGAGGCGACGGGAGAGCGCACGGACTGGGTCCGCACCAGGGTCGCCTTGCGCGCCACGGATGACCCGGACTGCCGTGACGGGATCGACCACGCCTCGGGCACCTGGTGGCACGTCTACGACCGCTGGGGTGACGTATACGGCGGAGCCGACGAGGCGGCCGCGGTGTGGTTCCGGCGGGCGCAGGCGAGGCTCGACGCGGGTCGGGAGCGGGCCGCGAGCAAGGCTCTCGGTTACCTAGCTCACATCGTTTCAGACGTCGCCAACCCGCTGCACACGGATCAGCGCGATCGGGAGGAGAACGTTCACTCTTCTTATGAAGACGGGGTCGACAGACGCGTCTCGGTATACCGCTTCCGTTACGACGGCATGGATGCTGCAAGCCCGGCCAGGAAGGTGCGCCGGATCGCCAGCGCGGCTCACCGCTCGTATTTCGAGCTGCTGCGCGAGTACGACCGCTCCGGTTACAGCCGCACCGTCCATCGGATCACGAAGCGCCAACTGGGCCGCGCTTCGAACGGTTTGGCCGACCTGCTCACCTCCCTGACTCGCTGAGTAGCAGGTCCAGCTCAACGGACTGACTAGCCCCTCGAACCGCCCGAAAGAGACAAGTGGGATGGCCGTATCACTTCGATTTGACCGTTATTGGCCATGGGGTCGAGCGCCTTGCCCGTCGATGAAAGACAGGAACTTGATCGAGACCGGGGGTGCGCTGTTGCGGCAGGCGATGAGCGTTCTGGTTGTCGATGACAACGATGACGTTCGGACGATGTTGGCTCGTCTTCTGAGAAGCATCGGGGTGGTCGACGTCGCGCAAGCGAACAGCGGTGAAGCAGCCCTTGAGTGGATCGCCCAGCACCACGTCGATGTCATCGTGATGGACGTCCAGATGCCTGGGATGGGAGGCATCGAGGCGACGCGAGCGATCAAACGGGAGCACCCGGGGATCACGATCTTCGGTTTCACCTCGTGGGGTGAAACCTCTTCGTCTCTGATGCTCGAGGCGGGCGCGTCGGCCTCCTTCGATAAGACCGATGGTCCTTCGCTGATGACGGCTATCGAACAGTGGAGGGAGGAACATACGGGGGAGTGAAGCCGAGGTATGAGGGATAGAGAGAACCCTTGCGCCAGCTTGGTGAAGCACTTCCAAGAACCATCTTGCGCAGGGTCCGCTACCTTTGCTGCGTGACGGCACAGGTCCGTGAAGGGACGATCGGGTTCGGGGGTTGGCGGACCTGGTACCGGGTCGTTGGTGACGCCTCGGAACGAGCTCCGCTGATCTGTCTCCATGGTGGGCCGGGGTCGTCTCACCATTACTTCGCCCGCCTGGAAGGACTCGCTGAGCGAGGCCGCCCGGTCGTCTTGTACGACCAGGTGGGATGCGGTGGCTCCTCTCGACCCCCTGTCGACGAGCTGGACGTGGATGTGTTCGTCGACGAGCTCGCCAACCTTCGCGAGGAACTGCATCTCGACCGCGTCTTCGTGCTGGGAACATCCTGGGGCGGGATGCTAGCGATGGAATACGCGGTGACCCGGCCCCAGGGCTTGCTCGGGCTCGTGCTCAACTCGACGCTGGTGGACGCCGCCACGTGGGCGGCCGAACAGGCACGGCTCCGCGACGAGCTTCCGACGGAGTACGCAGACACGCTTCGGAAGAAAGACGTCGACGATCCGGCCTACCTCGAGGCCGAAGCCGTCCTCAACGCTCGCCACTTCTGTCGTTTAGAGGGTGCGGTCGAGATCGATCGGATGCAGGAGGCTCGCAGCAAGGATGTCTATCGCGCGATGTGGGGGCCGAACGAGTGGACGATGGTAGGCAAGCTCGGCGGTTGGGATATCCGCGACCGAGTGAATGGGATCGACGTGCCCGTGCTGATCACCGCAGGGCGTCATGACATGTGCACGCCGAAGGTCCTCGAACAGCTGCAGATCGCCTTTCCGGAGGCCGAGACGGTGGTGTTCGAGAACAGCTCTCACACGCCTTATCTCGAAGAGGCCGCAGCGTTCATGGAAACGGCGGGACGCTTCATGGATGGGATCGATCCGGCCCGAGCTGGCTCCTGAGCGTTCAGCAGTACCAGCGGTAGGGGATCTGCTTCGGGAGCTCGACCTCGCCATCGCTCGGTTGCCACTCGCCGCTAGTGATCCAGCGGTACAGGTGGGCCATCCCGTAGAGGTCCAGGCTGGTGAGACATTTCATCTTGGTCCGCTCGGTCCCCGCGCCGATCGTCTGACCGTCGCCGTACACGAAGGGGGCCGGGCTATTCATCAGATCGGGACCAAGCTTCGGATGCCACGTGATCGTGTGACCCAGGCCGAAGGTGTGCCCGAACTCGTGTGCTGTGACGATCTCGAGGTCGTTCACTTCGGGGAAGTCGTAGATGACCTGCCCTGCGCGCGGAGACGACCCGAACAGGCTCAGGGCGATCACGCGCCCGCTGTATCTGGCCTTCTCGCGGATCCCGACGGTCTCGAGGATCCCGTTGACGACGTTCTTGGTTCCGGTATCACCGGCGACCCCGCGGAAGGCCGGTCCCGCGGCGACGTATCCCAGGATCACGTCGTAGCCCACGGGATCCACGGGATCGGCGCTGTCGAAGACCTCGACGTGGAACTTGACCTCGTTCAGATAGTCGAACTGCGGGTAGTCCGCTGCGAAATCCTTGAGAGCCTTCCTCCATCGCTCCAGCCCGCGGAGCGTGGCCTCGAGATAGTCGACAACGGTGGGACCCGTCGGATTACCCAGATCACCGTGGCTGGGAGGCACCATGAGCACGCGTGCGTCCGTCGTTTCGAGCGATCCTCCGAAGATGAGCTGGATACCGGCGTCAACCGTCCCCTCGCAGTTCATGAAGCACATGCTGTAAGGGCCGAGCTCGTCGCTGTCGCTCTGCAGGTGTAACCGGTACTGCCCTGGTTCGATCGCACGGTGGACCGCCAGTCGGATCGCGTTCACCTCGCTCGTCATCCCTGCGCTCACCGTCACGCTGTTGCCTCGGATCCTCGTTCCCACGTCGACGACGTTCCCGCTGGGGTCCAGCAAGGTGATGGGATCGGAGTTGCCTGCCGGGAAGTCGATCAACACCGACATCGACTCGTTCTGCTTCAGAGCGAACCTGTAGAAGTCGTGGGCATCGCCGCCCTCGACGTCGAGACGGCCTTCGTAGAAGCCCTGCGGCTTGATGGTGGTGGCCTCCTCGAAGGAGTTACCGGCATCCCGCTTCGAGCCGGCATCGTTCTGGCGGGGAGCCCCCACAGCCGGGCCGGTCGCCGCGTTGGACACGAGCAACGCCGCCGCTACCGCCAGACCGAAGCTCCGCCTGAGTCCACTCATGGGAAGAGGGTTCGGCCCGCCCGGACCCATTCCTTCCCCACCCCCGTCCGGAAGGGGCTCTTGACAAGGCCTAACTGTGCCAAGTACCTTATCTAACAAGGTACTCGATGAGACTAGGGAGTAGTCGGTGGCACCGGGAGACGACGGGATCCAGAGGGAGCTCTCCAGAGGAACGATGGAGTTGGCGGTGCTCGCCCTGATCGACGCCCGAAAGCGCTACGGATACGACCTGCTCACCTCCTTGGGTAGCGCGTCCAACGGCTCGCTCGCGATCAAGGAGGGAACGCTTTATCCCGCCCTGCATCGGATGGAGGACGCGGGATACATCACCGCCTCGTGGGAAGCAGAGGGGCGGAACGCACCTCGCAAGTACTACCGGATCACCAAGGACGGGAAAGCCCGGCTCGAGGCTTTGCGCACCGAGTGGCAGCGTCTCGCGTCGGGGATGGAACGGTTGTTGAACGGAGGTGCAGAGTCATGAATCAGAACTACCTGAACGAATTCAAACGGTGGACGGCCGGCCCGGACAGCCGACGGGAGGCGCTCAGCGCGGAGTTCGCGGAGCATCTGCGCGAAGCCGAAGCCGCGGGGGAGTTGGGTTCCACGCTCGACCGCCTGGGCCCGCCGCGAGATGCTGCGAAAGCGTTCGCTGCCGGCCGCGATCTGACTCCAGCCGGCTTGGGCCGCCGGATCGCGGCGTTCCTCTTGGAGGCGGCGGTCCCCTCACTGCTCGCGATCGCGGTGATCGGGGTCGGGACTTGGTTGGGCACCGACAGCGCGGGTTCCCAGCTCGAGGAGTTCGTGCGCGACCTGGCCGCGGAGCGGGAACCGGTGTGGGGCACTCTTCAGGCGCTCGCCGCAGCGACCCTCGCTTTGGCGATGCTGTGGTGGTCTCTCGGCCTCACGATCATGGAGTGGAGGTATGGGCGAGGGCCGGGCAAAGCAGCTCTGGGCCTGCGAGTCGTCACCGAGGAAGGGATCGCGCCGACCTTCGGACAGGTGATCGTCCGTCGACTGACCCTCGTCTTCTCCGGGCCCCTGCAGCTGATCGACTGGGCCTTCGCTCTGTTCGATCCACGGCGCCAACGGGCGGTCGAGAAGCTCGCCCACACGATGGTCATCCAGGATGAACAGAACGAGCAGAGAACGACGGTCGCCGCCGGCGCACTCGCCTGACAGCCCTCCCGTCTTCGTCCTTGCCCAGGACCGGGTGCTAGGCGGGTTTCTCCACCAGTTCGTAGAGCCGGCCGTCGGGGGCCGTGAGGTGGGCGTATCGGCCCAGCTGGTTCTCGCCGACCGGTCCTACCTCGATCCCGGCCTCGGTGAGCTCGGCGATCGCGGAGTCGAGATCCGCTACTCGGAAACCGATCGTCCGGGTGGCCGCTTCCGCCGACGGGATCTCGACCACTCCGAAGGAGGAGCCGTCGGGGAAGTTGAACACCTTGGCCGGGTAGCCCTCCAAGGGTTCGGGCTCCATGCCGAACACCGTCCTGAAGAACGAGGTGGTCTCCTCGGCCTCGGGCGTTGCAGAGCCTGCGAACACGATCCCTTCGATCTTCATCCCAGGGACGCTACCCCCCACGGAAGAGGCCCGGCCCGTCTCATCTGTCTTCTAGGGCAGCGAAGCCGCTGCGCACGTCGTGAAGATGGTGGATCGGATCGTGGATCAGGTATCGGGCGAAGGACTCGATCGTGAACGATGCTCCGTCGCTCCTACGTCCGGTGCGCTCCCATGCTTGTCCTTCGACCTCGTCGAAGCGATCCGCCAGTGCGTGCGCGGCCCTCTCGAGTTCTTCCGCCACGACGTCAGGATCCTGCCGGTCGTAGCGGTCGGCGACTGCGGTCTCGTCCTGATCCCAGTTCGGATAGAGCGGATCGTCTTCCGCGAGCATCAGGTCCAGGCGGTAGTCGTACAGCTTGAAGACATCTCGAACGTGGCACGCGTATTCGAGGGCGGACCAGGTGTGGTCATTAGGTCGTTCGGTCGCCAGCGGATGGGCCAGAAGGGGAGTCCACTCTCGGGCGTTCTCGCGCAGCAGGCGGCCCATGTCTTCGCGAGGGAAGGAACGAACGTCGAACCCGCACTCCGTGCAGGGCCTCTGAAGCACCCAGGTCCAGTCCTTGGTATCAGGCGTGATCGGCATAGGCCTCTTCCGGTGCTCGCGGCGGGATCAGACGACGGGTTCGTCGTCGCTTTCGGCTTCGTCGTCATCGATGTCCCACTTCAGCTGGAACTCGATCTCCTCCTCGCCGTCGCCACGCTCGTGCTCGATGCTGAACTCGGCGCGAACGGGAACGTGGATGCGTTCGTTCGCTACCTGGATGCGGAAAGGAGCACCCGTCTCAAGAGCGTCCGCTAGCCGGCGGAGCTTCGCGACGACCTCCGCGGTCGAATATCCCTTCTCGACATCTCGATCGCCCATATGTCCTCCTGCCTTGATCGGTTCCTGTGCTTGGAGAAGCTAGCAGCGGTGGGGACGGCAGCAGAGGGGCCGGGCGCCTGTCGGCAGCCCGGCCCCTAGTTCCTGGATCCCGTCAGATCCGGGTTCTTACTTCTTCTTCTTTTTCGGCGGAGTCGCGGTGTAAGCCCACTCGGCCTCCGCTCCGGTGCCGATCCCCAGGCAAACGAGTGCCAAGGTGGACGTGGGAGGAACGAGCCCGGTCTCGCCGCCCGCTTCGCGGGTCAGGTAGGCGCCGGTCTGGACGATCCCGCCCTGCATCGCAGGGTCGGCTGGGTCGAGCTTGCCTGGGTCTGCGTAGAAGGTCACGTCGAGGTCCTCGGTGCCGGCAAGCCCGCTCACGACCTCGAGCTTGAACTTTCCGCCCCAGGTGGCCTTGTCGAGCTCGATCATGCTTCCGAAGGGACCTGCGGTGGCTCCACCAGAGAAGATCCACGCCCGGCGCGCCCATCCCGTCCAACATCCGCCGGTGGTCTCGCCGTTCGGCCCGGGTCCAGGGAGAAGGACCGTGCCCGTGGCTTCTTGGGGCCCGGCGACGCGGGCTTCCGCCGCGAGCGGAGACAGCGCGGCGACCATCAGTGCGGCCAGTGCAAGCGTTATCAAGCGCTTCATCACGTACCTCCAGTTTTCGTCTTGGAGGAAGCTTCGCCGCCGACCGAGCCGATTCCTGCCATTCGCCTGTGTTGTCGCATCAGCAGCCGCGTCAACTGATACATGGGTCCATAGCCGGCGACCTCGCCGAGTTCGACGCCGGCGCTTCGGTCTGAAAGTGCCCTTGCTGAGCTCGGTTTGCTGACTCTAAGAGGACTCCGGGGGCCCCCGGCGAATCCCACCTTGGACGGGGCCGGTCCCGTCCGCGGAGTAGAAGGCAGGTGGCAGACCATCAAAGCGCGTCGTCGAACCCCCTATCTGGTCGCCTCGGGCGCCCTCGCTGTGGTCCTCATGACCTCAACCCTGGGTAACGCCAAGCCCCCCGCCCCCGTATGGGAGGGCGAGCCCAAGCCAGCGCTCTTGGAGCGCACCTACAACGCGACCCCCGCGGATCGCTACGAGATGGCAGGTGGCTGCTACGTCGTTCGATCCAACGCCGGCGGCTACGTCACGCGCCAGGGCGACGGTTACGCGACCGCGCAGGACGCCGGCGTCGCGGAGCGCTTCCACTTCCAGGCGACGGATCTGGGCAGCTACCTGCTCTTCGGTCGCGACGAGAGGTTCCTCTCCGCGAGCGAGGGTGCCCTGGGCCAGGCGGCCTATGGAGTCACGAAGAGCCAGCCTGGTCAGGTGGCTGGAGGTCTCGCTCGCGAGCAAACGGACAAGGCCGCCGACGAGATCGCTCGAAGCGAGGCGAATGAAGCGAGCGGTCGGGGAGCGAAGGTGGTCGCGGCCCCCGTCGCGACCGAGCTCGCCGACTGGGAGGTCAAGCAGGTCGGCCCTGGTTCCTTCTCCCTGACGCTCCCCGCGACCGATCAAGCTCTTGCGGCGGACAACACCGGCGCTCTGGCGTTGGTGGACGCCGGTGCCGGGACACCTTTCCTTCTCGAGCTTTCCTCTGGTTGTGCGAAGTTCCCTGAGATCGACGTGAACGTCGACGGCGCCCCCCTCGGAGGGAAGAGCAGCTTCCAAGAGGTGCGCGGCTACTTCGACGCTCACCTGCACATGATGGCGTTCGAGTTCCTCGGGGGCCGCGCTCGCTGCGGTCGTCCGTGGCACCGCTTCGGGGTTACGCAGGCTCTGGTCGACTGCGAGGACCACAAGCCCGGCGGGCACGGAGCGCTCCTCGAGCAGGTCCTCACCAACAAGAGCCCAGGCACCCCGCACAACACCGACGGCTGGCCCACCTTCGCGGGCTGGCCGACGCACAACTCGCTCACGCACGAGCAGGTCTATTACCGCTGGTTGGAGCGCGCCTGGCGCGGCGGCCTCCGGATGTTCACCAACCTCCTGGTCGACAACAACAAGTTGTGCGAGATCTACCCGTACAAGCGCAATAGCTGCAACGAGATGGATGGGGTCCGTCTGCAACGCAAGCGCATCCAGCAGTTGCAGGACTACATCGATGCTCAGAACGGTGGCCCCGGAGAGGGCTGGTTTCGCATCGTCGACGATCCTTTCGAGGCCCGCCGGGTGATCAACGAGGGAAAGCTCGCCGTCGTGCTCGGTATCGAGGTGTCGGTTCCACTCGATTGTGGTCTGCGACTCGACACGCCTCAGTGCGATGCAGATCAAATCGACCAACGCCTTGACGAGGTCTACGCGATGGGTGTTCGTCAGATGGAGCTTGTCAACAAGTTCGACAACGCGCTCTCAGGTGTTGCAGGCGACTCCGGCAACACGGGCGTGATCGTCAACGGCGGGAACTTCCTCGAGACCGGCCGTTTCTGGCAGATGGATACCTGTGAGGACATCGACGAGCACGCCCACGGCGACCACAGTCACGCCGGAAAGACGCACGACAAGACCCAGCACAACTTCCACGACTCCAGCGGTGCTCCGGACGAGTTCTCGGGACGGGACGCTCTGGCGGGGGGCGTGCTTGCGCTGGCAGGAACCTCCGGTGCCGCACCGATCTATCCGGAGGGTCCCCACTGCAATCAGCGCGGCCTCAGCGACCTGGGCGAGGCGATGATCCGCGGGCTCGTGAAGCGGGGAATGATCTTCGACCCCGATCACATGAGCGCACTCGGTCAAGAGATGGCCATGGACCTGATCGACCGGCTCGGCCACTCGGGAGTCATCTCGAGTCATGGCTGGGCGAACGACGTCACCTACCAGCGCATCTACGAGACCGGCGGCGTCGTGGCTCCCTATGCAGGAAGCTCGGCCGGATTCGTCCAGCGGTGGCGCGATCACAAGGAGTGGGCGGACCCTCGTTACTACTTCGGGTTCGGTTACGGGGCCGACACGAACGGATTCGGTTCGCAAGGTGGGCCGCGCTCGGGCGCGAGCGCCAACCCGGTCACCTATCCCTTCACGGGGTTGGGCGGGGTGACCGTGCACAAGCAGAAGAGCGGTACGCGGGCTCCGTACGACATCAATACCGACGGCGTGGCCCACTACGGCCTCTACCCGGACTGGATCGAGGATCTGCGGGTGCAGGCGGGCGACGCGATCATCGAGGACATGGCGCGGGGGGCCGAGGCTTACCTGCAGATGTGGGAGCGCGCTATAGGCATCAGGCCTGATGCGTGCCGGTCCGATGTCCCCGACCTCACCGATCAGGACATGGCCGCCGTCACACCGGGCATGAGCGCCGAGCAGGTGGTCCGCACGCTCGGCCAGCCGTCGGCCCGAACGGAGTCGGTCTTCGAGTACTGCATGACCGACCTCCGAACCGCGACGGTCGAGTTCTCAGACGACGGCTATGTGACGAAGTGGAAGGCCAAGCGCACTAAGTAGCAGTGAGCTTCTTCGAGTAGCAGATGCTCTCCGGCGAGTCCTTCCACACGCCGTACGGCTCGATCCGCTCGTAGCCCGAGCTCTCGTACAGCGCGCACGCGTCCGGTTGGGCCGTCCCGCTCTTGAGGATGATCCGCTCGTAGCCCTGCTGCTCAGCCCGTCTTTCGAGCGCAGCCAGGATCTTGCGCGCCAGCCCGGTCTTGCGGTTCTCGGGTTTCACGTACATCCGCTTGATCTCCGCGGTGGAGCCGTCGACCCGCCGGAGGCCTCCGCAAGCGATCGCTTTGCCATCCAGGCGCGCGACCAGGAACAACCCCTCCGGTTCGTTGAAGTGCTCGGGGTGGGTCGGATCGACCTCGGAGAACGCCTCGCCCGGCGTGCCGCGGTATCGCATCACAAGCTCCCGGTCGAGCTCGCCGATGAGGGCAGCTTCGTCGTCGCCCCGGACGTCGCCGGGACCGATCACGAGCTCGTCGCTCACTCGGCTCGGTAGAGCAGACCGTTCGTTCCATCCGGGTCGGAGATGGTCAGAGAGGTCCCGTCGATCTCCGCAACGAAGCCGTCGCCGATGACGCCGATGACGTGCCCATCCTGCTCCTGAAGTGCCGCAGGGCAGTCGCCCTCAGCACCCAGCTCCGGGGTGGCGATGTGACTCGGTCGCTCGACCCATTCCCCAACGAGCTCGCGGCATCCGGTGGAGCCGGTCAGTCGACCGTCCGCATGAAGGACGAGCGTGGCGGGCTCGACGCTGCTTACGGTGGCTTCGTCTCCGGTGCCTGAGATCAGACCCTCCAGCTGCCACTGCGTATCGGTTAGCTGAGCCGTTGGTTGAGGAGGGATCCGTTTGAAGAGCAGCTCGGTGTCGTCCCCGAACAGGACGAGCACCTCGCCTTCCATGCGGCGCGAGTCGACCCGACCGAGAGCTTCCATATAGAGGGCCTCGGCCTCCATGCGGGGGCCGGGGCAGGCCATCTCGGTGGAGCCCAGACCTCCGAATCTGAACTCCTGTCCGGTGTCGGTGATCTCGCCGAAATAGCTGTTGCAGGCGGATCGTCCGGAGGCATTGCTCCCTTCGATGTCGAGCGTGATGTCTATCTCTTCGCCTTTCGGGATCTCGCCACCTGGCCCGCGTCCGTCGACCAGCCGCCAGCCGCCTTCTATCGAGCTCGGTTCTGAGGGCTGTTGCGCTCCTGGGCCCGGCTCCGAAGGCTGGCCGCAAGAGACGAGGGACAAGGCGCAAAGCAACGAGATCAGCACGCGAACCATACGTTCAGCCTAGCGAGGGCCGGTGACTATGTGATGTGACCACTTCCGGCCTGGTCGCCACAGCGAAGGAAGGTCACGACCGCCTGTAGGTTCGTGGGATGGGTTGGGATCCGTCACTCTGGGCGAGCAAGAAGCCCTTCGGCATCGGCGAGCAGCGTCCCAACAACTACGCGGAGATCTGGAACGCCCTCAAGGAGAACCGGGACGAGCTCGGCTATGCCTGGCGCATCCTGAAACACGGGGTCTGCGACGGCTGCGCCCTGGGCACGAAGGGCATGCGGGACTGGACGCTCGACGAGGTCCATCTCTGCAACGTCCGGTTGCGGCTGCTCCGTCTGAACACGATGCCCGCCCTGGACGTCGGTGTCCTGGAAGATGTCGAGGCTCTGCGCAAGATGACGAGCGCGCAGCTCCGGGACCTCGGACGGCTCCCGTATCCGATGATCAGGCGGCGCGGCGACAAGGGCTTCCGGCGGATCGGCTGGAACGAGGCGCTCGACCTGACGAGTGAACGGATCCGAGCGACGACCCACGACCGCCTCGCCTTCT
>JBKHXK010000012.1:0-31996 GCA_046566065.1 Actinomycetota bacterium | reverse complement strand
GAACTACTACGCGGTTCAGAAGTGCGTGCGGGCGATGGGGACGAATTCGATCGACAACGCGGCCCGCGTGTGCCATTCGCCCAGCACGTTCGGGCTCAAGCAGTCGTTGGGGGTGCCGGCCACCACCTGCTCCTACAGCGACTGGATCGGGAGCGACCTGGTGGTCTTCATCGGCTCGAACGTCGCGAACAACCAGCCCGTGGCGATGAAGTACCTGTATCACGCGAAGAAGGAGGGCACCAAGGTTGCGGTGATCAACAACTACCGCGAGCCGGGGATGGATAAGTACTGGGTTCCCTCGAACACCGAGAGCGCGGTGTTCGGCACGCAGATCGCCGACAGGTTCTTCCTGGTCAACGTGGGCGGTGATATCGCCTTCTTGTCGGGGGTCCTGAAGCACATGGTCGCTCACGACTGGATCGACCGGGCATTCGTTGAGCAGCACACGACGGGCTTCGACGAGCTTCGACGCGAACTGGACGCGATGTCGTTCGACGACCTGGAGCTCAAAGCCGGCACCTCTCGAGAGGAGATGCTGGGGTTCGCCCGGATGATCGGCGAGGCCAAGACGGCGGTGCTGGTGTGGAGCATGGGGGTCACTCAGCACGGTTTCGGCGAGGACAACGTCAGGGCGATCATCAACCTCGGCCTCTCGCGTGGATTCGTCGGGCGTCCGAAGTGTGGGCTCATGCCGATCCGCGGTCATTCAGGGGTGCAGGGCGGGGCCGAGATGGGCGCCTACACCGGAGTGCTGCCGGGCGCAGTGGTTCTCGACGAAGCTAGTGCGGCTCGCTTCTCCGATCTGTGGGGTTTCCCGGTACGTCCGGAGCCCGGCTACACGGCTCCGCAGATGATCGACGCTGCGGGCGAAGGCCGGCTGGACGTGCTGTTCTCGGTCGGAGGCAACTTCCTCGAGGTGATGCCCGACCCCGACTACGTTCGGAACGCGATGGGAAACGTCGGGCTGCGTGTCCACATGGACATCGTCATGTCGAGCCAGATGCTCATCGACCCCGCAGACACCGTGCTCCTCATGCCTGCTGCCACACGCTACGAGACCCCCGGGGGCGTGACCGAGACTTCGACCGAGCGCCGGATCATCTTCAATCCAGAGATCCGAGGTCGTCGCATCGGCGAAGCGCGGCCGGAGTGGGAGGTCTTCTCCGAGCTGGCGCGCCGCGTCGCTCCAGAGGTGCCGGGACTGGGCTGGACGGGGACCCAGGCGCTCCGCGAGGAGATCGCCTCGGTGGTGCCGTTCTACGACGGCATCCAGCATCTCCGAGAAAGCGGGGACCAGGTGCAGTACGGCGGGCCGATGCTCTGCGAGGGCTGGAACTTCCCGACCGACGACGGCAAGGCGCACTTCTTCACCGTAGGCGTTCCCGAGCGAGCGGTTCCACCGGGTTCCTATCTGGCCACCACGCGCCGCGGCAAGCAGTTCAACAGCATGGTGCAGAAGAAGCGAGATCCCCTGACCGGTTGGGGCCGCGACGCTGTTCTGATGAACGAGGCCGACGCGCGCGCTGAGGGCCTGGCCCAGGGTGACGCGATCGCCCTCGTGAGCGATCACGGCCGGTTCGAGGGCCGGGTCGCGGTCGCGAAGCTGGCCCCCGGCAATCTCCAGGTGCACTGGCCCGAAGCCCAGCCACTGATCGACCGCACCCGCCGCTCGCCAGAGGCCGGCATCCCCGACTACAACGCCGTCGTCCGTATCGAGCGCGTCATGAGCCCGGCCCCCTCGTAGGTGGACACCCGCCCGGGGAGCGAGACCCCCCTCACGATCACGGCCTATCAAGGGGGAGCGCCCCGGCAACGACGCGACCGCCTGGCCACCGAGGAACCTTTGGAGCTGCGCGTCTCGGTGGCCGGGGAGAGCCGCGTGGTGGCCGTGACGATGAGGACCCCGGGTGCGGATTTCGAGCTCGCCGCCGGGTTCCTCTTCGCCGAGGGTGTCATCGAGCGGCACGAGCAAGTCGTTGGCATCAGTTACTGCCGGGACACCGACCTTCCCCCCGAGCAGCTCTACAACATCGTGATCGTCGAGCTCGATCCGGCTTCGCGCCCGGATCTGTCACCGCTCGAACGACATTTCCATATGACGAGCGCGTGCGGGGTCTGTGGCAAGGCGAACCTGGACGCCTTGTCTCAGCGCGGCGTGCAACCGGTTCGGGGGGGCTCAACCGTCACCCCGGCGGCGGTCAGCTCGCTACCGGAGAGACTGCGCGGCGGGCAACGCGTCTTCGGATCCACCGGCGGGCTGCACGCGGCGGGTCTCTTCGATCGACACGGCAACCTGCTGGCGGCGAGAGAAGACGTCGGAAGGCACAACGCCGTCGACAAGCTGGTCGGCTGGGGTCTGCTCGACGGCCGTCTCCCACTGGACGATCACATCCTGATGGTCAGTGGACGGTCTAGCTTCGAGATCGTCCAGAAGGCTGCGAGCGCGGGCATCCCCGTCGTGTGCTCGGTCTCGGCCCCCAGCAGCCTGGCCGTCGACGTCGCGCGCACCTTCAACATGACGCTGATCGGATTCGTCCGAGACGACCGGTTCAACGTCTATGCGGGGTCCGAACGCATCGACTAGGTCTGCGTCGATCCTCTCGAGCCGTAGTAGTCGGCGTTCCCGCCGAACACCGCTTCGAAGAGGTGGTGTCCGCCGCGGTAGCGGCCGCTCAGATACAGCGTGGCCACGCCGCTGCCATCCGTCGTTGAGGTTCCCAGCGAAGCACCGTCCCCGAAGAACTCGATCGTCTGTCCCGCGAGCCCGGTGCCGTTCTCGGCGTCGGTAAGGGTCGCGATCAGCCGGGCACTGGAGCCCTTTCCGGCCGCCTCAAGCAGCAGGCTGCTCGCACGCTGGACCGGCTCTTGCTCGCCGCTTCCCACGACCGGCCGGGGCAGGGTCACGGTCAGGTCGTTCAGGACCATCGCTCCCGGCGACCTGCTGCCGTGCGCGAAGAACATGTCGGAGAAAGGCGTGACGGTCAGGTACAGCGACTGACCCTCGGGCACGTTCACCGCGACCCCGGGTAGCTCGATCTCGAAGGGCACGGCCGCGCCGGGCAGGATCTGGCGCAGCGGCATGACGTTGTTGTCGATAACGCTCGCGGTAGCCGGTGTCTTTCCCATGGACAGCCCGAAGAAAGCTCGGGAGTCGAGGCCGAGGGTCGTGACCGTTCCCTTCAGTGTCGGGATGCCGGTGATCGTGCGGGGGCCTTGCGCGATCTCGAGATGTTGCGGCGCGCCCGCACCGGTCGTCGTGACGGTCCCGCCGGTGCCGAGTGGGTCCACCGGGAGCGAGTCGGCCGCGAACCCATCTCCGGGGATGCACGTCGATCCGGCCAGATCCGTGAAGCTGTAGCGCGTGGGGTAGAGACCCTCGGTGCTCTGGCCGGAGAAGACCCGCTGGAAGAAATCGATCCTCTTGGCGGTCCAGTTGCCCGAGCAGGCGTCCACCATCCCCAGGGGTTGCGTAGCCGGTGAGCCGGGGGGAACCGCGTTCGGCAGGTTGTGGCCGCCGTTGCCGGAGACGAAGTAGCTCTGGTCCCGCGCTTCATCGGTGATGGCCTTGTTGAAGATGTGCAGGCCCTGGTTGAGGTTGAAGAGGTTGTCCGACGCCCCCTGACGAACGAGCACGGGGATGTCCAGCTTGACGCCTCGCTCGACGAACGCCACCGGGCCGTGCTGGTGGAACTCGGAATCGAGGTCCGGGGCGGCGTCCACGGGCTGGCCGAAGACCGTTCCGTCCGGCCACTGTCCGGTGGAGGCTCCCCACAACTGGGCCTCGTGCACGTACTGCGGCAGCATCCGCGCGCCCGCCGCGTACAGGACCGCGGTCCACGCCGTGCGGGGCACGCGCTGCGGCGCGAGGCTCTCGGGGAGGTCGTACCAGGTGATCTCGGGAACGAGGGCGTTGAAGCGGGTGCTTCCGGTCTCGGCGATCTCGTCGAGTGCGGTCATCGTCTGGTACCCGCCGCCGTAGCTCCCACCGATCGCTCCGAGCACGGGGTCGTTCGCGATGGGCTGGCCGCTCGCGTCGGTGTCGTGCAGCACCCAGTCGAGTTTGGCGACGTGATCGATCACCGCCTGGATGTCCTCGGCCTCCAGGTCGGGGTCCTGGACGTTCGCCTGGCCGCCGCTCTGCCCATGGCCTCGCTGGTCGATACTCACCACGCCGAACCCTGCGTTGAGGAAAGCGGTGATGTCCGCGTTCAGCGAGGTGGAGCGAGAGCCGGCCCATCCGTGCGAGTGGAAGATCACCGGCACCTGCGATGAGGCCGATGCGCCTTCGGGCTTGAACTCCGTGATCGCGATCCTGGTGCCGTCGTTAGGGTTGCTGACGGTCGAGTGAGTGATCGTCGGAGCCGCGTGCACGGCGACCGGGGATCCGGCGACGATCAGCAGCGCGGCGCCGAGCGCGGCGACGTATCGGAACATGAAGGCTCCTTCGTTTCGGTGAGGTTCTCCGCGGACCTACCGTTCTCTTCTGCACGCCGTGTCGGACTCCTGCCTCTGGCAGAGCAAGCTCCTAAGGGGCCGCGAGATAGCCTCAACCCGTGGCCACGAACCGAGACGTGCTCGACGCTCTGTCCGCCGAGGGCGACCAGATGGAGAGCTTCCTCGGATCTCTGTCGGACCAGGACTGGGACCGGCCTTCGAGCTGCGAGGGGTGGACGGTCTCGGACGTCGTCCTGCACCTCGCTCAGACCGAGGAAGCGGTCGTCGCGGCCGTGACCGGCGGAACGTTCGAGGTTCCGGCCGGCGTCGCCGGCAACAACGTCGACGAGATCATGGACGGCTGGGTGGCGGCTCAGAGGGGTGCTCCGGGGGCCGAGGTCTTCGAGCGTTGGGTGACGGCCAGACGCGCTGCGCTCGAAGTCCTCCGAACGGCCGATCCCGGACGACCGGTGGGATGGGCGGCCGCCCCTCTGAAACCGCCCACCCTGGCGACGACGAGGCTTTCCGAGCACTGGATCCACGCACAGGACATCGCGGAGCCCCTGGAGGCCCAGTATCCGGACTCGGAACGGTTGTGGCACGTCGCCCGTCTGGCGCATCGGACCGTGCCTTACTCCTACGCGCGCGAGGGGCGAGACGATCCTCCATCGGTTCGGCTGGAGCTGACCTCCCCCGGAGGAGAGAGTTGGACGTTCGGTGAGCCCGGCGGGGACGTGACCGTGCGGGGCTCCGCGTCGGAGTTCTGCCGGGTCGCGGCGCGGAGGTTGTCACCCGACCAGACGACGTTGGAAGCCGAGGGGGAGAGGGCCGGCGAGCTGCTGGCCCTGGTGCGCACGTACGCCTAGTTCAGCACGCCCAACCAGCGCTTGAGCTCGAGGACCCTGCGGGCCGCGCTCGTCACCCGCGTCTCGGAGATGCCTCCCTCGCGCACCCCGCGCACGATCTCGTTCGCGCACGCGGCCGCAGCATCCGCGTGACCCGTGATCAAGGCGATGTCGGCTCCCGCCCAGATCGTCGCGCGGCATGCTCGCGGCACACTCCCGTCGAACTTCCACGCGACCGGCTCGAGCGCATCGCTGATCGCGACACCTTCGAAGTCCACCTCGTTGCGCAGCCGCTGCGTTGCGATGAAGCGGTTCACCGAGGCCGGTCTCCGACCACCGTGGTTCACGTAGATGCCGTGCGACAGCATCATCAGCTTGAGCCCTCCCTCGACGGCGCGACGGAACGGCACGACATCGGCGCGTCGAAGTTGTCTCTTCGTCCTGTAGACGTAGGCGCGTCCGTAGTCCGAGTTGATCGTCGCGGCCCCGAGTCCGGGGAAGTGTTTGGCGGTCGCGGCGGTGCCTCTGCTCTGAAGTCCCCGTGCGAACGACCGGGTCATGCGCGCGGTCAGGCGAACCCGGGAGCCGAAGCTGCGGGATCTCATCACGTGCTCCGGGGGCAGGTCGAGGTCTCCCACCGGGGCCAGGTTCACGTTCACTCCTGCGTTACGAAGAGCTCTGCCCGCGTCTTGCCCCTGTGCGAACGCCACCGATGGATCGCCCGTCGCTCCTATCTCGGGGTGGGAGCGCCACGGGGGCAGGTCGGGGAATCGCTTGACCACGCCTCCCTCCTGGTCGACCGAGATCAGCGCGCCGATGCCCCCACTGCCTCTGCGTACGGTGTTCTGGATCTGGGTGGTGAGGTTCCGCAATTGGTCGCGGTCCCGGTAGTTGTCGGCGAAGAGGATCACACCGCCCAGGTGGTGCCTGCCGATCAGGTCCCTCTCGGCACTCGTGAGGTGCGTTCCGTCGATCGCGAACATCACCAGTTGACCCACCTTCTCGCGCAGAGACATGCGGGCGAGGTCTCCCGGCTCCGCAACCGATGGGAGCGGCGTCGAGGCGGCCGCTGCGGCGAGAGCGATCGCAACCGCCGCGGTTCTCCTTGCTCGCATGGGCGGGACACTACGGGGCCGTCCGCTTCGCCTCTGCACCGGCGTGGCCGGGCGGCGGCGGGTACTGGACACATCTCGCACCGTCGATAACCCTGTCGGGATGATCGATCGCACCGGAGCCGATCCGTCCCGATGACGCACGGACACTCACACGGCCCCATGCCCTCCACCCCGGAACACATCCGGCGCAGATTGACGTACGCGATCGCCCCCTTCATCGGGCTGACCCTCGGTTTCCTCGTGCTTCTCTGGCCGGGAGACAACCCGATCTCGTCGCAGGCCGTGGCGCTTCCTCCTCAGTTGGACGCAACCGTTATCGGCGTCGAGCGCGGCGGTTGCGACGCGCCGCCCAACTCGAACTTCGAATGCTCCGTCGTCGAGGTCAGGATCGAGGCAGGTCCAGACGCGGGGGAGACCTTCTCCTTCGATCAGTCGGTGGGAGAGGGGAGCAGATCTCTCGCCGCGGGCGATCCGATCCTGGTGGCGAAGACCGAGGGTCAACCGGGGGCCGGGGCCGACTACTACTTCGTCGACTACCGGCGCGACGTCCCCCTCGTCGCTCTGACGCTGCTCTTCATCGTGGTCGTGGTGCTGATCAGCCGGCTGCGAGGCGCCCTCTCGCTCGTCGGCCTCGGCCTGAGCTTGTTGATCCTCGTGCGCTTCGTCCTGCCCGCGATCCTCGAGGGCAGCAACCCGGTGCTCGTCGCGGTTACGGGCTCCGCGGCGATCATGTTCGTAACCCTTTACCTCGCTCACGGTGTGAATGTCAGAACCACGACGGCGATCCTCGGCACGCTTGTCAGCCTCGCCCTGACGGGAGGGCTGGCGATCGCGTTCGTCGAGCTCTGTCGCTTCACCGGCTTCGGCTCGGAGGAGGCGACTTTCCTGCAGATCTCTGCGGAACAGGTGAACCTCGAGGGTCTTCTGCTGGGCGGGATCATCATCGGGACCTTGGGCGTATTGGATGACGTCACGGTCACGCAGGCCTCGGCCGTGTGGGAGCTCCGTGTTGCCAACCCCACGTACTCGGTGCGTCGTCTCTACTCTTCGGCGCTTCGGATCGGAAGGGCTCACATCGCGTCCACGGTCAACACCCTGGTGCTGGCCTATGCGGGTGCTTCGCTGCCGCTGCTCATCCTCTTCACGATCTCGAGTCGCCCGCTCGGCGGGATCCTGACCACCGAGGTGGTCGCGGAGGAAGTCGTGCGTACGCTGGTCGGAAGCATCGGGCTTGTGGCGTCGGTGCCGATCACTACCGCGCTCGCGGCCGCCGTGGCGGGGGCCGCGTCCGACGAGCAGGAGACAGAGCCTCCAGACGGCCCGGCCCCCGACGACGACTTCAAGATCCCGAAGCGCGAGGCGGAGTGGCGCGCCGGATAGCAACCCCGCGTCGTTTCCCTTAGGCCTAGGGGCGTTAGATCTCAGTCACGGTCGGTCTCGGGCTTGACTCCCATCCGGTACACGGCCACTATCTGTCTGGACAGGGTGCGGTTCGTCGAGGCGAGGAGATGGGGATGGCTTGGACGATCGAGGCGAAGTACTACGAGGCCTGTAACTGCGAGTTGGGTTGCCCTTGCAACATGAGCGGGTTCCCTTCACACGGAGCTTGTGAGGGGAACATCGCCTTCGAGGTCACGTCGGGAGATCGCGACGGAGTGGACCTCACCGGAGCCAAGATCGCCATGGCCGTCAAGTGGCCCGGGGCCATACACGAGGGGAACGGAGTGGCCGCCGTCTGGGCCGATGCTAGCGACGAGCAGAAGCAAGCTCTTTTCCCGATCCTCATGGCGGAAGACCCCGGCCTGCCATTCGAGATCCTTGCGGCGACGCTCTCGGAGATCAAAGGTCCCTACGAAGAGATCATCGAGATCAATGACAACGGAACCGATTCGTCTGTCAAGGTGGGGAGCAATTTCGAGATGCAGCTCCAGACATTCACCGACCCCGTCAGTGGGGAGCCACATGAGGCGCACATGGTCCTGCCGAGCGGATTCATCTTTACCGACGCCAAGATCTGCACGACGTCGACCAACCGAGTCTCGGTGGATGGACATGAGTTCGATCACAGCGGCAAGAATGGGTACTACTCGCAGGTGAGCTGGTCCAGCGAGAACAGGATGGCGCCGGCCGTCGGTTAAGTCATCGGCAGCGAACCCGATGTCGCGCAACTCTCTCGCTGCAGTTATCTCGCCCGTTCCTCTGCTCTTGCTTGCTGCCGCCCTTCTCTCCTGGGCATACATCGCGACGCTCGAACCGCACGGGATGGATGTGGGTGTGCTATTGCAGCCTCGTGTGGTGGCGGAAGGTCCTCATCAGATGTCTTCCGAGATGCCCGGGATGGATATGGGCGACGCAGATGGGCCGGTGACCGGCTCAGATGACGGCATGGGGATGCCCGCTGATGTCCACGGAGCGATGCCGATCACCATCTTCCTAACGGGGTGGGTGGTGATGATGGCAGCGATGATGCTGCCGGCCGTGGTCCCGGTGGTGATGGTGGTGGCGCGCTGGAGCCGCTCGCAGAGACAGCCGCCGCTCAGACTCGTGGCTTTCGTGGCGGGATATCTGCTCGTGTGGAGCATGGCAGGGCTGCTCTACTACCTCTTGATCGAGGTCTTGGCTCGCTCGATCCCAGCTTCGGAGGCAGGGGTGCGGTCCGCCGCCGCGATCCTGTTCATCGCGGGGATCTATCAGTTCTCTCCGTTGAAGGATCGGTGCCTCTCAGCTTGCAGAGCGCCTCTTGGGTTCCTGATGACGCACGGTGGTCGCATGGCTCGCGGGACCCTGGGTTATGTCGATGTCGGAGCCAGACATGGCCTCTATTGCCTGGGGTGTTGTTGGATGCTCATGGTGGTCCTCGTCCTGCTAGGCGTCATGAACATCCTCTGGATGCTTGTGGTGGCCGCCGTGATCTTCATCGAGAAGGCGACCCGTTTCGGGCCCGTCCTTGCCAAGGTCTCCGGGGTGGCGGTGGTGGGATCCGCCGCGGCTCTCCTCATTGCGCCCACCGTCATCGTCTAGGAGCGTCTTGGGTGCCGATGGAGATCGGCGAGGAGGTCGAGGACTAGCCGACCGAGATAGCGACCACGCCCAGGGCCGCGGTGGCCAACCCGCCGAGCTGGGTGCCACCTAGCTTCTCGCCGAGCACGATCCGGGCGAGCAGGACTGTGGCCGCCGGATACATGGAAGTCAGAACGGCCACGATCGACAACAAGCCTTCGCGCGCGGCCAACAGGAAGAAGAGGTTCGCGGCTACGTCGCACACCCCGGCCCCCGCGATCAAAGGCCAGGTCTTCGCAGACGGTTTCTCCCATCCCCGTGCGACGAGGAGAGCGACGGCGAGCAACACGGTCGACGAGAGACGCGTTCCGACCAGCGGCCACAGTCCGGTGTCGTGACCGGCCTCGGACAACAGGATGAAGAAGCCCCCGAAACCGAGCCCTGCCACAAGCGCGTGGACGATCCCCGAGGCGAGCAGGTCCTGTGTCTCTCCGGCTTCGTCCTCGGAGCTTCGAGAGACCAGCGCGACCGCGAGCAGCGAGAGGATCACGCCGCCCAGGGCGAGACCGCTCGGGCGCTCACCGGCGAGCAGCCCGAAGATGACGGGGACGCTGGCGGCCACGACCCCCGTGATCGGGGCGACGATGCTCATGCGACCTATAGCGAGGGCCTGATAGAAGAACGTGACCCCCGTCCCTCCTGCGATGCCGCTGAGCGCACCCCACCAGATCGCGTCCGCGGAAGGAGCGACGTCCGCGAAGAAGGGGAACAGCGCCAGCAGGAGGAGTCCTCCGAATACCTGCATGAGCAGGACGACGGTGAAGACGCGCGTCTTTCGCGTCGCGAGGCCCCCGAAGAAGTCGGCGGTGCCGTAGGTGAGGGCCGCGGCCAGACCGAGGATCACCGCCACCGGGCGCATCCTTCAGGCGAAGACGTTGCCGGGTCCACGTCGATCAACCGAGCGCGGCGTAGATGGCGATCACCGCGATGCCGTTGTTCAGAGCGTGCACGAGCATCGCGGGATAGAGGCTGTCGTAGCGGTCGGCCACCACGGCGAGAACCACCCCCATGCCGAGCAACGCGGGCACGAGGGCCGGGATGAAGTGAAGCAGGGCGAAGGCGATGGCGGAGACGGCCACGGCCGCTACGAGCTTCATCCTGGTCCGCAGCAACCTCAAGAGCATCCCTCGGAACAGGAACTCCTCGGCGATCGGGGCCGCCACCGCGGCGACCGCCATGATCCACAGGAAGTCGCCGAACGACAACGAGGTCGCGTCTCCGACCACCTGGTCCTGCGCGGTCGGTACCTCGCCGAAGAGTTGCGAGCTGATCGTGACCAGCAGAGCGGTGAGCATCATCATCCCGAGGGTGACCGGGACCATCTTCACGAGCGTCAGTGCCGGAACAGGCCGGAATCCTGCATCGCGCAATGTGGCCCCGCGCTTCTTGATCGCTATCCACCAGGTCGACAGGAACAGGCACGCGTAGATGACCAGTCCGACCATCCCGAAGAGAGCGAACGGTGGATCCGCTCCCTCGCGGGCGAGGAACGCGGCGATCGGGATCATGACCAGGATCCCGGCCATCAGACCGAGGACCGCGGCCCACACCAGGTCGCGCCCCCTCCACTTGACCGCGGCCGGGGTGGACTCGGCGTCTACAGGGATCGTCTGAGGGTCGAGGGACATCGCATATGTCTATCAGTGCGGATGAACCAGTTATGTCCGCGCCTCGCGTACGGTCGCGCGATGCGACGGCTCTGGTTGGCATGCCTGCTGATGTCCCTGGCTGGCTGCAGTGACCCCGTGCAGCCGCCCGATGCGGGGCCGTCCGTCGCGCCTTCTAGCACGTCGCCGAACACCGGCGACACCTCCACGCCCTCTTCCGAACCTCCTGCATACGATCCTGGTGCGGTCGATCTGGAACTCGTGTCCTTCGTGAACGGTCTCGAGGCACCTTTGCTGGCGACCCATGCGGGGGACGGTAGCGACCGGATGTTCGTCGTCGAGCAAGCCGGTCGTATCCGGGTGGTGAGAGACGGACGCCTGCTCGCCGAGCCGTTCCTCGACATCTCCGATCGCCTCGTCTCCGGCGGAGAGCAGGGCCTCTTGGGCCTCGCCTTCCATCCCGGGTTCGAGCGCAACGGTCGGTTCTTCGTGAACTACACCGACGAGGCCGGCGACACGGTGGTCTCGCGGTTCCGCGCCCGGCCCGGCTCCGACGTCGCATCAGACGCGGAGCTGGTGCTGTTGAGGATCGATCAGCCGTATGCGAACCACAATGGGGGGCATCTTGCGTTCGGTCCCGACGGGTATCTCTACATCGCGACCGGCGACGGGGGCAGCGGAGGTGACCCACACAACAACGGTCAACGTCTGGACACGCTGCTGGGCAAGTTGCTTCGCATCGACGTCGACCGAGGAGACACCTACGCGATCCCCGACGACAATCCTTTCGCTGAAGCTGGGGGGGAACCCGAGATATGGGCGTACGGACTGCGCAATCCGTGGCGATTCAGCTTCGACTCCGAGCACCTATGGATCGCAGATGTCGGCCAGAACGCGCTCGAAGAGGTGAACCGACGGAGGGCCGACGAAGCAGGCGTTAACTATGGCTGGAACGTCATGGAGGGGACCGACTGCTACGGGTCGGGGGACTGCGAGTCCGGCGGCTTGGTCCAGCCGGTCGCGGAGTACTCGCACGAAGACGGCTGCTCGATCACCGGCGGCTACGTCTATCGCGGCGAGGGGTCTCCCGATATGCAAGGGGGCTACTTCTTCGGCGACTTCTGCTCCGGCACGATCTGGAGCATCCCCGCGGACGTGTCCGAGCGGACCCGGCCGATCGAGATGCTTGCGTCCGGACGCTCGATCAGCTCGTTCGGCGTGGACGAGCAGGGAGAGCTGTACATGGTCGACATGGGCGCCGGCGAGGTGCTGAGGGTTACCGACCGCAGCTAGCGGACCGGTTGCGTCAGCAGGAGTCCGGGTGGTGAAAGGAAGGTCTGCGTCACGAGGTCGTGCTAAGGGTCCCCTCCAGCGCCGCTATCGACGCCGCGACCTCGCCTTGGAGTTGTCGCCTCCGCAGGGGAGCGAAGAGGAGTTTGCGCCAGAAGGTCTTGGGGTTTCCTTCCCAACCGACGGTGACGAGCGTGCCGTCACCCTCAGGGCGCAACGCCCAGGTCCACACCGCGTACGAAGGGTTGCCGTCATCACTCTGTGACCGGTAGACGAACCGCAACCCATCAGGGTCATATTCCTCGACGCGCGAGCGGCTGTTCCACGCTGGCAACCCAGGAACCCGTATCTTCACTACCCACTCGGCCCCCGGCGCCGGCTTCGCCGGCGCCTCCACGATGCTCGCGATGCAGCGGTTCCATTCCGGAAGCCGGCCGACGTCGGTGACGAGCTCGAACACCGCCTCGGGGGGTGCAGAGACGTGACCCGTGACGATGCCTTCGAAGTGATCCATCCATCTCTCCTTCTCGCCGGCCCTCGCGGGCCGAGACCGGACTTCTAGTCTCCACCCGCTTGACTCGATGTGACAGACCCCATCGGGTCGATGTGTTCGAAGTCCCGAAGCGCCTGGTTTGCGTGGGAGTAGCTAGCGGGCGTAGCCCACCAAGCGGACGTCGGCGCCGGGCGGGGCCGTCGACGGATCGGTGATCCAGAACCGTCCGTGCTCTGCTGCGTAGAAATAGAGGGCCTTGTAGTCGCCGTTCTTCGGAGGCTCGACGCTGATGAAGGCGTTCTCGCAGCGATCCGGCTCCGGACACAGCTGAACCAGTCCTCTGCCCGGGCTGTCCCAGACGCCGGCCAACACGGAGTGGTTGTCGTAGCGCGCTCGCTGATCGTCCGCGAACGTGCTGTCCGCGGTGAACAGGTATCGACCATCGCTCGCCGAGAAGTACCAGAACGCGACCGTGGCGGGCTGCTCGTTCGGAGGTGGGGGAGGCGGAGGCTTCTGCTCCCCGCCACCGGAAGCGCTACCGCCTCCGCCATCGCCTTGCGCGGTGGTCTGCCGCACGCGGCTGTCGGGTGCCGCGGTGCCGTCAACGCCGGAGGGAGCCACGGGGGTTCCAGACCCGCCGCCGTAGGCGTATGCGCCGCCGAAGGAGGGAGCGCCGCCACCTTTCGAGCGTCCCCGCCGGTCCCGTGGCTTGTTCTCGGTCCGTTCGGCCGGACGCGTCTCTCCTGCGTCTTCGCGTTCAACGACCTCCGGTCCACCCCCTTCGGGCACCTCTCCAGCCGGCGCCGCCGCGGGGCGCTTCACTCCGCTCGAGCGATCGCGCAGCGCGATGACCCCGGTGCCACTGCCGAGCAGCACGAGGGCGATCACACCTGCAGTCACGGGACTTCGCCATACGAAACGTCTCTTCGGTGGAGCCACCAACGGTGGTGTGAGCTCTCTTCGCTCGCGGATGGAGGTGAGCGTCTCTTCCGAGGCCGCGACCTGTAGGTCGGTCGCGTAGGCGAGCACGGGGCCTTCCGCGACCGGGACGGACATCTCCGTGACGGCCAGACCGAGACTTGCTTGCGCTCTCTGCAGCGCGGCCCCCAGCGCCTCCGCGCTTCCGAAGCGACGAGAGGGATCCTTCTCCATCGCCTTCTCGATCGCGTTGCAGACCTCGTCGGGGACTCCGGCATCACGCAGATCGGGCACGGGATGCGTCAACGTCTTCGCTATCAAGCCTTGCAGCCCGGCCCCGTCCTCGCTTCGGAAGGCAGCGTGACCGGTGATCAGCGCGAACAGGGTGGAGCCCAACGCATAGATATCCACCGCACGGGTCGCCTTGTGACCTTCGAGTACCTCGGGGGCCGCGTGGGACAGGCTCGCAGTGATGGCGCCCGTGTGCGTCTCGTAGCCACCGGGGATGCTGGCGATGCCGAAGTCCGCGAGCTTGGGTTCTCCGAATCCAGAGACCAAGATGTTCTCGGGTTTGATGTCGCGATGCAGGATCCCGCTGCGGTGCGCGGTCTCGACGGCGCCGGCGACCTTGACGACGATCTCGACGGCGCGCTGCCAGCCGATCGATCCGCTGCGTGCGAGGCGATCTCCGAAAGAGCCGCCTTTCATGTGATCCATGACTATGTACGGCTTCCCGGCCCGGGTGATGCCCGAGTCGTAGATGGTCACGATATTGGGGTGCCCGGAAACCGCTCCGACCGCGCGGCATTCGCGCTCGAAGCGACGCATCGTCTCTTCTCTGAAGCCGGAGGCCGAGAGCACCTTGATCGCGACCGTGCGGTCGAGCGCGTCCTGCCGAGCTCTGTAGACGCGTCCGGATCCGCCCTCGCCCAGGATCTCCAGAACCTCGTAACCATCGAGACCGAGGTCGTCCGTGGGGGGCAGGAAGCCTTCCGCTCGCCGGTAGGGATCGCCCGCGTCCATCCTCGACAAGGGTTCTCCGGAGACTTGGTAAGTTCCTCCAGCAAGCGAGGAAAGGGGATGTGGATGTCCACGATCGGCGGAGAGCTCGGGCAGCTGCACTCGCTCAGATCGAGTCTCGACCGGCACAGCCAGACGATCCAGGAGCTCACCCAAGCCGTCAGGGGACAGATCGATCAGACGTGGTGGCAGGGCCCCGCCGCCGACCGTTTCCGGGAGGCATGGGGCGGGGAGTTCGAGCCAGCCCTGCGGAAGCTGCAGATGGCCCTGCAAGATGCGGGGGCCGAGGTGGCTCGCCGCCGGGACGCCCTGATCCAGGCGGGTTCCTAGGACTCAGCGCGCCGTCTGCACCAGCTGGATGCTGCCCCGGCTCACCAGATAGCCGCGCCCCGGCGGGAACGCGCTCTTCTGTCGGCGCGGCAATCTCGTCCCGAGCAGATCGCCGTCTACATCGAGGTCTGGGTCCAGCAGCAGCCCCTGCTTGTGCTTGCGAAGCTCGCTGAGCCAGCTACCGAACGACCGGTGCAGAGCGACAGATTCCGCCGCGGCGATCACGCGGAGGCCGTTGTCGCGTTGCTTCACCAGCGGCTCGAGCGCGGCCGAGCAAGGACCCTCAACGAGCTCGTCCGCATCGTCCACGAAGAGCAGCAAGGGGTCTTGCGAGGGGGCTGAGGCGTTCGCATCGAGTGCCTCTCGACACGCGTCGACCCCGAGCATCACCCTGTCCCACGGACCGTCGTGGCCGGGGCTTGACCGACGCGCGGCCAGCAGCCAGAACCGACCCTGCGGGGTCGAAGCACGAAGCGAGCGAGCGATGGTCAGCAAGGCGGTGGAGCGCCCGCTCCGATACGGGCCCGCGATCAAGAAGTGACCGGACGAGAGGTCCGCCTGCGCTTCGGACAGGTCGGCCTCGGCGACGCCGAAGTTTGCAACCAAAGGGCGATCGCCTGGCCGGAGCGCCTCGAGCGACACTTCCGTCGGAAGAAGGCCGACCGAGCGAGGTCCGCCCCCGGCCGGAGCGGGCTCCGTCTCGGCCGCGATCCGCGCCAGCGCGGCCCCCTGGTTCTCTGGAGTTGCGTCGGACCCCACAACCGCTACCTGGACCGGGTGGCCATCGACGAAGCCCCTTCCGGGAGGCAGCGCGACTCCCTGCACCCCCCTACGTTCGAGCCCGAGTGCCAGGAACTCGTCGTCGTCCGTCATCCGCAGCACGACCCGTGTCGGAAGCAGGGCGGCGAGTCCCGAAGGGATGCCCGCCTTGCGCTCCACGCTGATCGCGAAGTGGATGCCCACCCCTCGTCCGTCCGCGACCACACGGGGGAGGAGGTCGACCAACTCGCCCATGTTCACCCGTTCGAACGCCGCGTTGAACCCCTCGTAACCGTCCAGCAGCACGAGCCAGCGCGTCGAGGCGATGCGTGATGGATCCCTTCTCCGCCGATCGATCTCGTCGCGGAGCAGCGCGATGAGCCTCTCCACCCTGTCGTGCTCGTCACCGTTGACGATGTCTCCACAATGGGGAAGCGCCGCGAGGGGGCGCAGTGGACCGGCTCCGTAATCGATCCCATAGAGATGAAGCTCCGAAGGACGTACCCGACCCGCAAATGAGCCCGCGACCGTACGCAGAAGGGTGGTCTTGCCCGCCCCCGCGGACCCGTACACGAGCAACCCACCCGCTCCCGACAGGTCGAAGAGCGCGGCGTCCTGGCGCTGCCGCTCCGGCCGATCGATCAGACCGAACGCGGCGACGAACGGGTCCTCCGGCGAGGCGAGGTCTGCGAGCCGCAGGAGAGAGGGGAGCGGGGGGAGCCAGGGCGAACGCGCCGGTGGGAGGCCGCGGCTGGATGCGGCCTCACGGATGGCTGCTACCGCGGCCGCCAGCTGGGTGTGCGCGGGGCCGTTCGCCCCTTCCTTTAGCGACGACGCCATACCCCACGGGCGCACCACGACGCGATCACCACGCGGGTGGGCGGGCGTCCCTCCGAACGCGGCTTGGAAGGGCTCGACCTCTCCGTGCCCTCGCCTGAGCAAGGCCCGGCCCGGGACCGAGCGGGGTATGTAAGCCGCCTCTGTTGTGCCCACGACGTCGCTGCTGTCCGGCTCGTCCGTGACCCGGAGTGCGATCCGCAGGTTCGTGTTGGCCCTGATCGCGTCGTTGATGACTCCCGCTGGACGCTGGGTCGCGAGGACGAGATGGATCCCAAGACTCCGCCCGCGTTGAGCCAGGTCGATCATCCCGTCCACGAAGGCCGGAAGCTCCTTCACCAGGGTCGCGAACTCATCGACGATCAACACGAGACGGGGGAGCCGTGCATGTCCGCGGCGCTCGAGATCGGTCACATCGCGTGCGTCCGCATCTCGCAGGATGCGTTCGCGACGTTCAAGTTCAGCATCCAGAGAGACGAGAGCGCGCTGGGACAGGTGCACATCGAGGTCCGTGACCAACCCGACGGTGTGGGGGAGCTCCGCACAGTCCTTGAACGCGGCGCCTCCCTTGTAGTCGATCAACAAGAGGTTGACCTGTTCCGGGCTGAGATGCCACGCCAGCGACGCGACGATGGTCTGGAGCAGCTCGCTCTTGCCCGAGCCGGTCGTTCCCGCGACCAGTGCGTGTGGACCGTCACGGTCGAGGTCGAGCGATATCGGTCCCTCACCGTTCATGCCGATCGGTACCGACAGCCCGGTGGGTGCCCGATCCCAGAGCTCTGTCACGGCCGTGGCGGTCGGCTCTTGTAGGTCCCAGATCGAGAAGAGTGAGACCCGGCGAGGCGGTTCGATCCTCCGTTCTCGCGGGGCCGCGTCGATCAGCGGCGCCAGGGCCAGAGCGGTCTCCCGGCATGGCTCGATCTGCGTCCCTTCGCGCGCGCCCGTCAGCTGCTCGCCGGAGGTGGTGAAGGTGACGACCACGTCTTCCGTTCCGGCGAGCTCGACGATCGTGCGGACCTCGCCCGGGAGGTCCTCACGGCGGCCGCCCATCCAGATCACATACACGCCGACCGCCGGCCCCTCGCGCAACAACCGGGCCATCTGGGGAGGAGAGATGCGGTTGCGATGGTCTACGAACGCGACCACCACCGGATGCTCGATGACCGAGCCTGCGGACGTGAGCGAACCGGAGGCTCTCCGGCTGTCGATCAGAGCGACCAGCTCCTCCACCAGGGCTCCGGCCCGCTCACTTCCAACCGGTGAACGTTGCGCGTGCGGCAACCAGGACGTCCACCGCCACGCCTCGATGCCATCGTCGTCCACCAGCACGGCCATTGAAACGTCCTCGGGGCTGTGCAGTGTTGCGAGTTGAAGCAGGACCCAGCGCCCCAAGGCTTCGACCGAGGGTCGATCGCCGACGATGCCCATCACTCTCGCCTCGCGTAGGTCGAACGTCAGCGGGACCGAGGGCAGCACCTGCAGAGGCTCGAGTTGCGGATCCGGTTCCCGGTCGACGGCGCCTCGGAGCTCGATGGGCCAGGGGCGATCGCCCCACCCACATCTGATCATCAGGAAGTCGTCGTCCTTGGGGCGTCGCTCCCACAGCTTCGCGGTTCGTTCGCGCGCGCGGCGCTGGAGTTCGGCGAGATCCGGAGCCTGCTCACGCAGATCCTCCGCGTACGCATCCCGCGCCGCGTTCACTGCATCGACGAGAGAGGCCAGATCGGCGCACCATGCTGCTCGGCTCTTCGTGCCGGCACGGCTGCCGCGTCGGCGCTCCTCCAAGTAGGAGAGGACGACCATGATCGGAGACAGCAGCATGATGACCAAGAGACTTGGGTTCTCCGGGAACATGCGCCACAGCACCAGAGCGATCAGAAGCGGCACGGCAGCGGTCGCCAGGGGCTAGCGCGGCCCGGCGCCGACCGCAGGGGCCTGCGGCACCTGGAACACGAGACGCGGTTCAGGAGTGGTCACCCGCGGGGGCCGGTTGAAGGGGAGCCTGCCTTCCGATGTGGGCGGTACGTCGGCCGGCCGGGTGCCCGAGCCCAACTCCAGGCCGAGCAGCGAGCCCCCCGCCTCGATCACCTCGCCCGGTGTCCACCTGTGGTCGTCCTCGAGCCGGACGCCGTTCAGGAAGGTGCCGTTGGTGGAGCCCGCGTCGCTGACGGTGACGGTTCCGTCGGAGACCTGGAGGACGAGGTGGATGCGCGAGAGGGCGGGGTCGTCGATGCGGATGTCACACTCGCGGCCCCGGCCGACCCGCAGGGCTCCGGGCGTGAGGGCGCTTCGCATCCCGATGTTGACGCCGCCGACGACTACCAGTTCGAGCGCTGGCTCCTCGCTCGTCGAGATCGCGTCGGCAGGAAGGTCGTTCGGCTCGCCGACCGATACACGATCCCCGTGCAGGAGCCCGGCCTGGTTCCAAGGAGATCCCTGCTCTAGCCAGGCCGAGGTCCGGAGCAGATACAGGTGCCGCCCGGCGACGCCGAGGCGATCGCTCAGAGCGGCGGTCAGATCTCCGATCGTCGCGTCGGCAGGACCTTCGATCTCCACCTCGCTCTCGGAGCCATCCCGCGCGACGACAACCAGCCCGATCGTCACGAGGTCGCGCCTCAGATGCCCACCCCCTTGTGCTCAACGGGGACTTTGACATATGAAGGCGAACCAGTTGGGGACGACGGCGATGGGGGACGGATGCTTACGACGAGAAGGATCTGGGCGGTCGTTGCGCCGGTCGCTCTGCTTGCGTGTCTCTCGGTCGCACCGGCCGCGGCGGGCCCCTCTAGGTGCGGCGGTCTCGCGACCACGATCGAGGGGACCGACGAGGCCGAGACGATCCGTGGTGAACCCGGGCAGCGCGACGTGATCCACGCGCGCGGCGGCAATGACGTGGTGATCGCAGGCGACCTCGACGACGTCGTTTGCGGCGGCGAGGGGGACGACGACATCGGCGGAGGATCGGGCAACGACAGGCTGTTCGGGGGGCCGGGGGCGGACACGATCCGCGGCAAAGTGGGCAACGACAGCATCCAGGGGATGGCGGGCGACGACCGTCTCTACGGCGGCGAAGAACAGGACGGCGCGGAGGACTTCGACACCGTGAGCTATGTGAGCTCGGCCGACGCGATGCTGGTCGATCTCTCGACGGGGACGTCTCAGGAGCTGGACGTGACGGACGCGGCCGGCGACGGCGCGGACGTCGTGAACGCGTTCGAGCGCGTGGAGGGCTCGCCGCACCCAGACCGATTGATCGGTGACGAGGAAGCCAACCGCATCAGCGGTTCCGGGGGTGCCGACGTGCTCGACGGCCGTGGTGGCGCCGACGAGTTGTTCGGTGGGGACAACGGCGAAGGGGGTGACACCGTCACGTACGCAGGGCGATCCGGGGTCATCGTGAACCTGACGACGGCTCGCGCCCGTGATGGTCACGACGCCGAGCGGTTGGAGTCGATCGAGAACGTTGACGGCTCAGGCGGCAAGGACCGCTTGATCGGTGACGACCAGGCGAACCGGTTGAGGGGGCTCGGGGGTGACGACCACCTCGATGGACGACGCGGGCCAGACGCGATGGCCGGAGGCACGGGAAGCGACACGGTCTCCTATGCGGGAGCGACCGCGCGCGTCCAGGTGGATCTCGCGGCGGGGACGGGCGCGGTGGGATCGAGTGAGGTCGACGCCCTGACGCGGATCGAGAACCTCGCCGGCTCGGCCGTCCGAGACGTCGTCTTCGGGACGGATGGTGGGAACGTCCTCGTGGGCAACGGGGGCAGGGACGAGCTGAACGGACGCGCGGGTCGAGACCTCCTGCAAGGTGGCGTCGACGACGACGTCTTGAACGGTCACAAGGGAGATGACGTGCTGGAAGGCGGTAAGGGGAACGACACGCTGGATGGAGGACCGGGTCGCAACGTATGCCGCGCCGGCACGGGCACGGACACCATCAGGAACTGCCCTTGAGTCGCTAGGTGCATGAAGTGCTGACCCTTCGGGGGCGCGCGTTCCGGATGCTCATGACTGCGCTGGTTCTGGCCGGCTTGTTGGCCGGGACCGCCTGGGGCGACGACGACCATTTCCCGTTCGGGCCGTTCCGGATGTACTCGACCACCAACGAGCTGGATGGGACCGTGAACGCGATCCGCTTCAGGGCGACGAACGCCGCGGGAGAGCAGCTCGAGCCCCGCTCTCAGGACTTCGGGATGCGTCCGGCAGAGATAAACGGTCAGGTGGCGCGCTTCCGGTCCGACCCATCCTTGCTCCGCCACCTCGCGACCGCCTACTCGCGGCTCCACCCCGACGATCCGCCGCTGATCGAGATCGAGCTGCGGTACGGCCTGCACCAGCTGAGCGGCGGGCGACCGATCTCTTACTCGGAGGAGAGCTTGGCAACGTGGCGCAAGTGATGGGGCGCATCGCTTCCTGGTGGTTCGAGCCGGTTCCGAAGGGCCGGGTCGCGGTGCTGCGCACCTTGTTCTATGCGTTCATCTTCGTCGACGTGTTCCTCACCACCTCGTGGGTCGCACGGCATGTCGTGGTCGAGGGCGAGCTCTACCAGCCCCTGTTCCTCGGTCGCGTCTTGCCGTTGCCCGTCCCGACCCCATCGGTGATCCGCACCGTCCAGGTTCTCTTGGTGGCGGCTGCGGCGGTGGCTCTGTCGGGGAGACTCCCGCGGCTCGCGGGGGCCGCGGTGTTCTTGCTCTATCTCGAGTGGATGTTCATCGCGATGTCGTACGGAAAGGTGGATCACGACCGCGTGGCGTTCCTGGTCGCGCTCGCGGTGTTGCCTACGGCGGGCGCGGCCCGCTGGGGCGATCGCACGGAGAGCGAGGCCGCGGGCTGGGCGGTCCGGTGCATCCAGGTAGCGGTCGTTGCGACCTACTTCCTGGCCGCGTTCGCCAAGCTGCGCTTCGGGGGGCCGGGCTGGGTCAACGGAGCGACGTTGATGAGAGCGGTGCTGCGCCGCGGCACCTACCTCGCCGAACCGCTGAAGGACAACCCCTGGATCCTGCGGATCACTCAGTGGTTCATCATGCTCTTCGAGCTGGCGTCCCCGCTACTGCTGGTGAAGGGCCGCATCGGGAAGATCTTCCTGGGCGTGGCCTTCGCCTTCCACGTGATGACCTACGCCTCCATCACGATCATCTTCCTGCCTCACATCATGTGTCTGTTGGCGTTCCTCCCGCTGGAGCGTCTCGAACCGCCGGCGTTCGCGGGTCGTCTCAGCCGAACCGCAACGACGCCCGGCGCCTAGACGCCTTTGCAGAACCTTCACAACTTCGGGAGGCCGCAGGAACATCCAGCCCGTACGGTGGCGTCATGTCAAATGCACTGGAGGGCGCGAGCTTCTATTCGACCGTTCGGGCCGAGCACCGCTTGGGGTTCGTTGACCTGACCGAGCAGCTGCTCGATGCGATCGCCCTGTCCGGGGTCACCGACGGCTTCTGCCTCGCCTACTCCCGCCACACGACGTGCGGTCTGTTGATCAACGAGTGGGAGAACGGAGCGCAGGAGGATCTGCTCCGTCGCCTGGAGCTGCTCGTGCCGGAGTCGGCCTACTACGCGCACGACGACCTCGGGCGGAGGACACAGAACCTCGTCCCCGATGAGCGGGCCAATGGACGAGCTCATGTCATCCAGATGATCGTCGGCGGCACCTCTCAGGTCGTCCCGGTGGCGGGCGGCAGACCGGCCCTCGGCAAGTGGCAGAGGCTGTTCCTGCTAGAGCTAGACGAACCGAAGGACCGCCACGTGGTGATCCAGGCCTTCGGGGTGAGGAACGGCACATCCGGCGTAGCGTTGAGTGAGAGATGCGAGCTCGAACCGTTGCGGTGATCGAGGACGAGGCCGCTATCGCCTCTGCGATCGCGGCCCGGCTCCGTAAAGAGGGCTTCGAGGTGGACACCGCCTCCGATGGCCCCTCCGGGGTCGATCTCTGCGCGCGCCTGAAACCGGATCTCGTGATCCTCGACCTGATGCTGCCCGGCTTCGACGGGCTCGAGGTGTGCCGCCGCATCCAGCGCGAGCGGCCCCTGCCGGTGCTGATGCTTACGGCCCGGGACTCCGAGACCGACATGCTGGTGGGGTTGGGCGTCGGCGCGGACGACTACATGACCAAGCCGTTCAGCACCCGTGAGCTGGTGGCGCGGGTGCACGCGCTGCTCCGTCGGGTCGAGCGCGCCCCCGTTGCCGTGGGGGAGACGATCACCTTCGGCGACCTGCAGATCGATCCGGGGCGACGCGTGGTGAAGCTCGCGGGCCGGACCGTGCACCTGACCCCCATCGAGTTCGATCTGCTCTACAAGCTCGCGTCCCGGCCCGGGATCGTCTTCTCGCGTGACCAACTGTTGTCGGACGTCTGGGGTTACGCGGATGACGGCAGCGCTCGAACGGTGGACTCGCATATCGGAGCACTCCGCCGCAAGCTCGGAGCCGACTGGATCCGGACCGCCCATGGGGTCGGCTACGCCTTCAAGGACAAAGAGTGAGGCGCCCGCTCGACCCACTGCGATCGATCAAGACCAAGCTGGGGGCCGTGATCGTTGCCGCCGTCGGTGTGACGGTGATCGTCGTGGTGCTGGGGGTGAGAGCGGGGATGCCCATCTGGCTGAACGCGATCGTCGCGGGGGCGCTTTCACTCGGGATGGTCCAGTTCCTGGCGCGAGGGATGACGTCTCCGTTGCGCGAGATGGCCGCGGCCGCGCACGCGATGGGGGCCGGCGATTACTCGGCCCGCGTTGTGGAGACCTCTCGGGACGAGGTCGGTGAGCTGGCGCGCACCTTCAACAAGATGGCCTCGGAGCTCGCCGAGGTCGATCGCATGCGCAAGGACCTGATCGCGAACGTGTCGCACGAGCTCCGTACCCCGATCAGCGCTCTGCAGGCGGTGCTCGAGAACCTCGTCGACGGCGTGGGCCCGCCGGATCCAGCGACCTTGCAGACGATGCTCAGCCAGGTCGAGCGCCTGGGACGGCTGGTGACGCAGCTCCTGGATCTGTCGAAGCTCGAGTCCGGGACGTTCCCCCTCGACCACCGGCCCTTCGCTCTCAAAGAGGTCGCGGAGCAAGCTGCACGCGAGGTCTCCATCAATGCCACGCATGCCTCGGCGAAGGAGGTCGCCCTGGACATCTCGGTGCCTGGAGACCTCTCCGTGGTGGGAGACCCGGAACGGGTGCATCAGGTGTTGGCCAACTTGTTGGAGAACGCGGTCAGGCACTCGCCCTACGGGGCCAGCGTTCAGCTCTCCGCGGGCACCGAAGACGGCCGCGTGCGCATCACGGTGACCGACGAAGGGCCGGGGATCGCGGCGCCCGACGCGGAACGGGTCTTCGAGCGCTTCTACCGATCGGACGCGGCGCGTGCCGCCAGCGAAGGTGGCACGGGTCTGGGGCTGGCGATCGCGAGATGGATCGTCGATCTCCACGGGGGAGACATCAGTGTCGATCCCGGGTCGCCGCACGGCTGTCGCATGGTCGTCCACCTGCCGAGGGCGTAGCTGCATACTGGGGCCCCAGCGACCAACGACAGGGGGACAAGATGATCGAAGACAAGGGTCAGGGACAAGACGCCGAGGCCTCCGAGGCGGCAGCCGAGGGGCCGGGCAACGTCAGTGTCGACGAACCGACCGACACCTCACTCGGCGGAACGAGCGAGTTCGACGAAGTGGTCGACGAGGAAGGGTCGAAAGACTCCTAGAGCGGCCATCTCGGCTGCGACAGGCTGAGCCAGCGCGGCATCTCTTCCGCCGGCATGGGCCGGCTCTGGTAGTAGCCCTGCGCGTAGTCGCAGCCGAGGCGGACCAACTGTCGCCATATCTCCGCCGTCTCGACTCCCTCCGCTACGACCCGAAGTCCGAGGTTGCGTCCCAGATCGATGGTTGATCGGACGATGATCGCGTCGCTCTCGTCGATCCCCATGTTCAGCACGAAGGACTTGTCGATCTTCAACTCCTTGACCGGCAGCTTGCGCAGGTGGCCTAGGGAGGAGTAGCCCGTGCCGAAGTCGTCGATCGACATCTCGACGCGGATCTGGTTCAACCGCGACAGGATCGCCATGGCGCGGGTGGGATCCGCGACCAGTGTGCTCTCGGTGATCTCGAGCTGGAGGGCTCCGGGAGGGAGCTGCCATTTCTTCAGCAGTGTTTCGACGTGATCCGGGAAGTTGAGGTCCAAGAGGTTGCGGGGGGACATGTTCACGGCGACCGTGAGGTCCACGCCCTGCTCACGCCATTGACGGACCTGACGTAGCGCCTTGTCGAGCACGTACATCGTCAGCGGTTCGATGAGGCCGGTGTGCTCGGCGAGGGGGATGAACTCGCTCGGCGGGATCATGCCTCGCGTCGGGTGATCCCATCGGCACAGCGCTTCGACGACGACCGTCTCGCCCGTCCGCAGATCGACCTTCGGTTGATAGAACAGAACGAATTCTTCACCGTCCATGGCGCGCCGGAGCTCGGTGGCCAGGGCGAGTCTGCTGGCGCTGTATTGATCCCGTTCCGCGGCGTAGACCTCGCACCCGCTGTTCGCTGCTTTGGCGAGATACATCGCAACATCCGCTCTCTGGAGCAAGAGATCCACGTCGTCTCCGTGACCCGGGAAGAACGAAACCCCGATGCTGGCGCGGACGTCTAGAGCCAAGCCTTCGATCACGAAGGGCTGGCGAAGAGCGATCTGGATCTTGTCGGCGACGTGCAGAGCAGCGGCCGGGTCCGGTATGTGTGGGAGCAAGACTGCGAACTCGTCCCCGCCGAGTCGAGCCACGGTGTCGGTATCTCGCAGGACCTCGTTCAAGCGTCCGGAGACCTGTTGCAGCACTAGGTCACCTTTGTGGTGCCCGAGGGTGTCGTTGATCTCTTTGAACCGGTCGAGGTCCATAAGCATGAGTGCGACCAGCCGGTTCTCTCGCTCACCTTCCCGGACCGCTTGTTGCACGCGATCCCGGAACAAGCCCCGGTTGGCAAGACCCGTCAGCACGTCATGGAACGCCTGATACTCGTTCACCTTCGCCTGTTTCCGAAGACGACGAGAGGCGTCGGCCACGATCCTGAACAGCGCGAGATAGAGCAGCAGGAGACCCGCGAGCAGCACACCCTGCAGCTGCCGGGCATCGGTCTCGATGGCCCGGGCGATCGGTTCGTAGGGGAGGGCGATCTGCACCACCGCGTTGGGGCCGTCTCTCGTCTGCACGGGCACGAACACGTAGAGCTGGCGCACCTCTTCACCTTCGAGCGAGCCCGTGCGCACGGTCGCCGTCGTCCGTCCGGCGAGAGCCGCGGTCAAGTGCTCACCGTGGCCGTCGCTGCCCAGCTCGGATCGGTCGGCCGAGTAGACGACCTCGAGGTCGCGGTTAAAGATCTTGTACCCGCCGGCCGCTCCATCGAGCAGCGCCTCTCCATGGAGAAGCGTGTCCAACCTCTCGTACTCGAGCTCGCTGAAACCCTCGCTCAGGTCTTGGTCGCGGATCAGCGGTTGCACGCCGACGCGAGCCGCCGCCTCGATGCTCTGGCGGGCAGTCAGGATGGCCCGGTCGCGCACGAAGCCCTCCAGGATGTGAGAGAGCACCAGCCCTAAGGCCACGATCGGGAGCATGCTGATGAGCCCGAACTTGGTGAGGAGGCTCATCTTCTTCATCTTTCGACTCCGGGTATGGAAAGACAGAGGCCAGGTTGCCTCTGTCTTGATTGTCGGCAGTTGTGCGCGATAGCACTAGTACGTGCTTGTGCGTAGATGTGCCTCGGGTCGGGTGACCTGACACCCGAGGTGCCATCGGCAAAGAGTGGGTGAAGTCACTTCCAGGAAGTGCCAATCGACACTAAGTTGGGCGGATGGCGGACTCGCTGAGAGAGCGCAAGCGCGAGCAGACCAAGCTAGCCCTGCAGGCTGCCGCGATCCGATTGTTCAACGAGAGGGGCTACGGGGCGACCTCGGTGGATGACATCGCGGATGCCGCCAACGTCTCGCGCAGGACCTTCGTCCGCTATTTCGGGTCGAAGGAGGGCGTGCTTTTCTCCGAGGCCGATGAGTCGGGCGAGCGTCTCCGGGAGGCGCTCCTCCGCCAGCCTCCGGACAAGGGCCCGCTGCGGGCCTTCGGAGACGCGGTCATCGCGCTGGCGGAGGAGGTCGGAGAAGGCGATCAGGTCCTGGCTCAGCAGCGCGCCATGACTTCGACGTTCGAGCTGCGTAGCCGGGCAGCAGAGATCTCCCGGGTCTGGCGCCGGCGGCTGGCCGAGGCCCTGGCCGCCCGCGCGGGTCGCCACGAGGCGACCGAGACGGATCTCCTCGCGGCCGCGGTCGGGATCGCCGTCGTCCAGACCGTCGTAGAGGAGTGGGTGCTGTCGGATGGCCAGGAGGCTCTGGTCGCCAGACTGCGGCGTGGATTCGAGGTCGTAGCCCAGATCTAACGGCGGCGGGCGTCGGGGAGGATCTGCTCGAAGGTGCAGTCGCGGGGAGGTTTGTCCGGGCGCCATCTCTTGAACGTGGCAGCGTGGCGGAAGCGGTTGCCCTGCAGGTGGTCGTAGGAGACCTCGCAGACGCGGCTCGGCTCTACCTGAACCCAGTTCGCTCCTTGTGCGCCCGTCCAGCGACTCGGCCCCCCCGGGGTTCGGCCGCGACCGAAGCTCTCTCCGCCTTGTAGCGCGGAGAACTCCTGCAGGAGCTCGCGCCGTACGGGGGCTTTGAACGAAGAGGTGTGACCTACGTAGTGCAGGACGCCGGAATCGTCATAGAGACCCAGCAGCAGCGAGCCGACGCCGTCTTCGGTCTTGTTCAAGCGGTATCCGCCGACGACGCAGTCCGCCGTGCGGACATGTTTGATCTTCAACATGACGCGCTGACCGGGGCGGTACTTCTGGTCGTGCTTCTTGGCGATCACACCGTCGAGACCCGCTCCCTCGAACACCTTGAACCACACGGCGGCGAGCTTGGGGTCGTCGGTCTGAGGGGTAAGGGCAAGCTTCGATCCGCCGGCAAGTGCCTGGATCACGTCTCTCTCCAACCCCCGTCCCGAGCGCGTGCTGCCCGCGGGCAGTTCGACGGCATCTGCGAGCACGTCTTCCAGCAAGGAGCGACGTTCGCTCAGATCGGTCTCTCGCAGGTCCTCGGAGCCGCGAGCCAGCAGGTCGAAGGCCACGAAGCTGGAGGGCGACTCACCGGCGAGCTTCTTCACGCGTGACTCCGCGGGATGGATCCGCAGGAGCAGAGCTTCGAAGTCCAGACCGTGCGGTCCGGGGATCACTATCTCGCCATCGACGACGCAATCCTCGGGCAGGTCGTTCCTCAGGAGCTCGACCAGCTCGGGGAAGTAGCGGTTGAGTGGCTTGCGGTCCCGGCTGACGATCGTGACGTCATCGCCGTCCTTGAATGCGATGGCCCGGAACCCGTCCCACTTGGGCTCGTAGAGCCAGCCGTCGGTCGGGATCTCCTTCGAGACCTTCGCGAGCATCGGCTCGAGCGGGGGCTGGAAGGGGAGCGTCATGGGTACATCATCGCGGCATGAGCCTGACCAACGAGCAGATCGCCGAGCTCCTCGCTCACCTCTCAGACGAGCATGAGGGCAACAAACAGAAGGCGGCCCGGCGCGCTTCCCGCAAGGCGTACGGGTGGCCCGAGGAAGCGGCCGACATCGTCGCGGACGGCAGGTCTCTGAAGGATCTGCCGGCGGTCGGTCCGTGGGTCGCCCGTCAGATCCACGAGTGGCTGGACGATCCCCCCGAGATCCCCGATCCGCCGGCCCTGCGGGCGGATTTCATGAGCCTCGCTTCCGCTCGCAAGACGCTGCAGGAGGCTCCCGACTTCCGCAGGCAACTGAAAGGTGACCTGCAGATGCACACGACGTATAGCGACGGCGGGGTTTCGGTGAAAGAGATGGCGATCGAGGCCATCGCACTCGATTACGAGTACATCGCGATCACCGACCACACCAAGGGACTGAAGATCGCTGGAGGTATGTCAGAGGAAGTGCTCGCTCAACAGATCGCCGAGATCGATGCCCTGAACGACGAGATGGAGAGAGGCGATGCGGAGTTCCGCGTGTTGAAGGCGGTCGAAATGAACATCAGCCCGGAGGGCGAAGGGGACATGGAGCCCGAAGCACTCGACCAGCTCGACCTGGTGCTGGGTTCCTTCCACTCCAAGCTCCGCATCAAGGAGGACCAGACGGAGCGTTACCTCTTGAACCTCAGGAACCCCCACGTGCACGTGCTGGGGCACCCGCGTTGTCGGATGTACAACTTCCGTCTGGGCCTTTCTGCCGACTGGGGCCGCGTGTTCGAGGAGGCAAGGGATCTCGACAAGGCTGTCGAGATCAACTCTCACTCGCATCGACAGGACCTGAACGTCGAGCTCCTTCGTCTCGCCGCAGAGACGGGCTGCCGGGTATCGATCGGAACGGACGCGCACAGTCCGGCCGAGATGCACCAGATCGAGATCGGATGCGCGGCCGCCATCCGGGCGGGCATCTCCGCCGATCGCATCATCAACTTCATGTCCTACGACGGATTGCTAGCGTGGACCGGATCTTTGAAGCGCGCGGTCTAGGGTTCTGTCATGGCCGAGACGAAGCAGGACCGGGAGCTGATCGAGCTACTCAACGAGCTTCGGGTCGCGCTGCCCGGCGTCCAGGTCCTGTTCGCGTTCCTTCTGGTCGTCCCCTTCAGCCAGGGATTCACGAAGGTCACATCCACCCAGAAGGCCGTCTACTTCGCTGCATTCATCTTCACGGCGCTTGCGACCGCGTTCCTGATCTCACCGACCTCATACCACCGGCTCCGGTGGAGGGCCAAGGACAAGGAGCAGATGCTCATCACGTCCAACAGACTGACGATCGCGGGCACGGCCTCTCTCGCTCTGGCGATCGCCTGCGTCGTGTTCTTCATCACCGACTTCCTCTACAGCAACCTCAGCGCTCTGGTCACGGGCGCGATGGCCTTGATCCTGGCCTGGCTCTGGTTCGGCTTGCCGCTCACTAGGGCGGCAGGCGACCGCTCCTGAGGGTTCTCTGGAAGAAGCGGCTGTCAGATGTGGAGCTGCTAACTCCCGCCTAAGACCGTGTGTCTGCTACCGCTCGCGCTTCAGCAGGCGCCACAGCAGTGGGAACGCCCCGGCCGCGAGCAGGACCTTCAGGATGTCGCCCACCACGAAGGGGTAGAGGCCTAGCTCGAGAGCTTTCTCCACGGGGACGCCGATCGAGTTGGCCAGCCACCCCACGCCGATCGTGAAGATGACGATCTCGCCCAACAGGAAAGCTCCGATCGCGCTACCGACGCCGCGATCCCAGCGCTTCTCGGCTAGCCATCCGATCAGGACTGCCGCGATCACCATGCCCCAGAGGTAGCCCGCGCTGGGGGTGCCGAAACCGAGGTACTCGATCCCGGACTCGCCCCCCGCGTAGACAGGGAGTCCGATGGCGCCCCAAGCCAGATACAGAAGCAGCGCCGCGCCCGCGAGCACACTGCCGAGTGCGCCTCCGACGAGCAGCACGCCGAGGGTCTGTCCCGTGACCGGCACGGGCGTGAGGGGCAACTTCACCTCGAGTTGAGCCAGCAGCGCCATCAAGACACTTCCGGCCACGACCAGAGCCACGTCGGTCACCCAGGGCAATCTCGCCGTCTCTCTACGCGCAACGGCCTGCGCCAATGCGGACACGTTCGTCTCCTTTTCGTCGTCGGGTGGCGGAAGCATAGCGAGGGAGATCTCTTGGTGGCGGTCGCCGCGTTTATCCTGCGGCTTCCGCTGGCGGCGTGGCCGAGTGGTTTAGGCAAGGGCCTGCAAAGCCCTGTACAGCGGTTCGATTCCGCTCGCCGCCTCCACCGATCGGCGCGTCGAGGCTCGACGCCACGATCTAAGCCGAGTCATCGGAGGGGGCCTGGTGCGCCCCCACGGGTTCCACCGAGCGCTCGTGGCCTGTGGAACGATGCCTCGCCCCCCAGGCGAGTCGGCGAGCCAGGATGGCTAACGCGGTGGACAGCTGGAACACGTTGTTCACCAGGATCGGCACGTCTCCCGTGATCAGCCCGTAGGCCGTCCACACGGCTCCGTCCGAGGCGGTCAGGGCCCAGGTAGAGGGGGACAGGCCGGTCAGGTCACTCTCTCGGTAGGCGACCAGGACCTGAGGCAGGTTGGCGATCAGCGCGCTGGCCACCAGAACCACGCCGAGACCCTGGGAGCCACCGATCGCGGCGGCCGTCACGGCGACCACGAGCCATATGGGGGCGGCTCTCAGCTCGGACGGGCTCCGGCCGAGGGCCACCGAAAGGAGAGCGATGAAGAGGAACACGGTGGCGTTCAGCCCGCTGGCTACGGCGACCGCCAGCTGATCCGTCGCGAGGCCGTAGCCCGCCCAGGCGTAGCTGACGACGCTGATCGTCACCGCGGAGTCCAGCGAGACCCCGTGTGCGTCCCTGGTTCTCAGGAGCCGGAGCAGCTGCGGCAAGGCCCGCGTCAGCCCGATGACGGTGCCGATCGCGCCCAGTAGCCCGGTGGCAGTCACGATCCGCACCCTAAGAGCCCGCGTGGGGGACTCGTTACGACACCCTTCCTAGCAGGGGGCATTTCGGACAGCATCCCTAGAAACAGAACCATCCGAACCGGCTCTGTGCGAGGCGCATCCTTTCTCCGATAGTTGAACGAGGCTTCAAAGGTTGTCTGAACTGGGAGGAAACGAAGATGGACATCCACGAGCTGATCGGGATGCCGGGCGTGCTCCCGGAAGATCCGGGCAGCAACTCGGTGCTCGTAGTCGACGATGACATGAATCAGCGGATGCTCATGATCCGCATCTTGCGCAAGCAGGGCTATGAGTGTTCCGGCGCCGCCAGCACGCGCGAAGCGAAGCAGCAGTTGCGAGCGCGGGCCTTCGGCCTTCTCGTCACCGATCTGCGCATGTTCGAAGAAGACGGCATCGAGCTGGTGCGTTACGTCTCGGACAACTACCCGGACACCTCGTCGGTCGTCGTCACCGGCTTCGTCCTGCCCGAAGGTATCGACGCCTTGATCCGAGCGGGGGCGTCCGCGGTGCTCGCCAAGCCTCTGGACCGCGAGGAGTTCCTTGCCGTTGTCACCGAGGCGATGGAGAGACGACGAGCCAACTTCGAGCTGCGCCGTCACCGATCGGCCTGATCGGAGCCTGGAGGAGCTAGCGCATGAAGCTGGGGAGGAAGACTGAGGGCCTGTCCGAGCTCCTGGCGCGAGAGAGCGAGCTCTCCTCGCAGTTGAGGCTGTTGCTCGATTCGACCGGTGAGGGCATCTACGGCCTTGACCTTCAGGGTCGGTGCACCTTCTTCAACCAAGCAGCCGT
>JBKHXK010000011.1:0-69299 GCA_046566065.1 Actinomycetota bacterium | reverse complement strand
GATGGCCTGGCCCACCTGGCGATTCTCCGACTCGGCCAGAGCGGTCGCCTTGGCCCGGGCGAAGGCCATCGCCTCGCGCAGCGCCTGGTCCACCGCCCCGCTGCGATCGGCCACGTCATAGGTCAGACGCAGGCCGCTGGCGCCCCCTGAGACCCCAGCGTCGATGAACCGGCTCAGGCGGTCCAGGCGGTCGGTCTTTACCTTGACCACGACGGACGCCACGTAGCGGAGGAACCGGCCCCGGCGGTCGGTCTTGCGATCGAGACGCACGCTGCCGACGGTCATCTCCTCGTCGGTGACGCCGGCGCCGATCAGGGCGTCCACGACGGTTTCGGCCTTCGCCGCCACTCCCCTGGTGGCCTCGGAGGCATCCACGTTGGCGGAGCGAACGGCGAGGGTCAGCGTCGCTTGGTCGGCCTCCATCTCGACCGTGGCACCCGCAGCCACCGTCACCGTGTTCGTGTAATCGATCCCGGCTTCTTGAGCCCGGGCGGTGGCGGGCAGCAAGGCCGCCGCTATCACGAGAGCTCCCACGACGGCGGCGACCCTGGCGGTCAGGCGTGTCCGATTCATCTGCTTCTCCTCGCATCGCGAACTTTGACCTGCAACGCTACGGAGAGTGACCGAGAAGGTGAATAGTCCGTTAGGACCGGATCCGGGCTCCGAGGCGGGCTAGGCAAGCCCTTTAGGCTGGGGCGATGGAAGAACACAGCTCGCTGCTCAAGCGCCACCGCCAGGTGATGCCCGACTGGCTCGCCCTGCTCTACGAAGAGCCGATCGCGCTGGTCCGCGGCGAGGGCCGCACGGTGTGGGACGCCGAGGGCAACTCCTATCTCGACTTCTTCGCAGGGATCCTGACCACGATCTCCGGGCATGCGGTGCCGGAGGTAGTCGAGGCGATCAGGGAGCAAGCGGGCCGGATCGTCCACTCATCCACCCTGTATCTGATCGAACCCGCGATCGAGCTGGCCGAGCAGATCGCCGAGCTCGCGCCGGTGGACGACGCCAAGGTCTTCTTCGTCTCCTCCGGGTCCGAGGCGAACGAGGCCGCGCTGCTGCTGGCCGCGACCCACCGACGCTCCAACGAGGTCCTTGCCCTTCGCAACAGCTACCACGGGCGCTCCTTCGCAACCGTGGGCGTGACCGGCAACCGCGGCTGGTCGGCGTCCAGCCTGTCGCCGCTGAACGTCCACTACGTGCACGGCGGCTACCGCTACCGCAGCCCCTTCAAGGACCTGCCGGACGCGGACTACATCGAGGCCTGCGTGCAGGACCTCCGGGACATCCTCGACACCGCGACCTCCGGCGACGTGGCCTGCCTGATAGCCGAACCGATCCAGGGTGTCGGTGGCTTCGCCACGCCACCCGACGGCCTCTTCGGCGCGATGAAGCAGGTCCTGGACGAGCACGGCATCTTGTTCGTGTGCGACGAGGTTCAGACCGCCTGGGGCCGCACGGGCGAGAACTTCTGGGGCATCGAGGCCCACGGCGTGCGCCCGGACATCGTCACTTTCGCCAAGGGCATAGGCAACGGTCTCGCTCTGGCGGGAGTGGTGGCCAGGGCCGAGATCATGGACTCGATCACCGCCAACTCCATCTCGACCTTCGGTGGGAACCACCTCGCGGCGGCCGGGGGCCTCGCGAACCTGCGCTACATGCTCGACCACGATCTGCAGAGCAATGCGCTGACGGTGGGCACGCGCATGTTCGAGCTGCTGCGCGAGCGTTGCGCCGACAACGCATGGATCGGTGAGATACGCGGCAAGGGTCTGATGCTCGGGATCGAGCTCGTGGAGCCCGGCACGACCACACCGGCCCCCAGCGCAGCGGCCCGCGTGCTCGAAGACTGTCGCCGGGATGGCGTCCTGATCGGCAAGGGCGGGCTCTACGGCAACGTCCTGCGCGTCGCTCCCCCGCTCTCGGTGACCATGGAGGAGGCCGACCAGGCGATGGAGGTGCTCGCCGGAGCGCTCGACGCGTTGTCCAGATGACGTTCGTCGATCACTGGATCGGCGGCCGCAGGGTCCAAGGCGACGGTGCGCGCGTCGGAGACGTCTACAACCCCGCCACGGGCGAGGTCATCCGGCAGGTGTGCTTCGCCGGCCACTCCGAGGTCGACCAAGCGGTCACCGCAGCGACCGAGGCCTTCGAAGAGTGGTCGCGCTCGACCCTGGCAACCCGCACGAAGGTGATGTTCGAGTACCGCAACCTCATCGACCATCACCGCAACGAGATCGCTGCGCTGATAACCGAGGAACACGGCAAGACGGCGAGCGATGCACTGGGCGAGGTCCAACGTGGCCTCGAGGTGGTCGAGTTCGCCTGCGGTCTGGGTCACGTCTTGAAGGGCGAGTTCTCCGGGTCGGTGTCGACCGGGGTGGACAGCTACTCGATCCGCCAGCCGCTGGGAGTGGTCGCCGGCATCACGCCTTTCAACTTCCCGGTGATGGTCCCCATGTGGATGTTCCCGATCGCGATCGCATGCGGCAATGCCTTCATCCTGAAGCCATCCGAGAAGGACCCCTCGCCGGCCAACCTGCTCGCCGAGCTCTTCGAGCAGGCGGGCCTCCCGAAGGGCGTTCTGAACGTCGTGCACGGAGACAAGACCGCGGTCGACGCTCTACTGGAGCATCCCGGCATCGCCGCGATCAGCTCCGTCGGGTCGACGCCGGTAGCCCGTCACATCTACGAGACCGCGGCTCGCGGCGGCAAGCGGGTCCAAGCCCTGGGAGGCGCCAAGAACCATCTCGTGGTGATGCCCGATGCAGACATGGACGCGGCCGCCGATGCCGTTGTAGGCGCCGCATACGGCTCGGCCGGCGAGAGGTGCATGGCGATCTCGGCCGTGGTGGCGATCGGCGACGCGGCCGATCGGTTGCTCCCGATCGTGCAGGAGAAGGTGTCCGAGCTGAGGGTGGCCCCCGGTGAGGAGCCCGACGCCGACATGGGCCCATTGATCAGCGGCCCGCATCGCGACAAGGTCCTGTCCTACGTCGAGGCCGGGCTCGCCGAAGGCGCCACGCTGGCGATCGACGGGCGTGCTCTCGTCGATCCCGAGGGCGGGTTCTTCCTGGGCCCCTGTCTGTTCGACCGGGTCACTCCCGAGATGAGCATCTACACCGACGAGATCTTCGGACCCGTGCTGAGCGTGCTGAGGATGGACTCCCTGAACGACGCCCTCGCGCTGATCGACGCGAACCCGTATGGCAACGGAGCCGCGATCTTCACGAACGACGGAGGCACGGCGCGGCGTTTCCAGCAAGAGGTGACCGCGGGGATGGTCGGCATCAACGTGCCGATCCCCGTCCCGATGGCCTTCTTCTCGTTCGGAGGCTGGAAGGCATCCCTGCTCGGAGACGCTCGCGTCCACGGCACCGAGGGCATCCACTTCTACACGCGGACCAAGGTCGTGACCACGCGCTGGCCGGAGCGCGCAACGGGGGCCGAGCTCCACTTCCCTTCCTGAGCGTGGTTCGGGGACCTCGCCCATGGGCAAGGTGCAAGGCATGGACGAGGCGCGCATCACTCCCTATGAGGACGGCCCCTACATCGTGCGGGGCCCCTTCAAGCTGACGGATCAGGCCGGGAACGAGATCGACCCCGGGCGCAGGACGGTCGCTCTCTGCCGCTGCGGCCGCTCGAGGATCAAGCCCTTCTGCGACGGCACGCACAAGCTGACCCGCTTCCGGGCTGGGAGCGCTCGCGAGGAGAGAGGCGACTAGGGCTTCCGTCCCAGCTTCCTCGGGCTGTTGCCGGCCTTCCTGATGACCCCACCGTTGTAGGCGACGCCTCCCCTGGTCGCTCGCTGCCACAGGGCCAGCCAGGAGCACAGCGCCCTTTCCAGCAGCCACGCCGGCGCATAGAGCGAGGTCCGGAACGGGAAGTGGCGGGCGCCCCCCGCCCGACGTCGTCCCACCTCCGCCAGACCGACAGAGGCCGCGATCCCCACCGCTACGGGACCAGCAGCCCTCTTCCTCACCGCCAGGCCGAGCCCGGGGAGGATCGCCAGCCACAGGAGCATCCGCCGCGGAAGGGTGAGGTCGTCGTACGCCTGGCGCACGCGTTGCGACAGGAAATGACCCGGATCCGGAGGCAGGCGGCGCACGTACAGATCCAGAGGTACGACCTCACGGCCCCCGAACGCCTTCACGGTGCGGATCAGCTCGAGGTTCTCGAACATCACGTTCCCGTCGTATCCGCCCATCGACACGAACGTGGCCTTGCGGACGCCGAGGGTCCCGGGATAGTCGGCGCCGACGGAGCGGTTCAGCAGAGAGCGCGCCGAGTCCCAGGCCGCGTGCCACGGCAGCGGGTCGAAGTAGTTCTGAGGGCGCACCAGATCGTTATGCGCCAGCAGCGCGGCGACCCGGCACAACTGCTGCGGGGTGTATCGAACGTCGTCGTCTGCGATCACGACGGCCTGGTGGGTAGCCGCCATGACCCCGGTCGTGACGCCGTTCACCTTGCCGTTCTGGAAGCTGTAGCGGGGATCGGGCCGGATGTGCACCACCTCGCTCCCCCATTCCGCCGAGTGCTTCTCGAACCGGGTCGCAGGCGAACCGTCCACGACGATCACCTCGACGAGAGACGCTAGCGAGCGCAGGTAGTGGCTCAGCTCGGCGAGATCGCGGTCGTCGGTCCAGCGGAGAGGAAGTACGTACGAGACATTCATCGCGAGAGGCGCAGGGAGGAGCGGCCCTCTTCCCACGCCGTCAGGAGATGGGCCGCGAAGTACCCGTCGACGAAATAGAGGGCCTCCGCCCCGAACACGATGTGGGCAGCCAGCCCGGGCTCCTGGCCCGCGAGACCCCCAGCGAGATCGTTCGCCGCGATCGCCTCGTGCACGGAATCGGCCTCGACGTGCTCGTCGAAGAACCTCCTCGCCTCCTTCGGCAGCCCCAGGCGAGCCAGCCCGGCCGAGTAACGCGCGTTCGGGATCGACGAGTCCATCTCGAGCAACGCGAGGTGTCCGATCGCGGCCCCCCGGCGCTTGCGCGCCAGGCCGAACATCGACATCAGGTTGTTGGTCGCAAGGGTGGTGGCCGGTACCCGGTCGAGGTAGGCCCCGTAGGTGGCATCGAGGCCGAGCCCGCTCATCAGGTCCGCGAACAGCACCGCATGCATCCGCGTGGGGTCGCCGCCCCCGTACTCGTCCGATTGCACCTCGACGAGGGCGGCTTTCGGGCGGCCGGCGAGCCGCGGGATCACCCAGGTGTGGGGATCCGCCTCGCGCAGGTGGTAGATCGATCGATGGATCACGAACTCGCGGAACTGCTCGACCGTCGCTTCGGTCTCGAGGAAGCGAGACAGCGAGGGGCCGTCGGATCGGTCGGCGATCTCTTTCAACCTCGCGACCACCTCCGCCGGTTCCGCTTCGAGGACCCCCAGCTTGTCGATCAGCTCTCGTTCGAAGGCGTCTTCCAGCCGCCGGCGGTAGGCGATCAGCGGCGGGTGCCACTCCCACTCGTCGGACACGTCGTCGAAGCCCCGGTAGTGCAGCTCGTAGCAGACGTGCAGGGCAAGCTGCAGGTCGTCGGAGAAGAGAGCGTTGTCGCCGACGTCGTCCGGCACGGGCAGGTCGGCGGGAGCCAGGACCAGCGCGTCGAAGAGCCCCTCGGTGAGGGGGCCGCGCGCTGACGGCAGGTTCACAGGGAGGCTCCCTTGGTTCGAGGACTCGGACGCGCTTGCTTCGTACCCAGATCGGAGCGCTGCAATCAGCCCGAGGTCAACCTCGGTCGCAGCCCGGGGCGCCCTTCTGACAGCGGGGACGTCTGGGCTCGGGTGGCTCCTCCTGCTCGCGGGTCTGGGCGTTGGCAAGCGACGGCCAGACGTCTGTTTGGACCGGCGCGTACGGAACGCCGACGAAAGGGCGGTTGTGGCAGCTATACAGCGTCTGTATCTCCGGAGGACCCGTCTCGCCGGTGAAGTCGTTGTTCAGGAAGCAGTTGTCCTGCCCCGTCCCATCCCATGCGAGGTCGTACATCCCGGAGTTCCTGATGAAGTTCCTTCGCACCCTGTTGTTGATGGGGAGGGGCTCGCCGGCCCAGCTCTGCGTGATCAGGATCCCGTAGCGCTGATGATTGAGCACGCGGTTCGCCTTGACCACGTTGTTCTGGACGCCCGGCGTCCACACGCCGGTACCGAAAGGAAGGCCGACCGTCTCCGAGAACCCGCGAGCCGGGATCTTCGAGTAGTTGTTGTTCTTGATCAGGTTGTGCACGATCAAGGTGCCCCGGTTGGGACCCAGCTCTTCCGTCGGGAGCGTGTTCGGGACGACCCCGACACCGTTGTTGGTGAAGATCGAGTCGCGAACGACAACCCCCGTGGCGTTCGTGCCGGAGTAGCCGATGTAGTTCTTGCGAGCGTTGACGTTCTCGACCAATCCCCCGCAACCCATGCACTGGCCGATATAGAAGGCCGAGTCCGCGCTTCCGTACCCGAACGAGTCCTTGATCACGCCATCGTAGGAATCGAACGCGTAGATCCCGTAGGTCCGGTTCTTGATCGCGTCGATCCTGCTGGCCCTGTAACCGACCACGTCGTTGAAGAAGATGCCGTTCTCGAGATAGTTGCGGACGGTGAGGTTCTTGACCGTGACATGGTTGACGCCGTCAACGACGAACCCGTTGCCCTTGGTGTCGCCGCCGTGGAGGATCGTGCGGAACCTGTCCACACCCCTGATCGCGAGACGCGGCGTCTTGACCACGACCGCCTCGCGATACACGCCGGGACGGATGACGACCTCCGTTCCGGGGGTCGCTGCGTCAACCGCTCTCTGGATCGTGGGGAAGTCGCGGGGAACGACGATCCGGGGCTTGACCGGGCGGTCCACGTCGGGCTCCTCCTGGGGTGGCGGGTCCCCCACCACGATCACACCCGACATCCCCGCGCCGCCGCGGCCCCCGTGGTAGCGGCAGAAATAGGGATAGAAACCCTCTTCCGGGAAACGGTGCTCGTAGGTGCTGCCGGGCCGCATGTCGCCGGAACGGAACTCACCCCGCTCGTCCGACGTAACGTCGTGAACGCTCCGACCCTGGTCGTAGTGCCAGACGATGCTGTCGCCGGGCTCGATGTGGACCTCGTTCGGCACGAAGCTGTTGTCGCGGATCTGAACCGCTGCACTCGCCGCGCGGGCGGGCCGCGGCGCCGCGACCAAGGCGGCCGAGAAGAGAGCCGCGAGCGCGGCTACCGCGCCGAGGGTGGCGCTGCGCCTACTTCGCATCGTGCGAGCCTGCGTGGCTCGCTTTGAACTCACGGATCGCGGCCTTGGTCTGCTTCGAGACCATCCCGGCCTCGTCGCGCACCACGAACATCCCCTCCATCCCAAGATCGGAGTGTCCCTGCACGTGGCAGTGATACATCCAGGCTCCGGGGCCCACGTGCTCGCCCGCGATGACCTGGAAGCCGAACGAGTCCGCGGGCCCAACGGTCTTGTTGTCGATGATCCTGCTCGTGTCGGCCGGAGTCGATACGAAGCCGCCACGGTTGTCCGCCCACCGATGTCCATGGAGGTGGAACGTGTGGAAGAGCTCGCCATGTCCGATGACGACGAATTCCACGCGCTCCCCGAGGTCCACGGTCGGCATCGGCGTACGCGGCGCGACCTTGTTGTTGAAGCTGATGTTGTTCATCACGAGCACGATCGGCTTGCGGACCGGCTCGGGATCCCCTTGCCTGCGGACGATGAAAGCGCCGTAGAGGCCCTTTGCGATCCCGCCCGTTCCATGAGGCGTTCCCATGCAATGGTCGTGGTAGTGGAAATAGCCCGCGCTGCCGGGGTCGATCGTCCCGTCCGGGCGCGTGGCCGGCAGCGGCGCCTCGAACGTGTACGTCCTGGCCTTGCCCGGCGCCACGCAGCCCCGATTGAGCGGGGTGCCGTCGCTCGCCACGGTGTAGGCAACGCCGTGCGTGTGCATGCTCAGCTTCTTGTCCGTGTCGTTGACGAGCGTGACCTGAAGACACTCGCCTTCGTACATCGTCAAGGTAGGACCGGGTACCTGCACCGAGGCGCGCGTGCGCCCGTACCCGATACGCCCGTCCTTCAGGCGCCGCGCGAACAGCGAGAAAGAGTTGTCCGGATCGTCACAGACCTGCTCCCGAGGATCGGCGATCACGGGGATCTGGGCCCGAGACGGGAGCGAGCCGGCCAGGGCGGCAAGAGCTACGCACGCCACTACCAGGGTCCTGATCGGAGAGCCGCCTTCGCCGAGCATCGGTAAATGGAACCACGTCGGGAGGCCTAATAGAACCAGATACCCCGGGTGTAGATGACTACCCCCATGGTCGCGACGGCCGAGGAACCCACGACGAGCCACTCATGGACCGCTCCTCTCCTCTCGGATGCTTCGCTGAGGAACAGCACGATCGGGAACATAGACAGCAGCATCCGCGGGATCGAGTAGTACCAGGTGCTGGTCACCAGCGCCAAGAGCATCGAGCCCATGAAAGCCGCGTACCCCCATTCCCTCCTGGTCAGCGCCCAGATCACTGCGGCCAGCCCCGCCGCGGCCGCGACTATCTCCATGCGCCAGGCGAGCAGCCAGTTCGTCGGGTAGCTCGCCACATCCCACGTGTTCCACGTGTTCCAGAAGGAGGCCACCGGGCCCACGAAGGTCCTCCCCCACCCCTCTCGCTGATGGGTGATGAACTCGAAGGGGTCGCCCATCGCCTGCGCGAGGAACGCTCCGTATGCGAGGAGCGGGAGGATGCCGACGGCCAGCGAGATCGACGCATTGCCGACGCGGAGCCTCGTGAAGTCGCGTTGACGCAGGAATTCGAAGAGCAACCCGAAGATCAGAAACAGGCCTGCGGCGCGTGCCCCCATGGCGACGGCGGCCGGGATGCCCACCAGGTGCCAACGCCCCTCGCGTGCGAAGTAGAACGAGGCGATCGCGCCCGCTAGGAAGAGCGACTCGCTATACGGAGCGAGGAGGAAGACCGCGGTCGGGAACACGTTGAGATAGACGACCGCTCGTCTCGCCGCTTCCGGTCCGAACTCACGCTCGGCCAGTCTGTAGAGGAAGTAGCCCGCCACCACGCTGGCGGCGGTCGCCACCAGGAGCCCGGCCACCACCGCCGAGACTCCCGTGATCATGACCGCACGCACCGCGAGCGGGAAGGCTGGGAAGAAAGCCGCTGCATGCGCGTCGCTCTCCGGCGCGGTGTAACCGTGCTCGGCGATCGTGAGGAAGTGGTGTGCGTCCCAGCGACGCCACATATCCAGAGCGCCCGTGTCGGGGGGGCCGAACTCGAACAGCATCAGGAGCCACGAGGACAACACCGCGACGAGCCCGAACACGACGCGCGTAGCGAGCGCGTAGCGCAACGACACGCTCCACGCCGAGGAAGGGCTCAGAAGTACCACCCCCCGCGGGTGTAGACGAGCACGCCCATGGTCATCAGTGCGGTTGTGGAGAAGAGGTAGATCTCGTGCGCGGTCGCGCTCCGGCGCGTGAGCTGCGCGGCGAAGATGGATACGGGGAAGAACGTCACGAGGATCCGGGGGATGCTCATGTACTCCGAGCTGACGAGCAGGGCCGCCAAGGTGAGGCCCATGAACGCGGCGTAGCCCCACTCACGTTTCGCCAGCGCCCAGGCGACGAATGCGATGCCGACCGCCGCGCCCACGATCTCAAGCCGGTAGATCATCATCAGGTTCCCAGACGTCTCGATCTGGAGCCGGTCGAAGGAGTTCGAGAGCGCGGCCAGGGGCGAGGTCAGGGTGCGGCCCCAGCCCTGGCGCTGATCGACGAAGAAGTAGAGCGGGTCGCCCTTCACCTGAGCGAGGTAGGCCGCGTAAGCGAGCAGGGGCAGGGTGCCGACCACCAGCGACACGGCCGCGTTCATCACACGCTCGCGGGTGCGATCTCCCTGGCGGAGGAACTCGATCAAGAGCCCGGCCAGCAGGAACACGCCTGCGAACCGGGATCCCATCGCAACCGCCGCGGGGATCCCGACGAGATGCCATCGCCCGCTCCGGGCGTAGAAGAACGCTGCGATCGCACCCGCCAAGAACAGCGACTCGCTATACGGAGCGATCAGGAACAAGGCGGTCGGGAACAGCGCCAGATACAGCATCGCGTTGGTGCCGGTGCCGGGATGGTCACGTTCCGCCAAGCGGTAGAGATAAGCGAGGGCGACCCAGGAAGCGAGGCCCGACACGATGGTTCCCGCGAGCGCGGGGCTGAAGCCCAACAGGGTGAAGGGCCGGAGCGCGAGCGGGAACAGCGGGAAGAAGGCGGTGGCGTTCGGGGTCGCGGCCGGCGACGTGTATCCGTGCTCCGATGTCGTCAGGAAGCGCAAGGCATCCCACTGCACCCAGAGGTCGAAGACACCTCCGCCGGGAGGGCCCTCGGTATCCGGCGACAGGTAATAGGAGGCCGCATATGCGATCGCGAAGAACACGACCCGGACCCCGACCACGACGACGGCTGCTCTGACCCACGGAGATGTGGTGGGTCGTTCGGAGACCTCTCCGGTCTCTTCGGTCACTTATCTATCAGGCAACCAGCGGAGCTTCAGCTCTCGAGCCGCCTTGGCCTCGTCGGGGCGTCGGACGGGAGTGCTGATCGGCGCCTCGTGAAGGAGCTCGGGGGTCTCCTTCGCTTCCCGGGCGATCTGGTTGAGGCTGCGGGCCAGGTCATCGATCGTCTCCTTCGACTCCGTCTCCGTGGGCTCGACCATCAGGGCCTCTTCGACGACCAGCGGGAAGTACACGGTCGGTGGATGGTAGCCGAGGTCGATCAGACGCTTGGCGACATCCATCCCGCGTACCCCGTGCTTCTTGAGGTGTTTCGCACTCGAGACGAACTCGTGCATGCAAGCGCCGGGATACGCAGTCGGGAACTCGTCCTCGATCAGCACCCTGAGGTAGTTGGCGTTGAGCACCGCTCGTTCGGCTACGCGACGCAGGCCGTCGGGGCCGAGCGAACGGAGGTACGCGTACGCACGCACGTTGATCCCGAAGTTGCCGTGGAAGGAGTGGATCCTTCCGATCGAATCGGGACGGTCGTGATCCCAACGCCACACGTCACCGGGATGCTGCGGTCGGGTGAGGACCGGTGCCGGAAGGAACCGCTCGAGCCGTTCGGACACCGCAAGTGGGCCGGATCCGGGCCCCCCTCCCCCATGAGGCGTCGCGAAGGTCTTGTGCAGGTTCATGTGAACGATGTCGAAGCCCATGTCGCCGGGCCGCACCACTCCGACGATCGAGTTGAAGTTCGCGCCGTCGTAATAGAGAAGCCCGCCGACGGAGTGCACCGCGGCCGCGATCTCGCGGATGTCCCGCTCGAACAATCCCAGGGTGTTCGGGTTGGTGAGCATCAGCCCGGCCGTGTCTTCGTCCAACGCCTCCTTCAACGCGTCCAGGTCGACCAGGCCCCTCTCGTCCGAGGGAACCTCCTGCGCCTTGTAGCCGGCGAGGGAGACGCTGGCGGGATTCGTGCCGTGGGCCGAGTCCGGGATGATCACCTTGGTGCGGGCGTCGTCGTGCGCGGCGTGGAAGGCGCGCATGATCAGGAGGCCCGTTAGCTCGCCCTGGGCTCCGGCGGCAGGCTGGAAGGTGATGCGAGCCATCCCCGTCGCCTCGCACAGCGCCTCCTCGAGGGTCCCGAGCAGTTCGAGAGCCCCTTGGACCAGCTCGTCGTCGGCGAAGGGATGCACGGAGGCGAACCCGGGGAGCCGGGCGGCCTCCTCGGCCAGCTTCGGGTTGTACTTCATGCTGCAGGAACCCAGCGGATAGGCGCCGACGTCGATCGCCCAGTTCCGCTGCGAGAGCCGCGTGTAGTGGCGAACGAGGTCGAGCTCGCTCACCTCCGGGAGAGCCGGCGCCGTCGCCCTAAGGTGCTCTGTCGGGATCACGTCTTCGAGCGCGGGCGAGCCACCGTTGACCTCCGGGAGAGACCACGCACGTCTTCCTTCACGCGACCGCTCGAAGATCAACGGGAACGCGTCCGTCTCGGATCTCCGCATGCCGGCAGAAGGCTCGAGGGTGGATGTCATCGCTCGGCGAGCTCCTTCTCGATCGCCTGCGCGAACGACTCGATGTCGTCCTCGGTCCGCCGTTCGGTGACCGCGACGATCATCGAATCGGCGAGCTCCGGGAACCAGATGCCGAGGCCCGGGCCGGCGAGGAAGCCTCTCTTCGCCAGCGAACGGCAGAGGCCCCGTGCGTCGACCGGGGTCTTCAGGACGATCTCTTTGAAGTGGGGGCCGGCGAAGCGGATCTCGCATCCGGGGATCTGAGCGAGGCGCTCGGCCGCCAGCGCGGTCCGGCGGATGCAGATCTCCCCCAGTCGGGCGAGGCCCTGGGGGCCGAGCCACGAAAGGTGCACGGCGGCCGCGATCGCCATCAGGGTCTGGTTGGTGCACACGTTGGAGGTCGCCTTGGCCCGCCGGATGTGCTGCTCGCGCGCCTGCAGGGTGAGCACGTAGGCGCGCCGTCCGTCGGCGTCGACCGTCTCCCCTGCGATCCGGCCCGGGACCTGTCGCACGAGGTCGAGCCTGGTCGCGAACAGCCCCACGTAGGGGCCGCCGTAGGAGAGCAGGTTGCCTAGGGCCTGACCCTCGCCCACCGCGACGTCCGCCCCCATCTCCCCTGGAGACCGGAGCACGCCCATCGCCGAGGGATCCGTCACGCAGACCACGAGCGCCCCCGCGGAGTGTGCTCGCTCCGCGATCGCCGGCACATCCTCGAGTCGCCCGAAGAAGTTGGGGTAACCGACCACGACCGCGGCCGCACCCTCCGGATCGAAGCTATCCGCTGCCAGCGTGCCGTCCTCGGTGAAGTCGAGCTCGTGGATGTCCAACCCTAGACCTGAGGTATAGGTCTTGAGTACCTGCAGGTAATGGGGGTGGATGCCCCGCGACACGAGGACCCGCTCGCGCTTCGTGGCCCGCACCGCCAGGTTCACGCCCTCGACCAGGGCGTTGGCTCCGTCGTACAGGGACGCGTTGGCCACGTCCATGCCGTAGATCTCGCACACGAGGCTCTGGAACTCGAACACGGCCTGCAGCACGCCTTGCGAGAGCTCGGGCTGATACGGGGTGTAAGAGGTGGCGAACTCCGCTCTGCCGGCAAGCGCCGAGACCGCGGCCGGGACGTGATGGTCGTAGGCCCCTCCCCCGGCGAAACAGACCACGTCGGAGCGCGATCGTCCCGCCAGCTCGGCCATGTGCCGCGCCAGTTCCGGCTCGGACAGGGCCGGGGGGACCTCGAGCGGTCGATGGAGGGTCAGCTCGTCGGGGATCGATCCGAACAACGCGTCGATGTCCTCGAAGCCTGCCGCGGACAGCATCTCGGCGACATCTCGTTCGGTATGGGGCAGGAAGTCCACGTTGCTCAGCTCTCCAGATCGATAGATCTATTTGTCGACATATCTACGGCCGGTCACCCCTGATGAAGGGGGGCTTGACGATAACCGCCTCGATCGAGCGGCCCCGCGCCTGCACCGAGACCTCCTCCCCCAGCTCGGGCAGCCGGCTCTTCCTCCCGAGGGCGAGCCCGATCCCGGTCTGCAGGGTCGGTGAGAAGTTGCCGCTGGTCAGCTCGGCGACGACCTCACCATCGTGCACGATCTCGTGACCCTGGCGGGGCACGCCCTTTCCGGTGCAGCGGATGCCGACGAGCTTGCGTTCGACCCCTTGTTCCTTCACCTTCTCCAGAGTCTCCCGGCCGCGGAACGGCGTGTCCCAGGCCAGGGTCCAACCGAGCCCTGCCTCGAGCGGGAGGATGTCGGTCGTGATCTCGTGCCCGTAGAGCGCGTAGCCCATCTCGAGCCGAAGCGTGTCCCGGGCGCCGAGCCCGGCGGGCGTCGCCCCCGCCTCGAGCAACCTACCGAACACCCTCACGGAGTCGGCCGCGGGCACGTATAGCTCCACCCCGCGCTCACCCGTGTAGCCCGTGCGGGCCACGATCATCCCCGCGACCGGGGTCTCCAGCGTGGTCCAGGAATGCAGCGGCATCGAGGCCGCGTCCGCGCCGGGGAAGACGCGATCGAAGAGCTCGAGGGACTCCGGCCCCTGTACCGCGAGGATCGCCCAGCGATCCCATTCGTCTACGGCCTCAGCCCCGGCATCTGCGATCGCATCGGCAACCGCGGCGACGTTCGACGCGTTGGGAACGACCAGGCACTCCTCGGGGCCTACGCGATAGACGAAGACGTCGTCGATGCAACCTCCGCTCTCGGTCAGCACCAGCGAATACGAGGCCCTGCCCTCTGCGATAGCGGCCACGTCACAGGTCAAGGCACGCTGGAGCGCATCGATGGAGCCGGCTCCGGCCACCCGCAGCTTCCCGAGATGCGAGACGTCGAACACGCCGGTGGAGGTCCTCACGGCGTTGTGCTCCGAGATCACGCCGGTGTACTGCAGCGGCATCTGCCATCCGCCGAAGTCGGTGAGGCGCGCACCCAAGCGGACGTGTTCTTCCAGCAGCGGGGTACGGCGCTCGTCGGGCATGTGGAACGGTTTAGCCGGCCAGCGGCTTCTGGAACAGGGCCACAGGGTCCGAGGGGGCCGGGTCGGTCGCCAGCAACGCTCCCTGGGACGGTTCCTCCAACCCGTACTTGATCAGCAGGTTCAGGTAGTCCCGCTGGTACAGGATCTTGCACTTCACGTCTGGGTAGAGGGTCATGAGGCGTCGCGCCTTGCGGTTCTTCTTGGTCACCAGCTTCTGGTTGAGAGTGGTGATCTCGATATAGAGGTCGAAGCCCGGCAGGTAGAAATCCGGAGAGAACCGCTGGGTGGCGTTACCCATACGGTCCCACTCGATATCGAAGGTCGTGGGCTCGTACTCCCACTCGATCCGATAGAAGTCGAGGAGCTTCGCGAACTGCCGCTCGCTGTTATGCGCGAAAGCGACGCGTTCGTGGGGAAGGGAGGATCGGGGCCGCTCCAGGAGCCCGTCGGTGCCGTCGGGGATGCTTAGCCCTCCTTGGCCGTAACCGTTACCTCGCTTGCGTCCGAACCGTACTCCACCTGCTCCCCCACAGGCCGGAGTTCGCGCAAAGTGCCGGCAAGCTGATCGCGGATCTTGTCGACCGCGACCACCGCGCCCAGAACACCCTGGCCGTTGCGAAGAAGGTCCACGACCTGCGCGTCCGAGGTGCATGCGTACACACCGTTGCCGTCGGTGACGATCGTGACCTTCGACCAGTCGGCATCGAGCTCGTCGCGCACGTAGTCGATCGCCTGGCGGACCTTCTGGAGGCTGGCCCCCGCGTCCGTGAGGCTCTTGATGACCTTCAGCTGGAGGAGATCGTTGAACGAATAGAGCCGCTGGGTCCCCGACCCCTTCGCCTCCTGGAGGGACGGCACCACGAGCCCGGTCCGGGTCCAGTAGTCGAGCTGGCGGTATGTGATGTCGACGATCTTGCAGGTCTGCGGCCCCCGGTACCCGATCTCTGCCATGGACTTTCTCCCCTGTGTCGAACGCGACTGACAACGGCGTAGTTACGTGGATGGAAAACAGTAGGCCCCGGGCCGGCGGATGTCAAGAACAACCCTAAACCGAACCTAGAGGGTCGCGCGGCTACTGATCGGCGGCGAAGTCCTCGGGACTCACCTGGTCGAGGAACTCACGGAACTTCTCGACCTCGGTCTCCTCCTCGTCGCGGAGCTCGATCCCGGCCTGGTCCAGGACCTCTTCAGCGGCGAAGATCGGAGCGTTCACCCTCACGGCAAGGGCGATGGCATCGCTCGGACGCGAGGACACCTCGACGGTCTTGCCCTCCGCGCTCATGCGGATCAAGGCGTAGAAGGTCTGGTCGACCAGCTCACTGATGAGGATGCGCTCCACCGATATGCGGGTCTCGGACAGGATGTCCCTCAGCAGATCGTGTGTCATCGGGCGGGGCGTCTCGATGCCCTGGAGCGCGAAGGCGATAGCGGTGGCTTCGACGGCCCCGATCCAGATCGGGAGATAGCGGTCGCCGTCGGCTTCCTTGAGGAGGACGATCGGCTGGTTCGAGGGAAGCTCAACCCGAACGCCGACGAGCGAGAGCTCCTTCATGCGGGGCAGGCTAACACCCCTCCTAGGCGCCTTTTTCCAGGAAAAGTGGCTCGACCAACAGCGTCGGTTCGTTCGCGAGCTTGGCGATGTCCTTGACCGCGAGGATGTACGGAACGTTGCGGTAGCGACCCTGGAAGTCGAGCCCGTAGCCGACGACGAATTCATCGGGGATCTCGAAACCGGAGAATTCGAGCTCGACCGGAACGATGCGACGCGCGGCCTTGTCCAACAGGGTCACTGCCCGCAGCGACCTGGTCTCCCGATCCATCAGGGTCTGCCTGAGGTAGTTCAGGGTCAGTCCGGTGTCCACGATGTCCTCGACGATCACCACATCCCGCCCTCGGACGTCGATCTCGAGGTCCTTCACGATCCTGACCACGCCGGAGCGGCTCCCACCGGCGTAGGAAGAGATCGAGATGAAATCCACCTCGACGTGCGACTCGAAAGCGCGTATGAGATCTGCGAGGAACAGGGTCGACCCCTTCAGAACCCCCACCAGCACTGGGGCTTCGTCGCTTCCGGGCAGAGCTTTCTCGATCTCATGAGCGAGCTCTCGAACGCGTCCGCGCAGCTGCGCCTCGCGGATCAGCACGCTGGCGGTCTGCTCCCACGAGCTCATGCCCGGACCCCTGCGACGACCGCGGCCGCGGTACGCAAGATGCCCCCCAGCGCTCTGCCGGCCCACGATTGCTCTTCGATCATCACTGCATCCTGCGCTAAGGCGGGCACGCTGGCGACCACCTCGCCCGCCGCGATGACGTCGACGGTCCCAACCTCGTCTCCTACTTCCAGGGGAAGCAGGAGCTCGTCCGCAGGAGTGAAACGAACATCTACCGCGAGCACGCCTTCGGGCAACAACGTCGTGACCTCCTCCGCCGCGACCACTTCGGTCGCGCCGGCCGGATCGAACACCAGCGCGCCGACCGCCTGTCGTTCCCGCAAGACCACATCCGGTTCGGCCGCTTCGCGCGCCGCCTCCGCGGCGGCTTCACGGGCCTTGTCCCTGACGTAGGAGAAACCCGCGTCGAGCAGGGTGCGGGCGTCGGCGGCCGCGTCCTGCGACCGCATCGCCACGGCGATCAGTGCATGGGGCCCGCGCCGGGCCGCGGCCACCAGGACCTCCCCCGCTCCCAGGGTGCGACCGGTCTTCACGCCGATGGCTCCTTCATAACTCTCAAGTAGAACGTTACGGTTCTCGACCGTGCGTGAGGAGCCGTTGACGGTGACCGTGGCCCGGGGGGAGGCGACGATACGGGCGAGCTCCGGCGTGGAGAGGACGCGTTGCCCGATCAGGGCCAGGTCCCGGGCGGTGGCGGCATGGCCCGCAGCATCCAGGCCGTGAGGGTTCACGAGGTTGGTCCCGCTCGCTCCCAGCCAGCGAACCATCCGGTTCATGAGGGTCACGAAATCGGCCTGGTCCCCCGAGACGTGCTCGGCGAGAGCGCTGGCCGCCTCGTTCGAGGAGTCGAGCAGCATGATGTAGAGCAGGTCCCTGACCGTGGCGAGATCCCCCTCGGAGAGGTCCAGGCCTCCCCCGCCGACGGACGCCGCGGCCGCCGATACGCGCACGAGGTCTCGAGGAGAGGCCTTGCTGGAGACCACGAGAGCGGTGACCATCTTGGTCGTGCTGGCGTTGGGGAACGGCTGCGACGCGGCCCTGCGGAACAACGGATCGCCTGTAGACATGTCGATAAGGAGACAGGCCTCGCAGGTCAGGTCCGGGGCCTCGATCTTCGCGGCAGCAACAGGAGATGCCCAGGCCAGCGAGGCCAGGAGCCCGACGCACACCACAAGAGAGAGGGTCCGCCGCCGGCGGAGATTTATCGACAGATCCACTTGTTGCTAGAGCAGTTCGCGCAGGCTGGAGCGAAGGGCGGCCTCTTTCATCTGACGAGACAGCCCTGCCAGTTCCCTGACCGCTTGGGCGGCTTGATCCTGAGCACCGGGGTCACGTCTGCGGGCGGCCGGGGAGACGATCTGTTCGAAGAACGCGGCCTCCCTCTCGGCGAACTGCCGGTACATCCGCAGATGCCTCGGTTCCACGCCGAAGTCGAAGAAGCGACGGGCGGCCTTGGCGACGATGAGGGCGTGCTCGTCGTAGACGCCGGCCTCGCTGGCCTCCAGGATCCCGAAGTCCTCCAGCCCCTTCAGCTCCGCCTCGCTCAGGTTGGCGGCCGCCTGCAGCTCCTTGCGGTCCAGCTGGACCGCCTCGAGCTTGGTGGCCGACCCATTCCCGGCGGCCGCCCCCTGGGCGGGAGCGGGTCCCGCGGGAGCCGGCGTGAGCCCCTGCCCCGCGTCCGGATACACCCCGCCGTTCGCGTCCGCCTCTCGCAGTCGCTCTCGGATCACCTTCAGAGGGAGGAAGTGGTCTCGCTGGAGGCTCAGGATGTAGCGGAGCCGGGCCACGTCCTTCTCGAAGAACTTGCGATAGCCGGACGGGGTCCGCTCGGGCTCGATCAGGCCCTCCGCCTCCAGGAAGCGGATCTTCGAGATGCTCACGTCGGGAAAGTCGGCTTTGATCCCCTCGAGGACCTCTCCGATGCTCAGGTAATCCCGCGTTCTGGACAGAGGCATGGACGGCTCCTTCTAGGACCCGGTGAGGAACACGAGCTTGAACTTGCCGACCTGGATCTCGTCCCCGGAGCGCAGAGCTGCCTCCTCGACCCGCTCGCGGTTGACGTAGGTGCCGTTCAGGCTGCCCACGTCGTGGATCGCGAAGGAGGAATCGGAGCGTCTGATCTCGGCGTGGCGACGGGACACCGTGATGTCGTCCAGGAAGATCGCGCTGTCGGGATGCCGGCCGATCTGCGTCTGGTCGGTATCCAGGAAGAACTTGCTGCCCGCGTTCGGCCCGCGTTTGACGATCAGCACCCCTCGCCCACCCTCCAGCTCCTCTGGAGCGATGTGGACCTCTTCCTCGAGCTCGGCCTCCAACTCGGCGGGGGCGAACGTGATCGTGGTATCGGCTCCTGCCGACTCCGCCAGCGGAGCGCCGCAGGACGCGCAGAAGTTGCTTCCCTCGGGGTTCTTGTGGCCGCAGTTGTTGCAGAACATGGCGCTCACCCTATAGCGCAGCTTTAGGGTTGGTCAACAGGGTCATCACGAGGCCTCCTCGATGAAGCTCCGGTAGTCGGCGGCGGTCATGAGGTCGGCGGTGCCCCCGGTGCTCTCGATCGAGACCAGCCATCCCGCTCCGTAGGGGTCTTCGTTGATCAGCTCGGGCTTCTGCTCGACCTCTGGGTTCTTCTCGAGGACCTTGCCGCTCACCGGGCTGTAGACGTCCGAGACCGACTTCGTCGACTCGACCTCCCCCAGCGGCTGGTTCGCGGTTACCTCCGTGCCGGGCTCCGGCAGACCTACGAAGACGATGTCTCCCAGCTGATCCTGCGCGTACTCCGTGATCCCCACGATGATCCGGCCCTCGTCCTCCCGGGCCCACTCGTGGTCCTTCGTATAGCGGCGATCGTCAGGCACTTCCGACACGGACGCTCCTTTCATCTGTCGACAAATAGATAGATCGATTCGTCACCTTTCTGGCTCGGCCTCGCTCTCGACGAGCTCGCTCACGAGCCCGGCGAGATGGTCGGCGCGGGCCTCTGCCTCCGACGCGCTCCGGTCCTCTGCCCACACGCGGCACAGCGGCTCGTCGGGGTATGGGATCACGAGCCCCCACCGATCGGGCTCGTCCACCAGCTTCACGCCGTCGATCAGGACGAGGTCGGCCGTGCCCCCCGCCCTGGCGATGTGTCTCATCACCGCCCCTTTCTGATGCCACGGGGTGGGGATATCACGGGTCGCGATGTGCGCCGGGGGCAGCGAGTCGACGATCTCCGAGAGCGGGCGCCGCTCCGCGGCGAGGAGCTCGAGGAACTTGGCGAACGTCATGAGCGCATCGGGGGCCCCCATGAACGCCGGAAAGATCAACTCGCCCGAGGCGTTCCCGGCGAACCCGACCCCCGGCCGGGACGCCCACTCCATCATCGCGGGCAGGGCCACGGGGGTCCGGGTCGTCGTGGCGCCTGCCGCCGACGCCAGCGCCTCGCAGGCCGAGGGGCACGAGACCGGCACGGCTATCTCGCCGGCCCCACGCCGCGCCTCGTGGGCGATCAGAGCCAGGAGCGCGCGATCGTGGCCCACCACTCGACCCCGATCGTCCACGAGGTGGGCGATCTCTCCTCCCGGCTCCATCAGCACACCCAGGTCAGACCCGGATTTCCGGACGTGCTCGCACAGCTGAACGAGCAAGCGATCGAAGTCCGCGGAGCCGAGCACGGGTCGGTGCTCGTCGGTGAAGGCATTGACCGAGAGGGCATCGCAACCCAGCCTGCCCAACAGCGAGGGGCCGACGAGGGAGGAAGCACCGAAGGCGTAGTCGATCACCACCTTGGGTGCGAGCGCTCTGATCTCGTCGACCGCGAGCGCTGCGGTCAACCCCGCGGCGTACTGCTCCAGAGCGCGGGGTGGGAACTCGAGCTCTCCGAGCTTGTCGTGGGCGGCCCGGCGATAGTCCTCCCTGAAGAAGACGCGCTCGATCTTGCGTTGATCCCCCGCGGGAAGGTCGCTGCCCTTGGCGTCGAAGAGGCGGATCTCGACCACCTCTGGATCCCGGGACGAGGTCCGCACGCTGATCCCACCCACTGCCTGCGCACTCTGAACCGTGAACCGGGTCAACGGCATCGGCACGAGCTCGAGATCGTGAACGTCCACGCCGGACGCGTTCAAGCCCGCGATCACGGCCCTCTTCATCGTGCGCGCGGCCCTGCTGGCGTCTCGGCCGCACACGACGAGACTCCCTCGTTTGAGCGTCGTGCCGTAGGCCATCCCGAGCCTGACCGCCACCACGGGGGTCACGCCCACGTTCACGAGCCCGGCCAGGCCCCGGGCTCCGAAGAGGCTTCGGGTCGCCCTCTGTTCGCGGACCACCGACGTGGTGACGATCGCCCCCGCCTCGACGGTCCTGCCGGGATAGACCTTCACTCCAGGGTTGATCAGGGCGCCGGCCCCCACGGTCACCTCGTCCCCCAGGACGCTTCCCTCCTCGAGGGTCGCACCGCGCTCCAGCGACGCCCCCCGGCCTACGACCCCATCCCGAACCCTCGCGTAGGGACCGACGTAGGCGCGTTCCAGGACCACTCCGCCGGAGACGGTGCAGTCATCGGCCAGGATCGAGTTAGCCCCCACGACTGTGCCGGGCCCCACCCGAGCTCCCGGGCCGACGCGCACGTTGTCCCCGATCAACGCGGGACCTTCGATGCGGGCCGTGGGGTCGACGTCCACGTCCTCGCCGACCCAGAGCCCCGGCCGGAGCTCGAAGCCGGAGAGCTCGACGCGCACCCGGCCGGTCAGCACATCCCGCTGGGCCTCGAGATAAGAGTCGGTGTTGCCGACGTCGGCCCAGTACCCGTCGGACACGAAGCCGAAGAGCGGGAGGCCCTTGTCGAGCATGGTGGGGAACAGCTCGGAGGAGAAGTCGTACGGCTGATCGGGGGGGATCAGATCCAACACCTCGGGCTCGAGCACGTAGATGCCCGTGTTGATCGCGTCCGAGAACACCTGGCCCCAGGTCGGTTTCTCGAGGAACCTCTCGATGCGGCCGTTCGGATCCGTCATCACGATCCCGAACTCGAGAGGGTCTGGAACGTGCTTCAAGACAACCGTTGCCGCCGCCTGTTTGGAGCGATGGAACTCGAGGACCTCCTGCAGATCTATGTCGGTCAGAGCATCCCCGGAGATGACCAGGAAGGTCCCCGACAGCAGATCCGAGGCCCCCAGCACGGACCCGGCCGTGCCCAGTGGTACCTCCTCCACGGCGTACGACAGCGACACCCCCAGGTCGGAACCGTCTCCGAAATAGTTGCGGATCAGAGAGGCGAGGAACTGCACGGTCGCGACCACGTCGGTGATGCCGTGCTCCCGGAGCAGCGAAAGGATGTGCTCCATCATCGGCTTGTTGGCGATCGGCAGCATCGGCTTGGGCAGGTTGCTCGTCAACGGTCGCAGCCGCGAGCCTTCGCCCCCAGCCATGATCACGGCCTGCACGGGTCCGCTACTCACGTCATCGCCCCGGCTCTCTCAGGTCCCGCAACTTCCTCACGGCTTCCCGCCCATACAGATAGGTCGCTGCCCAGTACAGGATCGCGCCCAGACCCACCGCGACGATCCCCGGTGCATCCATCGACCCGGCTCCCGGGAAGCTCGTCTCGGAGAGAGCCAGAAGGCTCAACCCGAACAGGAGGGTTGCGGTCGCGGCCTTGCCCATCCTGTTGACCGCGATGCGCTCGATCTTGCGGCGCTCGAGGATGGGGAACAAGCTGAGCAACAGCAGGTCGCGGCCGACGATGGCGAGCGCGAGCCACCAGGGAAGCACCTCTCGAACGACCAGGGCTACCACCAGTGCGGCGATGAAGATCCGGTCGGCCAGGGGATCGAGGAGCTTGCCCAACTCCGACACGGAGTTCGTCCTGCGCGCGATGTAGCCGTCGAAGAAGTCGCTCCAGGCCCCTGCGAAGTACAGGATCACGGCCGCGTTCTCCCGGCCCGATACGAACAGCCACACGAAGACCGGCACGGTGGCCAGCCTGACGAACGACAGGATGTTGGGAACCGTGAGGATCCTCGTCGTGGAGACCGGCTCGGGCGCAGGCGGCGCGATCGCGGGATCTCGATCCACTGACCGGGCCGCCCCCCTTTCGGCAACTTCTATCGCTCGTTCGAGTCGGGACGGCCGGATTTGAACCGGCGACCCCTGGTCCCCCAGACCAGTGCGCTAACCAAGCTGCGCCACGTCCCGTCGACGGTGGATCGAGCCGACCCACCGGGGCCGGAATCATAGCTACTGCGGGGGCGTACAGATACGGTTATTTGTCGACAGATAGACAGATATACAAAGCGGCAAGTCGACTCATGGATAGGTCGATCAGCGGCCACCGAGGGCGGCAGCGCTGGTCGCGGGCCGGAAGGAAGGACCCGCCTCTCGACCAGAGTTTATCTAAGGTTCACGTTCATGTCTAGACTTGATCCGGGTCTCGACCACGAGAGGGCTCCCCCGGAAGGGTTCCACCTCCCTGATCCTGTGCTCGAGGTGACGGAGGTAGCCGGGCTCGAGCTTGCCGGTCGCGAACATCAGGAAGCGCGGCGGGGCCGTCTCTGCCTGGACCGAGTACAGGATCCGATGGGCCCGGCCCCCCACCCTCGGGTGAGGCTGACGCTCCTGTGCGTCGCCGATCAGCTTGTTGACCACCGAGGTCGGGAGGCGGCGGCGATGCGATCCGACCGCTTCGATGACCGCCGGCAGCACCCGGTGCACCCCGCGGGCGGTCCGGGCCGAGGTGCGAACGATCGTGGCCCAGTCGAGGAAACGGAGGCGCTCCAGGATGAAGCGCTCCATCCTGTGACGATCGGTGTCCTCCCCCTTCACCAGATCCCATTTGTTCAGCACGACCACGCAGGCACGCCCGCTCTCGACGATCTCTTGAGCGATGCGCTGATCGTGACCGGTCACGTGCTCCGACGCGTCGATGACCAGGACCGCGGCATCGACGCGTCCCAGCGTCTGACGAGAGCGCAAGAAACTGAAGTACTCCACGGGGTCCTTGATCTGAACCTCGCGTCGCATGCCGGCCGTGTCGACCACCCGCAAGGTCCTCTCCTCGTCGAGCCGCAGGTAGGAGTCGATCGGGTCGCGCGTGGTTCCGGGGATGGAGTCGACGATCGATCGCTGTTCTCCGAGCAGAGCGTTCAGCAGCGACGACTTCCCGACGTTCGGTCGGCCAACCACCGCGATAGACGCCCAGGCATCGTCGGCCGCCGCATGGGTATCCGGGAGATGAGCGACCAGCGCCTCCAGGAAATCACCTGAGCCCCGACCGTGCAGTGCGGAAAGTGGATACGGATCTCCCAGACCGAGTCGGTGGAAGGCTGCGGCCATCGGCTCGTCCCTCGGGTCGTCGACCTTGTTGGCCACTACCAACGTCGGCTTGTTCGAACGCCGGAGCGCGTCGGCGACGAGATGGTCGTCCTCCAGGGGGCCTGCGACCGCATCCACGACCAGAACGATGACGTCGGCCATCTCGATGGCGACCTGGGCTTGCTCCGCGACGCGTGCGTCGAGCCCCTCGGCTCCCGGCTCCAGGCCGCCGGTGTCGAAGATCTCGAAGCGCCGACCCGCCCACTCGGCGAGGAATCCCCGTCGGTCTCTCGTGACCCCGGGCATCTCCTGCACGATCGCCTCCCGACGCTGCAGCACCCGGTTGACCAGCGACGACTTTCCTACGTTCGGTCGACCGACCACGGCCACCACGGGCAAGCCCGGCCCCGCCCCCATCGTCATCTCCTCCGCTCTGCTGCGAGGGATCCGATCCGGTCGATGACGTCTTCTTCGGCGAGTCCGGTGGTGTCGATCACGACCGCGTCGGGTGCCTGGGTCAACGGGGAGACCTCCCGGGTCCGGTCCGCTTCGTCGCGGGCCTTGATCGAGGCCTCCAGCTCGGCCATCCGCTCCGCGGTCTCTTCCTGACCGAGCTGCCTGCAGCGGCGACGGGCCCGCTCCCGTAGCGAGGCCGTCAGGAAGATCTTCAGATCCGCGTCCGGAACCACCGTGGTCCCGATGTCGCGGCCCTCCATCACGACGTCGCCCCTGCCGGCCGCGTCCCTCTGGATCCGCAACAGGACCTCCCGCGCGCGTTCGTGTTGCGCGACCTGAGCCGCGGCTCTGGTTACGTCCGCGGTGCGGATCCTGTCCGAGACGTCGACGCCGTCGACGAGGACGGCGTCCCGCTCCAACCGCAGGTCGACGCGGTGTGCGACCGCGGCCACCGCGCCGGGGTCGGAAGGGTCGAGCCCCCGGTCGAGAACCGCGAGTCCCAGGGCGCGGTACATCGCGCCCGTGTCCAGGTACCTGAGCCCGAGCCGCTCGGCGACTGCGCGGGCCACGGAGCTCTTGCCGGCCCCGGCGGGTCCATCGATAGCGATCACCATCACTTCTTCCTCGTCGCTTCGCCCATCACATCGAGGAACTCGGGGAAGCTCGTGTCGACACAGCTCCACCGCTCCACGCGCACCTTCGAGCGCGCCATCAGGCCGGCCACCGCGAAAGCCATCGCGATCCGATGATCGCCTTGCGAGTCCACGGCTCCCCCGTCCAGAGCCACCGGCCCTTGGACCGTGAACCCGTCGTCGAACACCTCGACCCGGCCCCCGATCGCGCGGAGACCCGACGCGATCGCTTCGATGCGATCGGATTCCTTGACCCGAAGCTCCCCTACCCCCGAGAAGACCGTTGCCCCCTCCGCTTGCGTGGCGGCGACCGCGAGGGCCGGGATCTCGTCGATCAAGGCCGGCACCATCGCTTGCGGGACCTCTACGCCCCTGAGTTCGGAATGCCGCACGCGCACGGACCCGACGGGTTCGCCGAGCTCCTCGCCCTCGATCGTCTCCCGCAGGTCGGCTCCCATGGATCGCAAGACCTGCAGGGCCGCGGTGCGCGTGGGATTCAGACCGACCCCGGTGATCGTCAGGTCCGATCCCGGGACGATCGACGCGGCGACGATCAGGAACATGGCCGAGGAGATGTCGCCGGGGATCACGGCTCGGAAGGAGGGGAGCTGGTGGCCTCCCTGCACAGCTACCGACCCCTCGCCGAGCTCGATCGGAACCTCCAGCGAGCGCAGCATGCGCTCCGTGTGATCGCGGCTGGGCCCGGGCTCCCGTACCTCCGTCGTCCCTTGCGCCGCCAGCCCCGCCAGGAGCAGCGCCGACTTGACCTGGGCACTGGCCACGGGCAGGTCGACGTCTATCCCGGTCAGCCCTCCGCCCCTCACGACCAGAGGGGCCAGGTTGCCGTGGTCGCGACCGTCCACCCGGGCGCCCATCTGACGCAGCGGAGCCACCACCCTCAGCATCGGGCGCCGACGCAGAGAGTCGTCGCCGGTCAGGACGCTGAGACCGCCGAGCCCCGCGCAGACGCCGGCGAGCAACCTGAGCGAGGTCCCCGAGTTCCCGGCGTCCAGGACACTCGATGGCTCCCGGAGCCCCTCGATCCCGGAACCTTCTACTTGAGCTTGACCCTTATCGAGGTCGAGAGAGCATCCCGCCCCCAGACCTCGGAGCATCGCTGCGGTCGCGGCGACATCGTCTCCGGTGTTCGGGCGCGCGACCAGGGACCGGCCGCGGGCCAGCGCCGCCAGTATCAGGGCGCGGTGGGTGATCGATTTGTCGCCCGGCACGGAGACCTGGCCGGTCAGCGGTCGGTCGAGCCCCCTCGAACCGCGAGGTCGCCTCATCTACTTGTCACTTTGTCGACAGATCGATTCATCTACGGGTCGACCCGGCTGCGCTCGACGTGATAACCGAGGCCCACCAACGCATCCATGAGCTTCTGGGCCGGCCCCTCCCCCGCGACGATCAACTCGAGCCGGCCTCGACCTCCCTCGGTGGAGTGGACGATCCGGAGATCCTCGATGTTCGCCCCGAGCGCGCCCGCGGCCGTGGTCACCTCCGCGAGGACCCCCGGCCGGTCGAGGACGGGCATCGACAGCGCCACGGCGACGTCGTGGAGCTCGGGTTTCCCGAAGAGCCCCAGCCGAGCGACCCTCGCACCCGACAGGAAGTCCCGCAGCTCGTCCCACCGTTCCTCGCTCAGAGCGGCCTCCACTTCCCGAAGCCCGGACTGGAACCCTCGCAAAGACTCAAGTACCGCTTCACGGTTGGCCTGAAGGATGGCCACCCACAGACCGGGATCGCTCGCCGCGATGCGGGTGACGTCCCGGAAACCGGCCGCCGCCAGGCCCAGATGGCTGTCCCGTTCCTGGGAGGCGACCGCGCTGGCGACCAGAGCGCTGGCCGTGATCTGGGGCAGGTGGCTGACCTGGGCCAGTAGGCGGTCGTGCCCATCGGGATCGAGAGCGATCGGCCGGGCCCCCAGCGTGGTGGCCAACAGCGAAGCGGTCCGGTAGGCGTGTGAGGCGGTACCGGCCGTAGGCGTCAGGATCCACCAAGCCTCTTCGAAGAGATTCGCGTCGGCGGCAGCGATCCCCCGCCGTTCGGATCCCGCCATCGGGTGACCGCCAACGAAGCGAGAACCGAGCACGGCCTCGCAGCCTTCCACCACCCGGGACTTGGCGCTCCCCACGTCGGTTACCACCCCCTCTGCGGGTACCGAGGCGGCCACGACCTGCGCGGTGGCCACCAATCGGTCCACCGGGGCGGCCAATACGACCAGAGGGGCATCCGCAACCGCCTCTGTCAGGTCGCTCTCCGCCGAGGTGAACGCTCCCCGCCGCAGACCCTCTTCGAGGGCGGCGGGGTCCGGGTCGTAACCGACCACCTCGACGCCGGCAGCGCGTAGACCCAGAGCGACCGAGCCTCCGATCAGCCCTGCGCCCACGACGGCCACCTTCGAGAGAACCTTATCCATCTACTTTAGCCTTACTCTTGAAGGTCGGTGCGGAGGCCGGCCGCGTCCCGAAGGTAGACGTGGGCTAGCTCGGAGCGCGCCCTGTCCGTGTAGAGGTGGGCGAGCACCCGCACGATCCTAGGGGTCGCTCCGGGGACGGCGATCTCGGTGGCGCAGAGCAGGGGGACGTCGTCCATGCCCAGGTCCCTCGCAGCGGCCGCGGGGAAGGCTGCGGTGAGGTCGGGGGTAGCGGTGAACACCAGGCTCACCAGGTCGTCGGTCGTCGATCCGTTACGCGACAGCAGCTCCTCGAGCAGCTCGCGGGTGGCCTCGATGATGGCCTCGGCGGAATCCGATCCGACGCTGGTCGCTCCCCTCAACGCCCGCAGCGTCTTTGTCACCTTGCCTCCTTGTGTATCCATCGATCTGTCTACATATCAACTTGTCGCCCGGCGCGGTCCTCGCAGGTCACAGACCCGGAGGGTGCCGGTGGAGCAGTCGACATGTCGACTTATCGCCACATCTCGATCCGTCGCTTTGTCGACTTGTAGCTACAGCCCGGAGGCCCGGTAGAGCTCCGCGACCTCGGCCGGATTGAGCCTGCGATGCGCCCCGGGTTTCAGCCGTCCCAGCTTAAGGGGACCGATCGCCGTTCTGACGAGTCGCCGGACCGGGTGCCCCACCGCCTCGAGCATGCGCCTGGCCTGGCGGTTGCGTCCCTCGCTGAGGACCATCTCGACCACGCTCCCCCGCGCCGCCCTCTCCAGGACGCGGACTTCGGCCGGAGCCGTGGGCCCATCGTCCAGGTCGATCCCCCGAGCGAGCAGCCGAGCCGTGCGGGGGGCGAGGCTCCCCTCCACCTCCACCACGTAGGTCTTCGGGACCTCGTAGCTGGGGTGGGTCAGGTGGTGGGTGAGCTCCCCGTCGTTGGTGAGGATGATCAGCCCCTCGGAATCGAGGTCCAGGCGGCCGACGGGCCACACCCGGGCCGCGGGGTCCACGAACTCGATCACGGTGGGACGGCCCTCGGGATCGTCGGCGGTCGAGACGACCCCCGCGGGCTTGTTCAGGATGTAGTGCACGAGATCCTCCTGCAGGGGAACGCGCGAACCATCAACCTGTACTACATCTTTAGACGGGTGGATCCGCTGTCCGAGCTCGGCTCTGGTGCCGTTGACCTTGATCCGTCCGGCGCGGATCATCTCCTCGACGGCTCGGCGAGAGGCGACCCCGGCCCTGCTCAGAACCTTCTGAAGGCGCTCGCCTTGCTCCTGTGTCACGCGCCTGGGGAGAGCTTGGCCTCCATGTCGGCCACGGCCTCGGCGTCGGGCATGAACCCGACCAGAGGTGGGAGGTCCTCGACCCCCCTGAGTCCCATCCGCTCCAGGAAGGAGTCACTGACCGAGAACAATGTCGGCGAGCCGGGGGCCATCTCTCTCCCCGACTCCACGATCAGCTCCCTCTGGAGGAGGGTCTTCACGACACGATCGGAGTCCACGCCGCGGATCTCGGCGATCTCGGCGCGCGAGACCGGCTGTTTGTAGGCCACGATGGCCAGCACCTCCAGCGCCGCTCCCGACAGCCGGCCTTGCCGATGCCCGAGAACGAACCGCTCCAACCAGGGCGAGCAATCCGGACTGGTGTAGAGCCGCCACCCCGATGCGCTCTCTCTCAGCACGAAGCCACGATCGGAGCGCGCGTAGTCCGCAGCCAGGTCCTCCAGCATCTGCTGGACGTCCGCGGCGGAGCGCTCGAGGACCTCGGCGATGAGGCCCGCGGGAACGGGCTCGTCGGCGAGGAGGAGGATGGACTCGGCGATCTTCGGCTCGGATGGGCTCATGAGATACCTCCACTGTCGACGCTGTATTCGTCAACCTCTGCCACGACCAGGTCGGCTTCGACCTCCCCCGTCCAGGACGCCTCGATCTCGCCGAAGCGATCCCCCTGGGTGAGGTCCACCGCCCCCGCCTTGAAGAGCTCGAGCAGAGCGAGGAAGCGGACTATCACCTGCAGCCTGGTTCGGCCGGGCCCGCATAGGTCCCGGAACGCCGCTCGTCTCTGAGCCTGGAGGGATCTCCCGAGCTCCTCGATGGCGTCTCGGACGGACTCGGTCACCGGGGTCACGTGGGAGGTGTCGAGCTCGATCACGGGTTTGGGGGCCAAGGCCCTCGCCGCCGCCCGAGCGAGGTGGTCGCCGGTAAGGCCCTCGAGCGGGTCCGGAACCAACTCCATCAGGTGGGGCTCGAGCCCCACGACCCTGCCCATGAATCCCTCTCCCGCCGCCAACTCGCTCGATAGCCACGCCCCGGCTTCCCGGAAGGTCGAAAGCTCCACGAGCTTCGCGAGGAGAAGATCGCGCTCCTCCAGCAGGCGGGGGTCGGCTTCCTCGGAGGAGGCGCTGGGCAGGAGCCGAGCCGACTTGAGCTCCAAGAGGGTTGCCGCCACGACCAGGAAGCCCGTGGCGGCCTCGAGGTCCAGGTCGTCCAGCGAGTCGAGCACCTTCAGGTACTCCTCGGTTATGGCCGACAGGGACACCTCGTAGATATCGACGCGCTGGCGCGTGATCAGCTGAAGGAGGAGGTCGATCGGCCCTTCGAAGACGTCGGTCTTCACCTCATGGACCACGGGCTCTCCTATGTTGATCTATCTACTTGTCGACAATCCCCTCGTCCGAGGGGCCTCGGTGAGGTGGTTGGAGCTTATCGGCGGAGCGCCCCCGGCCCCCGGCTTTCGGCCGCCTAAAGGGGGGCGAGGCCCACCCGGGCCCGTACGTCTTTCATCGTCGTCTCCGCGACCTCCCGGGCCCGGTCTGCTCCGGCCGCAAGGAGCCGCTTCACCTCGCCCGGATCGGCCATCAGGTCCTCGTAGCGCTCCCGGATGGGACTCAGCCGCTCGATCAGTGCCTCCGCCACGGCCGCCTTGAAATCCCCGTAACCCGAACCGGCGAAGCGCTCTTCCAGCGCCCCCACCGGCTCCCCTTGTGCCAGCGACATGATCGTCAGCAGGTTCGTTATCGCCGGCTTGTCCTCGGCCGCCCGCACCTCCTTGCCGGAATCGGTCACCGCCGCGCGCACCTTCTTGGCGATCGCCGTAGGCGTCTCGGTCAGGGCCACGCTCGACCCCGGCCGGCCGGCCGATTTGCTCATCTTCTGAGAAGGGTCGTCGAGGGCCATGATCCGGGCTCCCGCCGGCGGCACCCAGGCCTCCGGCAACACGAAGGTCTTGCCGAGCTGGCTGTTGAAGCGCTGCCCTATGTCTCGCATGAGCTCGATGTGTTGGCGCTGGTCCTCGCCGACCGGGACCCCGTGGGCCCTATAAAGAAGGACGTCCGCTGCCTGGAGGACCGGATAGGTGAACAGGCCCACGCCGACCGACTCGGTCTCCCCCTTCGACTTCTCCTTGAACTGCACCATCCGTCTGAGCTCCCCCATCCGTGCGACGCAGCTCAGGATCCAGGCCAGCTCGCTGTGGGCCGCGACCTGTGACTGGACGAACAGGACGGCCCGGGCGGGGTCGATCCCGCACGCCATCAACTCGGCTGCTTTGGTGATGGTGGCCCGCTCGAGCTCGGCGGGATCCCACGGAAGGGTGAGCGAATGCAGGTCCACGATGCAGTAGAAGGCCTCGTGCTCGTCTTGCTGGGCGACCCAGTTGCGGATCGCCCCGAAGTAGTTGCCGATGTGGGCCTCGCCCGTGGGTTGGATGCCGCTGAACACTCTCTTGCGCGATTCAGTAACCCTCGTGTTCAGCTTTAGACCTCCTGATTGACGAGCGGACGCCGGACGCGGCCCTAGAATAGCGGGCCATGAGCTCTGGCCCCCTGTCTTTCCTCTCGCAGGGATGGGAGGGGCTGATCATCTTCATCATCCTGTCCGGGTCTCTGCTCCTGGCCATCGGTCTCCACGAATACGCGCACGCCCTGGCCGCCGACCTGCAGGGCGACCGCCTCCCCCGCGCGATGGGCCGCCTCACCCTCAACCCGATCAAACACCTCGATCCCCTGGGCACCGTCCTGATCCTGATCGCGGGCTTCGGCTGGGGCAAGCCGGTGGAGTTCAGACCGGAGGCGCTCTCCTCCCGGCGTTTCGGCGCGGCGTTGGTGGCACTCGCGGGGCCGCTGATGAACGTCGCCCTCGCCATCGTCGGCGCACTCCTGTATCGGGCGGTGGGTGCGGCCGGCGAGATCGGGTTCCTGTTCGACTTCCTCACGGCCTTCATCTACATCAACGTGGTCCTGGCCGTGTTCAACCTGCTTCCGATCCCCCCTCTGGACGGCTCCAGGTTGCTCACGATCTTCCTCCCTCCCAGCAAGCAGAAGGTCATCTTCTTCCTCGACCGCTACGGCTTCCTGATCCTGCTGGTGATCGTCTTCCTCGGCCCCGCCTCGCTGCTGCGCCCCTTCATCGATTTCGTGGCGAGGATCGTGACCGGCCTCACCGGCCTCACCTAGTCTCTATCTAACGTTCAGAGTTATACTTGGCACGATGGCAGAGCTCGAGAGCGCTCCCCCGCTTGGATTCCGGATGCGATCCCGTCCGAGGACGGCCGCACCGCGGCCGCGCTCGCACTGCCCCCGGGCCGGACGAGGCGGACACCTCCCGGGAAGGCCGAGCTGTGAAGGCGATCGTCGCCACGAACGCGCTGACCGGTGGTCGGTGTCGCCAAGGCCACTTATCGGTAGGTTTATAAATCTCCACATCGATAAGTCGATAGTGGCCCTCACCAGCAGCGATGCCGTCAGGGACCGGAGATAAGTAGACAAGTCGATGAAGCCATACGTCGCCTTGTCGAGGGGTAGACATCCGAACGGTGGGCGCCCGGACCCGTTCTCGGCAGGTGGACCGAGGCCGCGGAGCTGCCTTCCTCCGCACCTCGCCCGGCGATGAGCACCGATCGCTGCGTCGCGGCGCCGCTACCCTCGGTCAGAAGGCGCCGCGCCCGCTCCCCCCAGGAGAGCAGCGGCTCGGCCAGATAGATCTCCGCAGACCCGACAGCATATAAGTCTCTAGCAGACCTTTACTGTTCACGGATCCTGTCGTCTGCACTCCCCGCCGAGCCGGTCCGGTTCGGCGGGGAGTGTTATCCGTCGAGGCGACGCAGCAGGATGGAGTCATCCGAGCGAGCCTCGAAATCCTCCAGCACGTACGCCAGGGCGGCCCTGACGATGCGGCCTCGATCGGCCGCCACCCCGTGCTCGGAGCGCAGCTTCAAGCGAGCGCGCTCCAGGCCCATGAGATCCTCGCTCGTGCAGTAGAAGGTGATCTTCTCGTCGTGCTTGGGGCCCCGCCGAGGGGCCTCGACCGCCTGCGCGACGGGCTCTGCTGGGGCGACTTGTAGCTTTGTCGACTTGGCTTCTTGTGGACTTTCCTCCGCCTGGGGACGGGGTTTCTCGGTCGAAGTCCTGCGGAACAGCTCGTCAGCTCCGGGCAGACTGGCGCGTCGCGACACGGTCCATCACCTCCATGGATAGCTTCCGGTAGGCCGCCGCACCCGTGGAGGTGGGGGCATAGGACATGATCGGCTCGCCGGCCACCGGGGCCTCGGCGAAGCGGATCGTCTTTCTGATCTTGGTGTCGAACAACCACTGCCCGAAGGCCTCCTCTACCCTCTCGAGCACCTCCCGGCCGTGAAGCGTCCGGTTGTCGAACATCGTGGCCAGGATCCCATCGATCTGGAGGCGGGGGTTCAGCCTCTCTCGGATCCGCTCGATCGAGTCCATCAGCAGCCCCATCCCGCGCAGGGCGTAGTACTCGCACTCGAGCGGCACCAGGACGCCGTCGGCTGCCGTCAGGGCGTTGATGGTCAGCAGACCGAGGGACGGCGGACAATCTATAAGGATAAAGTCGTACTTGACCCTTAGGGGTGCGAGGACGCGCATCAAGGTCTGCTCTCGGGCGACCTCCTGAACGAGCATCAGCTCGGCCGCCGAGAGATCGATGTTCGAGGGCAGGAGCTCGAGGTTCGGGACGTTGGTCTTCAGGATGACCTCTTCGACCTCGCAGTGCCGGTCGAGAAGCGCGTTGTAGACCGAGAGCTCCAGACCGCCCGGCTCGATCCCCAACCCGAGAGCGCAACCCCCCTGAGGATCGAAGTCGACCAGCAGAACGTTCTGGCCCAGCTCGGCGAGGCCCGCCCCGAGGCTGATCGTGGTGGTGGTCTTGCCCACGCCGCCCTTCTGGTTGACGACGGCGATGATGCGAGCGCTGTGTGGCGCCGCCGCCGACGGGTACGGCACCTCCGCCGTCGGGGTGGTCACGCCGACCTCGCCCGGGCTCGGCTCGACCGCGCCGGGATCCGGCTCGGCGACAGCGGGTGAAATGGTTTCGGATCGCTCCATATGACCTCCGGTTCCCACACGAGATGTGTCCAAAGAAACTTGTCGACAAGTAGTCAGGGGGTCGGAGGTTACAACGCCCACACTAGATGACACAAGGCCCAGTTTCTTCGGAGCGCGATCCGCGTTGCCCGGTCGCCCCGGAGGCTGGAGGCGGCGCCCGCCTCCGAGAAGGTGGCGCTAGCCGAGCAGGTCGGCGCCGAAGGACGCGCCGGGGGTCCCGGTCTCGACGCCGAGAAGATCTGCCACGGTGGCGCCGAGATCGGTGAACGAGGCGCGCTCCCCCAGATCCCTTCCCGCCGCGATCCTTCGGCCCGCCACCAAAACCGGAACCCGTTCGCGCGAGTGATCCGTGGACGGGGTGGTCGGGTCGTTCCCATGGTCGGCGGTTATGAAGAGGGCGTCGTCGGGACCCAGGGCCGACACGATCCCGGGAAGGCCGCGATCGAAGGCCTCCAGCGCCTCGGCGTAGCCCTGCGGGTCGTTGCGGTGGCCGAACGCCTGGTCGAAATCGACGAGGTTGGCGAAGACCAGTCCCCTCTCGATCGCCCCGATCTCCTCGGCCAGCGCCGCTATGCCCTCGGCGTTCGACCGGGTCGGTCTCGACGAGGTGAGCCCCCGGCCGGCGAAGATGTCCGAGATCTTCCCGACCCCTCGGACCTCGAGGCCGGCCCCGCTTATCTCGTCCAGCACGGTGTCCCGAGGGGGCAGCACCGAGTAGTCGTGACGGTCCGGGGTCCGTTCGAACGAGCCGGGCTCGCCTTCGAAGGGCCTCGCGATCACGCGCCCGACCTCGTGCGGCCCCCTCATGATGGCCCGGGCCTTCTCGCACATCTCGTAGAGCGCCGCCAGCGGGATGACCCCGATATGGGCGGCGATCTGGAAAACGCTGTCCGCCGAGGTGTAGACGATCGGATAGCCGGTGGCCATGTGCTCGGCCCCCAAGCGCTCGATGATCTCGGTGCCGGACGCCGCCACGTTGCCGAGCGACCGGGTCCCCACCGCCGCCTCGAAAGCCTCGATCACGTCGGGCGGGAAGCCGTCCGGATAGGTCGGGAAGGGCTGCTCGAGGATGATCCCGGCAAGCTCCCAGTGCCCGGTCGTGGTGTCCTTCCCCGGCGAGCGCTCGACCAGGGCCCCGAAGGCCCCGGTCGGATCGGGTGCGGGCGCCACCCCTGCGATCGGCACGATGTTGCCCAGACCGAGCCGCTGCATGTTGGGAAGTCGCAGACCGCCGACCGCCTCGGCGACATGAGGCAGGGTGGCGGACCCCTCGTCCCCGAAGGCTGCCGCGTCCGGTGCTCCGCCGATACCGACCGAGTCCAGCACCACCACGACGACCGCCCGCAGGCGGTCCGGGATGGTCTCGGGCATCAACCCGCCTTTTGCTTGCAGTCCACGCAGAGGGTGGCCGCGGGCACGGCTTCGAGCCTCTCGGGCGGGATCTCCTTCCCGCAGGACTCGCACTTGCCGTAGGTGCCCTCGTCGATCTTCTCGAGCGCGCGTTGGATATCGGCCCGCCGAACGCGGAGCTGCTCGACCATCGTGATCTGCTGCGAGCGCTCGGCGGTCACCTGAGCCGAGTCGGCGAAACCCTCGTGGGCCTCCACCGAGACGTTCTCGTCACCTTCCACCTCAACGCCGTGATCGAGGAGCTGGCGGTCTACCGTCTCCCGCTCCTCCTCGAGCCGTGCACGAGCTTCGTCCAACTGCTTCTGGTCCATCGGTCCCCCTCTTGGGCTAGGTGCGAGCCCGCGGGTGCGAGGAGTAGTAAACCTCTCGCAACTTCGAGTCGCTCACGAGCGTGTACACCTGTGTCGTAGCAAGACTGGCGTGGCCGAGTAGATCCTGAACCACCCGGATGTCCGCCCCGGCATCGAGCATGTGTGTTGCGAACGAGTGCCGCAGCGTATGCGGCGACACTCGGTTCTCGAGGCCGGCCATCTCAGCGTACCGCCTCAAGATCTTCCAACAGCCCTGCCGGCTCAAACGGCCCCCTCTCGAGTTGAGGAAGATCGCGGCCCCCGGGGCTGGGGACTTGGCGGCGAGCTGGGGTCGCACCGTCGTGATGTAGTCGCCCAGGGCGGCACGGGCGGCGCGCCCGATCGGCACCCTTCTCGACTTGCCCCCCTTGCCCGACCTGATCAGGACCGTTCCCTCGTCCAGGTCGACGTCGTCGAGGTCGAGGTTGACCAACTCGGAGATGCGCATCCCCGCCCCGTAGAGGCTCTCGAGTATCGCCCGGTCTCGCTTGCCCAGGTTGTCGCGTCCCGGCGACTCGATCAGGCGCTCGACATCCTCGAGCGGGATCGCCTTGGGGATCGACTTGGGTCTCTTCGGAGAGCCGATCTTCGCGGTGGGGTCCACGGACGCGTGTCCCTCCCTGACGAGGAACCGGTGGAACGAGCGCAGCGACACCAGCATGCGAGCCACCGAGGCCGGGCTGTAGGCCGCGCCATCCGCGGCCTTCGAACGCAGGAAACCCAGGTAGTCGGTGAGGTCGTCGGAGGCCGCGCCCCCCGGGGAGATGCCTCGTTGCGAGCAGTACCTCTGCCACACCGCTAGGTCTCTTCGGTAAGCGGCGATGGTGTTGTCGGCGAGGCCCTTCTCGAACCGGAGATAGGTGAGGAACTCGTCGATCTTCGGGTCCTGCGAGACCACTGCCGACTCGGTCAGAGCAGCGAGTCGAGCGGGGTGTAACCGAGCCCGTGTGCTTCGGCCACGGGCTCGTAGACGACCTCTCCCTTGAAGGTGTTGACGCCCTTGGCCAGAGCGGGGTCTCGCTCGACCGCCTCTTTCAGTCCGTGATCGGCGAGCGCCACCACGTAGGGCAGCGTCGCGTTCGTCAGGGCGTACGTCGAGGTGTGCGGCACCGCACCCGGCATGTTGCCGACGCAGTAGTGCACGACGTCGTGAACCACGTAAGTGGGATCGGAGTGGGTCGTCATGCGCGAGGTCTCGAAGCAACCGCCTTGATCGATAGAGATATCCACAACCACGGAGCCCGGCTTCATCTCCTTGACGACGTCCTCGGTCACGACCTTCGGAGCGATGGCGCCCGGCACCAGCACTGCTCCGATCACGAGATCGGCCTCGACCACGACCTCCTCCACCGCCAGGCGGTTCGAGGCCAAGGTCAGGATCTTGCCCTGGTGGATGCGGTCGACGTCGCGCAGCTTGTTGATGTTCTTGTCGAGGATCACGACCTCGGCCTCCATGCCCTGCGCGATCCAAGCCGCGTTCATGCCGGACATCCCGGCCCCGATCACGACCACGCGTCCCGGCCGGACACCCGAGACGCCACCGAGCAGGACCCCGCGACCCCCGTGTTCCCTCTCCAGCAGCTTGGCACCTGCCTGAGGAGCCATCCGCCCCGCCACTTCGCTCATGGGGGCCAGCAGCGGCAACGAGCGGTCGGGGAGCTCGACGGTCTCGTACGCGACGCCTGCGGTTCCCGCCTCCATCAGAGCCCGGGTGACGGCCTCGCTCGCAGCGAGGTGCAGGTAAGTGAACAGGATCAGGCCTTCGCGCAGCCGGTGAAACTCTTCGGCGATCGGCTCCTTCACCTTCAGCACCATCTCGGCCTCGGCGAAGACGGTGTCGGCGTCCGGGACGATCTTGGCGCCTGCTCGTTCGAAATCGGCGTCGGGGATGCTCGAGCCGACTCCGGCCTCACGTTCGATCAGCACTTCGTGTCCGCCGACGACCAACTCGCGCACCCCCGCCGGCGTGATCGCGACGCGGTACTCGTTGTCCTTCAGCTCGCGCGGAACCCCAACCCTCATGTGCGCAGACTAGCGGGTAACGCTAGGAGGAGACCTGCGCCTCGTCGGTGACCGTGACCGAGCTCTTCTTGGCCGCCAGCGATGCTCCTACGAAGTCTCTGAACAGAGGGTGCGAGCGGTCGGGACGGCTCTTGAACTCGGGGTGGAACTGCCCCGCCACGAACCAGGGATGATCCGGCAGCTCGACGATCTCGACCAGCGTGCCGTCGGGTGACTCGCCCGAGCAGACCAAACCGGCATCCTCGAGCTTCCTGCGCAGACGCGGGTTGACCTCGTACCGATGCCTGTGACGCTCGTACACGAGCTCCGTGCCGTATGCCTTCGCCGCTTTCGAGCCGGGCTTGAGCTTGCAGGGGTACGCACCCAAGCGCATCGTTCCACCCATGCGATCGAGGTCTTGGCCCGCCAGGATGTCGACGACCGGGTACTGCGTCGTGGCGTCGAACTCCGACGAGTTCGCCGAATCGAGGCCGGCCACACCACGCGCGAAGTCGATCACCGCGCACTGCAGGCCCAGACAGATGCCGAAGAACGGGACGTGGTGCTCACGTGCGTAGCGAGCGGCAAGGATCTTGCCCTCGATCCCCCGGACCCCGAAGCCACCGGGAACCAGGATCCCGTCGAGGTCTCCCAGAACCGCGTCCAGATCCGCCGTCTCCAGATCGTCGGCGGCCACCCATGCGATGTCGACATCGACGCCGTGGGCGAAACCGGCGTGCTTCAGGCTCTCGACCACAGACAGGTATGCGTCGGGCAGGGTCACGTACTTCCCGATCACGCCGATCCGAACCGAGTCGGTAGCGCCGTCGATGCGCGAGACGAGATCCCTCCACTGCGCCATATCGGGTTCGTTCGGCGCCTCGATACGGAGACGATCCATGACGATGCCATCGAGGTTCTCCGCCTGCATCACGAGTGGGATCTCGTAGATGTTCTTGGAGTCGACGGCCGACACGATCGCGTCGGTATGGACGTCGCAAAGAAGCGAGATCTTGCGCTTGAGCCCGGGGCTTATCGGACGATCCGAGCGGCAGACGATCGCATCCGGATGGATACCGATACTGCGGAGCTCGCGCACGGAGTGCTGGGTGGGCTTCGTCTTCAGCTCTTCGGCCGGCGCCATCCAGGGGACCAGGGTCACGTGGATGTAGCAGGTGTCGTCGCGTCCGAGCTCTGTCCGCAGCTGCCTGATGGCCTCGAGGAACGGAAGGGATTCGATGTCACCGACGGTCCCGCCGATCTCCGTGATCAGGACGTCGGCGCCCGAGTCTTCGGCCAGCGAGCGGATACGCTCCTTGATCGCGTTCGTGATGTGAGGGATGACCTGAACGGTGTCGCCCAGGAAATCGCCACGGCGCTCCTTGGCGATCACGTTCGAATAGATCGCCCCGGTGGTGACGTTGGAGGCACGGAAGAGGTTCTCGTCGATGAAACGCTCGTAATGGCCGAGGTCGAGGTCGGTCTCGCCACCGTCCTCGGTGACGAACACCTCGCCGTGCTGGAACGGGTTCATGGTGCCGGGGTCGACGTTGATGTAGGGGTCGAGCTTCTGCATCATGACCCTCAACCCGCGGGCTTTGAGGAGCCGGCCGACCGATGCGGCCGTGAGGCCCTTGCCGAGGCTGGACACAACCCCACCCGTTACGAAAACGTGCTTCGCCACCTGTCCTCCATCCGTCGAGCCGGCCAATAGGTGACGTCACCCCAAGGCACGACCCGGTCAACGCCGAAGCTGCCGGCGACCTTGGGGGAAGTCATCCCAAGCTAGCACGCGGGGGCCGCAGCTCCCCTCATTTCCGACCCGCCCGATCGAGGAGATCCAGCCAGGGTGTCCGCGCGATCGCCTGCGAGAACGACCAGCGCTCGGAGGCGAGATTCAGCCCCACGATCGAAGCGGCCGCCACCCACAGCGCCGCACCATCCAGCGAGACCGCGACGCCGAGTCCGATGATCGCGCCGAGAGGGTTCGCCCCGGCGTCACCGAGCATCGCTCGCTCTGTCAGGTCCACCGGCAAGCACGCGAGCAGGCCCCCGGCCATGCCCGCGGCTGCGATCGCCCAGCCCGTGTGACCGAAGGCCAGGAGCGGGATCGTCAGCAGCAAGGCGACCTTTCCGGCCCGACCCGGAGCCCGGTCGAAGAGATTCACGAGGTTGGCGGTCGAGGCGACGAGGACCGCCGTGGCCACGAGCCGAGCCGGGTCCCCCGGGAACAGGATCGCCCCCGCTCCGAATCCGGCGACCCCTCCGGCCAGGATCTTGAGGACGCCGCCGGTTATCCGGCCTCGAGCGAGAGCCCCCAGGTGTCCCTTGAAGCCGCGCGAGCTCTCATCCCCGCCCCGGTCGTCCCACGCTCCGGCCGACGTCATGACCGCCAGAACGACCGCGAGCGCGAGCGTCACCTCGCCTTTCGGCGCCGGATCCCATCCCGCCATGGCGGCTATGGCGACGGAGACGAGAGCGATCGCACCTCCCAGGGCCAGAGGCCATCCGAGCACGGCCGGGACCTCGCGGCCGTTGACGTTGCGCCTCATCAGTCTCTTCGGCGGGTCGTTCAGGAAGACCGGCACGAGCAGCGACGCGCCGAGGAACCCCAGGAGAGCCGACCCCAAGATCATGAGCAACGGCTGGGGGCTCACGCGCCCTCCTGCTGGTCGGCCTGATGCGAGAGATGGGCCAGCACCGCTACCGGAACGAGGTAGGAGAACATCATCGCGGGGATCACGATGCCGGAATCGTTCACCGCGTAACCCAACACCGCCATGACCAGGCCGCTCAGCAGCCCGGCACGTACCTTCGGGAAGGTCCGCGAGAGCCACTGCCACCGAGGCCGCAGAAGCAGCCAAGCGAGGAGTCCCAGCGCGGGCGGCACCACGAAGGTCCAGATCGTGGACCCGAGCACGCGCAGGTTCGTGCGGACCTTGCGCGTGATCGCGTCCTTGAAGACCTGTCCCCCACCACTGCGCACGTCTTCGAACAGTCTGGCCAGATGCGTCCTGGATTCCTCGGGGCGCGCCAGATCCAGGGCGAGGAAACCGCCGAGCACCACCAGACCGCCCAACAGCGCGAGAGCGACCGCCTTCCACGATGGCCGACGTCCCGCGATCAACAGCCACGAGATCGCGAGACCGGGAACGAGCGCGATCGCCCCACCCACGTCGCTTCCGAACTGTGGAGCTCCGTCGACCACCACGGTCAGAGCGAACAGGAAAGCCACCGCCGCGAGCGCCCTGCCCGAATCGCCCAGAACATGGACGATCAGCGCGCCGGTCAGCAAGCTGCTGGCTGCGAGGATCGCGAAGCCGATGTTGCCGATGCCGGCGAAGCGCCCGGCCACGATCGGCGAGTAGCTGAAGACGGTGTTCAGCTGGAGAGGAGCACCGAAGACCAGATCGAGCACGAGGACGGTGAACGTCGCGCCCACCACGATCAGCAGTCGCTGGAGCGGATCTCCAGTTGCGGTGCTGGCGAGCCCGACGATCAGAAGCGTCAGTCCAACGAGCAGGGCGGTGTAGCCGCCCGCTCCGATCGGATGTCCCTGAACGACGCCCGCCGCGTAGGTGGACAGCGGGAACGCAGCCAGGAACAGCGCGGCGGATTGCAGGACGCGTTGGAAGCCACGACCTTCACCTCGTCCACGCTCTCGGCGCGACAACACCCAGATCGTGGCCGCGTAGACGAGCAGTTGGAACAGGACGAACGCGGTCGAGACCGGCGTTCGGATGGCATCGATGAACACCGATTCTCTATCGAGGTCGACCGCGGTCGCGATCCTGTCCCCCTCTTGGAGGCCGTCGGCGTGCCACGCGCGCCCCAACATCGATCCAGGTCGCGGGATGCCCAGATGAGCGAGCATCGTCGGCGCGATATCGGGCAGGGTCACCATGCCGGCGCGACGCGTCGAGGGGGAGCTCATGGTGGCGCCGGCGGGGAATCCGGGACCCGCAGCCAACGCGACGCCGAAATGGACCTCGTCGACCGCGAGAGGAGACGCCGTCGAGGCCACCAGCAACAGGTCCCTGTCCAAATCCAACCGCGCCAGGACGTGACCCAACAGGTCGTCGGCGGCCATCAGCGCTACCTCCCGCGCATCGCCTTCCAACTCCAGACCCGACGCCGCCGCGCGATCGACCCGTATGAGGTCCCCGTGATCGACGATCAGGACGCTGCATCGCTCGTCCAGCACCTCGTCGACCGCGGCCTCGATCGACCCCTCGTCGGTGCGAACCCCGTAGGGAGCGGAGGAGTCCTCACGCAGCAGGTCCCCCCCGATCGCGGCGCGCGGGACCTCTCCCTCCGCATCCATCGCCGCCAGCGCCACATGACTCACGGACACCGCCGGCGAGGGGGGGTCGCTCCCGGGGTCGGCGTTGCCCACCGCGGCATGCTCGCCGACCTCTTCAGAGCCCTCCAACGCTTCGCCCAACGCTCCCGGTCGTGCGGAGCTGTATCCCTGCTCCGCGGCCAGGTCTTCGATCCGGTCCAGACCGCCTACGGTCACGGAGGCGAAGCCCTCCGAGATCCCGTCCGCAACGAGTCCCGCTCCTGGTGGTACGTCCATACGCGTCCCGGCTCCGATCGTCGCGAAGCCCGACGCATATGTGGTGCGCGAGGAGTTCGTCCGCACCGAGATCGAGCCGAGCGCGCCCCGGTCTGCCAACGCGAGCAGGTGCGGTGGCTCTCTCTCCGCGATCTCCTCCCAGGTAACGGTAGGAAGGGCGAACATCACGACCCGCGCGCACGTCTCCTGAGCCAGAGCCGGCTGCTGTAGGAGAGGAGCGAGCGCAACGACAAGGACCCCCGCCAGAGCCGTCTTACGACGCACGGCCGCCCCCCAAGTAAAGCTCGCGGAGGCGGTTCAGCATCCTCTCGGTGGAGAACCGCTCCGCGAGATCGCTCCTCGCGCGCGCGACGTAGGCCTGCCCGATCTGCTCCGACAGGCACACCTCGTCGATCGCCGCTGCCAACGAGGTGGCATCCCCTGGAGGGACCAAGCGACCGGAGAGACGATCTACGATCAACTCGCTCATCCCCCCGACGTCGGTCGAGACGATCGGCGTGCCCAGCAGGATCGACTCTTGTGCCGCCAGGGGGACGCCTTCCCAGATCGAGGACAGACAGAAGACGTCGGCGGCCGCCACGACATCCGCTACGTCGGGTCGGAAGCCCAAGAACCGGACCTCTTCGTTCAAGCCGATGTGAGCCACGTAAGAGCGAAGCTCCTCTTCGAGGGGGCCCTCCCCTAGTACTGCCAGCGTCACGGGTGCGGCCGTGAGCGCGATCGCGTCGAACAGGACCGTCAAGGCTTTCTGCGGTGCGAGGCGAGCGACGGCGACCGCGAGATGCCGGTCCTCGCCGAGACCCAGCTCGGCCCTCACCTCGGCTCTCGTCTTTCTCACCGTGGGAGCGGCACCGATGCCCAGGTAAAGGACCTCGATCTTGTCCGCTCGGCTCGAAGCGGCCCGGCGCAACCGGGAGGCGATCTCTTCGGAGACCGCGAGTGTGCGATCCGACAGCCGCACGACCAGCGGCTCGGCCCAACGGTCCACCACCGCCCTCTTACCCGCGATCTCCGATCGGACGAGATTGTGGACCGTGGTGATGCTGGGTGCGTGACCCTTCGCCGCGAAGGCGGAGTCGATGCCGGCGCGCAGACCGTGGGCGTGAACGACCGTGTAACCATTGCCTGCCACGATCGAGCGCAAGGCGCGGATCGCTCCCACATGTCCCCCGAGACCGTCCGGGATCACCAGATCGTGAGAACCTTTCGGCATCGCGATCGGCAGATCCGGTGGACAGGCAACGTCGACGGTCAGGCCGTCGGCTCCGTCCAGCGCTTCGAGCACCTGAGCCACATGGCGAGCGATGCCACCCGCCGATCGTCCAAGCACCTGCAGCACCCGGACGCTCACCGCGCGCGCCCCGGAAGCAGCGACAGAGCCCGGCCGAGCTCCGGCGATCCCGACAGCCTCATGCCGACGAGATAGACGACGGCGGCTGCTGCGGCCGCGAGCACGAGAGATGCCACCGCCCCCGGTTTGGTGGATCCCGGAGCGAAACCGACCAGGGCCGACGCAGCCAGCGCGGACACGCAGGTCCACAGCATGGCCCGGCCCCATCGAGGTACCAGCGCGCCGCTCACGTGCTCACCCCATCGACGGCGGAAGACCCGCCCCAACAGCACCGAACCAACCGCGAACCCGACGGAGTGCCCGAGGGCGAGACCTTCGACCCCGCGATCGTCCGGGAACCAGAAGAAGAAGGCCGCGCCGAGAGCGCTGGCAAGCGCGACCGCGGCCGCGTTGACGAGCGCCGGGGTTCTGACATCGCCGACCGCGTAGAACGCGCGGGTGAGCACTAGGAAGGCCGAATAAGTGGGAAGGCCGACGGCGAAGGCGACCAGCACACGCGCCACCTGAGTCGAACCCGCCCCCGTCATCACCCCATATTCCAGAGTCACGCGGATCAACACATGCGCGGCTGCGATCAAGAACCCCGAGATGGGAAGCAACAGGAACGCGAGCATCCCGAGACCGTCACTCAGACGCTCTGTGAAACGTGCCTCCTCTCCCAAGGCAGCGTGTTCGGACATAGCCGTAAACAACACGTGGAATATGGGGATAGCGAACAGAGCGTGTGGAAGATAGAAGAAGGTGAAAGCCCATTGATAGGCGGCCACGCCTCCCTCGATCCGGTTGGCCAACAGCAAGACGACGATCAGTCCTGCCTGGTATCCGCCCGCATATCCCAGAGCCCACACGCCGAGACGCGCGCCGCGCCGGACCGCCGGGTGGCCCAGATCGAGGCGGAAGCGGTAGCGCCAGCCGAGCCGGGCCAACTGTGGAACCAGGCAGACGGTCATCGCTACGACCCCCGCCGTGGTCCCGGCCCCCAGCAGAAGGACCTCCCCGTCCGAGATCTCGCCGACGCTGGGCTCCTCGCTTCCCCGCATCGCCGCGTAGGTGAGATAGACGGCGATGACCACGATGTTGTTGAAGATCGGAGCGAAGGCGGGCAGCGCGAAGCGGCGATGTGCGTGCAGCGCTCCAGTCATGATCATCCCAACGCCATAGAACGCGACCTGTGGGGCGAAGAGCCTGAGGAAGGTCGAACCGAGAGCGATCTCATCGCTCCGCAAACGAGGGTCCGTGACGCCGATCGTGAGCAGCCGCATCACCCACGGAGCCGCCAAGGCCAACACCACCGACAGAGCCACCAGAGCCACCAACGCCGCGGAGGCCAGAGCGTTGGCCGCGTCCCAGCCCTCCTCCCGACGTCCCTTCACGAGGTAGTCCACGAAGGTAGGCACGAACACGGACGTCAGAACGCCGGCGGCGACGAGCTCGAAAACGACGTTCGGCGCGGTGTTCGCGGTCTGGTACGTGTTGGCCAGGAACGTCGTCCCCATCGCAGCCGCGACGACGATCACGCGAACGAAGCCGGTGAGCCTGGAGAGCGCGGTAGCGATGGTGATCACCGCGGCCCCCCTGGCGAGAGACCTCTCCTCGCTCACCCTTCGGAGGTGGGAGGCGGCACGATAGCGGTCGCCCCGTCGCCGCTGCCGTAGTGGCCGGTCACGCCGTCGATCGCCAGCTCGAGGCCCAGCACGACTCCGATCTGACCGGGCACGGATTCGCCCGCTTCCACCGTGGTCACGGTAGACACGGCATCGGCATCGTCTCTCACGGCCTGCACCAGCTGCCAGACGCTGTCGGCGGTCTCGGTGACGACCACGGGCGCTCCTCTGGAGGCCAGCGTAGAAGCCAGCTCGACCGAGAACTCGCCCGTACCCACGGTCGGGTCGTCGGCCGCCCCGCCCAGGATGAGGAAAGCGGCATCTGAAGGAACCAGAGCGTCCTCCTCGGCCGTGACGTCCACGAGATCGGCAGCCTCCAGATCGTCGACGAGCGTCTCGAACCGCAGCGATCCGAAGCCGCTGCGTCCAGAGTCAAGACGCTGGGTGGCCGCGGCAGCTCGCTGTCCGAGGGCGAAAGCGGCGGCCGCGCGCAGTTCGGCCGCGTCCGTTGCAGGCGAGTCCAAGATGGCGGCGAGGTCTTGGCGCGCCCCTTCGTCCTCGAGCGCGAAACGTTCGGTCAGCCGGATCGTGGTGGTCAGGGCTCCGTCCGCAGTCTCGATGGCATCGATCAGCGTCTCTCGAAGCTTCCCATCGGCACCCGGCAGCTCGATCGCAACGATCTCGCGTCCGATCAGGGAGCGGTCCAACATGCGCGTCTGCGCCTCGGCCGAGAAGTCCTGCAGGACGTCGAGACGATCGTTCAGGTCCACGATGTCTTCCCTGCGCTCGTCGAGTTGCGCCTCGATCCCCTTCACCCGGCTCTCCAGCCGAGCGACGTAGCGGTCGCTAAGCACGACCGAGCCCATGAGGATGCCGAGACCGAGCGCGAGGAAGACCGCGATCAGAGAGATGAGGTGGTACCGGAAATCGATCAGAAGATCGCCTGCCTGATGTTGAAGAGGAAATCTCTGAACTGCTCCCAGTAGATCTCGAGGTCCAACCGGACCGGCGGCGTCACCGAGACCACGATCGCCATCGTGACCAGCGCTGCCATCACGAACAGCAACAGGTCCGAACGACGGATCCGACCGCGATAGAGCCTGCTCACACCTTTGGCATCCACGAGGATCGGACCCACGCGCAGCCGCACCAAGAACGTGGACGCCATCCCCTTCCGGCCCTTGTCGAGGAACTCGATCAGGTTGGCGTGGGTGCCCACCGCGACGATCAGCTCCGCCCCCCTCTCGAAAGCCAGGAGCATCGCGATGTCTTCGGAGGTGCCCGACGCTTCGAACGTGATCGCCGGAAGCCCCAACGCCTCGAGGCGCTCCAACCCCGGCGCGTGCCCGCCGGAGTAAGCGTGGACGACCAGCTCGGCCCCCGCCAACAGGGTCTCGGTCGTAACCGAGTCCATGTCTCCGATGATCATGTCGGGCTTCAAACCGGCATCCATCAGCGCGTCCGCTCCCCCATCGACCCCGATCAGGAGAGGACGCACCTCTCTTATGTAGGCGGTCAGAGCGGCGAGGTCGTCCTTGTAGTCGTAACCCCGGACCACGATCAATACGTGCCGCCCGTGGAAATCGGTCTTGACCTCGGGAAGGCGGGCCGCTTCCAGGAGAACATCGCGCTCGTCTTTGATGTAGCCGATCGTGTTCTCCGCGAAGCGCTCCAGCTCGGTGGAGATCGATTGCTTCGCAAGATCGAGCTTCTTCTCGGCATCCTGGAGGGTAAGCAACTTCCCCCGCGCGATCTCGACCAGGCCCTCGCCGTTCTGTCTGTACACCCGGTCGCCGTCCACCACGACCTTTGCCCCCTCCGCGATCGTCATCACGCCCGGCCCGGCTTCGTCGATCACATGCAACCCGGCGGAGCACAACAGGAGCGGGCCCAGGTTGGGGTACCGGCCCGTCGAGGAACGGGACGCGTTCACGACCGCCTTCACCTGCTTCTGAACGAGTCCCTCAGCAGCGATGCGATCGATGTCTTCGTGATCGATCACTGCGATGTCGCCGGGCTGCAGACGTTTCGTCAGATCCTTCGTCCTCTTGTCCACGCGCGCCCGACCCCGGATAGCACCGCGGGGGAGGTTGGCCGGCTCGCTGCGCCTGCGCAGACGCTTGACCATCATGCAGACTTCGCGATGTCGAGCAGCTCCTGGGCGTGATCCCTGGCGGTTTCGCTGTCCGGAAGACCGGCCAGCATCCTCGAGAGCTCTTCGACCCGCGCGGGGCCATCGAGTCGCTCGACCAGGGCCGAGGCCGAACCGTCGGCGGCTGGAACGCGCACCACTCGCATATGCGCATCTGCGGCCGCCGCCACCTGTGGCAGGTGGGTGACGACGACGACCTGCACCCCGGAGGAGCGGGCGAGCTCTGCCAGAGCGGCGCCTACGGCCCTGGCGGCCTCCCCCCCGACCCCTGCATCGACCTCATCGAACACCAGGGTCGAGGCGAACCCGGCCGACCGGCCGGTCGCGAGCCGCAGAGCCAAGGCCAGGCGAGAGAGCTCTCCCCCCGACGCGATCTTCCCGATCGGACGCGAGGGGTGCCCGGTCGATGCGACGCGCAGCTCGACCGTGTCCAAGCCCCCTTCGTAGAGAGCGGCGTCGGTGACCCCGACCTCCAAGGTGCTCGACCCCATCGCCAGCGAAGCCAGGATGTCGTTCACCTCTGACGCAAGGCGAGGGGCGGCCTCCCGGCGGATCGAGGAGAGCTCGGTCGCAAGCTCCGTAGCGCGCTCGGTCTCGGCCACCGCCTCCCGGCGTGCGACCTCGACATCCCCTGTAGCCCTCTCCAGTTCGAGCAACCGCGCCGAAGCTTTGTCCAGGTAAGCAAGGATCTCGGCCTCGGTGTCGCCGTATTTCCGACGCAGGCGGTCGATCTCTCCGATCCGTTCGCGGATCCCCTCCAGCGCCTCCGGGTCTGAAGAAGGCATCGCACGGGCGAGCTCGAGCGACACATCCTCTAGCTCCACCGCGGCCGATAGCAACCTCTGGGTCGGGCCCGAAAGGGCCGGGTCCCTCTCGGCAGCTCTGCCCAGAGAGTCGGCGGCCTGCCGAACCGATCCGGTGGCGCCCCTCTCGTCATCGAGGTAGGCCCGGGTCGCCGCGATGGCCTCCGCGATCGTCTCCGCGTGCTCCAGCACGCCGGCACGAGCGATCAGCTCGTCTCGCTCCCCTTCCCGAAGCGCTGCAGCGGAGATCTCGGCGGCCTCGAAGCGCACCACGTCCAACTCCCGCTCGCGCTCCCGCTCCCCCGCCTCGAGCTCTTCGGCCCGTCGCACCGCAGCCGCGGCCGCGCGTACCGACGCGCTCACCTCTCGTCGAAGGTCCAACGCCCTCGGCCCCGAGAAGAGATCGACCAGCAGCAGCTGATCCGCCGCCGACGTGATCCTCTGGTGCTCGTGTTGCCCTGCGATCTCGACCAGGGTGGGGCCGATCTCCGCCAGGGTGGACACGGTCGCCAGGCGTCCATCGATCCGCACCTTGCCGCCGCCCTCCGCGATCGACCGGGACACCACCAACTCCACGGCGTCTTCGTCGATCAGATCGGCGGCCAGCAGTGCGGCGCGGGCCGGGTGGGCTGCGTCCAGGGTGAACCTGGCCTCGACGCGAGCCTGGCTCGCCCCGTGACGGATCAGCGTTCGATCCGCACGCCCCCCGAGTAGCAGGCTCAGAGCCGAGACCACGAGTGTCTTCCCGGCACCGGTCTCGCCGGTGAGGGCGCTGCTGCCGGCCACGAGCTCCAGCTCGGCCCGTTCGATCACTCCGAGGTTCTCCACCACGAGCTCATTCAGCATGGGCAGAATCCTACGGGCGGGCCCGCTGCCGGGCGGGGTTTGCGCTCTCCTCAGCGAGGGAGGCCGAGCTTCACTCGCAAGCGCTCCACGAAGCCCGGCCCCGAGAGGCGAACGAGGCGAAGAGGGCGAGGGTGCCGCCCGACCGTCACGAGACTCCCGCTCGTGATCTCCGAGCCCTCGTGTCCATCCAAGACGAGCGACGCGTGCTGATCGCTACCGCCGAGGGAGATCTGCACCTCTTCCTCCGGTGCCAGAACGAACGTGCGTGCGAAAAGCATGTGCGCGTTCACGGGGGCCAGGACCAGACAGTTCGCACGAGGCGACACGATCGGACCGCCCGCGCTGAGCGCATACGCGGTCGATCCGGTGGGGGTTGCCACGATGACGCCGTCGGCATTGAAGGCAGCAAGAGATTCGCCTCCCACACTTACCTCCAGCCTCACCAAGCGGCGTGAGGAAGCGCGCTCGACCAGGACCTCGTTGAGCCCCACGAAGCTTCCCTCTGTGTCGCCGGAGCTCACCTCGCACGAGAGCATCATCCGGTCCTCCACTTCGAAGTCACCATCTAGGATCGAGGCGATCGCCGGCGCTGCGGCCGCCGCTTCCACCTCGGTGAGGTAGCCCAACGTTCCCAGGTTGACCCCAAGAAGAAGCGCGTCCGCGCGATGAGCGAGTTGTGCGGCGCGCAGGACAGTGCCGTCGCCTCCCAACGCGACCACCAGATCCGGACCCTCGTCGGTCATCTCGATCCCGCGCTCGGCGGCGATCCTTCCGACACGCTCGGCGATCTCCGCAGCCAGCGGCTTGCCATCGTGGGTGACCAGAGCCATCCGGCCGATGTCGGTCATCGGAGACCCTCCACCGCTGCATCTATGGCGGAATCGTCCAGCCCCGGCCCCCCGCGGAGGTGGACGAAGAACTCGCGGTTGCCGGCCGGGCCTGCCAGGGGTGAGGCAGCTACGCCTTGCAAGCCGAGGCCCAGACGGCGTGCCTCATCCACGACGCCGGCCACGGCCGCACGCCAGAGCTCCGGGTCCCGCACGACTCCTCCTCTTCCGACCGCTTCCTTGCCGACCTCGAACTGCGGTTTGACCATCAGCACGAGATCGGCGCCCTCGGCCGCGCAGGCTACGAGCGCGGGCAGGACAACGGTAAGCGAGATGAAGGAGACATCGGCGGTGACCCCGTCGGGCACGAAGGGCAGGTCGCCGGGTCTGAGAGACCGGGCGTTCGTCCTCTCGATGACTCGGACGCGCGGATCGTTGCGTAAGCGCCAGTCCAACTGTCCATAGCCGACATCGAGAGCGATGACCTCGGCCGCACCGCCCTGCAGCAGCCGGTCCGTGAAGCCGCCTGTCGAGGCGCCGACGTCCAGCCAGCGTCGTCCCTCGACCGGCACATCCAAGCGCTTCAACGCGCCGTCCAGCTTCTCGCCCCCGCGTGAGACGAAGGCGGCCCGCTGCCCGGCGATGGCGATGGGGTCGGTCGCCGTCACCATCGAGGTCGGCTTCGTGGCCGGAAGGCCCTTGACCAGAACCTCGCCCGCCTCCACGGCTCTGCGCGCCTCGGCCCTCGAGCGCGCCAGCCCGCGCCGAACGAGTTCTGCGTCCAACCTGGTGTGCTTGCTCACGTGCGGGTCGCCGCCCGACGGGGAGATATCGCTAGTTCAGCGAATCCGCGCTCGAGGACTCGATCTCGGCCTCGAGGGAACGATAGAGCTCTTCGAGCACCTGGAGCCTGGTCTCGTGATCCGCTTGAGCAGCTCGCTCGAGCTCGGCCAGCACGCCGGCCGCCACGTCTTCTGGGTCTTGCGTCTGAGCGTCTTGCCACATAGTCCGATTATGACGAAGAGGAGCCGGAAGACGTTGATTTGGCCCCCGTCGACTTCCTCGCGGTGGACCTCTTGGCCGTGGTCTTCTTCGCCGCGCTCTTCTTGGGGGCAGCCGAGCGCTCGCTCTCCAGGCGGGCGACGCGGCGCTCCAGCCGGTCGAGGTCCCGCTGGCTGGCGAGGCCGAGCGTGGCCACTTGGCTCTGGATCTCCGAACGCACGAAGCGAAGCAGCTCGCTGCGGCTGGCCTTGCTGGTCTCGAGAAGATCGCGGACGATCGTCGACGCCTGCTCGCGTCGGACGTCCCCGGCTTTGACGAGGTCCTTCACGATCTGCTCGGCCCGGTAGCGTGTCAGCTCCGCAACGCCCGAGCTGAACATCGCAACCCTTCTCAGTTCATCCAACACGGCTACCTCCAGACGTGATCTGCCCGCACCGGTCGAACCTATACTGCGCCCGGTGATCTCTCTCATCCCGCTATCGGATGCGAATCCCACCCGGAACTTCCCCGCGATCACGATCGCTCTGATCGCGATCAACATCCTCGTCTTCCTGTTCGTGCAACCCGGATTCGGGGTCTCCGAGGAAGCCGCTCTGTACTTCTACGAGAACGCCCCGGTTCCTTGCCAGCTCTCGAACGAGTGCCCCTCGCTGTTGCCGGGGCCCACCGAGCCGACCCTCGGTGCCTTCGTGTGGTCGCTGCTGTTCTCGACCTTCATGCACGGCGGCTTCCTTCACCTCGGCGGGAACATGCTGTTCCTGTGGGTCTTCGGCAACAACATCGAGGACTTCCTGGGCAAGGTGAAGTTCACGCTCTTCTATCTGCTCGGAGGCATCGCGGCGGGATTGGCCCACGTCCTCTGGACCCTGCGTCTGGACCCGATGGACAGCAGCGTCGTCGAGGGCTGTCTCGTGGGAGCTGCACAGAGCTGCAATGGGATCGGCCAGTACGTCCCCGCCGTGGGCGCATCGGGCGCGGTCGCCGCGGTCATGGGCGCGTACCTGATCCTGTTCCCGCGCCACAAGGTGAACGTGCTCGTTCCGATCGTCATCATCTGGACCGTCATCAAGATGTCGGCCTTCGTCGTGCTCGGCCTCTGGTTCGTCTATCAGTTCCTGATCGGAGGACCGGACATCGCGGGGGTCGGCGATCACAGCGGGGTCGCGTGGATGGCGCACGTTGGAGGGTTCCTGTTCGGCATGATCGCGATCCTCTTGTTGGGCGGCCGCCCGCAACAACCTCATCTCGCCCACGCCTGGGGTCGCTAGCGCCCCGCGCCTAATATCCCGCCCATGCCCACACTGAAGCCGTTCAAAGGCATCCGTTACGCGGACACCGATGCGATGGCGCAGCTCATCTGCCCCCCGTACGACATCATCTCGCCGTCGGAACAGGCGGAGCTCCACCACCGGCACGGGCACAACGCGGTTCGTCTCGAGCTGGCGCAACGCAGCGGTGCGGGCGACGATCGCTACGCCGCGGTGCGCGACCTGTTCACCACCTGGTTGGAGAGCGGCGTCCTGGCGACAGACCAGAAGGACTCCCTCTACGTCTATCGCCAGGACTTCACCGCCGCGGACGGCTCGCGCCGGCGGGTCGCCGGGGTGATCGGGGCCCTGGAGCTAGAGGAGTTCGGCCACGACGCCGGGGTCCTCCCGCACGAGCGGACCATGCAGGGGCCGAAAGAGGACCGCCTCGCGCTCCTCCGAGCGGTCGAGCTGAACGTGTCCCCGATCTACGCGATCTACCGAGGCGGAGGTGGCCTGGCTCCCTTCCTCGACGCTCTGGAGAACCGGCCGACCACCGTCCGGGTTCAAGACGAGCAGGGGATCCTGCACCGTCTATGGGTGATCAACGCTCCTGCCGAGCTCGAGATGCTCTCGGATGCGATCTCTCCCGGCCCCCTGGTGATCGCGGATGGCCACCATCGCTACGAGACGGCTCTCGCCTTCCACCGCGAGCAGGCGGCCAAGAGCATCGAGGGTGACCACGACTCGATCATGTGTTTCTGCGTCGACGCCGACTCGGAGGAGCTCGTCGTGCTCCCCTACAACCGGGCGGTCAAGACGACCACTTCGACGGCAACGGTCGTGGAGCGACTCCGCTCTGGGTTCGCGGCCGAGCCGGCCGATCTCGAGGAAGCCGACTCGCTGTTGGGGAGCGATGGCGCCGATCACTCGTATCTGTTCGTGTTCTCCGAGGGGTCCTACCTCGCGCGCCTGTCCGACGCGGAGGTAGTGGCGGAGGTCGGTGAGCGGCATCCGGCTTGGCGATCGCTCGACGTGGTCGGTCTGCACGAGGTCTTGTTGAAGCGCGTGCTGGACGAGGACTCGCCAGGGCTGACGTTCTCGAAAGACCCTCAGGAGATCCTCGGCCTGGTGCGCGATGGCTCCCACGACTTCGGTGTACTGCTGCGCGCTCTACGAGCGTCGGAGATCGTGGACGTTGCTACCTCGGGAGAGCGGATGCCGCAGAAGGCCAGTTACTTCTGGCCGAAAGCCATCACCGGGCTGGTGTTTCACTCCCTGCGTTAGGACCGCCGTTCCCGGTGGCCGCGAGCACTTCGGTCTTGGCGCCGGCATCCGACGAAGCCTCTTTCGAGGCTTCGGAACGCGGAGGCTCGCAGACGCGACAAGGGGTGAGCCCTTCGGCCTCGGCCTGCTCGACGGTGACCGTGGCGAGCCCTTCCTTGCCCTGCAGGATCTTGCACTCGGCCCGGTGGAAAACCGTGTCGCTCGCCACGACCTGGGGTCCGATCGTGCCGGAGCCATTGCTAGAGACCGACAACCGGTTGAGGTTACGACCGAGCAGACGGATCATCTCGTCGAAGCGGTCGGTCATGAGCTCGCGCTCGGCCCTGATCGTGGCAAGGAACAGAAGCGTGGCGCCCACGATCACCAGGGCGAGTCCCATGACCCCGCCCGAGAGCAGGTAGGGGAACTGACCTTCGACGAAGTTGCGGTTGGCCGCCCCGTTCCAGGCCAGGGCGATCAAGACCACGCCCAGGGTCATGAAGAAGAAGCCGATCACGCGCCCCATCCGGATGCGGCGGTCCGCATCCCCGAAGAGGGAGCTCCAGAGGGTTTTGATGCGCTTCATCGGGACCAGGGTAGTAAAATAAGCGCACACCGTTCCATAAACCGGTGACGCGCTAGAATCGCCCGGGCGAGAAGGACTTCGCGGTCGGCGGCAGAACACACTTACTTATGGCTTGGGGGAGATACATGACTCGGAGAGCCACAGCTGCAGCAGTGCTCATCATGCTTCTAGTGGGTGCCGTGTTCGCGGTGCCCGCGCTCGCCGCCCGGGCCGAGCCGTCGTTGATCGGTCAGGCCTGGTACTGGGAACCGCAGCAGAACCAGAACATCGACACCCCGGTCGGGAGCGTCTCGGGCGAGGCTCCCAACCCCTTCTGCCCGGGACTTCCCAGCAGCCTCGGAGCCCCCCAGGAGACGTGCGCCGAAGGCCGCATCCCGGTAGAGGTGGTCAACGGGGACTACGAGACGCCGGACAAGGTCTCCGCCCTTGCCTTTGATCTGACCATGCTGACTCTCGGCTCCAAGGTCTCGAAGTTCACCGTGACGCTTCTCGAAGCGGAGTCCGGATGCCGGGAGAACCCGGATACGACCGCCAAGCAGAAATGCGAAGAGACCGACGCGCGCAATCCCGAAGGCAAGGTCATCGTCGCGTGCGAGGTCGGTGAGATATTCGGTGACGGCGACGCTCGTCAGTACAAGGAGATGCCCAAGTACGACTGCGCCGGAGCCCCTGAGGGCGTGCGGAAAGAGATCGAGAACGATGCAGAGGCCGACCCCACCGACCCGGACGCCGACCACCAGTGGACCTTCGACCTGACCGCCCTTGCGAAGAGTTGGACCGAGACCCCCCCTCTGTGCACCTGCATCATGTTGCGTCCCAAAGCCCCCAAGGACGCTGAAGACGACGACCCGAACTGGAGGGTCGTCTTCACCGGCCCCAAGGTCGAGAAGGGCGTCGTGACGGAACTGGTCTTCACGCCCGGGGAGGGCGAGAGCCTTCCCCCGATCGAGACCATCCCCCCCACCGACCCAGGCATCAGCTCCGGCACGGGTGGGACCAGCTCGTTCGGGAGCACGAGCGTGGGCGGTGGCTTGGACTCGGGCAGCACGGGTGATCTTGGCGGGAGCGGCACGACCACCCCCGCGGGGGGCGACAGTGCGGCCCCGGAAGACGTCCCGCCCGGGGAGGACACAGCGCTCACGAACGCCAAAGGTCCCGAGGTCGAAGCCATGCCCGGCTACGTGTGGATGGCCATCTTGGCGGGCCTCATCGGATTCTCGATGGTCCGCTCGATCGTCCTGGAGAACACGCACTCCCATCGGCCCAACGGCGTCCTGGCGCACATCCATCGCATCAACGCCGCCCGAGGTGGGATGCAGGGAGCCGCGGCCGCAGCGGCGGTAGCCGGCCCCCTCTCGGGGCTGAAGTCCGGTCTGGCAACGATCGGCAGCTCGATCAAGCCGGTGACCGGGAAGGTCACCTCACTGTTCCGGAAGATTCCAGGTATCAAGAAGGGATGAGAACGCCGATGCGCAGAGGCATAGCCACCACCGCACTTCTTCTCGCGATCGTCTTGCTCGCCGCCTGCGGCCAGAAGCCCGGCGTTATCTCCAAGATCGAAGGCCCGCTCGGCGGCTCCTTCGCGGGTGGCCTGCCCCCGGGCGCGACCGTCGACGAAGAGGGCAACATCGTCGACGCCGAGGGCAACGTGATCGGAAACGTGGAGGAGGGCATCACCGACCCCGACGTGCTGGCGGCCTCCGGCGGCGGCAGCGGCCTGCCCGGGTCAACCGGCCCCGGCAGTAGCGGTCCCGGCAGTAGCGATCCCGGTTCCACGGACCCAGGTTCCACGGACCCCGGCAGCGAGGAGGGGCCCAGCGGCCCGGCCCCCTCGGGCAGCACCACGACCGGCGTCACGGCGAACTCGATCAAGATCGGCATCCACGCCCCGCTTTCGGGCGCGGCCCCCGTCCCCTCTGACTCCGTCGACGCGGGCAAGGACCTCTACTTCCGCTGGATGGCCGAGAAGGGACAGGACCTGTTCGGCCGCACGATCACCGTGGTTCTGAAGAACGACCAGTACAACCCGTCCACCGCGGTTGCGGTATGTAAGGAGATGGTCGAGAAGGACCAGGTCTTCATGCTCTCCGGCGCCGCCGGCACGGACCAGATCCAGGCCTGCGCCCGCTACGCAGAATCGGTCGGGGTGCCATACATCTCGGCCGGGGTGACCGAGTCGCTCGTGTCGAGCTTCCGCACCTACTTCACGACCTCTATGACCTACCCCGACCAGGCTCCTCTGCTCGTCCAATACATGATCAACAAGCTCGGGGCCAAGGGCGAGAAGAACGGCATGCTGTTCTTCGACACCGCGTCCTTCAAAGACGCGCACGACACCTTCAAGGCGGAGGCGGCCAAGGCCGGGCTGAGCATCTCGTACGACCGCCAGGTGTCCAAGACCGCCGGGACCTCCGAGGCCCGCCAGGTCGTTCAGGAGATGCAGCTGGCCGGGATCGAGAACGTGTTCGTCCTGACCTCGCCCGTCTGGTGGCTGAACGTACTCAAGCAGGCAGACACCCAGGCCTACCGGCCTCAGTGGGTCGGCGTCGGCATCACCAAGACCTTCGACACGGTCGCGAGCGTCGCCTGCCGTGGCGGGACCTCGATCGACGGGGCCCACTTCTTCTCCCCGTTCCCGGCCTGGATCGACAGCGACCGCTACGACCCGGACTTCCGCAAGGCGTCCGCCTCCCTTACCGACAAGGGCCAGGGCGACGACTTCATGTGGCTGTCGTGGATCGCCGGGAAGAACTTCTGGGAGTTCCTCAAGGCGGCGGGCAAGGACCTCACACGGGAGAACTTCATCCTGGCGGTCGAGAAGATCCGGAACCAGAACGTCGGGGTCGGACCTCCTCTGAGCTACTCCTCGAGCGACCACTTCGGGGCGGATTCGACCTACGTCAGCGAGGCGCGTTGCTCGACGAACAGATGGCACACGATCGTCACGTCCCCGGCCACCCGGTTCTAGCTCGACTTGATGGAGTAACTTTCCCACCCACATGAGGACATCGATCGTTGCCGCGGTCATCGCCGCAGTAGTCGGGATCATCCTCGTGCTCGGCGCGGGCGACACCACCGGGCCCAACGGCCCGGTCATCATCGGCCTGCTCACCGGCGCCGCGTACGGGCTGGTAGCGATCGGTCTCGTGCTGGTCTACAAGGGAGCCCGGGTCTTCAACTTCGCCCAGGGCGAGTTCGGGACGCTGGCGGCCTTCATCGTGTACGTGCTGATCGAGCAGGTGAAGTCGCCCAAGGTTCCCTACTGGGCCGCCATCCTGGTGGCGGTGTCGGTGGTGGTCTTGATCGGACTGCTCATGGAGCGCGTGGTGATCCGGCCCCTGATGAACGCTCCGAGGATCACCCTCCTGGTCGCAACGATCGCTTTCGCCCTGTTCGCTATCGGGGTCGAGATCATGCTCTTCCTGCCGGAGGCCAAGGACCTCCCCCGCTTGATCAACCCGGTCGACGCAGCCGGCGAGCCGGTGGGACCCGAGGTCTACGGCTTCAACATCGAGCCCCAGTTGCTCCTCATCGTCGGGGTGTTGCTGCTCCTCGCCGTCGTCCTCGGCTACTTCTTCTCCAAGACCGATCTCGGCCTGGCGATCCTCGCCACCTCACAGGACGCCTTCGCAACACGCGTGGTCGGCATCGGCGTCGAGCGTGTCTCCCGCTTCATCTGGGGGGCCGCCGCGTTCCTCGGGGCCATCGCGGGGATCCTCTACATCCCGCCTTCGTTGCCTCTGACCCCGGGCATCATGACGGCCGGCGTGCTGATCGCCTCTTTCACCGCGGCCGTTATCGGAGGCATGACGAGCCTCCCCGGCGCCTTCCTCGGAGGGATCACCGTCGGTTTGATCCAGCAACTCGCGCAGTGGGCGGGCGGTCACTACCAGATCGGCCAAGGGGCGAACGCTCAGTTCATCCAGGACATCATCCCCGGCTCCGCTAACGTCGCCGTGCTTCTCGTCCTCCTGCTGGTGCTGCTGATCAGACCGCAGGGCCTCCTCGGGAGCGAGGCCTGATGGCTACGGCCGAAGCGGCGGTCACGCCCCCGCCGCGGGCAACCGCCTCCGACCGCTGGCGCCCGAGCGTGGGCGGTTGGGTAGCCCGGCTGGTGGTCCTGGTCGGAGCCCTCGGGGGCACGCTGCTCGTCACCGCGACCGTTCCCGGCTTCTGGGCCGACCGCATCTCGCTCGCCGTGATCTACGCGATCATCGGACTTTCCCTCAACATCGTCCTGGGTTACGTCGGACAGGTCTCGCTCGGTCATCACGGCTTCGTCGGTATCGCCGCGTTCGTAGCCGCCTACTACGTCACCGAGAAGGCCGGCTGCACCCCTGAGGCGGGCTGCAACATGGGAGCGTTCCTGACCGGCATGGCTCTGGCCGCTGCCAGCGGCGCGATCGCGGCAGGTCTGCTCGGGATCGTGGCGCTCCGCATCAAGGGCCTCTATCTCGCTCTGATCACCCTCGCCTACGGGTTCGTGGCCGAGACGTCGATCTTCGAGATCGAGTTCCTGACCCGCGGTGGCGCGGGGATGCCGGCGGCTCGTCCGAACGCCTTCGACTCGGACACGCAGTTCGCCTTCTTGACCTTCGCTTTCCTCGCGGCCGTGATCTATCTGGACTGGCGCCTGGTGCGATCGAAGGTGGGCCGGGCGATCCTGTCGCTCAAAGGCTCGGAGCCCGTGGCGGCCTCGTACGGCATCAACGTCACCCAGTACAAGGTCATCGCCTTCATCATGTCCGGGCTGTTCGCCGGCGTCGGCGGTGGGCTCTACGCGTTCCGGGCCGAGAACGTCGTTTCGAACGACTTCCAGTTCGCCATCGCTCTGCTCTGGGTGCTGATGGTCGTGATCGGGGGCCTGGGTAACCGCACCGGGGTCGTCATCGGATCTGCCTTCTTCGCCCTGTTCCCGTTCCTCATCGAGCTTTCTTCCACCCTCGAGCACTTCGTTAGCGACACCCTGAAGCGCAGCGCCAGCTACCTGCCCCTCGTCATCGGTCCCGCTCTCGCGATGCTCACCCTGATCCAGTTCCCCGGCGGGATCGCCGAGCAGATCTCGCCCATCACCCGTTGGATCCGGGGCGAGAAGTTCTCGATGCACCCCGACGGGCATCACAAGGAGAAGTCGAAGAAGTCTGGGGGCGGGCTCATGCACAAGCTCGGCCTGCACAAGGGTGAGAGCGACGCCACCGAGGCTTCGACCGAGGAGATCAAGCAGGACACCGAGCCCGTCCTGCACGGTCAGCCGGAAGAGCCCGCCGGTGACACCGGCCACGACGACCCCAAGGAGAACGCATGACCGCAGTTCTCGAGGTGAAGAACACGGGGATCCGATTCGGCGGTCTCGTAGCGCTCGAAGACGTGAACGTGAAGGTTCCCGAGTGGGAGATCGTGGGCCTGATCGGGCCGAACGGAGCGGGGAAGACCACGCTCTTCAACTGCATCATGGGGGCCTACACCCCGAACACCGGGCAGATCATCTACCGGGGACGCGACATCTCGATGTTGCCCACGCATCGCCGTACCGCTCTGGGGATCGGGCGCACCTTCCAGAACATCGGGCTCGTGCGGGAGCTCACCGTGGTCGAGAACTTCATGGTGGCGCAGCACTCGCGCATCGGGTACGGAAGCTTGAGCGCGATCCTCGGATCGCCTCGCTCCTTCGCCGAGGAGCGCAAGCTCCGGGCGAACGCGATGGAGGTGCTCGACTTCATCGGACTGGCGCATCTCGCGAACTCACGGTTGGACGGCCTCCCGTACGGAACCTTGAAGCTCATCGAGGTGGGGACGGTGCTCGCCACCGATCCCGATCTGTTGCTGCTCGACGAGCCCTCTTCGGGGATGGGGCCGGACGAGGCCCACGAGTTCGGGGAGCGGCTTCTCGCTCTGCGCAAGACCCTGAACCTGACCGTGCTGATGATCGAGCACCACGTGCCCCTGGTCGTCGGGGTCTGCGATTACGTCTACGTGCTGAATTTCGGAAAGATCCTGACCGAGGGCCTGCCGCAGCAGGTCCGCTCCCACCCCGAGGTGGTCGCCGCTTATCTGGGCGGCGAGGTCGAGACCGAGGACGCACCTGCGGATGAAGAGGAGGCCCTCGGTGTCACTTCTTGAGGTGAAGGACCTCCGAGCGGGCTACGGCTCGCTGCCGGTGCTCGGCGGTATCTCGTTCAACATCGAGGAAGGCGAGACCGCCGTGCTTCTCGGGCTGAACGGCGCAGGGAAGACGACCACGATCCTCACTCTGGCCGGGCTGCTGAAGCCGTGGAGCGGCTCGATCACCTTCAACGGCGAGCAGATCTCCGGGCCCGACGCCAAGGGCAAGATGCACAGCATGGACCCGCGCGAGCTGGTGTCCAAAGGGATCGTCCTCGTGCCCGAGGGCCGCCGGGTGTTCCCCCAGCTCACGATCGCCCAGAACCTGCGTCTGGGGGCCTGGGCCTACAAGAAGGATCGCAAGGGCACCCGCGAGCTCGTCGAGCAGGCGGTCGAGTATTTCCCCCGGCTGCGCGAGCGGTGGACGCAGCTCGCCGGGACCCTGTCGGGTGGAGAGCAGCAGATGCTCGCCATCGCCCGCGGGCTGATGGCTCGCCCGAAGGTGCTGCTTATCGACGAGGCCTCGCTGGGCCTCTCCCCCAAGCTCACGCTCACGGTCTTCGAGGTAGCTCAGAGGATCAACCAGGACGGCACCACCGTGTTCCTGGTCGAACAGAACGTCGGGGTCCTCGACATCGCCGACCGAGTGTTCGTGATGGAGAAGGGGACGATCATCTACTCCAAGTCGAAGGCCAAGGGCGAGACCCTCGACCGGCAGGAGATCAACGAGGCCTACCTGGGAGTATCCGAGGCCGTCTAGGCCTTTGGCTCCGTTCCCTCCATCCCGGTCAGCACCGGAACCGCAGCCGCGCTGCGCTCCGGTCATGCGAAGCGTTCCCCGGGAACACCGCTTTGATGAGGCAGACGCCTCGACGCGGTCTGCGGAAGCGGGCCTCGTAGGAGCTCTCGAAGATCCCGTCGCCGTCGACGTCGGCTTCGCCCAGCACGGGGCGCTCGGACCCGATCGTCACGAATCTGCCCGACTTCCTCTTCCGGAGGACCACCCGCATGCGCTCGCCCGGCTGCGGCGGCACGACCTGACCCTCTGCCGTCAACGACCGCGGCCGCTTGACCACACGCAGCGTGGTTCGGGTCGAGGTGGGGCTCTCGTCATCGACGATCGTGATGACGCCACGGGCCTTGTCGATCGTGGCGTTCTGAGGGCTCGAGAGATCCACGAAGAAGGCCTCGGTGCCCTCGACCTCGGTATCGCCGTTGATCGTCAGCTCCAGCGTGCGGGTCGTCTCGCCGGCTTGGAAGACCAGGGTCCCGCTCGTCCGCCAGTAGTCGGCCTCATCGAAGGTCGCACTTCCGTCGACCGTCGTGAGCGAGATACCGACCGGCCTGGTCGAGGGAGCGGACAGCGTCAGGGTCACCGTCGCGACGACGGTGCCGCTATCTCCTTCCTGCACGGTGACGTCCCCGATCGACACCGCCGGCATGTTCGAAGTGGGTGGGGTCGTGCTGGAGTCATCGTCGGTGATCGTCACCGTCGACCGGGACCTTCCCAAGGTGGCACCCGAGGGCGAGCTCAGGTCTAGGTAGAAGGCCTCGTTCGGTTCGACCCTGGTATCGCCCACGATCGTCACGATGACCGATTGACTCGTCTGCCCCGGAGCGAACACGACCCGCCCGTTCGTCTGCCAGTAGTCGGCGTCGGAGAAGAGGGCCGTGCCGTCGGCGGTGGCGAAACTCACCGCGACGTTGCTGTTCGATGCCTGCGACAGCGACAGAACCACCGCGATGCGCGTCTCGTCGGCGTCCCCCTCGACCACAGCTGCGTCCCCGATCGAGACCTGCGGGGTCGATCCCGACGGAGGAGGAGGCGGTGGAGTCGGGGCGGTGTCGTCGTTCACGATCGTCACCGTGCCCCGGCTCGACGACAACGTCGCGTTCGTCGGTGCGCTGAGGTCGACGAAGAAGCTCTCGTCCCCCTCCACGGACGTGTCGCCGACCACCGTGATCAGGATCGACTTGCTCGTCTCACCCGGAGCGAAGGCCAAGCGGCCGCTGGTCTGGTGGTAGTCGGCCCCAGAGAACGTGGCCGTCCCCGGCGCCGTGGCGAAATCGACGGTCACGTACCGGTCGCTCGCCGCGGACAGGCTCACCGTGACGTTCGTCTGCACCGTGCCGGAGTTCCCCTCGGGCACCTGCGCGCTGCCGATCGAGATGGTGGGCACGCTTCCTGCAGGTGGGGGCGGTGGGGGTTGGCCCGCCGTGTCGTCGTTGACGATCGTGATCACGCCCTGGGCATCCGCCAGCGTCGCGTTGACGGGGTTGGTCAGGTTCACGACGAAGGTCTCGTCTGGCTCCACCTGCGTGTCCGAGACCACCGTCAGCGTGATGGTCTCGGTAGTGTCGCCCCGCTCGAACACCAGGCGGCCACTCGTGGTGTGGAAATCACCTCCGGGCGAGAACGTCGCGGTTCCATCGGCGGTCGCGAAGTCGACGGCGATATAGCGGGACGAGGGCGCGGAAAGAGAGACGGTGGCGGTCAGGGTCTTCGTACCGGTGTTGCCCTCCGTGACCGATGCGTCCGCGATCGAGATCGTCGGGGTCGGGTCGTCATCCAGGATCGACCCCGTCCCGGTGGTGTCGCTTCCGAAGTTCCCGTTGCTGATCGAGGTGAGGGCCACGCCGAAGGTCTCGTCGGGCTCATCGAGGATGTCGCCCAGGACCGGGACCGAAACGGTCTCGGACGTGTCGCCCGCGGGGAACGTCACAGTGCCGGCGGTATGCGTGTAGTCGGTGCCGGGAGTCGCGCTGATCCCGTAGGTCTCGTAGGTCACCGTCGTCGAGGTGCTGTTGGCCTCCGACAGAGTGACCGTGAAGGTCGCATCGGTGCTTGCGCTGTTGCCTTCGGTCACGGTCGCATCGCCGATCGACGCGGTCGCAACCGCCAGAGCGGGCGGAGCGAGCACGACCCCGGCCGCCAAAACCATCGCGGTCGTCGCCGCAACCCGCCGGAGAGCGCCCGCGCTCCGCATGACCCTCGAGACCTTCATCGCCCGCCCCCCGCCCGTCGTCCGCTACCCAAAGGTTAGACCAGCATGTGTCGTTTACGCGACCAGAGGCCTACTCTCCGTGACCGCCCAGCAGACCGAGCGCACCTTCCTCCCGTAGATCCACTGCCACTCGCGGATCGCCACTCATGTCGTCGGCGGCGTCGACGGCCTCCGAGATGACTTCCACCGAAGCCCTTCCTTTCAGCGAGAGACGCCGGCCGTAGCTCAACAGCACGTAGCTCTTCTGGGTCTCTTCGACCTGCCTTCGGATCTCGGAAGAGACGTCGGGCGCGCAGAGGATCAGCCGCTCGATCCCGGCCGCCGAAGCCGCTTTGGTGGCCGCCCCGACGGTCGCGGGGTCGTTGGCGTGGCCGTCGAACAGAACCAGCGTGCGGGCGCTCTGCCCGGCTCTTTCGATCAGATCGTCGTCGGTGGGGTCGCCGACCGCCACGTGGACCCCGAGGGACACCCAGGCCGGCTTCTCGGACGCATCGGTCACCACCACCCGGACCTCATCGCCTTGACCCAGCAATCGGCGGGCGACCGCGGGCTCCGCCTCTCCCCTGCCCACCACCATCAGAACGCTCATCTAGGCCTGCACCTTCAGGATGTCTCGGACGACGCGGAAGCGAGCCGACGAGCGCGGAGCCAGCGGCTCGCCGTCGACGTGCCGGCTGAAGGGCCGGTCCCCCGTCAGCTCGAACCCCTCGAGGTCGCTCGCGTAGAAGACGTCGTCGTGGTGGACCAGGTCGCCGGATACGCCAGCGCGCCAGGCGTAGACGGGAAAGGCCTCGATCCGCATCTTGCGGAGACCGAACACGTCGATCCCTCCATCGAGACGTACCTCGGGGGCAACGTTGATCGAGCGATCCAGCAGATAGGCATAAGGGCCGCAGTTCGACGCGATCGCCATGGCAACCCGTTGACTCCCGAAAGGGCCGGTAAGCGTCATCGTCGGGTTGCGATGCCGATGGGAGCCCGCCAGCACGCGGAAAGCGCTCCAGTAGAAGAACAGCTCCCCGAACCTGCGCTTGTTCGGCACATAGCGCTCGACGCGCTCCGCGGCCTCGGCATCGAAGCCACAGCCTGCAGAGAACGTGAAGTAGCGCTCGTCCATCTGGCCCAGCGGGACCCTGCGCGCTGGTTCCTCGAGCCGGCCGACGAGATGCTCGATCGCCTTGAACGGATCCAGAGGCAGCCCCAACGCCCGGGCGAAGACGTTCATCGTGCCACCCGGCAAGATCGCGAGCGCGCACTCCGTACCCGCGACCCCGTTGGCCACCTCGTTCACATGACCGTCACCGCCGAACGCGATGACGAGATGCTCCCCTGCTTCCGCGACCTCCTGGGCGATAGAGATCCCGGTATCGCGGGCGGTGGTGGCGTAGACGTCGAGCCGGAACCGAGCGCGCAGGGCTGCGATCACGTCGCCTCTCGTCCGCTCCGACAAGCGGCCCGCGTTGGGGTTGACGATCACTACGATCGGCCTACCACCGGCAGCTATCATCCCGGACACGCTATCCGCCCTCGCCCAGGAGAACCGGCTTGCACAAACCGGAAGTCATCGACACGAAGATGCACGGATTCGAGGGCATCACCGCCGCTTTCGTCGTCCGCGGCGACAGGACGGCACTCGTGGAGGCCGGACCGAAGTCCTCGGTCGACAACGTGATCGCGGGACTCGAAGCCGCCGGCGTCGAGAAGCTGGACTGGATCGTGGTCACGCATATCCATCTCGACCACGCCGGAGCGGCAGGCACCCTCGCCCAGCGCTTCCCCGAAGCGCGCATCGCGGTCCATCCCGTGGGGGCCCCGCACCTGGTCGATCCATCGAAGCTGTGGTCGAGCGCCAGCCGCATCTACGGCGACGCCATGGAGCGGCTCTGGGGAGGGATCGATCCCATAGACGAGCAGCGGATCGAGATCGTCGGCGACGGCGACAGGATCGACCTCGGTGGCCGGTCTCTGGTCGCGATCGAGACGCCGGGGCACGCCGGGCACCACCACGCCTACAAGGACGACGCCACCGGGATCGTGTTCACCGGAGACGCGATGGGCGTTCGTCCTCAAGGGATCGCCGCGATCCGGCCGGCCACGCCCCCGCCCGAGTTCAAGCTCGACGTGGCGCTGGAGTCGATCGAGCGCCTGAGGGCATCGGATGCATCGGAGCTCTGGTTCACCCATTTCGGGCGCTCCGACCTCCCGCTCGACGAGGCTTTCGATGCGGCAGCGGAGGCACTGCGCCGTTGGGGCGACTGGGTCGCCGACGAGCGCGAGCGATCCCAGGACCTGGACGAGGTGACTGCTGCGATCGTCGCCAAGGACAAGGAGTATCTGGGAGCGACGCTGTCGGAGCGGGACGTGGCTCGCATGGAGCACACCACCTCTTACCGCATGAACGTCTCGGGGTACATGCGCTACTTCGACAAGAAGGCAGCCGGGTAGCTCAACCTTTGAGTCTGTTGATCCTCTCGGAGGCGTCGGTCGCGTCCGGGTCAGCGGAGTCCACCGCCTCGAACCACTCACGCGCTTGCGTGAACCGCCCCGTCCTCTCGAGCAGATCCCCAAGCACGTACCAAGCGCGGATGTGATGGGCTTCTGCGGTAGGCGGTTTCAGGTTGAGCTTGCGCAGCCTCTCGACCGCCTCCTCAACACGACCTAGGTCGGCCAGGGCGCCGGCGCCCACGATCTGCGCCTCGTAATACACGGGCGCCTCGACCTTCCGAGGATCGACCTGGTCGACGATCTCGACGGCTTTCTCCGCCTTGCCCATGGCCCGGTAACTGTCTGCGATGACATGGTTCTGCTCGTTCGAGCCCGATAACCGGCGGAAGGCGGCCAGCTCGCGCGCTGCTTCCTGCCAACGCCCTGCGTGGTAGTACGCGAGCCCCAGGAACTCGCGGGCCGGAACGGAGCGCAGCGCGATGTGTTTGCACTGCTCGCCCAGCCGTATCGCTTCGTCCAGGTCCCCCGCCGTGAACGCAGCCATCGCGTCGGCGAACACCTTGACCATGATGTCGCCCTTCCCGGGTCGCGCGGTGGCGCGCAGCTCGCGGGTGAGCTCGTCGTCTAGGTGGACGGGCTCGTAGCGACTGGGAGAGCGCTCTGTGTCGCCGGAGGTCTTCGCGGATCGATGTGGTCGTACGCCCTGGGGCGTCTTCGGGCGCGAAGGTCGGCGGTCGGGGCCGCGAGGCATGCTGATCGGGACGCTTTAACGCATCACGTGGACAACGCCGCACATGCCGTGGCATTGCCCGTCGGCGCGATGGCCGTGGATCTGACAGAAATACTTGTACGTGCCCACACTGCGGAAGCGCTTCGCCGTCCGCTCCCCGGGCTCGAGCACGACACGCTTGGTCCAGTTGCCGCCGTAGGCCTTGAGATCGTGAGTGGTGTCGTGCCGGGCCGGGTTAGCCCAGACGACGCGGGTACCCGGAGAGATGTGGACGAAGTCGGGGTTCCAGGTCTCATCCGCCGTGGCCTTGATCCGGGTCGGCGCACTGACCGAGACGCCCGGTACCGCGATCAGTCCGAAGGCGACGAGAGCGGCGATAGCGAGTCGAAGATGGGTTGACCTCATGCTCATCATTCTAGGTCTACCATCGCCCCTTAGACCGACCGTCGCGTGAGGGGGCGTTGTGCAGATCAGGGCCGTAGCTGCGCTCGTCCTGCTGTGCCTGGTCGCTCAGGCAGGCTTGGCCGGAGCGGCGGGGGCACACGACATGATCTGGATGCCGGCTCCCGATGCCTTCACGGTGGAGTCCGAGGGGGCCGCCATCGAGGTCCGGAGAGGCACCCACGGCCAGGGCACGGCGACCGTGAGGGCGGCGACGACCGAGGGCACCGCGACCCCGGGGTCCGATTACACCCCCCAGGACGAGACCCTCGTGTTCCCCCAGCCGATCGGAGCGCACGAGGTGATCATCCCGGTGGTCGACGACTCCGATATCGAGCCGCTCGAGACGATCGGGATCGAGCTCTCGGAGCCCACCGGCGGGGTCACCATCGCGGGCACGGGCGCAGGCAGCATCAGCGTCGTCGACAACGACGGGCCCGCCCGCGTCTCCTTCGCCAAATCGGGCCTTGCCACCTACGAGAACTTCAGAGAGATCCAGCTCGTCGTGGTCCGATCCGGAAGCGTGCAGGCAGCAGCGTCGGTCGACTACACGACCACAGACGGCGGCGCCGTGGTCCCCGCGGACTATGTGGCCACCTCGGGCACGATCACCTTCGACGTCGGGCAACGGATCAAGCGGCTCACCGTTCCCCTCGTCGACGACGACGTCCGAGAGGACCCGGAGACCTTCACGGTGGGGCTTTCGAACCTGGTCGGGGCCGACCCCGCGGAGCCGTCGACCGCCACCGTTTCGATCGAGGACGACGAGAACCCGGCCTCCGACGTCACCGCGCCGTCCACCTTCTTCCACCAGCCTCTGGACGGCAGGACCTATAGACCTCACCTGATCCGGGACTTCCTGGTCCAGACCGACGACATCGGGTCCGGGATCGATCGGGTCCAGATCGCTCTGCGCGCCAAGATGCGTAACGGGAGATGCCGCTGGTACAAGCACCGTCTAGGGGCGTTCGCCGCCGGTCCCTGCGACCGCAAGGTATGGGGCATCGATCTCGCCGGGGCAGACACCGTCTACTACTCGTTGCGCGAGAGGCTGCGCTCGAGTCGAGGAACCGGGATCCGCAACTACACCGCCTGGTCGCGAGGGATCGATCAGGTCGGTAACGTCGAACGGAGCTTCGCAAGGACGCGGAACCTGAGCACGTTCGAGGTCCGCTAAGGGGGTCGGGTCGGGCTAGCGCGTCACCGTGATGACGCCGCACATGCCGTCGCACTGACGCCCGACCATCACGGAATGCTCCAGGCATCGGAACCTGTAGGTCCCGGTCTCGCGGAAGCGCTTGCTGGTAGACGAGCCCGGTGTGAGCTGAGTGCTCTTCGACCAGTTGTTGCTCGCCGACGTGACGGTGTGGATACGGATCGAGTTCGACGGGTTCGTCCAGCGGACGGTGTCTCCTCTTCTGATCTCGACCCGGCGGGGGTCCCAGCTATCTCCTCGAGCCATCACGGTCTTGGTCGCGCTGAGAGCCGCAGTGGGAACGAGCATGACGACCGCTGCGGTCAGCAGGGTCGTTGTAAGGGTTCGCTTCGATCTCATCCGTCGCATAGTAAGGAGGATCGACGCCCCTTTGAAGGGACTTAAGTGGAGGAATCGCGATAACTTGCGCGCAAGCAACACGTGAACGGTGGCGACTAACCGAACCGTGGCACGTTCGGGTCACGCCTTATATGGCCCGCGCGGGCCATGCGCCCGAAAGCGGCTTATGCCGACTCCAGATACAAGACAACCGGCTCTGGGCGCCCCCGGCAAAGGGCGCCCACCTGGGGGACCCAAGGGTGACCTACCAAGAGCGAGAGATAGAGACGATCCGGAGACTGCGCGAGGCGCTCGCGGCCCGTCGAGATGCCCCTCGCCCCGAGTGGATGGTTCAGCAGTCGAACGGCGGCCAAGTCGTCCAGTTGGACGAGGTCGCCGAACTCCTCTACGAGGTCCAGAGCTAGGGCCTAAACGGAAAGCGGGTGGACGCGAAGAAGCCGCCTCCTAGGAGGCGGCTTCTTCTGAGAGAAATCCCGGCGGCGTCCTACTCTCCCACCCCGTCTCCAGGGCAGTACCATCGGCGCTGAAGGGCTTAACTTCTGGGTTCGGAATGGGACCAGGTGTGTCCCCTTCGCTATAGCCACCGGAAACCGTATTCAGTTTTCAATCCCCGCCATGATCGCCTGAGTGGGCGGTGATGGCGGTTCGTAACCCTGGAAGCTCCAGAGCGAGCGCGAGCGAAACCAAGTCCTCGGCCTATTAGTACCGGTCGCCTGAACACATTGCTGTGCTTACAGCTCCGGCCTATCAACCTTGTCGTCTAGCAAGGGGCCTTACCCGGTTAACCCGGTGAGAGATCTCATCTTGAGGTCGGCTTCGCACTTAGATGCTTTCAGCGCTTATCCGGTCCGCACGTAGCTAAACAGCATGCCCTTGGCAGAACAACTGTCACACTAGAGGTGCGTCCGTCCCGGTCCTCTCGTACTAGGGACAGCTCCTCTCAAATCTCTTACGCCCGCGGAGGATAGGGACCGAACTGTCTCACGCATGTGATTCCTGCATTACTGCAGGCACTGACTATGTCTTCACCCTCTTTCGAGGGGCCGGCGTGTTATGGCGTCCATAGATTTGTCTTGCGACATTGAATGCCATCTCTTCAATCAAGCTTCAGGATCGAAGAAGTCGATACGGGGACACATGCTTCCTTACTGAGTAGCTTAGGAATTCCGCATGGTCTTCCCTCGGCGTTGCCCTTCTCACGTTCGGAGTGAGGGAGGGTTCCGCCGATATAAGCCGGTGCTAGGCGACGGATTACTCCG
>JBKHXK010000010.1:0-73106 GCA_046566065.1 Actinomycetota bacterium | reverse complement strand
CCAAGATCGGGTACGACCCGGCGCTGGGCGCCAGGCCTCTTCGCAGGTCGATCCAGCGGCTCATCGAGGATCCGATCTCGGAGAAGATCCTGTGGAAGGAGTACGAAGCCGGCGAGATCATCATCGTCGACGTCGGGATCAAGGACGACGGCGAAGAAGGCATCGTGTTCAAGAAAACCGACCGCACGCTTGCGCCCGACCATCCACCGGTCGAGCTGGCGGGGGCGGGGGCCTCTGGGGAGGAAGCCAACCCAGAAGCCTGAGTTTCCTGAACCAAACCAAGGCAAAGGGCCCGGCCTCGGCCGGGTCCTTTCGCGTGTATCTCGCCATGTGGGCCGTTCTTTTTCACGTGGGTTTCGCTGAGCGCAACTGGTGTGGAAAGGAACGGTGGAAGTGCCCAGGGCTCTAGCGAGGCCCGGCCTTCTCATTTGTGTCATAGGTGCTCGCTAACGTGGCGGCATGAAGACATCCACGTTGTTCACCTGCTCGTCTTGCGACCACTCGGCCCCCAGGTGGTTCGGGCGTTGTCCCAACTGCGACAGCTGGGACACGGTGACCTCCTCGTCTGTCTCACCGAGGTCGCGGGCTGCCGCCCCGGCGATCGAGGTCCACGGCCTCTCGGCCGCCCACGCCACGCCGGAGCGCCTGCGGAGCGGCATCGCCGAGCTGGACCGCGTCCTGGGGGGCGGGTTGGTGCCCGGCTCGGTCGTGCTCCTGTCGGGCGATCCGGGGATCGGGAAGTCGACGCTCGTTCTGCAGATGATCGAGGGCTTCCAGGCCGCCGGCCATCGCGCGCTGCTGGTAACGGCCGAGGAATCTCTGGACCAGGTTGCGCTGCGAGCCGCCCGTTTGGGATTGGACGGGCCGAGCCTTAGAGCGGCGGCGTCATCCTCCTTGCCGGCCATCCTCGAGACCGCGGCGGCTGAGTCCTGCGATCTCTTGGTGATCGATTCGATCCAGACGGTCGAGGACCCCGTTCACGGATCCGCTGCGGGTTCGGTGGTGCAGGTGCGCGAGTGCGCTGCCGCTCTGGTTCGGTTCGCGAAGGCAACCGGCACCGCGGTCGTGATGATCGGCCACGTCACCAAGGAGGGGACCGTCGCCGGCCCCCGCACCCTCGAGCACCTGGTCGACGCGGTGATGTCACTCGAAGGCGAGCGAACGGGCACTTTCAGACTGCTCCGCGGGTTGAAGAACCGCTTCGGATCCTGCGACGAGGTGGGGGTCTTCTCCATGAACACAACGGGCATGGAGGGCGTCGGCGATCCCTCGACGATGTTCCTCGCCGACCGTCTGCCGGGGACGGCCGGGTCCGCGGTGTTCGCGGGCCTGGAGGGCATCCGTCCCGTGCTGGTCGAGGTGCAGGCCCTGGTGGTCCCGACGACGGCCCCGCAGCCTCGTCGGGTCGCCATAGGTTGTGACCAGAAGCGTCTTTCCCTGCTCCTCGGCATCATGACGAAGGTCAACGGGCCTACGCTCGCCATGAGCGACATCTTCGTGGCCTCCGCAGGAGGACTTCAGGTAAGAGAGCCCGCCGCGGACCTCTCGATCGGGCTCGCTCTCATCTCGTCGTTGTCGGAGCGGCCTTTGCCTGCCTCGGCCGTTGCGGTCGGGGAGCTCGGCCTCGCCGGCGAGGTCAGACGCGTACCCGGGATCGAACGACGCATGGCCGAAGCCGAACGACTCGGATTCACCACCGCGGTGGTTCCCAAAGGCTCCGCGCTCGGCTCGACTTCGATGCGCGTGGTCGAAGTGTCCACTCTCCAACAAGCTGTAGACGTCACCTGGACCACGGCCGTGGCGTAGCTGTGGGGGAGGCACGAGGGGCCTACGTGCTACCCTTGGTTACAGACACAACCCCTTTCTAGGGGCCAAATCCGGTGTCTGATCGCCCTCTCGGGCGCAAACGGTTCGACTCGCAGGGAGGATCATCGACAGTGCCTTCATTCCGCGTAGGTGACAAGGTCGTGTACCCGCATCACGGTGCTGCTGTGATCGAGAAGCTCGAGCAGAAAGAGATGTTCGGCGAGAAGCGCGACTACTTCATCCTCAAGCTGGCCTACGGCGAGCTGACCCTGATGGTCCCGACCGACTCCACCGAAGAGGTGGGCTTGCGCCAGGTAACCCCCGCCAAAGAGGTGCCCAAGGTGCTCAAGGTCCTGAAAAAGAACGAGCCCACCACGAACACCACCAACTGGTCCCGCAGGTTCAAGGCGAATGTCGAGAAGCTCCGTTCGGGCGACATCTACCAGGTCGCCGACGTGGTCCGCAGCCTTCACCAGCGCGACAAGGAGAAGGGCTTGGCGGCCGGCGAGAAGCGGATGCTGACGAAGGCTCGTCAGATCCTCGTCTCAGAGTTGACCTTCTCGAAGAACTGCAACGAGGAAGCCGCTGAGAAGATGCTCGACGAGGTCCTCGGATAGCAGAGGCCTCTGCGGCCCCCGCCGGGATCTTGGCGGCCGGGGGTGTGGGCGAGCGAGCCGGAACGTCCCTGCCGAAGCAGTTCGTGATGCTCGGAGATCGCCCTTTGATCGCGTGGTCGTTCGAGGTGCTTCGGGATGCCGGTTGCGCACCGATCGTCGTAGTCGCTCCGGACGAGCACATGGATAGGACCAAAGAGGCCCTCGAGCCGTACGACGACGTTGCTTTCATCGTGGGTGGCGCGTCCCGCCAAGGGTCCGTGAGAGCAGGGCTCGCGCAGGTCGATGCCGCGGTGGTAGTGATCCACGATGCCGCCCGCCCGTTGGCTTCCTCGGACGAGGTCCGGCGTGTGGTCGACGCGCTGGGTGATGCGGATGCTGCGATCGTCGCCATCCCCGTGGACGACACGATCAAAGAGGTCGGTTCGGATCGGGTCCTGGGAACCGTCGACCGCTCGCGCCTGTGGCGGAGCCAAACGCCTCAAGCGTTCGACACCAAGACCCTGAAAGCAGCTCATGAGAAGGCTCTCGCGGACGGAGTGGCGGTTACGGATGACGCCGAGCTGATCGAGCGGGCAGGAGGCACCGTGGCGGTCGTTCCGGGGTCTGCGCGCAACGTGAAGATCACTACGGCGGCTGATCTCGAGTTGGCTCGCTTGCTCGTGGCAGGTGGCCACTCATGAGGGTCGGTATCGGCGTCGACGCGCACCGGTTCGCGGTGGAACGCCCTCTCGTCATCGGGGGACTGACGCTTGAATACGAGCTTGGTCTGGCCGGGCATTCGGACGCAGATGTGTTGTGCCATGCGATCGGTGATGCTTTGCTCGGAGCGGCGGGCCTCGGTGACCTCGGAACCTGGTTCCCGTCCGAGGACAAGTGGGAAGGCGTGTCGAGCCTCGTCCTCCTGGATGAGATCCGAAGTGCCGTAGCAGGAGCCGGATGGCGGGTCGTCAACGTCGACGCGACCGTGATCGCCGAAGCCCCCAAGCTGGCCCCACACATCACGGACATGACGACCAACATCGCTCGCGCCATCGGCGTGCAACCGGACATCGTGTCTATCAAGGCGACGACGACGGACGGTATGGGTTTCACCGGCCGGGGCGAAGGGATCGCTTCGCTCGCCGTCGCTTCCCTCGAGCGGGCCTCTGACGGCTAGGGTCGCGACGATGACGATCACCGTGTACGACTCGATGACTCGCAGTCTCAAGCCCTTCGAGACCCGCGAGGAGGGCAAGGCGTCGATCTACTGCTGCGGCATGACCGTTTACAACTACGCGCATATCGGGAACATGCGAACGATCGTCTGGTTCGACATGATCCGCCGGTACCTGACCTATCGCGGGTACGACGTGACCTTCGTGATGAACTACACAGACGTCGACGACAAGATCATCGAGCGCGCTCGCGTCGAAGGGATAACGCCCGACGAAGTCACCGCGAAATACGAGAAGGCGTTCGAAGACGATCTAGCCGGACTCGGCGCCGAGCTACCGGACCACCTGCCCCGGGCTACGGAGCACATCGAAGGGATGATCGAAGCGATCGGCGGCCTGGTCGAGAAGGGGTTCGCATATCCGGCTGAGGGCAACGTCTGGTTCTCGGTGGAGAGCTTCCCGGGGTACGGGAAGCTGTCGGGGCGGACCTTGGAGGACATGCGGGCGGGCGAGCGCGTCGAGCCGCATCCCGGGAAGCGACACCCGCTCGATTTCTCTCTCTGGAAAGCTGCCAAGGAAGGCGAACCTGCCTGGGAGTCGCCGTGGGGGCCGGGTCGCCCCGGCTGGCACATCGAGTGTTCGGTCATGTCGGACCGGTTGCTCGGCATGGGTTTCGAGATCCACGGTGGCGGCAGCGACCTCATCTTCCCGCACCACGAGAACGAGATAGCTCAAGCGGAAGCTCTCGCAGGGACCGCTCCGTTCGCCCGCTACTGGTTGCACGCGGGGATGGTGCAGATGGAAGACGAGAAGATGTCGAAGTCGCTCGGGAACGTAGCTCTGGCTCGTCAGGTACTGGAGCGCTACTCGAAGAACGCGGTTCGGTACTGGATGCTCCAGGCGACCTATCGGAGCCAGGTCTCGTTCTCCGCAACCGCTCTGGACGATGCCCACCAGAGCTTCGCTCGCTGGAGCACTTTCGCTGACTCGGTCCGGCATGCTCTGGGAGAGCTACCTGCCGCCTCTTCCTCGGTCAGAGAGGTCCAGGGTGGCGCCTCGGGTGCCGGTGGCCCCTACGTGGACTCTTTCGTCGTGGCGATGGATGACGACTTCAACTCCGCCGCGGCCTTCGCTTCCATCCACGAGCTCGTGCGACACGGGAACCGGCTCCTGTCCGAGCTCGACGAGCAAGCTTCTGCGCGCGAGGAACTTGCAGAGATCGCCGCCACCTTCGTCGAGTTGACCGGGGTGTTCGGCTTCACCTTCGAGCAAGAGCCGATCGACTCCGCGCTCGTAGGCGGCCTGCTCGACTACCTGATCGAGCGCCGTGAGAGAGCGCGGCAGCGCAAGGACTTCGAAGAGGCCGATGAGATCAGAGCGAAACTGACCGAGTTGGGGGTCCTGATCGAGGACACGCCGAGCGGGGCTCGGTGGCGACTCGGTGCCGACTAACCGCCGGGATCGAGACGCTGCGTCGACCGTACTGGCGGGTCGACGTCCGGTCGTAGAGCTTCTCCGCGCTCGCAGGGGGGCCGAGAAGATATTCATCGCCAGCGGGATGTCTTCGTCATCGGTGCTGACCGAGATCCGGAAACGAGCCGACGAGGCAGCCATCCCGGTCCGCGTCGTCCCTCGTGCCGAGGTCGATCGGCTGGCGGAGGGTGAGAACCATCAAGGCGTCGTCGCCCTCACCGGCCGCTACCGCTACACACCTCTGGAAGAGTTGTTCTCCGACGCGGCCAAGGTCGTTTTCCTCGACGGGGTGACCGATCCCCACAACCTCGGCTCCCTGTTGAGGACCGTCGAGTGTTGTGGCTTCGACGGTGTCGTCGTCCCCGCTCATCGTTCCGCTGGAGTTAATGGCACTGTCAGGCGCATATCTGCCGGCGCGGCCGAGATCGTGCGCGTTGCGCGCGTGCCGAACCTGGGACGCAGCCTCGAGCAAGCGAAGGAAGCGGGGCTGTGGATAGTTGGCTTGGACGGCGAGGCGCCCGATGACATCTGGTCTTCCGACCTCGTGGAGCCTCCCATCGGTCTCGTGCTGGGAGCGGAAGACCGTGGGCTCTCGCGCAGCGTGCGTGAGCACTGCGACGGTCTGGTTCGGATCCCGCAGAAAGGCCGGATCGGTTCGCTTAACGTGGGAGTGGCGGGCGCGATCGCGATGTTCGAGATCGCTCGCCGAAGCTCTTCGTCCGCTAGTCTTTGAGGCATCTCGCTCCGGCCGCTCTTTCGGGCAGGGCTGCGGGCCACACGCAGGGGGGAACTTGGCGGGAAGCATCGCGTTCCGAGAAACAGAAGACGACGAACTCGTCGAACTGGCGCGCGCGGGCGATGACAAGGCCATCGAGGAGCTTCTGCATCGTTATCGTCATTACGCTCGGGCGAAGGCGCGGACCTATTTCCTAGCCGGGGCCGACAAGGAAGACATCGTGCAAGAGGGCATGATCGGCCTCTTCAAGGCGATCCGTGACTTCCAAGCGGACAAGAACACCGCCTTCCGGGCGTTCGCCGAGCTCTGCATCACACGGCAGATCATCACGGCGATCAAGACGGCCACCCGTCAGAAGCACATCCCCCTGAACTCGTACGTCTCTCTCAACAAGCCTGCAGCGGGTGACGACGACCGTCCTCTGGAAGAAGCGCTGGTACATCGCGCGATCGATCCGGCCGACCTGGTCATCTCAGCCGAGGAGATCTCGAGCATCAAGGACTCGATGGGCAAGGTGCTCTCCACCCTCGAGACCGAGGTCCTTCAGCTCTACATGGACGGCAAGTCCTACCAGCAGATCGCCGACATGCTCGGCCGTCACGTCAAGTCGATCGACAACGCTCTCCAACGCATCAAGCGCAAACTCGAACAACACCTAGCAACGAGAGACGTAGAAGCCGTCTAACCGTTCTGGGTTAACTGGAGCACGTCTGGCCGTGCTCTAGTTACATCAGAAGCGTGTCTGGATCCCCCTGCTCGGCCTTCGTCAGAAGGTACGCTGGGCTCAAGACTACGAATTGAAATCGCCGGGTTAGCTCAGGTGGTCAGAGCGGCTCCCTTGTAAGGAGTAGGCCGTCGGTTCGAATCCGACACCCGGCTCGTGACGACAGAGCCAGTGGTAGGTCCGCCCAGCGAGGACACCTCGCACGACACCGCGTGGGAGACCGCGCTCGCGCAGCTTGACGAGGTCGCCGAGCTCATGGGCCTCGCCCCCGGTGTCCATCAGATCCTCCGCAGCCCGAAGCGCTCGTTGAGCGTTTCGGTGCCGTTCCGGATGGACGATGGCTCCACGCGCGTGTACCAGGGCTATCGCGTCCACCACAACGTCACCCGCGGCCCCGCCAAAGGCGGGATCCGCTATCACCCGGACGTCGGTTTGGACGAGGTCAAGGCTCTGGCGATGTGGATGACCTGGAAGTGCGCGATCGCGGGGATCCCCTTCGGGGGCGCCAAGGGCGGCGTCTCGGTCGACCCCAAGGAGCTGTCGCGCTCGGAGCTTGAGCGGATGACGAGACGCTACGCCTCGGAGATCCTGCCCTTCATCGGTCCGGAGAAAGACATCCCGGCCCCCGACATGAACACCAACGAAGAGATCATGAGCTGGATCATGGATACGTACTCCATGAACTCTGGGTACTCCGTTCCCGGTGTGGTCACCGGAAAGCCCGTCTCGATCGGAGGATCGAAGGGGCGCGGCGGAGCGACGTCGCGCGGCGTCATGTACATGATCTTCAAGACGCTCAAATCTCTCGGCATCGGCATCGACGAGGTGAGCGTGGCCATCCAGGGTTACGGGAAGGTCGGTGGTCACGCGGCTCAGCTCCTGCACGATGCGGGGTGCCGTGTGGTGGCCGTATCCGACGCGATCGGAGGCCTCTACAGAGAGAAGGGCCTCGATCCGGAGGCGATCATCAGACATAGCAACGAAGCGGGCACCGTGTCCGGCTATTCGGGGGCCGAGCCGATATCGAATGCGGATCTGCTCGAGATCGAGTGCGACGTCCTTGTGCCTGCGGCGATCGAAGGCGTCATCACCGTGAAGAACGCCGATGCCATCAAAGCGAAGGTGGTTTGCGAGGCCGCCAACGGTCCGATCACTTTCGAGGGCGACAAGGTCCTCCACGACAAGGGCGTCTTCGTGGTGCCAGACATCCTCGCCAACTCCGGAGGGGTCACCGTCTCGTACTTCGAATGGGTCCAGGACATCCAGGCCTACTTCTGGGACGAAGAGGAGGTCAACGATCGGCTCCGGCTGATCATGGAGCGGGCTTTCGACGAGGTCTACGATCTGGCCACGTCCAAGGGCCTCTCGATGCGCCAGGCGGCCCACTGGATCGGAGTCGGCAGGGTCGCAGAAGCCCACCTCACACGAGGCCTCTTTCCCTAGAAATCCACCCCCCTTCTCGGGCGGCGGCATAGTCTGGCGGCATGGAAGAGCTAGAGGCACGAGAGAAAGCCGTACTCGATTTCGAGCGGTCCTGGTGGAAGCACGCCGGCGTCAAAGAGCAGGCGATCAAAGAGCGTTTCGACATGTCTGCGACCCGCTACTACCAACTACTCAACGAGCTGCTGGAGAAGCCGGCGGCGCTCGCCTACGACCCCATCCTGGTCAAGCGCTTGAAGAGGCTCCGCGTTTATCGCCAGCGTCAGCGGGTGGCCCGCCTCCTCGGCGCGGAATACTCACCCAGCAAGCGCTAGACCCCCTCGGTGGGCCGCCACTCAGCAGGCAGACAGGGGCCTTTCTATAGGTCCTTGGTGGGCTGGATGCTGCCCTGGCTCCTGTTCGCAGCCGTGGTCGGTATCGCGGTCTGGTTCCTCGTAGGCAACCTGGGCGGGGACGAGCCGACGGTGCCCGTTGCACAGGAGACGGAGAAGCAATCTCCGACCCCCACCCCCGAGGTGTCGGAAAGCCTGGTCGTGGCGAGTCCAACCGAGACGCCCGAGACATCGCCTCAGCCCAAGCCGTCCCAGACGGACGGCGCGGAGGAGGAGCTGATCGTCGAAGGGATCAACATCCAGATCCTCAACTCGACCTCGGACACCTCGGCGGACGACGCTCTCGCCGACCGACTATCGGCGCTGGGCTTCCGGATCGAGAACCTGGAGAGCGCGTCGCGGACCTATCCGAGGACGACCGTCTTCTGGTCCTATCCCGAGGCGCGGGAGGCCGCGGAGCGACTTGCTGCCCGTTTCGGTTGGGTCGCGGAGCCGAAACCAGCCAACCTGTCCGACACGGTCGCGCTCCACGTCGTGGTCGGCAACGACGAGGTCTGATCTAGAGCTTCTCCAGGTCCAGGCGGAGGTCGAGCTCCAGGGTCCCGGTGATCGGTGCCTGCTGGCCCCCGGGGTCGACGCGTACCTCGAACCGCCCGCTCGTCGAGGAGCTCGCTCGCCGTAAGAATCCTCCGTCGATATCGAGTTCGGCTTCGCTGGCCGTGTCTGCGAAGCCGGTCAGCTCGGCGTCGCCCTGCGGAAGCACCGTGCTCCAAACTAGAGGGCCGTCTCCTTCGTAGCGAAGCCGTGCCAAGCGGCCCTGCGCGTCACGGTCCAACGACTCCAGCGTCCCGGTGGTCACGAACTGCTGGAAGACCGATGCGAGGCGCACCTCCTGCTCGGCCTCCCATGCGTCACCAAGCCGGACCCGCTCCTGCGGCAACGGTGGACGGTAGGTGCCGATGAAGATCAGCTCGTCTGGATCGAGAGCGTCAGCTTCGATGCCGTCGACCTCGAGAACCTCGAGGACTTCGCCGTTCGGTCCGATCCTCAAGGCGAAGGATCGTTCTTCGCTCCCGGGAGAAGGCAACCCGTTCTCTTCGACAGACTCGGGGACCATCTCGACCGTGACGACGGCTCCTTGCTCGTCGGAAGACTGAACCGTTTCGGTCACCTCGAAGGTAACGACGTACGAGCCTTTCCCCGGACCGCCGATGTCCCACTCCGCTCCGGCCTCGGCGCGCATCCTGTACCTCAACGATCCTTCGGGATATCGATAACCGAGGTCGACCGTGTCTGGGCGGCACGCCACCATCGTCAGCAGTAGGAGCGCGCCGGCTAAGAGCTGCCGGGCTTTCATCGCGAGCAGTCTAGAAGGCTCGCTGCGGCCACCGTCTACGCTCCGAGGATGCAATCGATCCTCGATCGTTTCCGCACGCGCGCGGCCACCGCCGGCATCCTCCTCGACTTCGACGGGACTTTGTCCGAGTTGGTTCCGCTGCCCTCGGACGCGCGTCCCGCAGAGGGGGTGGTGGAGGTCCTGCACGATCTGTCCGAGCGATACCGGGCCCTGAGCATCATCTCCGGTCGGTCGGCTCGTGAGCTCCTCGGATGGCTCGGCCCCTCCCTCGATATCTGGGGGGTCCATGGCGCGGAGAGAGCGATCGCGGGAGAGGTGGTCGTGTCTGACCTGGCGGCTCCGTATCTAGGGCTGATGCGAGAGGTGTACGACGAGGCCGAGAAGCGGATCCGCCAGCTCGCGATACCCGGGGTCTTGGTCGAGGACAAGGGCGTGATGGTCGGCTTGCACTACCGTGCCGCGGACGATCACGACTCGGCGTCGCACCATCTTCGGGTTCTCACATCAGATCTCGCAGAGCGCTTCGGGCTATGGCACGCAGAGGGCAAGCGGGCGTTCGAGCTTCGTCCTCCGATCCAACTATCGAAGGCCGACGTCGTTCTAGAGGTCGCCGCCGACTCCTCGCTCGATCCGGTCCTGTTCGCGGGAGATGACGTGGTCGATCTCCCGGGTTTCGACGCTCTGGATCGGTTATCAAGGCAGGGGATCGACACGGTCCGGGTCGCGGTCTCGTCCGGTGAGGCTCCACCCGAGTTGTTGCAGCGGGGAGATGTGATCGTGGAGGGCCCCCAGGGGATGTTGGAACTGCTGAGATCGCTGGCGGAGGACGACTAGCTCGGCGGAGGAGTGATCGGTTCGGCCCCCTCATGGATCGCGCCGAGATCCGCCAACTGCGCCTCGATCCAATCCTCCGGTCTGCGGGATTCGGCCACGCGACGCAAGGCGGTGGCCCGCCTCGCCCGTTCTTTCGCATCCATGTCCAAGGCGCTCTCGAGAGCACTTGCCGTTGCTTCGACGTCGAGGGCATCTTCGATCGCGACCGCGTGCTCTCCCAGTTCGGCGAACGATCCGGCCCCCCGAGACAGAACCAGGCTCCCGCCCCTTCGATTGATCGACGGCCCTTCCTTGGAGACGAGGTTCATCCCGTCCATGATCGGGTTGACCAACAAGACGTCGTAGATGCGAAGAGCGGCGAGGGTGCGATCGAACTCGTCATCGAGTTGCAATCGGATCGATCCGGGGTGGCGCGCGTTCACCTCCTCGACCGAGGCGAGGATCCGCTCCGAATACGCCCGGTACTCCGGCATCGACTGTCTGGATGGGTAGACGCACGCGAGGAAGCGAGCCGTCTGTCGCAGGTCGGGGCGGCGATCCAGCAGCGATCCGAAGGCCTCGAACCCTCGCACGATGTTCTTGGAGGGCTCGCTGCGGTCGGCCCTCACGACCAGATGCCCCGGGCCGGGCGGACCGTGCGTCCATCCGGCTTCGAAGCGGGCCTCCCATGCCGCCGGCTCGGCCCTAGATGCTCGATCGCGCAGCGCCGCCGCATCGATAGGGATCGGATACGTCCGCACCCAGCTCGTCCTGCCTCGATGCGTCACCCGTCCCGAGCTGCGGTCGACATCGGCGCCCACCCACTCGCAGCAATCCATGAAGCCGTTCGCCCAGTCCGCGACGTGGAAGCCGAGCAGATCGGCCCCCAACATGCCGTCGATCACGCTCTTCGGGATCGGCTCGGGGAGGACTTGGAGGCCGGGTTTGCCGCAGAAGGACGAATGGGTGAAGTGCCCGATCGTGCGGTCGGGCGCCCGTTCCCGGATCAGGCGCGGGGCGACCGACAGGTGGTAGTCCTGGATCAGGATCAAGGTGTCGCGGTCTGAGCGCTCGACGGCGGCACGAGCGAAGATCTCGTTCACGGGGACGTAGGCCCGGTGCCAGGCCTCCACCTCACGGGCCCCGAAGCCGCCGAGGCCGACCTCCTTCCACAGGCAGTGGTTGGCGAACCAAAGCATCCGGTTGGAGACGACGTCGTAGTAGTCCTGGTAGGTCCCCGGCTCGATGTCCAGCAGCTCGACCTCGTAGCCGAGCAGAGATCGCAGCGATCCAACCCGACCCTCATGCTTCGCGTGGCGATCGCTTTCGGACGTCGCAGCCGCGATCCAGATGGCGCCGTCTCCTAGACGACGAGCCACGGGATCGAGTGCGCCGGCCAGGCCACCGGCTCCTCTCTTGGTCTCGAACCCGTGTCCCGAGCGGACGAAGGTCACCGGTCCTCGGTTCGACACGAGAGTGACCTTTATCTCACCCCTCATCTGTACGTATCGTAGGGCCCGTGCGCATCCTCATCGCTCCGGACAAGTTCAAGGGAACCCTCACGGGATCCGGTGCAGCTCTGGCGATGACGCATGGCGTGCGCAACGTCCGTCCCGAGGCCTGGGTATCCGCCACGCCTTTGGCGGATGGAGGAGCGGGCACGCTGGAGGTGTTGCTCGATGCGGTCGGGGGTGTGAAGCGCTTCGCGGACACGGTGGATCCCTGGGGGGCCAAGCGGAGAGCGCCGATCGCGCTGCTCAACAGCAACGTCGCCTGTATCGAGACCGCGGCCTCATCGAGCGGCGATCCACTCCGGGCGGATTCCGAGGGGATCGGGACGCTGATCAAGGCCGCGGCCGAGATGTGCGGCGCCGGAGGGACCGTCCTCGTAGGCGTCGGAGGCACCATGTCGACCGATGGGGGAGTCGGCCTGGCCCGTGCGCTCGGCTGGGGTTTCTTCGACGAGGGCGGCAGGCCTTTGCCGGCGGGCGGCGGCTCGCTGGCAGAGCTTCGCTACATAGATCGGCCCTCCGAGCCCCTCGACGTCACCGTGATCGGTCTCTGCGATGTGGACATCCCGCTTGAGATGAGCGCCGAGATGTTCGGCCCCCAGAAGGGCGCGTCGCCGGACCAGGTGGAGTTGCTGACCCGGGGCCTCGTGAATCTGGCGGACATCGTGCGCGGCACGTTGGACATCGACCTCTCGTCGCTGCCCTTCGGCGGAGCGGGTGGGGGGATCGGCGCAGGTCTCGTGGCGTTCGTGGGGGCCGAACTGCGCTCTGGCTTCAGCTATATCGCCGACGCCGTTCACCTCGCGGACCTGATCGGTATGGCGGACGCGGTCATCACGGGTGAAGGGCGCTTCGACGAACAGAGCTTGAGAGGCAAGGTGCCCGCCGGGGTTGCGGCGATGGCACACGAGCACGGGGTGCCGTGTCTCGGGTTGTTCGGTCACCTGTCGGTCAGCGAGCGGATGGCCCTCAACGCGGGGTTCAGTGACGTGCTCGACCTCCGCGGTGTCGAGATGGACGGAAAGCCGGCCGATCCGGGCGAGCTCCTGACGTCAGCCACAGAGGCACTGGTCCGCAGACAACCTTTCTGATCGGGATTCCCCGGTGCCCGGCGGGGGATACTGCTCGCATGTCGACGCCCACGTTGCCGCGGCTTCCCGCAGGCGAGCGGCTCCGGCGCGCAGGGGTAGCCGCCTGGTCGATCATCGGGCTGCTGATCCTCGGCGCGATCCTGATCTGGGTCCTGTTCAGGATCCGCATCATCTTCCCGCCGCTGGTCCTGGCGATCTTGATCATCTACCTCTTGAATCCCTTGGTCAGCCGCGCCGAGGAACGGGGAGTGAGCCGTCCCCTGGGGACCGCGCTTTCCTATGTCGTGGTGCTCGGGGGACTCACTCTCGCGATCATCGCGATAACCCCGTTCGTCTCGAATCAGGTCGAGACGTTCCGCGACCAATGGCCCGAGTTCAAGGTCGAGTTGGCAAACTCGATCGTTCGCGGTGGCGAGCATCTCGAGGATCGCTTCGGTGTCCGGGTGGACACCGCGACGGTTACCTGCCTGCTGGACGCGGACGACACGGCCGGCGCCGACGCCCCCTCACACGAACGTTGCGATGAGGTGACGACCGAGTTCCGAGAGAGACTCACCGCTTCAGCGGACCGCATCACCGAGCTTGGGTCTTCTGTGATCGAGGTGCTGCTCATCTTCATCCTCGGCCCCCTGCTCGCGCTCTACCTCTTGATCGACCTGCCTCAACTGCAGCGCGATCTGCTGAACCTGGTGCCCGAGACGCACCGGGAGGAGGTAGCGGACCTTGGCGGCAAGGTCGGAAGAACGGTCGGAGGCTTCTTCCGCGGTCAGTTCCTCGTCGCGCTGCTCGTAGGCGTGATGTCGGCCGTCGGGTTCGCCCTGATCGGTCTCCCGTTCTGGCTGGTGATCGGGGCGATCGCAGGATTCACCAACCTGATCCCGCTGGTCGGACCTTTCATCGGTGGGGGCCTCGGTCTGGTGATCGGCTCGGTCACCGACGGGATCGGGCTGGGTCTGAAGGCGGCGCTCGTTGCTTTGGTCGTTCAGCAGATCGACAACCACGTCATCAGTCCGAACGTCATGAAGAGAACGGTGAAGCTCCACCCGGTGACGGTGATGTTGTCGATACTTGCCGGAGGAACGATCGCAGGTTTCTGGGGCGTCCTGCTCGGGGTCCCCGCTGTGGCGGTGGCCAAGCTGCTGTTGAGCCACCTCTGGTCGACGCGGGTCCTCGGAGTGGAGCCCAGCCCCGCGGCGGAGGTCGGAGTGGTTCCGCCTTCGATCGTTCCCGACGAGCCGCCCGACGGAGGACCATCGGAGCCTTCCCCACCTGACGGGTCCCGCGTCACTGGATCGTGGTTGGCTCGCTTCCGGAAACGCTCTCCATAGGAGGAAGCTCCACCACCTGCAGGGGGTGCTCCTCCGCGATCGGGCCTTCTCCGTCGCTCCTGAACTGACGCATCAACTCGGGCCAGTCGTTGGCCAACTTCAAGCGCCCGAGTTCCTCGGCTCGTGTCGTCATCGTGCGCGCGACCTGGAATGCCATCCGACCAAGGGCCAGGATCTCTTGGTTGCGATGGATGCGAGATCCGAGGTCGACCTGCACGACCCGGTCGAGTCCCACCTCTTGCGCCACGTCGATCAGCAGCCCGATCTCAACCCCGTAACCCGTGAACAAGGGAAGGGATCGGAGCACGTCGCGGTGGGCCGCGTACTCTCCGGACAGAGGTTGGATGAAGCCGAGCAGTTCCGGGAACAAGATGTGAGCAAGGGGACGCACGAGCAGCTCTGTCACGCGCGCTCCGCCCGTCGTCAATGCCCCTTCGGAGTTTTGCAAGGGTCGGTCGTAGAAGGCCTTGGTCATGCGGAGTTCCGGATCAACGAGCAGCGGCTCGATCAGGTCGAGGACGAAGGACGTGTCGAAGTTCCTGGTGTCCGAATCCAGCCACACCACGATGTCACCGCGGGCGACGGCCAGCGACCGCCACAGCACTTCACCCTTGCCGCCGCGCTCCACCTCTATGTGGGGCAGGATCGACGCCACCGGGTAGACCACGGCCCCCGCTTGCGCGGCGAGCGCCATCGTGTCGTCCACCGATCCCGAATCGACCACGATCAGTTCGTCGACGAGTGCGGGCATGAGCGATCGGATCGCTCGGCAGATCTCGCCGATCGTTCGCTCTTCGTTCAACGCGGGAAGGCAGACGCTGACGCTCATACCGGTTTCGGCTTTGAGTTGCTGCAGCTCGGCGGCGCTTAGAAGCGTCCGATAGACGCGTGGGTCCGCCTCCAACCGGCTAGACCGCGCTGAGAGCGACGCGAACGTCCTCGGGCTCCGGTACCTCTCTCCACCGACGGATCACGTGGCCGCTGGCGGTGATCAGGAACACCGTCGGGATCGTGCGTACCTCGTATCTCGCCGCCAGGTCGTGCCGCTCCATGGCGTCGATCTCCTTGATCTCCGTGACGCCCGGCGCCTGACGAACCGCCGCTTCCACAACGCGAAGGGCCGCCTTGCAGGGGCGACAGGCGGGCGTGGTGAACACCACGAACGCGCAGCACCCGGTCATGAGCTCCAGACCGAGATCATCGATGGACAACCTCTCGGGCCAGGGGGTCCAGCCGGAGCGATAACGGTTGTAGGCCAACAAGAAGACACCGCCCAGCGCGAAGGCGAGCGCGAGCACAGCGAGGCGGTTCACCCCGTTTGGCGCCTTGCCCGCTGGACCAGCAGGTAGATCTCGCAGCCCAGTCAGAAGGAGGTCGTGGCGGCCAATGCCGAGAGCACGGCGACGGCGAGCGCCGGTCCCCAGCCGAGCGCCCACCAGGTGGTCGTGCCCTTCTCCGCGGCCACCAGCGTGACCGAGCCGATCGTGAGGAAGACGGTTCCAAGCGTCTGGGCGAAGCGTGGGGGCGCCGCCGGCTCCATCTCGCCGGGTCCGATCGGCAGGGCCTTGTAGAGCAGAGCGAGCAGGTTCCACCGGGGCCCGCCGAGCACCGAGGCGAACAGGATCGCGGCCAGGATCGGTACGGCCCAGATCCAGTCGAGGAGGAAGGCCACGGCAAGAACCACGGCCTGCACGCCCTGAGAGAAGCGGGGGATCCGAGAATCGATCATGGGCCCCAGCGTATCGCTGCCCTCCTCCACCTGGGGTCGCTCAAGTCGCCTGCAGGTCGTCCCGATGGTTATGGGGTCAGGGATAAGGGAACGCGGGGGAGTGGCAGGGGCTGACCATGGCCAAGATCCATATCGCAGACGATGACGCGGACATCCGCCATCTCCTCACCTACGTTCTAGCCGAGGAGGGCCACGAGGTCCGTGTCTCCAAGGACGGGCGGATGGCGGTCGACGCCATGTGCATGGATCCTCCGGAGGTGCTCGTCCTCGACCTGATGATGCCGGAGATGGACGGTCTCGCCGTGTTGAGAGACATGAACGACTACCAGGTCCTGGATTCCGTGAAGGTGCTCGTGCTCACCGCCAAAGGGTCCGAGCACGACCGGCACCTCGCCTTGGAGCTGGGGGCGGATCTGTTCCTCACGAAGCCCTTCGAACCGGACGAGGTCGTCGAGGCGGTGGAACGGATGTTGGAGTTGTCGAAGGAAGAGCTTAGAGTTAGCCGGGAGCAGGAGCGGGATACGGCGCATCTCCTCTCCCAACTCGAGTCCATACTGGACGAGTAGGAACGTAACTACCCGGAGACGGGCTCAGTGGCTGCCGGGGGCGGCTGTCACTGCGAAGGGAGGCATCAGATGGCTCGGATCCTCATAGCTGAGGACAACGCCGAGATCAGGACGTTGGTGAGCAGCATCCTGGTCGAAGAGGGCCACAAGGTTGGCGTGGCTCAGAACGGTCAGCAGGCCTTGGACATGATGCTGGATGACCCACCCGACGTCCTCGTACTCGACATCATGATGCCGCAGATGGACGGTTACACCGTCCTGAAGGAGCTCAAGTCTTCGGGCATCAAAGAGACCATGAAGATCCTGATCCTGACCGCCAAGACCTCCGAGTCCGACTGGGTGCGGGGATTCAAACTGGGCGCCGACTCGTACCTCACGAAGCCGTTCGACACCGACGAGCTGATCAATGGGATCGAGGATCTGCTGTCTTCGACCAAGGAGCAGTTGCGGGTGAGACGAGAGGCCGAGCTCGACAAGGCACAACTCCTCTCTCGACTCGAATCCATCTTCGACTCCAACTAGCCCTTTTCTGTCGACCGGACTACGTCTAGGCGTCGTCCTGCGACGTCAGAACGACCCTTCGCCCGTGGATCTCTTCCCGGCCCCCTGTAACCTCATCCGCATATGAGGCGTCCAAGCGATCACCGGGACGGAACTCCGGCAGAGCGGGTCTCGAGCGACGTCATCGAGCGCTGTCGCAACGGTGACGAGAGAGCGTGGGGCCAGCTGGTCGAGGCGACGTACCGGGACGTCTACTCGTTGTGTCTCCGCATCTTGGGAGATCCTCACGACGCTGCCGAGGCGACGCAGGACGCGTACCTCAAGGCGTGGCGGGGACTTTCTGGTTTCCGCGGGGATGCGATGTTCGAGACGTGGTTGTACCGGGTCGCCAGCAACTCGGCTCTGTCGAAGCACCGGGGCCGCAGGCGCCGGCAGAGCCATGAGGCAGGGGTTCAGGACGACGTTCTGACGGAGCTCCCGGCCTCGGGTTCGGTCGAGGCGATCGCCGGCGCTCGCATCGAGGTTCGGGCGCTGGAAGCCGCTCTGGCGAGGTTGCCGGAGCAGCATCGGACGGCAGTCGTTCTACGCGATGTGTACGGCATGAGTATCGAAGAGATCGCTACTCAACTGGCGATCTCTGAAACCGCCGCAAAGGTTCGGGTGCATCGGGCCCGCAAGAAGTTGAAGCAACTGATCTTCGAAGGAGAGCAGCGATGAGGTGTGAAGAGGTCCAAGAGATCCTTCCCGCTTACACCCGGGATGGCGACGTCGGTCTTCAGGTGCGTCGACACCTGTCGCGCTGCGAGGACTGCACGGCTGAGCTCTCTCAGTATCAGAGCCTGTTCGGTTCCTTGTCCGCGTTGCGAGAGCACACCCTCGAACCGCCGCCCGAGCTCGTTCACACGCTGGCCGCCATCCCTTACCGGCGTAACGGCGTCGACGAGGTGCGCGGGCATCTGACGAGGAACCGATCGAGGTACGCCGCCGGGCTTGCCGTCGCCGCGCTGGGCGCCGGGGCCGCGGTCTGGAAGACGCGGAGGGCCCGGACCGCCACCGTCTGACCCGGAATAGACTGCGCTGCGCACCTAGGGCGGTAGCTCAGTCTGGTCAGAGCGCTGGTCTCCAAAACCAGTGGCCGGGGGTTCGAATCCCTCCCGCCCTGCTTTATCCGTCCTGTTTCGTCGGTGAGCATCCTTGTTGGCGTTTGCAGACCCGTTAGCAGAACGGTTCACTCGGGTAGCCGCGTCACTTCACCTGATGCATCGAGCTCGAAGAGCGTTCCCTCGGCCGGCGAGGCCACAAAGGTCGCGAGAGCATCAGCCCATATGCCGACGCGGTCGTCGATCGGCATGCTCTGACTCAGCCGCGAGATGATGACCCTGCCACCGTGGAGGATCCTGACCTTCTCGAAGTCTCTGTCCTGAGTAATCAGGACGAGATCCTCGTCGTCGGTCAGGCGTTGGATGATCTCGGCATCCGATATCCCGCGAGGACCGCGCGCGAGGTGCTCGACGTCGAGATTGCCTTCTCGGAGGCGGCGGTAGAGGCGTAGAGGGATGTTCTCGTCGAGCAAGACCCTCACGAGTCTTGCTTGACCGCCGGGGGTGCGTGGTCGGCGAGGTGGGTGGCGTAGCGGAGGGCCGCGTTCACCTGGTCGAGCGTGAGGCTGTATTCCTTCTGGATCGTCTCCACTGACTCGCCCGCGGCCATAGCTCCAACCACCGTGGCCACGTCGACCCGGGTGCCGGCGATGCACGGCTTCCCGAAACGGACCTCGGGATCCATCGTGATGCCGGGGAAAACCTCTGCGGGATGAGCCTCGGCTCGAGCCATGAGAATCAGTCTAGGCAGTCAGCGCGGAAAGCGCAGCATCCTGCTAACGGACTGCTAACCGATTCCGGAGGCTTCTACGGATGGTCCAGGTCGGGACCGGACGGAACCGGAGGGAGAAACATCGTGGCGGAGCCAGAGTCGGCTGACTCGAATGTGCGGTGAGGAACTCCAAAACCAGTGGCCGGGGGTTCGAATCCCTCCCGCCCTGCTTATTTCGTCCCGTTCCGTCGGTGGGCGTCCCTGCTGCCGTTAGCAAACCTGTTGGCAGAACGATTCACTCCGGTAGCCGCGCCACCTCCCCTGAAGCGTCGAACTCGAACAGCGGCTTGCTCACAGAGCCATATCGAACCCTGCTATTCGATCTTTCGCTTGGCTGCCTGCCCGATGCAGCCATCGGAGGAGGGAATACTGAGCGGTGTCTAGTCAGGGCTCGTCGTCCGGAGCCCGTGAGCCGCGGCCGCGTCCAGCAGCCGTACGTCGTACGCGACGACAGCCTCGAGCTCGTCCCCGAGTTCTAGCGCGCTGGCGAGATGGAGCGCATCCAACGTCCGCATGCCGCGCGGAATCAGAGTGCCGGCCGTCTCGATCAGTTGGCGACCGAGCGTGATGCGATCAACGCGAGCAAGGATCTGTCGAGCAGCATCTACGAGTTCGTCATCTCTTCTAAGGGCTGCGCGCAAGACCTCTGCAACTGAAAGCTCGCTTGTGGACCGATCGGGTCGCCTCTTTAGATATCTGCGGAGAGCCGCGCTTTCGGGTTCGGCTACGACGAGTTTCGCCAGCGCGGAAGAGTCGAGGTAGAGCAAGGATCAGCGTTCCTCGGCCCGAAGTTCTTCTAGGCTGGTCGACAGGGATGGCTTATTTCGCAGCGGTCTGATCTCAAGCAGGTCGCCTTCCGCAGGAATCAGCCGCCCGGCGGCGATCAGTCGTTCTCGTGTGCTCTTTCCGGTGGGCACCAACCACGCGACCGGTTGCCCTCGGTCGGTTACCTCAAAGGACTCTCCCGCCGCGACCCGGGCCAGCCAGCGACTCGCATGCTGACGCAATTCTCGAACCCCGATCGTCTCCATGTGCTACATGGTAGCACATTCCGGGCAGGCGGGGACATCTCGACCGACCGGACCCTCACGGGCCTTTCTTGCCGGGGCTACTCCCTCCAGACCGTGCCGGTAACGCCGACGATGGTTCCGTGCTCCTCGCGATCGGGTTGGACGGTGAAGCCGACGGTGAGCTGGTCGCCTCCGGCGATCACGATCTGACGCACGCCCTGCACTTTGTGGCCCTGGACGGCCTTCTCGAAGATCGCTTGGGCCTCGTCCCTCTCATCGGGCGCAATGAACTGCAGGAAGTGCTGGTCGAGTAACGCCGTCAGGTCGAGTCCCGCGATCTGCTCCGCCAAGGGCGAAGCCAGGGTCACGTTGCCGTTCAGATCCAGGGCGAACGCGCCCAATTCTTCTGTCCAACGTGGCATGTGTAGCCCCCTTGTTCTGCTCGTTCCATTATCTGGATCCGAAGCCGGGACGACATCCATATTTCTACGTAGCCCACTTCGGGCCAGTACGTGATTGGATGACATTTCGGACAGAGAGGATTGCGCGGGATGCTGGGACGTATAAGGGTGCTCGTCGCCGACGACCTGCCGGAGATCCGGACGCTCGTGCGCACGAACCTGGAGTTCGATGGGCGCTTCGACATAGTCGGGGAGGCCGCGAACGGGTTGGAGGCGGTGGACATGGTCCACCGACAGAAGCCGGACGTAGTGGTGTTGGACCTCGCCATGCCGGAGATGGACGGCCTGGCAGCCATCTCGAAGATCCGGCAGAGCTCGCCGGCCACCAAGATCCTCGTTCTCTCGGCTTTCGCAGACGACCACAACTCCGGCCTGGTTAAGGAGTTGGGCGCCAACGGGTTCATCGCCAAGGACCGGCCCATGGACGAGGTCATCGAGAAGCTGATCGAGATCGCCGGGGTCCCTTCACCGGAATAGCTCCGGAGGATTCCCGCTCCGGCGGTCGAAGTCTCCTGCATGGCTCGTTCACGTGGCGCCCTCGGCGCCTTCCTGATCGTCGCCCTGCTGGTGGCGCCCGGCCCCGGTTCCGCAGCGCCCGGCTCCTCCGTCGAGGTGTCCAAGGAGGCCGGCCTCGGGCGGATCGAGATACACGGCAAGATCGGCGCGGTCCTTCAACGCGACGAGGGGACGGTCGCGATACTCGACCTCAAGGATCCTGCGCGCCCCGAAGTTCTAAGTCGCTACGACACCGCGCGGCAGTCGCTCGATGGCGACCTCGCCTTCTCCCACGATGGCCGGTGGCTCTTCTATGCCCGTCAAACGAGCAATTTCGATGAGGAGGGGGTCCACGTCATCGACCTTGCCGATCCGAAGAACCCCACCCTCGCCTTCTATCAGCCGTCCGGGGGCGCCTATCGGGTCCAGTACATCAAGCAGGGGGACGCCGAATGGCTGGTCCTGCTCGACGCGGTCGACGGGCTCGTCGTCAGCCGCTTCATCTCGGAGACGGGAGCCCTCGTGCCCGTTCACGTCGACCCCCTGCCGGCGTTGAAGGTGGGCGGGCCGGCTTCAGCCGGGCTCTTCTACGACCCGAAGGACGCGGCCACCGGCGCTCCTCTTCTCTACGTGACCACCGGCGAGACCGGTCTGCAGGTCTTCGACTACACCGATCCCTCTCGGCCCGACCTCCTCGGGTCCTGGGCAGAGGTCGGCCTCGCCGAGGTCGAGGTAGAGGTGACGAGAAAGACGCGCACCGTCTACGCCGCGACCGAGTACTGGTTCGACAAGACGATCCCGCCTCAGATCGTCGTCCTCGACGCATCGGATCTCGGCAAGATCAGCGAGCGGAAGCGTTTCGGGGTGAGGTTGACGCCCGAGGAAGCCAACTGGATCCAGGGGATGGATCTGGAGAGGGGCCGCTTGTATGTGGCCCAATCGACGCACGGCCTGCTGGGCCTCGACGCGACCTCGGGCCGAAAGGTCTTCGCGCACAGGCCCGCGGGCAAGCGGAACCCCAGCGCAGGTGTGGTCGCATCGCCGTACTCGATCGATGTCGAGGTGTCCGGGGGCCGGGCCTTCGTGACCGATGCCGCGCTGGGCACGGTCGAGTCGCTCGACCTCTAGCGTTTACGCAGCTTCCGACCCGGAGATACCCCCCCCTAGAGGATCAACCTAGGGAAGGGAACGATGAGCTTCACCCGTCGCTTCGCGTGCTTCGCGCTTGCGGTGATGGCCACGCTCGCGCTTGTAACTCCATTCGCCCATGCGCAGACGCCTCAGGGCGACAACGTCGCGCTCGCGCAGAACACGAAAGACAACTCGACGATCTTCGATCTGTCGTTCAACATCCGCCGGGTGATGGCCGGCTCGGTCGACATCGACAACGCGGCCGTGGCCGTCTCGAGCTGTGATTCGTGCCGCACGATCGCCCTGGCGATCCAGGTGGTGCTGATATTCAGCGACCCGGATGTGGTCACGACCGACAACCTCGCCCTAGCCCTGAACGTCGGATGCACCTCTTGCGAAACGATGGCGCTCGCGTATCAATACGTTCTAACGACCGGCGGGCCGGTGCACTTCACACCGGAAGGGCAGCAAGCGATCAAAGAGATCCTGGGCGAGATCCGCGAGTTATCTAAGGACTCGGACGACATGACCCTCGCGGAGATCCATGCCGCGGTGGATCCCTTGGTGCAGGAGCTCTACGCCGTTGTGGACAGCGAGTTGGTTCCCGCGGGGCCTCCGCCCTCGTCGAAGGAAGAGTCGGAGACCGTCGATGAAGCGGAACCAACCGAGACCCCGGTAACCGTCACTACCCCGGAGACATCGACGTCCGAGACCCCCACTACGGAGGCCTCTCCTTCCTCGACATCGGAACCGACCCCGACGTCGACGGAGCCTGCTGCATCACCCACTCCGTAGATGAGGACCCGATCCCTGTGGCTGGTCGCCGGCCTTTGTCTCGCGTTGACGGGTTGCGCCACCGAACCCTCCGACGTGGTCTCGGAAACCACGTCGAAGTTGGAGGAGCTGAGGAGCGGTCATGTCGACCTCTCGGTGACCGCCTCGACGCCCGATGCCGGTGGCGAGCAAGCAGAAGCTGGTTTCGAGCTGACCGGCTCTTTCCAGCTACCTGAGGAAGGCGCTCTGCCGGTTGCCGAGATCGAATACACGGACCTGTCTAGCGAAGACCCGGTCACCCAGGGATTCGTCTCGACCGGCGACGCCGCCTTCATCCTGGTGGATGGGACCGCCTACGAGATCCCGCCCGATCAAGCGGACATCCTGCGTGGCGGGAGCGAGGGCGAAGGGCTCTTCGAGCAGCTCCAGGTGGCCGAATGGATACGGGAGCCGGTTCTCTCCGAGGACGAGGAGCATTCCGGCGAAAAGGTCGATCGGGTTACGGGGGAGCTGGACGTGGCGCAGGTCATGAGCGACCTCGTTCTGACCGCCCAGCGCTTCGGGCGTTCTGATCTCAGCCCGATCGATGAGGCCGAGGCCGAGCGCCTCGACAACGCCGTCCGGAGCTCCCGGATCGAGCTGCTCACCGGCGCTGAGGACAGACTCCTGCGGAGCCTGTCGATCTCGATCGAGTTCGCGCTGGACGAGTCCCTGGATCTCGACGAGGTCTTGGGGCCTTTGGCGGGGGCCGTGTTCGAGCTCGATCTGACGATCACCGATCCGAACGAGCCGGTGGAGGTCGAGGCCCCCAGCGACCCGCTACCTTTGGAGGAGCTCGGGTCCACGCCCTGAGCGGCCTCAGTGGGCGGTTCACGAGCGTGCTAATCTTTGCCTTCTCTCCCCCCGCTCGGACCTTTATCTAGCGCGTCCGGGGCGGCGTACCGAGAAAGGGTCTGGCTGTGAACAGGCAGTACAAGCGCATGATGAAGAAGGAAGAGGAGCGCAAGAAGGCTGCCCCGCGTCCGGCGGTCAAGCCGCCGACGGCGGCCACCAAGAAGGAGCGCACCAAGCCCTCGCAGTTCTTCAAGGAGGTCGTCGCCGAGCTCAAGAAGGTGGCGTGGCCGACCCGACAGGAAGTAGTCGCATATTCGACCGTGGTCCTGGTGGCCTCGATCGTCGTAGCCGCGGTGATCTTCGCGATGGACTTCGTCTTCACCAAGGCGATCCTGGCTCTGTATGGAGTGGAGATATGACAGAAACCCACACGGACGAAGTGCTCGAGAAGAACGAGGAAGAGACGGAGGCTTCTGCGTCCGATGGCACCGACGTGACCCCGGAAGCCGCCGCTGCGGAGACCGGAGCCGATGACATCCCCTCCGACGCGGACATCCCCAAAGATGATGGCCCGCTCACCGCTGCACCCGTCGATGCTGGTACGGACGCCGAGGCCGCCCTGCCCGAGACCAAGCTGGACCAGGTCGAGGCGGACGCGTCCGAGGGCGGGGTCGATGACGAAGAGGTAGCCGAGCTCGACGAGGACCAGCCCGCCGAGTTCTACGAGGACGACCAGCGCATCCCTCCGAACGAGCGACCGGGGGACTGGTACGTGATCCACACCTACGCGGGCTACGAGAACAAGGTCAAGGCCAACCTCAAATCACGCATCCAGTCCATGAATGTCGAGGACTCGGTGTTCGAGGTCGTTATCCCCATGGAAGACGTCATGGAGATAAAGCAGGGCAAGAAGCAGGTCGTCCAGAAGAAGGTGTTTCCGGGCTACCTGCTCTGCCGGATGTACCTGGACGACGACTCGTGGTACGTGGTGCGCAACACCCCGGGAGTCACCGGCTTCGTGGGCTCGGGGGCCAAGCCGACCCCGTTGTCCGACAGAGAGGTCGACCGCATCCTTCAGGTCAAGGCGGACCAGAAGAAGCTCAAGCCTCGCCTCGAGTTCGAGGAGCAGGAGAGCGTGCGGGTCACCTCGGGGCCGTTCGCGAACTTCACTGGTTCGATCTCCGAGATCAACGTCGACCAGTCGAAGCTCAAAGTGTTGGTCAATATCTTCGGTCGAGAGACCCCGGTCGAGCTCGGTTTCGACCAGGTCGCCAAGCTCTAGCAACAGGGAATAGGAGAAAGAGATGGGTGGCGGACGCCGCAAAAAGGTCGCACAGGTACTGAAGCTCCAGATCGCAGCGGGGCAGGCCACGCCCGCGCCTCCCGTCGGTCCCGCCCTCGGTCAGGCCGGCATCAACATCATGGATTTCTGCAAGCAGTACAACGCCGCGACCCAGCAGAACACCGGGACGATCGTGCCGGTCGAGATCACGGTCTACGAGGATCGTTCCTTCAGCTTCGTCACCAAGACGCCCCCGGCAGCCGTGCTCTTGCGCCAGAAGGCCGGTGTCGACAAGGGCTCTGGCGAGCCGCACAAGACCAAGGTCGGAACGGTGACCAAGGACCAGGTGCGCGAGATCGCCGAGACGAAGATGCCCGACCTCAACGCGAACGACATCGAGGCGGCCATGAAGATCGTCGAAGGCACCGCACGTAGCATGGGAATCAAGGTTCAGTAGCAACATCCCCTTAACCCAGTGGGAGGGGAGCCCCGCGCTCTCCGTTGACCACGAAGGAGGCATCGCATGCCGAAGCACGGAAAGCGCTTCAAAGAGGCTCTTGCCCTGGTCGATCGCGACAAGCTCTACTCGCCGCGTGAGGCGGTAAAGATCCTGAAGCAGTTCCCCGACTCGAAGTTCGACGAGACGGTCGAGATCAGCATCCGACTGGGCGTCGATCCCCGCAAGGCCGACCAGATGGTTCGTGGCGCGGTCTCGCTTCCCAAAGGCACCGGGAAAACCATGCGCGTTGCCGCCTTCGCCAAGGGTGAGAAGGCGAAACAAGCCACCGAGGCCGGGGCGGACATCGTGGGCGATGACGACCTCGCCGAGAAGATCGGCGGAGGCTGGCTCGAGTTCGACGCGATCGTTGCGACCCCGGACATGATGCCCGCGGTCGGAAAGCTCGGACGTGTGCTCGGCCCCCGCGGGCTCATGCCCAACCCGAAGTCGGGCACGGTGACCGATGACGTCGCCCGCGCCGTAGGTGACATCAAGGGCGGACGCATCGAGTACCGCACCGACAAGCACGGCAACCTCCACATGATCGTCGGCAAGAAGTCGTTCCCCGAGGCGGACCTGATCGACAACTACGCCGCAATCCTGGACGAGGTCATCCGGGCGAAGCCGGCCGCCTCCAAGGGTCGTTACCTGAAGAGCATCTCCCTGGCTACGACGATGGGTCCGGGCATCCGGATCGACCCTCAGAAGTCGAAGGACCTCGTCGACGAGGAGGCCGAGGCGGCCACCGCTTAGAGAACAAGGCCCAGACGCGAAGGCCCGCCCCCAGGGGCGGGCCTTCGCGCGTCATCGTTTGCCCCGACCCCCAGCGGGGAAGAGACCGGGGATGAGATACCGCAAGGTGATCGACGAGAAAGTCGCCACCTCGGAGGAGGGCACCTCGATCGCAGGCGCCGTCAATGCCGTGATCGCGGCCAACGTCAACGAACCGGGAAGCCGGACGCGCGTCTCGCGCAAACAGAAGATCAAGGTCGCCCAGCGAGGCGGCCACACCGAAGTGCACGAGACCACGTCCGAGTCAAAGGGGGAAGGCGATGACGACCGAGAAGCCTGACGTAGACCTCGATTCCCAGAGCAGCGAGTCACTCGGAGACCGAGAGATGCTGTCAGTCCTCTCCGGATCCACGACCTCACTCGTGCCGCCGACCACCGAAGGCGTAGGCGCCGCCGATGCGGCTTCCGCGAGCGCGACCGATCCCACGCTGACGGCCGACGAGGCCTCCGGCTACGCCGGCAGCGACGCAGAAGGCTCCTCCAGCGAGCCTGTCTCGCATTCAGAGGACGACGTGTCGCAGTCGTTCAGTCAGTCCGACAGCGCCCAGGCCGAGTCCTAGGGGAACAAGCCGCTCCGCTCCGTAGTGCCCGGTTTACGGCGTGTGGGCGGGGGCATAACTGGCGTATCGACCGAGCGGAAGGAGCAGTGATGGCCGAGCAGAACGCGCAAGGACTGAGCTCCGAAGAGCTGGAGCAACAGGGTTCGGAGCAGCTCGAGGACCGCGAAGAGATGTCTTTGATCAACACGAACCTGGCGGCCCCCGTCAACGCGGCAGTCGGGTTGAACGTGCTCTCAGACGGATCGGTTGCATACGCGAACGCAGAGCAAGACGCAGACATCGACCAGAGCAACTAGGGGGGAGGTGAAACCCATGCCCGAGGAAAACACCACCCAGCCGGAGGGTCTTTCGAGCGAAGAGCTGGAGCAACAGGGTTCGGAGCAGCTCGAGGACCGCGAAGAGATGTCGCTGGTCAACGCCAACATCGCAGTCCCCGTGAACGCCGCCGTCGCAGCCAACGTTCTCTCGGACGACGCCGTTGCCTACGCCGACGCCACGCAGGACGCCTACATCGACCAGAGCCAGTAAGTAAGAGGGATCGGATAGCCGAAGGAGGCTGACATGACTGACGGACTGAACAAGGAAGAGCTGGAGCAGCAGGGTTCGGAGCAGCTCGAGGACCGCGAAGAGATGTCGCTGATCAACGCGAACCTCGCAGCGCCGGTGAACGCAGCCGTCGCGGCGAACGTGCTCTCGGACAACTCGGTCGCTTACGCGAACGCCGAGCAGGATGTAGACATCGACCAGAGCAACTAGTTCAAGGAAACAACGTGTTACTAAGAAGCGGCCCTCCGGGGCCGCTTCTTACTTTCCCCGTCATCATCGAACCAGGAGACTGAGATCGACCGAGGTTCCGGGCCGCCGCCTGAAGAAACCGAGACAACGCAGATGGGTTCCGTGCCGTCGGATGACGGGGTCCCCGAGGAAGCCAAACACCTGCAGAAGATCCCCAAGGTAGATCCGGATTCGCCGCCGCCTGCTGAGGTCGAGGAAGAGTCATCGGTCGAGTCGACCCCTCCCGCGGTGTTTGCGGAGGACGCCGGGTCGAGCCCTCCGGCCGTGCCGGGCACGTCGGCCGGTCAGCCGACCGAGAACCTCATCGCCGACGACGCGCCTCCACCGGTCGGCGCCGGCGGGGATCAGGTCCCCCGGCTGGCGGAAGGCGTGGAGTTCCTCGGCGAGTACGAGGGTTCGGGCTTCAAGGAGGATCGTTATCTGGTCCGGCGCTCGGACGGTCAGATCATCCAGCTGACCCATCTCCTGCACCTGGTCGCCGAGTCGATCGACGGGAAGCGCTCTCTTCAAGAGATCGCCGAAAGGGTCAGCGAGGGCTACGGCCGAACCGTCTCGGCCGACAACGTGGCAACACTTCTGGAGAACAACCTGCGGCCCGACGGGGTGGTGGTCGGAGCCGACGGCAGCACTCCGGAGCTCGTGAAGCCGGACCCGTTGCTGGCATTGAAGCTGAAGACCACGCTGGTCCCGGAAGGGGCCGTGAACTTCATCGCAGGATTGTTGCGGCCCCTGTTCTGGCCTCCGGTGATCGTGGCGGTCCTTGTCGGCCTCATCGCCTTGGACGTCTGGTACTTCGGCATCCACGGCATCGGTGGGGGATTGCGGGACCTCCTGTATCAGCCGCTGGTAGTGCTGATGATCTACGGGTTGCTCATCCTGTCGGTGGGCTGGCACGAGCTCGGTCACGCGACCGCCTGCAGGTACGGGGGGGCCCGGCCCGGCAAGATCGGGTTCGGCATCTACGTCGTCTGGCCCGCCTTCTACACCGACGTCACGGACGCCCTGAAACTGGGGAAGGGGGGCCGGGTCCGCACCGATCTCGGCGGCGTCTACTTCAACGCCATATTCGCCCTAGCGGTGGGGGGCGCTTACGCGCTCACCGGCTTCGAGCCGATCCTCGTCCTGATCGTTATCCAGCACATGCTGATGCTCTACCAATTCATGCCGTTCTTGAGGCTCGACGGCTATCACGTGGTCAGCGATCTCACCGGCATCCCGGATCTGTTCGGGCGCATCAAGCCGACCTTGAAGAGCATGGTGCCGGGTCAGGAGACATCCCCCAAGGTGACGGAGCTGAAGCCGTGGGCTCGAGCCGTCGTGACGATCTGGGTCCTGACCGTCATCCCCGTCCTTCTCTATCTCTTCGGGATGATGATCCTGAGCGCTCCTCGGATCCTGGCGACCGGCTACGACTCCTTCTTCGTTCAGTGGAACAAGCTCCAGGAGGCGTTGGACGGAGGCCAGACCGCACAGGCCACGGTCAACGGGCTGCGCATGGGCATGCTGGTGCTGCCGATAACGGGGATGGGGGTCACCCTCGCTCGGACGTCCAAGCGGATCGCGGTGGGAGCCCTGAACGTGACCAAGGAGCGACCGCTCGCCCGAGGGGCCGTGGTCCTGGTCGGTGCGACCGCCGTCGCGATCGGCGCCTACGTCCTGATCCCGAACGGCGAATACAAGCCGATCCAACCCAACGAGGACTGGACGTTCTCCGACGGGATCGAGGCTGCCTCGCAGCTCACGACCGGGCGACCGAGCCTTCCCGAGGAGAGTGAAGAAGCCTTCGAGGGGTCCGGCTTCGTCAGCGAGGACGGTGGAACCGAGCCCTTCGAGCCCGCCCCGGGACCGACCGACGATCCGGCCGGGGAGGACACCACCGATGATCCGGCCCTCGATGAGGAGGAACCCGAAGAGGTCGAGCCGACGCCCGAGGCGACCGAGCCGACGCCCGAGGCCACCCCGACGGTCTAGCGCCTCGGGGCGTACACCCTGGTAATCTCGCTCGCTGAAGCCCCAGACCGTCGGCGGGACGGAAGCCCCTTAAGCCCTCACGGGACCGACGCAGGCGAACGACATGCGCTTGTGCGCGGTCACTCGGAGTCTGGGGTGACCGCTTTTTTTGTGCCCGAGAAAGGACCCATATGGCAAGACCCGAGAAGACGCAGGCCGTCGAGGAGATCACCGGCCGCTTCCAGGAGTCGAACGCCGCCCTGTTGACGGAGTACCGCGGGCTATCGGTTGGCGAGATCGCCGAGCTTCGCAGCGCCCTCCGCGAGGCCGACGCCGACTACAAGGTGTTGAAGAACACCCTGGCCCGGATCGCCGTCCGCGAGGTCGGGCTCGACGAGCTGGCCGACATGCTCGAGGGACCCACGGCGATCGCCTTCTGCCGCGGTGACGCGGTGGCCGCGGCCAAGGCCCTGGACGATGCCGCGAAGAAGTTCCCGGTGCTGGTGATCAAGGGTGGCGTGCTGCGCGGCAAGATCATCGACGCCGGTCAGACCAAGGCGCTGGCGAGCTTGGAGCCCCGAGAGGTGCAGCTGGCCAAGATCGCGATGCTGATGAATACCCCGTTGCAGCAGACGGTCAACGTGTTCGCTGCGGCACTGCGGGACCTGGGTTCGATGCTCGCTCAGGTGCTGGCCAAGAAGGAATCGGGAGAGCTCCCCGCCGGGGATGCAGGAGCACCACCCGCCGAGGCTGCTCCCGAAGCCGAGGCTGCTCCCGAAGCCGAGGCATCGGACGAGCCGGCAGGCGACGCAGCTCCGGAGGAAACCGGGGATCGCGGCGAGGCCGAGGTGGCGGATGCGGTCGCCGAGACCGAGTCCGAGAGCTCGGACGAGGCCGCCAGCTCCGTAGAGGCCTCTTCAGATACGACCGACGCAGATACGGATGAGGAAGACACCGCCGCCACAAGCGGCGACGAGAAGGAGGAATAGAGATGGCGATCACGCAGGAAGACGTTCTAGAGGCGGTAGCCGGTTGGACCGTCCTCGAGCTGTCCGAGTTCGTTAAGGCGTTCGAGGAGAAGTTCGGTGTGACCGCAGCGGCCCCCGTGGCCGTCGCAGCCCCCGGTGCCGGCGGCGGAGCCGGTGGTGACGGCGCAGGCGCAGCCGAGGAGAAGGACGAGTTCGATGTCGTCCTCGCGGCGGCCGGCGACAAGAAGATCCAGGTCATCAAGGAGGTGCGGGCCCTCACGAGCCTCGGCCTCAAGGAGGCCAAGGACCTCGTGGACTCGGCCCCGAAGCCGGTGCTCGAGAAGGTGGCCAAGGAGCAGGCCGAAGAGGCCAAGGCCAAGCTCGAGGGTGCAGGAGCGACCGTCGAACTGAAGTAGTCCTCACAGAGCTAGCGTGGTCGAGAAGGGCGTCCGGCAGGGCGCCTTTCTCGCGTTCGGGGTTCTGAGGCTTGAAATCGCGCACCCCGGGGGATAACGTCCGCAACACAGCTGAATAGCTCGTCCCACGGCCCCCGGGCCGTGGTTGACGCCGTATGGGCGTGCCCCTATACTGCTTCTTTGCTGTGTCCGCCCCCGATCGTTCGATTCGCCTTGTCGCGCGGCTAAGAACCGCCCATCGCGAGCCGGTTGGGGCAGGTCGTGAAGGGAAAGACGGGGCCCCTTCTTGACCCGGGTCTGTGTCCCCACTGAGGCAACTACAGGAGGCACGTTTGTCGTCTAACGCGCTGCGCGAACGCCGTTCTTTTGCCAAGCTCCAGGAAGTCCATCCCCTCCCCGACCTGATCTCCGTCCAGAAGGAATCGTTCGACTGGTTCCTCGAGGTCGGGCTCGGCGAGACCCTGAAGGACATCTCTCCGATCGAGGACTTCACCGGGAACCTGGCTCTCCAGTTCCTGAGTCACCGTTTCGAGGATCCGAAATTCGACGAGGACGAGTGCAAAGAGAAGGACATGACCTTCTCCAAGCCCCTCTTCGTCACCGCCGCCTTCATCAACAAAGAGACGGGCGAGATCAAAGAGCAGACCGTCTTCATGGGCGATTTCCCGATGATGACGGCCACCGGGACCTTCATCATCAACGGAACCGAGCGTGTGGTCGTCTCGCAGCTCGTCCGTTCGCCGGGCGTCTACTTCGATCGCTCGATCGACAAGGCCTCGGACAAGGACATCTTCACCTGCAAGATCATCCCCGCCCGCGGTGCGTGGCTCGAGTTCGAGACCGACAAGAAGGACATGGTCGGTGTCCGCATCGACCGGAAGCGTCGCCAGAACGTGACCGTTCTCTTGAAGGCGCTGGGTTACGGCGATGACGACACGATCCTCAAGATGTTCGACGGGGCCGAGTCGATCGCTCTGACGCTCGAGAAGGACGCGATCACCACCGAAGAAGACGCGCTGATGGACATCTACCGCAAGCTGCGTCCGGGCGAGCCCCCCACGGTCGAGAGCGCTCGTCAGCTCCTCGACAACCTGTTCTTCAACTCGAAGCGCTACGACCTGGCTCGCGTCGGCCGCTACAAAGTGAACAAGAAGCTCGCGACCGTCGACCCGAAGTTCAAGGCGGACGAGAAGACGATCGAGGAGTACGGCTCGGTCCTCCGCAAGGAAGACATCCTCGCCACGATCAAGTACCTGGTCGAGCTACACGCGGGGAACCCCGACTACGAGACCGACGACATCGACCACTTCGGCAACCGCCGGATCCGTCCCGTCGGTGAGCTGATCCAGAACCAGATCAGGGTCGGCCTGTCTCGTATGGAGCGGGTCGTCCGTGAGCGCATGACCACGCAGGACGTCGAGGCGATCACACCGCAGACATTGATCAACATCCGGCCGGTGGTGGCTTCGATCAAAGAGTTCTTCGGCTCCAGCCAGCTCAGCCAGTTCATGGACCAGACCAACCCACTGACCGGGCTCACCCACAAGAGGCGTCTGTCGGCCCTCGGTCCCGGTGGCCTCTCGCGTGAGCGAGCGGGCTTCGAGGTCCGAGACGTTCACTCCAGCCACTACGGCCGCATGTGCCCGATCGAGACACCTGAGGGACCGAACATCGGTCTGATCGGGTCGCTCTCGACCTACGCCCGACTCAATCGCTACGGCTTCATCGAGACCCCGTACCGGGTGGTCAAGGACGGCAAGGTCTCGAACAAGATCGAATACCTGACCGCCGACGAAGAGGGCCGGGCGATCATCGCCCAGGCCAACGCCACCCTCAACGAGGACGGCACCTTCGCCGAGGAGAAGGTCCTTGTTCGTGGGCTTCACAACGAGGTCGAGTACGTCGACCCGTCCGAGGTCGACTTCATGGACGTGTCGCCGAAGCAGATCGTGTCGGTTTCGGCCGCGTGCATCCCGTTCCTCGAGCACGACGACGCCAACCGAGCCCTCATGGGCGCGAACATGCAGCGGCAGGCCGTTCCCTTGCTTCGTCCGCAGGCCCCCATCGTAGGAACGGGGCTCGAGTACCGCGCCGCGGTCGACTCTGGTGACGTCATCGTCAACGAGTTCAATGGGACCGTCGAAGAGGTGACGGCCGAGCGCATCGTGGTCGCACCCACGGGGAGCGGCGCAGGCGAGCGGAAGGTCTACAAACTCGACAAGTTCCGTCGCAGCAACCAGTCCACTTGCATCAACCAGCGTCCCGTCGTGCGCGAAGGCCAGAAGGTGAAGAAGGGCGACATCCTTGCGGACGGTCCCTCCACCGACAAGGGTGACCTGGCTCTAGGCGCGAACCTGCTCGTCGCGTTCATGTCCTGGGAGGGCTACAACTTCGAGGACGCGATCATCCTGTCGGAGCGCCTCGTCAAGGACGACATCCTCAGCTCGATCCACATCGAGGAGCACGAGGTCGACGCTCGCGACACCAAGCTGGGGGCCGAGGAGATCACCCGCGACATCCCGAACGTGTCGGAAGACGTGCTTGCCGACCTGGACGAGCGCGGCATCATCCGCATCGGCGCCGACGTCGGCCCCGGTGACGTGCTCGTCGGGAAGGTCACGCCCAAGGGCGAGACCGAGCTGACGCCGGAGGAGCGCTTGCTCCGGGCCATCTTCGGTGAGAAGGCCCGCGAGGTGCGGGACACCTCTCTCAAGATGCCTCACGGCGAGACCGGCAAGGTGATCGGTGTCCGGGAGTTCTCTCGCGACAACGGCGACGAGCTTCCACCCGGTGTCAACGAGCTGGTCCGTGTGTTCGTGGCGCAGAAGCGCAAGATCTCCGAGGGCGACAAGCTCGCCGGACGTCACGGCAACAAAGGCGTCATCTCGAAGATCCTCCCCGAGCAGGACATGCCGTTCCTCGCGGACGGGACCCCGGTCGACATCATCCTGAATCCGCTGGGTGTGCCGTCCCGGATGAACCTCGGCCAGGTGCTCGAGACACACCTCGGTTGGGTCGCCAAGCAGCGCTGGGAAGAGGACGGGTCCGAGGTCCAGGCTCCAGGGAAGTGGCAGTTCGAGACCCCGACGTTCGTCGAGACGCCGGTGTTCGACGGCGCCCAGGAGGACGAGTTGCTCGAGGCGATGCGGATGGCCGCAGCCAAGAAGCGCGAGTACCCCCTGGTCAACGAGATCGGGAAGGCGCAGCTGTACGACGGCCGGAGCGGCGAGCCCTACGACGGGCTCATCACCGTGGGCTACAAGTACATCTTGAAGCTGAGCCACCTGGTCGACGACAAGATCCACGCTCGGTCCACCGGTCCTTACTCGATGATCACGCAGCAGCCGTTGGGCGGTAAGGCCCAGTTCGGTGGCCAGCGGTTCGGAGAGATGGAGGTCTGGGCCCTCGAGGCTTACGGAGCGGCCTACTGCTTGCAGGAGCTGCTGACGATCAAGTCCGACGACGTGCTCGGACGCGTGAAGGTCTACGAGGCCGTGGTGAAGGGCGAGAACATCCCGGAGCCCGGCATCCCCGAGTCCTTCAAGGTCCTGATCAAGGAGATGCAGTCCCTATGCCTGAACGTCGAGGTTCTCTCGGCGGAGGGTGAAGAGATCGAGATGAAAGAGATCGACGAAGACATCTTCCGCACCGCGGAGGAACTCGGCATCGATCTGTCCCGTCGCGAGCCCAGCTCTGTTGAGGAGGTTTAGTTGCTAGACGTCAATTACTTCGACGAGCTACGGATCGGTCTCGCCACCGGGGACCAGATCCGCGCGTGGTCGAACGGCGAGGTCAAGAAGCCGGAGACCATCAACTACCGGACCCTGAAGCCCGAGAAGGACGGTCTTTTCTGCGAGAAGATCTTCGGGCCGACCAAGGACTGGGAGTGCTACTGCGGTAAGTACAAGCGCGTTCGCTTCAAGGGCATCATCTGCGAGCGTTGCGGTGTTGAGGTCACCCGCGCCAAGGTGCGTCGTGAGCGCATGGGTCACATCGAACTCGCCGCCCCCGTTACCCACATCTGGTACTTCAAGGGTGTCCCGTCCCGCTTGGGCTACCTCCTCGACATCGCTCCGAAGGAGCTCGAGAAGGTCATCTACTTCGCCGCCTCGATCGTCACCGAGGTCAACGAGGACAAGCGTCACAAGGACCTGCCTCGTCTCGAAGAAGAGGTCTCCAAGGAGATCGCCAAGATCGAAGAGCAGCGCGACCTGCGCCTCGAGGAGATCCTCAAGGAGACCGAAACCCGCCTCGAGGAGATGGAGGAGCGCAAAGCCCGTTCCTCCGAGAAGAACGCGGCGAAGAACCAGTCGGAGCGTCAGCAGAAAGAGGTGCGCGACCGCGCCGACCGCAACATCGGTCTGGTGCAGGCCACGCTGGACAAGTTCCGGGACCTGCAGCCCAAGGAGATCGTCGAGGACGAGGTCCTCTGGCGTGAGCTGAAGGATCGTTTCGGCGACTACTTCAAGGGCGGCATGGGAGCCGAGTCGATCAAGGACCTCCTCGCCTCGCTCGACCTCGAGAACGAGGCCGAGGAGCTGCGCGACCTGATCAAGACCGGCAAAGGCCAGAAGCGTCAGCGTGCGATCAAGCGTCTGAAGGTCGTGGCTCCCTTTACCGACGGGACCAAGAAGAACTCGCCGATGGGCATGGTCCTCGACTGCGTTCCCGTCATCCCACCGGATCTTCGTCCGATGGTGCAGCTGGACGGTGGTCGTTTCGCGACCTCCGACCTGAACGATCTGTACCGCCGTGTGATCAACCGCAACAACCGTCTGAAGAGGCTGTTGGACCTGGGCGCTCCGGAGATCATCGTCAACAACGAGAAGCGCATGCTCCAGGAGGCCGTGGACGCACTGTTCGACAACGGTCGCCGCGGTCGTCCGGTCACCGGACCGGGCAACCGCCCCCTGAAGTCGCTGTCGGACATGCTGAAGGGCAAGCAGGGCCGCTTCCGTCAGAACCTGCTCGGTAAGCGCGTCGACTACTCCGGTCGTTCGGTCATCGTTTCGGGACCGACCCTCAAGCTGCATCAGTGCGGGCTTCCCAAGCAGATGGCCCTCGAGCTCTTCAAGCCGTTCGTCATGAAGCGGCTGGTCGACCTGGGCCATGCGCAGAACATCAAGAGCGCCAAGCGCATGGTCGAGCGTTCGCGTGCGCACGTATGGGATGTCCTCGAGGAGATCATCCACGAGCACCCCGTGCTACTGAACCGTGCACCGACCCTTCACCGTCTCGGTATCCAGGCCTTCGAGCCCGTGCTGGTTGAGGGCAAGGCGATCCAGATCCACCCGCTGGTCTGTGTCGCGTTCAACGCCGACTTCGACGGTGACCAGATGGCCGTTCACGTGCCGCTGTCTTCAGAGGCGCAGGCCGAGGCTCGTCTGCTGATGCTGTCGGCACACAACGTGCTCTCTCCGGCTAACGGTGACCCGATCGTGGCGCCGACGCAGGACATCATCCTGGGCGTCTACTACCTGACGGTGGACCGTGACGGCGAGCCCGGCGAGGGCAAGGCCTTCTCGGATGCCGACGAGGTGCTGAAGGCTTACGACGCCGGGGTGGTCGGGATCCATTCCAAAGTGAAGGTCCGCGGCCTCAAGCGTTTCGAGGACGAGACGGCCGAGGAGTTCGAGGCGAACCCCAAGCGTCTGAAGGAGACCACCGTTGGACGGGTCATCTTCAACGAGGCCTTCCCGAAGGACTTCCCCTACCAGAACGCTCCGTTCCGCAAGAAGGAGCTGTCCGGGCTGATCGATCGCATCGCGCGCACCTACGACAAGAAGGAGCTGTCCGAGACGCTCGATGCTCTGAAGGACACCGGCTTCAAGTACGCGACCAAGGCCGGCGTCACCGTCGGTCTGGAGGACGTGACGACGCCTGCCAAGAAGGGCGAGATCATCGCCAGTCACGAGAAGCAGGCGGACAAGATCGAGAGTCAGTACCGCAAGGGCGTGATCACCGACGACGAGCGTCGCCAGGAGCTCATCGAGATCTGGACCGAGGCTTCGGAGCAGGTGAAGGACGAGATGGAGAAGTCCTTCGAGTCCGACGTCCTCAACCCGATCTGGATGATGGCCCACTCGGGTGCTCGAGGAAACATCATGCAGATCCGGCAGATCGCGGGTATGCGTGGTCTCGTTGCGAACCCACGGGGTGAGATCATCCCGAGGCCTATCCGCTCGAACTTCCGCGAGGGCCTCACGGTGCTCGAGTACTTCATCTCCACTCACGGTGCTCGTAAGGGTCTGGCCGACACGGCTCTCCGTACGGCGGACTCCGGTTACCTGACCCGCCGCCTGGTCGATGTCTCGCAAGAGGTCATCGTTCGAAGCGACGACTGCGGCACCGACCGTGGCATCACCCTCGACGTGCAGGCCGAGCGCAGCCACCTCAAGCAGAAGCTGATCCACCGCGTGCTGCTCGAGGATGCAGAGGTCGACGGCAAGGTCATCGCCGAGGCCGGCAGCGAGGTCGACGCCGCGATGGCCGAGCAGATCGCCGAAGCGGGCGTAGGCAAGCTGGTCATCCGGTCGGTGCTCACCTGCGAGGCGAAGTACGGGGTTTGCCAGAAGTGCTACGGGACCTCGCTGGCGACGGGTCGTCTGGTCGAGATGGGAGAGGCCGTCGGTATCGTGGCCGCCCAGTCGATCGGTGAGCCGGGCACCCAGCTGACGATGCGTACGTTCCACACCGGTGGTGTGCGGTTCCGTGGTGGTTCCGACATCACGAGCGGTCTGCCGAGGGTGGTCGAGCTCTTCGAGGCTCGTACCCCGAAGGTGAAGACCGAGATCGCCAAGGCGACCGGTCGCATCGAGATGCACGAAGACGAGAAGACCCGTTCGATCGAGCTGATCCCCGACGACGGCAGCGAGCCGATCACTTACAAGATCGGTCGTTACGACGACGTCCTCGTGAAGGACGGTCAGACCGTCCAGGTGGGCGACTCGCTGACCGAGGGTTCACGCGACCCCGACGAGGTGCTCGAGGTCATGGGTACCCGCGAGGTGCAGCTCTATCTCGTCGACGAGGTCCAGAGGGTCTACCGCAACCAGGGTGTGCCGATCCACGACAAGCACATCGAGCTGATCGTTCGCCAGATGCTGCGCAAGGTGAACGTGATCGAGCCGGGCGACACCGAGTTCCTCCCCGGCCAGCTCGTGGATGCCAAGACCTTCGCCGACGCCAACGAGGCCGTGGTCTCGAGTGGCGGCGAGGCCGCCACGGCTCGACCGATCCTGATGGGTATCACCAAGGCGTCGCTGGCCACCGAGTCGTGGCTGTCGGCAGCGTCGTTCCAGGAGACGACGAGGGTTCTCACCGAGGCCGCGATCAACGGCAAGTCCGACCCGCTGTTGGGCCTCAAAGAGAACGTGATCATCGGCAAGCTGATCCCCGCCGGAACCGGCATGAGCCGGTACCGTTCGATCCGGGTCGTCACGACCGGCGATGCGGCGATGTCCGACGACGAGGCCAGGGCCATGTTCGGCCTGCCGCCTCGGGAGGAGACCGACGAAGACGTCGCCTCCTTCATCGGCCTCACGGCCGTTCCCTCGGAGGACGCAGAGAGCGACGGCGAGGTCAACGTGGCCGAGGAGGCCACCTCCGCCGCCGAGTAGATCCAAGCTTCACGAGAGAGGCCCCCGGTAACCCCGGGGGCCTCTTTAGTCTCTCCGTTCTTTCCTCACATCCCCCCAGACCGGGGCGGGGGACCCACGATCTCCAAGCCGTATCGCCCTGCGACTTCCTCGACCCTGGCCGGGTCGATCGGGGGAGCGCCCTCGGCCGCACCGAGGGGGGCACCCAGTTCCCGGAACATGCCTTCGAATCCGCCGGGGGTGACCAGGATCAAGAGCTGGGCCTCGGGCGTGACGACATCGAAGCTATGAGGGAGTCCTCGCGGGGCGAACACGAACGTGCCGGGCGTCGCCCTCACGACATCGTCGCCCAGGTGGAAGTCGATCTCGCCATCGATCACCAGCCACGCTTCGTCTTCATTGGCGTGTACGTGGAGCGGCGGGTTCGACGCCTTCGTGACCTTCTGGATGATGGCTCCGAGGGAGCCGCCCGTCTCGTCGGCGGCCGCCACTATGGAAGCCAGCGAGCCCAAGGTGGCGACCTCCTGACGCTGTTCGGGGGTCACCGCGAAAGGGTTGATCCGAGTCTGCATCTTCGTCTCCCTCGATACTGACAATGACATGATGCTTGTAGCAGTATCATCCTGCAGATGCTCGTGTCAATCAGGGGAGGGAACCGATGGCTTTGAGCGCGACTTCATACGCCCTGCTCGGCCTGCTGGCATCGGAGCCGGGAAGCGCCTACGACCTCGTGAAAAGGGTGCGGCTCGAGTTGGCTCATTTCTGGCCTCGCTCAGAACGCCGTCTCTTCGACGAACCGAAACGGCTGGCGGCCCAGGGCCTCGTCGAGCCCGAGGAGAGGTGGTCGGGCAAACGCAAGAGGACGGTCTACCGGGTCACTGCGGCCGGACGAGCCGCTCTGGCGGAATGGATGGAACGCCCCTCGGCGCCGCCGGCATTCGAATCGGAAGCGATCCTCAAGGTGAGTCTGGGGCAGCTCGCAACCAAGGGCCAGATCCTCGACACGCTGACCCAGACCCAGCGATGGGCGGAGGGAGTGCTGGAGGAAGGGCGTGCGATAGCGGGCTCGATCGTTGACGGGCCGGCAGATCCGCAACGTAGCCAGTTTTCCGCCCTCATGTTCGACTTCGTGTTCCGTCACGCAGAGTTGGTAGCCGATTGGGCAGAGCGCTCTGCAGCCGAGGTAGCTACCTGGGACGACGCGGGGCCGGCCCCCCTTGCCGACCTAGCCGTCTTCCATTCGGCATTGGAGCGAACGGCCCGCTAGGCCTCGTTCTTTCCGCACGCCCCACGGAAAGAGGTCGGCCGGGCGCCGGTAGCTCCTTCTTTGCGACCTGATGTGTCACCAGCGGTCATCACAGCGCAAAGAAAGGATGGCGGGCCTTCGGCGGGGGCTTAGAGGCCCGGGGGGCGCTCCGAGTACTGGGCCTCGTCCATCCGCACGCCGTGACGGGGCTTGCGCATCGCCTCGGTGCCGATCACGATCCGGTTGTTGGAGGCGATGTAGAGGACCTCGATGTTCTCGCCCCGGTCCCGGTACTGAGCGAGCAGCGACACCAGCTCTCCGGGACGGTTCTCCGCCTGGATCAGGTCTATCGCGTGGACATCCAGGACCTGGCAGCCGGTCGACTCGACGGCTCGGATCGCTTCTTCGGCGTTCTCGTCGCTGATCGCCACATGGAAATAGCCCCAGCCCTCACCCGGTCTGAGGTCGCCACAGATGCCCTCGAGGTTGATCCCGGCCCGGGCGAGCGCCTCGCACACCTGGGTCCCGGTGCCGGGCCGGTCGGGGAGCACGATCCTCAGATCGGTGGGCATCTGAACCTCCTGGCGGGAGCGACGGGGCGCCTATGATGTTGGACGCAAGCGTCGTAGAGGGCAAGTGGTTCACCGGTTTGACCGGGACGACCTGCACGTTTATCCTTGCCCGTCGCGCCCCTCAGGGGGCGCCATCCGCGCTGATGGACCTGTGCGGAACCCTAGTAACAGCCCGAGCTCGGTGAGCTCCGACAGGCCCGGTTGCCCCGGGAACCGTCGGGGTCGGGGTAGATCGCTGAGCGACGAGTCGCCTGGAGGACAAACCGGCCCACGCCGGCCCCTATCTCCGGGCTAGACCGTAAAAAGCGCCGCTTTGGCGTGCATAGAGGTGAGGTATGTCCGCCCTCGGGCGGACGCAACATGGCCGGGCGTGTGCCCGGAGGAGAAAAGGAGCTTCGTTAGTGCCGACCATCCAGCAGCTGGTCCGCCAGGGACGTCAGTCCAAGAAAGACAAGTCGAAGTCGCCGGCCCTCAAGGGGTCGCCGCAGCGTCGCGGGGTCTGCACCCGCGTCTACACGACTACGCCCAAGAAGCCGAACTCCGCACTGCGCAAGGTCGCCCGTGTACGCCTCACCTCTGGCATCGAAGTCACCGCCTACATCCCAGGCATCGGCCACAACCTCCAGGAGCACTCGATCGTGCTCGTGCGTGGGGGCCGAGTGAAGGACCTCCCTGGTGTCCGTTACAAGATCATCCGCGGCTCCCTCGACACCGCCGGCGTGCGCGACCGGGTCCAGTCCCGCTCCCGCTACGGCGCCAAGAAGGCGGGGGGTGCCTGATGCCGCGCAAAGGCCCAGCACCTCGCCGGGAGCTTCTTCCCGACCCCATCTACCAGTCGTTGCTCGTCACTCAGATCCAGAACCGTCTGATGACGCGCGGCAAGCGCACCCTGGCCGAGGCGATCGTCTACGACGCATTGAAGAAGGTCGCAGACAAGACCGGCAAGGACCCGCTTCCGATGCTGAAGAAGGCAGTGGACAACATCAAGCCGCTGCTCGAGGTCAAGTCCCGCCGAGTCGGTGGGGCGACCTATCAGGTCCCGGTCGAGGTCGACTCTCGACGCGGAACCACGCTCGCCATCCGTTGGTTGGTCACGTTCTCGCGCAAGCGTCGCGAACGCAGCATGGCGGACCGGTTGGCCGGCGAGATCCTCGACGCTTCGGGCGGAGCAGGTTCCGCGGTGAAGCGCCGGGAGGACATGCACAAGATGGCCGAGGCGAACAAGGCGTTCGCTCACTACCGTTGGTAAGGCAGGGATAACAGAGAACATGGCTGAAGCAGCCCAGAAGCAACAGGACAAGTCTCCGCAGCTCCGCGAGGTCAAGGGAGCGGCGACGACCATCCGCGAGTACCCGCTGAGCCATACCCGCAACATCGGGATCATGGCCCACATCGACGCGGGCAAGACCACCACGACCGAGCGGATCCTCTACTACACCGGCAAGACCTACAAGATCGGTGAGGTCCACGAAGGCGCGGCGGTCATGGACTGGATGGTCCAGGAGCAAGAACGCGGCATCACGATCACGTCGGCCGCCACTACGGCTCACTGGAAGGGCTACTGGATCAACATCATCGACACGCCCGGCCACGTCGACTTCACGGTCGAGGTCGAGCGTTCTCTGCGCGTGCTCGACGGGGCCGTGGCCGTGTTCGACGCGGTCGCCGGCGTAGAGCCACAGTCCGAGACCGTGTGGCGACAGGCCGACCGTTACAACGTCCCGCGTATCTGTTTCGTGAACAAGATGGATCGCACCGGCGCGGATTTCTACAGGACCGTCTCTATGATCGAGGATCGTCTGAACGGCACCCCCGTAGTGATCCAGCTGCCGATCGGCTCCGAGGAGAACTTCCACGGCGTCGTCGATCTCGTGACGATGGTCGCTCACTACTGGCCCTCTGAGGGTCACGGCGAGCAATGGGAGGACCGCCCGATCGCCGACGACATGAAGGCCGACGCCGACAAGTACAGACACGACCTGATCGAGGCTCTTGCCGACCACGACGAGGAGCTCATGGAGCTCTACGTCGCGGAGGAGGAGCCCACCGTCGAACAGCTTCGCAAGGCGATCCGCCGAGCGACGGTTTCGGGCGAGATCACTCCGGTCCTGTGCGGGACGGCTTTCAAGAACAAGGGCGTCCAGCCGCTGCTCGACGCGATCACTTGGTACCTGCCGAGCCCCCTGGACCTGCCGCCGATGGTGGCTACCCGTCCGGGCACCGGCGAGACGGTGGAGCGCAAGGCCGACGATATGGAGCCCTTCTCGGCCCTGGCCTTCAAGATCATGAGCGACCCCTTCGTCGGTCGCTTGACCTATCTGCGTGTGTACTCGGGGACGCTGAAGAGCGGCGAGAGCATCGCGAACGCCACCCGTGACAAGAAGGAGCGGATCGGTCGCATCCTTCAGATGCACGCCAACCACCGCGAGGACAAGGACGCCGTGTTCGCGGGCGACATCGTCGCGGTCGTGGGGCTCAAGCAGACGCTTACCGGTGACACCCTTTGCGACCCCAAGGACCAGGTGCTGCTCGAGGAGATGACGTTCCCGACTCCGGTCATCGACGTTGCCATCGAGCCGAAGTCCAAGCCGGACTCCGACAAGCTCGGCAACGCCCTGCAGCGTCTCGCCGAGGAGGACCCCACCTTCCGCGTCCACACGGACGAGGAGACGGGCCAGACGATCATCTCGGGCATGGGCGAGTTGCACCTCGACGTCCTCGTCGATCGTCTGATCCGCGAGTTCAAGGTCGGCGCCAACGTCGGTAAGCCTCAGGTCGCGTATCGCGAGACGATCAAGCAACCCGTCGACAAGGTGCAGGTCAAATACCAGAAGCAGACCGGTGGTAAGGGTCAGTACGCCGACTGCGTGATCGCGATCGAGCCCACCGGCCCCGGCGGCGGTTACGAGTTCGTCAACAAGATCACCGGTGGCCGCATCCCGCAGGAGTACATCCCCGCGGTCGACCAGGGCGTCCAGGAAGCGATGGCCTCCGGCGTCATGGCCGGCTACCCCGTCGTCGACGTGCGCGTCACCCTGATCGACGGCTCGTACCACGACGTCGACTCGTCCGAGATGGCATTCAAGATCTGCGGCTCGATGGTGTTCAAGGAAGCCGCCAAGAAGGCGAAGCCCGTGTTGCTCGAGCCGGTGTTCGACATCGAGGTCGTCACCCCCGAAGACTTCATGGGTGACGTCATCGGCGACATCTCGAGCCGACGTGGCCGCGTCGAAGCCATGGATCAGCGTGGCTCCGATCGCATCGTCAAGGCTCAGGTCCCGCTCTCGGAGATGTTCGGGTACGTGACCGAGCTCCGCTCGCGCACGCAGGGTCGCGCTAGCTCGTCCATGCAGTTCAACTCGTACCAAGAAGTACCTCAGTCAATCGCTGAACAGGTCGTAGCTCAGGTCCGTGGCGAACCGGCAGGAAAGTAGGAGGAGAAGGCCATGTCTAAGCAGAAGTTCGAGCGCACCAAGCCGCACGTAAACATCGGGACGATGGGTCACATCGACCACGGAAAGACGACCCTGACCGCGGCCATCACCAAGGTTCTGGCCGACAACAACCCGAACGTGCAGGCCATGGCGTTCGATCAGATCGACAAGGCTCCGGAGGAGAAGGAGCGAGGCATCACGATCGCCATCGCTCACGTGGAGTACGAGACGGAGAACCGTCACTACGCCCACGTCGACATGCCGGGTCACGCCGACTACATCAAGAACATGATCACCGGTGCCGCTCAGATCGACGGCGCCATCCTGGTCGTGTCCGCTGCCGACGGCCCTATGCCCCAGACGCGTGAGCACGTGCTTCTGGCTCGTCAGGTCAACGTGCCTTACATCGTGGTCGCCCTGAACAAGGCCGACATGGTGGACGACGAGGAGCTGCTCGACCTCGTCGAGCTCGAGGTCCGTGAGCTGCTGACCGAGTACGAGTACCCCGGCGACGACACCCCTGTCACGCGGGTCTCGGCCCTCAAGGCCCTCGAAGGCGACGCTGACGCCGCCACCGGGATCCTCGAGCTCATGAAGACCGTCGACGAGTACATCCCCGAGCCCGAGCGCGACACCGAGAAGCCCTTCCTGATGCCGATCGAGGACGTCTTCACGATCACCGGTCGTGGAACGGTCGTCACCGGTCGTGTCGAGCAGGGCCAGCTGAAGGTCGGTGAGGAGATCGAGATCGTCGGTATCGAAGAGAAGACGACGAAGACCGTCGTCACCGGTATCGAGATGTTCCGCAAGATGCTCGACGAGGCGCAGGCCGGCGACAACGCAGGCATCCTGCTTCGTGGAACCAAGAAGGACGAGGTCCAGCGCGGCCAGGTCCTCGCGAAGCCCGGCTCGGTGACCCCGCACACCAAGTTCAACTCTCAGGTCTACATCCTGAGCAAGGACGAGGGTGGTCGCCACACGCCGTTCTTCAACAACTACCGGCCCCAGTTCTACTTCCGCACCACGGACGTCACCGGCTCCATCAAGCTGCCCGACGGCACCGAGATGGTCATGCCCGGCGACAACACCGAGATGGAAGTGCAGCTGATTCAGCCGATCGCCATGGACGAGGGTCTGCGCTTCGCCATCCGTGAGGGTGGCCGCACCGTCGGCGCCGGCCGCGTCACCAAGATCATCGAGTAGCTCGAGCCAAAGAGAGAAGGAACAGACCTAAGTGGCGAACAACGGCATGAAGATCAGGATCAGGCTGAAGGCCTATGACCATGAGGTCATCGACCAGTCGGCGAAGAAGATCGTCGAGACGGTCACGCGCACCGGCGCGAGCGTCAACGGCCCGATCCCGTTGCCTACGGAGCGATCGGTCTACACGGTCATCCGTTCGCCACACAAGGACAAGGACTCGCGCGAGCACTTCGAGATGCGTACGCACAAGAGGTTGCTAGACATCGTCAATCCGACGCCCAAGACGGTCGACTCGCTCCAGCGGCTCGATCTGCCGGCCGGCGTCGACATCGAGCTCAAGCTCTAGGAGAGGCAACTACTTAGATGGCAACAGAGACGAAAGGGATACTCGGTCGCAAGATCGGTATGACCCAGGTGTTCGACGACCAGGGGAGAGCGGTTCCCGTGACGGTCATCGAGGCCGGGCCCTGTCGCGTCGCACAGATCAAGCGTCCCGAGACGGACGGCTATTCGGCGATCCAACTGGCGTTCGGTGAAGCCAAGCGGACCAACAAGCCCCAGGCGGGGCACCTCTCCAAGGCCGGCATCGACGCGGCCCGGCATCTCGTGGAGCTCCGCATGGACGACATGGCCGGCTACGAGCTCGGGACCGAGATCAAGGCCGACGTGTTCGAGGCCGGTGAGAGCGTCGACGTGATCGGTGTGACCAAGGGAAAGGGTTTCGCCGGCGGCATGAAGCGGCACAACTTCCGGGGTCAGTCCGCCACGCACGGGACGCAGGCGAAGCATCGTTCGCCTGGTTCGATCGGTGCCTGCGCCACGCCCGGCAGGGTCTTCAAAGGGACCCGGATGGCAGGTCATATGGGTCACCGCAGGGTAACCACGCTGAACCTCAAGATCATCAAGGCCGACGCCGAGCGCAACCTGCTCCTGATCCGCGGAGCGGTCCCCGGCCCCCGGGGCGCTCTCGTGATGGTGCGGTCCGCGGTTCGCTTGCGCCAGACCAGTAGGAAGGCCAGCTGATGGCATCCCTCAAAGCGAAAGTCATCGATGGCACCGGCAAGACGACCGGTGACCGTGCACTCCCGGAGGAGATCTTCGGCGGCGAAGTGAACGCTCCGCTGATGCACCAGGTCGTCACCGCGCAGCTTGCGGAAGCCCGCTCGGGTACCGCCTCTACCAAGACCCGTTCCGAGGTCCGTGGTGGTGGCGCCAAGCCGTGGCGTCAGAAGGGAACCGGCCGTGCGCGGCACGGTTCGTCCCGCAGCCCTATCTGGACCGGCGGTGGTGTGGTGTTCGGGCCCAAGCCACGTAGCTACTCGGTCAAGGTGAACAAGAAGATGCGAGCAGCCGCTCTACGCAGCGCGCTCGCCGACAAGGCGCAGTCCGGTCAGGTCTGGGTGCTCGACGGTTTCACGGAGAGCAAGACCAAAGCTGCAGCCGCAGCGCTCAAGGCAGCGGGGATCGACGGCCGCGTGCTCATCGTGCTCGACCCTCAGGACGAAGGATCGGCAACGGTGGACAAGGCCTTCCGCAATCTGGGCAAGGCGGCGTTCTCACTGGTCGGTTCACTGGGCACGTACGACGTACTGGTGGCCGACGCCCTGGTCTTCACATCGGGAGCGTTCGACCGCTACACCTCTCCGAAGAAAGAGGAGGTGGACGCGTGAGCACCAAGAGCGACCCCCGCGACGTGATCCTGGCCCCCGTGGTCAGCGAGAAGTCCTACTCGCTTCTCGACCAGAACGCCTACACCTTCGTCGTGCATCCCGAGGCGAACAAGACCGAGATCCGGCAAGCGGTCGAGGCGATCTGGGACGTCAAGGTCGTGAACGTCAACACCGTGAACCGCAAGGGCAAGTCGAAGCGCTTCCGCTACACGATGGGCAAGCGCCCCGACACGAAGCGAGCCGTAGTCAAGCTCGCCGAGGGCCACAAGATCGAGATCTTCGAGCAGCAGGCTTAGGAGCTTTAGATGGCCATACGCAAAGCGAAACCAACATCACCAGGTCGCCGGTTCCAGTCGACGTCCACCTACTCCGAGCTCACGCGGAACGAGCCGGAGAAGTCGCTCGTCGAGCCCAAGCCGAAGAAGGCCGGTCGCAACAACTACGGGCGTGTGACGACGCGTCACCAAGGCGGCGGAAACAAGAACCGCTACCGGGTGATCGACTTCAAGCGGAACAAGGACGGCGTGCCCGCGAAGGTGGCGCACGTCGAGTACGACCCCAACCGCAACGCACGTATCGCTCTGCTCCACTACAAGGACGGCGAGAAGCGCTACATCCTCATGCCAAACCGCGTGAAGGTCGGCGACGTGATCCAGTCTGGTCCGAGCGCAGACATCCGTCCGGGCAACGCGCTTCCGCTGCGCAACATCCCAGTCGGTACCGTCGTGCACAACGTCGAGTTGAAGCCTGGTGCGGGCGGCAAGATGGCTCGCTCCGCAGGTTCCTCGGTGCAGCTGATCGCCAAGGAAGGCACTCGGGCAACGCTCCGTCTGCCCTCAGGCGAGATGCGCATGGTGCAGAGCGAGTGCCGGGCAACGGTCGGAGAGGTCGGGAACGCCGAGGCCGAGCTGATCTCCGTCGGCAAGGCGGGCCGGGCCCGCTGGAAGAACAAGCGTCCCTCCGTGCGAGGCGTCGCCATGAACCCGGTGGACCATCCGCTCGGTGGTGGAGAGGGCAAGTCGTCCGGTGGACGTCACCCCGTGTCTCCCTGGGGTCAGCCGGAGGGCCGCACGCGCAAGAAGAAGTCGTCGGACCAGATGATCGTCCGCCGGCGCCGCAAGAAGAGAGGTAGATAGAAGATGCCGCGTTCGCTCAAGAAGGGCCCGTTCGTCGACGACCACCTGCTCATCAAGGTGGCGGAGATGAACAAGCGCAACGAGAAGCGCGTCATCAAGACGTGGTCGCGCCGCTCCACGGTGATCCCCGACATGGTCGGGCACACGATCGCCGTGCACGACGGCCGTAAGCACGTTCCCGTTTACGTGACGGAGTCGATGGTCGGGCACAAGCTCGGCGAGTTCGCGCCGACACGCGCCTTCCGCACACACGGCGGATCGGCTGAGAGAACCACGAGGGCTAAGTAATGGCACGGAAGATCGCACCGGACGTACAAGAGGCCATCGCCACGGCGAGGTTCATACGGATGTCTCCCACGAAAGCTCGCCAGGTTGTCGACCTGATCCGTGGCCGCCACGTGGACGACGCTCGACGGGTTCTGAAGTTCGTGCCTCGCAGCGCCTCGCCGGTGGTCGGCAAGGTGCTCGAGTCGGCGATAGCCAACGCCGAGCACAACCGTGGTCTGCCGGGCGACGAACTCGTCGTGGCCCGCGCCTGGGTCGACGAAGGCCCCACGCTGAAGAGGTTCCGCCCGCGTGCCCAGGGTCGTGCGACCCGGATCCGCAAGCGGACCTGTCACATCTCGGTGGTCGTCGGTCGTCCGGACGAGGTCCAACTGCCTGAGCGGCCTGCGACCAACCAGACCGTTCGCCGTGTCCGCAAGGACACCGCCGGCAAACCGGCCCCGCGCTCCTCCGCTACGAAGAGCAGCGAGGCCACGGAAGCAACCCCCGCCAAGACCACCAAGAAGAAGCCGACCGCCAAGAAGACGACGGCGAAGAAGACCACAGCCAAGAAAACGACCAAGAAGAAGACCGAGGAGGGCAAGTAATGGGCCAGAAGGTTCACCCTTACGGCTTCCGCCTCGGTATCCACACCGACTGGAAGTCGCGCTGGTTCACAGAGAAGCAGTACCGCGACTACCTCGAGGCAGACCTCCGCATCCGCGAGTACCTGCTGGGGCAGCTGCCGCACGCCGGGATCAGCCGCATCGACATCGAGCGCACCCGCGAGCGGGTTCGGATCGACGCGCACACGGCTCGTCCGGGCATCGTTATCGGTCGCCGTGGCTCCGAGGCCGAGCGTCTTCGCTCGAAGCTCGAGGAGATGGAGTCGAAGATCTACGGCAAGCCGACGGATGTTCGCTTGAACATCATCGAGGTCAAGCAGCCGGAGCTGGATGCTCAGTTGATCGCTCAGGGTGTGGCCGAGCAATTGGCAAGCCGTGTTTCGTTCCGTCGTGCGATGAAGAAGGCCGTCGGCACGGCCATGCGCCACGGCGCTAAGGGCGTTCGCGTTCAGTGCGGGGGCCGTCTCGGCGGCGCCGAGATGAGCCGCACCGAGTGGTACATCGAGGGTCAGATGCCTCTGCACACCCTGCGTGCGGACATCGACTACGGCTTCTCCGAGGCGAAGACGACGTTCGGACGCATCGGTGTGAAGGTGTGGATCTACAAGGGTCCCTTCCAGGACATCTACGCGTCCGCCCGCGACACCGCTCGCCTTCGACGTGAAGCTGCACTGGCCGCCGGCGAGACCGTGGGCCGCGGGGCGGATGATCGTGCTCGCAAGGCTCGTTCCACCAAAGCTGGAGCCACGTCCACCGCCGGCAAGGCGGCATCGCCGTCGCCCGGCCAGAAAGCGGAGGCGACCAAGGCAGGGGCTGAGTCCGGGTCTGTGTCCACCGGCGAGGCGACCGTGGAGGGAAAGACCGGCGACGAGCGCGAGAAGGGGACCGCGAAGACCGAAGCGGTCGACGCCCCCAGCGCAGACCAGGCCGGCCAAACCAGCGCCACCGCCGACCCCACCGCTCCCGGAGGAACCGACCCCGAAGGTGGTGAGAAGTAGTGCTGCAGCCGAAGAAGGTCAAACACCGCAAGCAGCAGCGCGGGCGTATGCGTGGCCAGGCCAAGGGCGGCACCACCGTGAACTTCGGTGACTACGGCCTCATGGCCCTCGAGCCGGGCTGGATCACCAACCGGCAGATCGAGGCGGCTCGTATCGCGATGACCCGCCACATCCGTCGTGGAGGGAAGGTATGGATCAACGTCTTTCCCGACAAGCCCTACACGAAGAAGCCCGCAGAGACCCGTCAGGGCTCCGGTAAGGGGAACCCCGAAGGCTGGGTCGCGGTGATCAAGCCCGGGCGCGTCATGTTCGAGATCGCCGGTATCCCCGAACCTCTGGCGAGAGAAGCGATCCGGCTGGCGGCGCACAAGCTGCCGATCAAGTGCCGCTTCGTCTCCCGTGAAGCTCCGCTGGAGGTGCAGTGATGGCGAAGCGGACGAAGACCTCGGACATGCGTGACCTCACGATCGACGAGCTCAACACGAAGCTTGCCGAGACCAAGGAGGAGTTGTTCAACCTGCGGTTCCAGAACGCGACCGGACAGCTGGACAACTACAAGCGCCTGGGTGAGCTGCGCAAGGACATCGCTCGGATCAAGACGATCGTCAGAGAGCGTGAGCTGAGTGGAGATAAGGAACTGACATGAGTATGAGCGAGACGACGGAACGTGGGAAGCGGAAGTACGAGGTCGGCCGCGTCGTGTCCGAGGCGATGGACAAGACGGTCGTGGTCGAGGTGCGCGATGCCGCTTCTCACTCGACGTACAAGAAGATCGTCCGTCGCAACAAGCGGCTGAAAGCACACGACGAGGCGAACGACGCCCATCTGGGTGACACGGTTCGCATCGCCGAGACGCGGCCCCTTTCGAAGACGAAGCGCTGGCGTGTAGTCGAGGTAGTGGAAAGAGCGAAGTGATCCAACAAGAGAGCAGGTGCAGGGTTGCAGACAACACGGGAGCTCGTGAGGTTCTCGTGATCAAAGTGCTGGGCGGCTCCAGGCGGCGTTACGCCGGCGTTGGGGATCTAGTGGTTTGTACCGTCAAGGACGCTATCCCCGGCGGTGCGGTCAAGAAGTCGGATGTGGTGAAGGCCGTGGTCGTGCGAACCGCCAAGGAACGCCGGCGCGGTGACGGTTCGTACATCAAGTTCGACGACAACGCCGTCGTGATCGTCGACGGGCAGATGCAGCCGCGAGGCACCCGCATCTTTGGGCCCGTCGCTCGAGAGCTGCGCGACAAGCGCTTCATGAAGATCATCTCTCTCGCCCCGGAGGTGTTGTAGATGCCGGGTTTGAAGATCCGCAAGGGTGACAACGTCGTGATCATCGGTGGCAAGGACAAGGGCGCCGATGGCCGGGTGCTCCAGGTGCTCCCCAAGAAGAAGCGCGTGATCGTCGAGGGCGTCAACCGGGTCACTCGACACGAGAAGATCCGCATGTCCCGCCGTGGCGGCCAAGAGGGCGGCATCGAGCACAAGGAAGCCTCGGTCGACATCTCCAACGTCGCTCTGGCGTGCCCGAACGACAAGGTGGCCCGCGTGGGCTACCGCATCGAGGCGGGCGGCACGAAGACACGCATCTGTAAGAAGTGCGGAACGGAGCTGTGATGGCACAAGCGACCTACACCCCGAGACTGAAAGAGCAGTACCGGAGCGAGCTGCAGGCGCGCCTGCAGAGCGACCTGGGTCTGACCAACGTGATGCAGGTACCCAAGCCCCTCAAGGTGGTCGTGAACATGGGTGTCGGCGATGCGGCCAAGGACGCCAAGCTCATGGACGGCGCGATGAAGGACCTGACCAGCATCACGGGCCAGAAGCCCGCGCTGCGCAGGGCTCGGAAGTCGATCGCCACGTTCAAGATCCGCGAGGGCATGCCGGTGGGCGCCAGCGTGACGATGAGAGGCGACCGCATGTGGGACTTCCTCGACCGCTTGACCTCGATCGTGCTGCCCCGCATCCGGGACTTTCGAGGGCTCAGCCCCAAGTCGTTCGACGGCAGCGGCAACTACAACTTCGGACTCACGGAACAACTGGTGTTCCCCGAGATCGACTACGACGACATCGATCAGACCCGCGGGATGGACATCACGATCGTTACGACGGCAAAGGACGACGAGCAGGGGCGCGCTCTCCTCACGGCGCTGGGTTTCCCCTTCAAGCAGCAGGGCGACAGGTCTTAGGAGCGAGGGTAGATGGCTAAGAAAGCACTGATCAACAAGGCAAAGGCGAAGCCGAAGTACAAGGTTCGCCAGTACACGCGCTGTGCGCGGTGCGGGCGTCCGAGAGCCGTCTTCAAGCGTTTCGGGCTATGTCGGTTGTGCTTCCGCGAGATGGCGCACAACGGCGAGATCCCGGGCATCACGAAATCGAGTTGGTAGAGGAGGTGGAGAGCTAACTATGACGATGACAGATCCGATCTCGGACATGCTGTCGCGCATCAGGAATGCATCCACCGCGATGCACGATGACGTGACGATCCCGGCTTCCAAGATCAAAGAGAACATCGCCCGGATCCTCCTGGACGAGGGCTACGTGAACGGGCTCGAGGTGCTCGAAGAGGGCCCGCATCCCGTGATCAAGATCAACCTTCGCTACTCGGAGGACCGCGAGCGCGCCATCTCCGGGATCCGCAGGATCTCGAAGCCCGGTCGCCGCGTGTACCGAGGCGCACAGGAGCTGCCACGGGTCCTGGGTGGCCTGGGCGTAGCGATCATCTCGACCTCACAAGGGGTCATGACCGACAAGCAGGCTCGGCGCGCCAAGGTCGGCGGCGAAGTCCTCGCGTACGTTTGGTAGAGGAGAACTAGATGTCTCGAGTAGGACAGGCACCCATAACGGTTCCCGCTTCGGTGACCGTGAGCGTTGTCGGTCAAACGATCACCGTGAACGGTCCCAAGGGCGAGCTCCAGCGGTCCATCCCCGCGGGCGTGACGATCGAGCAGGTTGATGGCGAGTTGCGCGTCACGCGTGACAACGAAGCCAGGGAGACGCGCGCATTGCACGGGTTGGTGCGAAGCCTGGTGGCGAACATGGTGCAAGGCGTCACCGAAGGCTACGAGAAGCGTCTCGAGATCCATGGCGTCGGTTACAGGGTGGCCAAGCAGGGGAGCGACCTCGAGTTCTCGGTCGGTTTCTCGCACACAGTGAAGAAACCCGCCCCCAAGGGCATCGAGTTCGAGGTACCCACGCCGACCAGGCTGACGATCCGCGGGATCGACAAGGAGCTGGTGGGGCAGGTAGCGGCCGAGATCCGAGCGATCAAGAAGCCCGAGCCCTACAAGGCCAAGGGCATCCGCTACGAGGGTGAATACATCAGACGCAAGGGCGGCAAGGCCGCGAAGGCAGGAGCTTAGGAACATGGCTAACACGAACGAGCGGTTCCGGTCGCTGGACAGGCGCCATCGCCGCGTGCGCAAGAAGGTCGTCGGCACGGCAGAGCGTCCTCGCCTGGCCGTGTACCGGTCCAACAAGCACATCTACGCGCAGGTGATCGACGACTTCGCCGGGCGGACCCTGGCGGCGTCTTCGACGACCGCCGGCAACGGTGACGGAGCTCCCAAGGAGCGCGCCAAGAAGGTGGGTCTCGATCTTGCTAGCAAGGCCAAGGCCGCCGGCGTCACCCAGGTGACGTTCGACCGGGGAGGGTTCCGCTACCACGGTCGCGTTCAGGCAGTAGCGGAAGGCGCTCGCGAGGGCGGGCTCGAGTTCTGATGATCCATAGAGAGGTGTGTGACTGATGGCACGAGGAGGAGGGCCCGGAAGAGGCCGCGATGACGACCGTTCGCAGTACGAGGAGCGGGTCGTGTCTATCAACCGCGTCGCCAAGGTGGTCAAGGGTGGACGGAGGTTCTCGTTCACGGCTCTCGTCGTCGTCGGTGACACAGCCGGTCAGGTCGGGGTCGGGTACGGCAAGGCGCGAGAGGTCCCGGCCGCGATCCAGAAGGGCGTAGAGGAAGCGAAGCGCAACTTCTTCAGCGTCCCCATGATCCAGAAGACGATCCCGCACGAGATCATCGGTGAGGATTCAGGTGGCGTCGTGCTCCTGAAGCCCGCTTCGCCTGGTACCGGTGTCATCGCCGGGGGCCCCGTTCGTGCGGTCCTCGAGTGTGCCGGCATCCACGACATCCTGTCGAAGTCTCTGGGCTCGGACAATCCGATCAACATCATCCACGCCACAGTGAAAGCGCTGAAAGGTCTCCAGACGGCGGACCGCGTGGCGAAGCGTCGGGGCAAGACCGCGGAAGAGGTCGCCCCGCCCTACCTGCTCGTCGGCGCCCACGACGCGTCGGCGAACGAGTAGTCGAGAAGGACTGAGGAGATATGGCAAAGCTGAAGGTCACCCAGGTCAGGTCCGCTACGTCGCGCGGCGCGAAGCAGCGCGGGACGATCCGGGCACTGGGTCTCAAGCGCCTCGGGCACACCGTGGTGCATGAGGACAAGCCCGAGATCAGAGGGATGATCCGAGCGGTCGAGCACCTGCTAGTGGTCGAGGAGACAGACGAATGAAGCCACACGAGTTGCAGCCCGCCCCCGGGTCCCATAAGCGTCGCAAGCGCGTCGGACGAGGGGACGGCTCCGGCAAGGGCAAGACGGCGGGTCGCGGGACCAAGGGCACGAAAGCGCGCGGCGAGGTGCACATCTTCTTCGAGGGTGGGCAGATGCCTCTGGCGCGCCGCATCCCCAAGCTGAAGGGGTTCACCCCACCCAACCGCCGCGAGTACGGCGCGGTCAACGTGGCCGAGCTGGACACGCTCGAGGGCTCCGAGCTCGGTCCCGATGAGCTGCGGGGGGCCGGCCTGGTCCACAAGCGTGACAAGTACATCAAGATCCTGGGAAGCGGGGACATCAGCCGCAAGGTGACCGTGCGGGCCCACGCTTTCTCGGAGACCGCTCGCGCCAAGATCGAGGGCGCCGGCGGCACGGCCGAGCTCATAGAGATCCCCACGAACAAGAAGAAGAAGCCGAAGAAGCAGGCGTCTAAGTGAATCTCCTGAAGGCGTTCGTCAACGCGTTCAAGGTTCCGGATCTCCGCAAGAAGATCCTCTTCACGCTGTTGATCATCGCCGTGTACCGGTTCGGGGCTCACGTTCCCACGCCGGGCATCGACATCCAACGCGCTCAGGAGTTCGCTGCCGGCGCCCAGAGCGGTGTTTTCCAGTTCATCAACCTCTTCTCCGGTGGAGCGTTGACGCAACTGGCCGTGTTCGCGCTGGGGATCATGCCGTACATCACCTCGTCGATCATCATGCAGCTGCTCACCGTTGTGATCCCGAAGCTCGAGGCGTGGTCGAAAGAGGGCGAGCAGGGCACGAAGAAGATCACCCAGTGGACCCGCTACCTAACGGTCGTTCTGGCCATCCTGCAGTCAACGGGTCTGGCGTTCCTGTTCCACAGAGGCCAGATCCAGACGGCGAGTGGACAGCCCGTCGACCTGATCCCGAACTTCACACCCTTCCGCGTCATGATCGTCGTGATCTCGCTCACCGCCGGTACCGCACTGATCATGTGGCTGGGCGAGCTGATCACTCAGCGCGGGATCGGGAACGGGATGTCGATCCTGATCTTCGCCTCGATCATCTCCACGCTGCCTTCCGAGGGCAAGGCGATCCTCGACCAGAAGGGTTTGCCGTTCTTCCTCGTCATCTGCGCGATGGCTCTGGCCGTGATCGTTGCGATCGTGATCATGGAGCAGGGCCAGAGGAGGATCCCCGTTCAGTACGCCAAGCGGGTGGTCGGGCGAAGGATGTACGGAGGAAGCTCGACCTACATCCCACTCAAGGTGAACCAGGCGGGGATCATCCCGATCATCTTCGCTTCGAGCGTTCTCTACATCCCCAGCCTCTTGCAGAACGTCGTGCAGAACCAGACGATCCAGAACTTCATCTCCAACCATCTGGTGAATTCCCGAAGCGCCACCTACATGGTGCTCTACGGGATCATGGTGGTCTTCTTCGCGTACTTCTACACGGCGATCTCTTTCAACCCGGTCGACGTTGCGGACAACATGAAGAAGTACGGGGGTTTCATCCCAGGCATCCGGCCCGGCCGCCAGACCGCGGACTACCTGGACCGCATCCTGACCAGGATCACCCTCCCGGGCGCCCTCTTCATCGCATTCATCGCCTTGTTGCCGTCTATCGCTCTGGCCACGGCGAACGTGCAGGCGTTGCCCTTCGGCGGCACCTCGATCCTCATCACCGTCGGTGTGACCCTCGAGACCATGAAGCAGATCGAGTCGCAGCTGATGATGCGCCACTACGAAGGGTTCCTGAAGTAGCCCATGAGACTCGTCATCTTCGGCCCGCAAGGGGCCGGTAAGGGCACGCAGAGCGCAAGGATCTCCGAGAAGTACGGGATCCCCAGCATCTCGACCGGCGAGATCTTCCGCTGGGCGATCAAAGGCAGAACCGCGTTGGGCTTGAAGGTCTTGGAGTACGTAGACGCCGGGAGCTTGGTCCCCGACGAGTTGACCATCGAGGTGGTCACAGACCGGCTCACCGCGGAGGATTGCAAGGACGGGTTCCTGCTCGACGGGTTCCCTCGCAACGTGGGCCAGGCCAAGGCGCTCGACGTCTTGCTGGAAGACTCCGGGGCCTCGTTGGACGGCGCCATCGTGATCGAGGTCCCCGAGGAGGTCTCGCTCCGTCGGCTCTTAGGTCGCCGCGTGTGCGCCAACTGCGGACGTAACTACTCGGTCGACTCCCCGCCCGAGAACGACTGGATCTGTGACACCTGCGGGGGCGAGGTGATCGCCCGAACCGACGATAACGAGGAAGAGACCGTCACCAACCGGCTCCGTCTCTACCACCAGCAGACCGAGCCGCTGAAGGCCTATTACGCAGAGAGGAACCTCCTCAGGGAGATCGATGGAGTCGGCTCGCCCGACGAGGTCTTCTCCCGGATCGTCTCGTCGATCTAGCGGACGCTGCGGTGATCTACAAGAAGTCCCCAGAAGAGATCGAGATCATGCGGCGTGGGGGCGCGATCCATGCCGAGACGATGAACCGTCTCGAGGAGGCGCTGCGTCCCGGGGTCACGACGGGAGAGCTCGACAAACTCGCCCGCGAGACGATGGAGGCCAGGAACGCGACCCCGTCTTTCCTGGGCTACCGCGGCTTCACCGGCTCGATCTGCGCCTCGCCCAACGAGGTGATCGTCCACGGCATCCCGGGTCAGCTGGCCCTGGAGGACGGCGACATCATCTCGATCGATGTCGGCGTCTACTTCGAGGGCTTCCATGTGGATTCCGCCTGGACCTTCGCGGTCGGCAGCGTCACGCCTGAGGCAGCCGAGCTCCTGAAGGTCACGGAGGCCTCCCTGGATGCCGCCATCGCTCAGTGCAGACCCGGCAATCGCCTGGGAGATGTCGGCTTCGCCGTCGAGCAGACGGCCGAGGCCGCAGGGTTCTCCATCGTTCGGGAGTACGTGGGCCACGGCGTCGGCCGGGCCCTGCACGAGGACCCTCAGATCCCCAACTACGGGCCGCCGGGCCGCAGGGAGATCCTGGCGCCGGGCATGACGCTCGCCATCGAGCCCATGGTCAACGCCGGGGGAGCGGCCACCAAGGCGCTGTCCGACGGCTGGACGGTCGTGACCGCGGATGGCTCGCTGTCCGCCCATTTCGAGCACACCGTGGCGATCACCTCCGACGGCCATGAGGTTCTCACCCAGAGGGGCCCCCGATGACGGCTTTTACGGGGCGCGACCAGGGCAAACGTGTTCTCTCCGGTTCGACCGAACCGGCCTTATCTGCTATCCTCATCCGTCGGCCCGTCCCCCGGTTCTGCGCGCCCCTCGAGGGGGCGCTTGTCTTGGGAGGGCCTCGTCAGATCGGTCTAGATATCGGGGACGTTGCGCGTGGCAAAAGCTAAGGCCAAGAACAAGGACAAGGCCTCTTCTTCCGGCAAGGAAGAGGGGATCCAGGTCGAGGGCACCGTCCTCGAGCCTCTGCCGAACGCCATGTTCAAGGTCGAGCTGGACAACGGGCACCAGGTGCTCGCCCACATCTCGGGAAAGATGCGGATGCACTACATCCGGATCCTGCCCGGGGACCGTGTCTTGATCGAGTTGTCTCCCTACGACCTCACCAGGGGTCGTGTGGTCTACCGCTACAAGTAGGAGTCGCCAACATGAAGGTGCGCCCCAGCGTGAAGAAGATCTGCGACAAGTGCAAGGTCATCCGTCGCCATGGGCGCGTGATGGTGATCTGTTCTAACCCCCGTCACAAGCAGCGCCAGGGCTAAAAGGAGAAGCGCTAGATGGCAAGAATCGCCGGAGTCGACCTACCTCGCGAGAAGCGCCTCGACGTCGCGCTGACCTATATCTATGGGATCGGCCGCACCAAGTCGATGGAGACGTGTATCGCGTCGCGGGTCAGCCCTGCCACGCGTGTCCGCGATCTCACAGACGACGAGGTCGTTCGCATCCGCGAGTGGATCGGCGCCAACTACCGCGTCGAGGGTGACCTTCGCCGCGAGGTCAACCAGCACATCAAGCGCAAGGTCGAGATCGGCAGCTACCAGGGCCTGAGGCACCGCCGTGGTCTCCCGGTCCACGGTCAGCGCACCCACACCAACGCACGCACCCGCAAGGGACCGAAGAAGACGGTGGCAGGCAAGAAGAAAGCCACCGGGAAGAAGTAGAGGAAAGGATCTAGTTGGCATCTCCCAAGAAGAAGACGAAGGCCCGCCGGAGGGAAAAGAAGAACGTCGTCCACGGTGTGGCTCATATCAAGTCCACGTTCAACAACACGATCATCTCGATCTCGGACATGGACGGCAACGTGCTCTCTTGGGCGTCCGCGGGCAACGTCGGATTCAAAGGCTCCCGGAAGTCCACTCCCTTCGCGGCCCAGCTCGCCGCGGAGGCCGCCTCTCGTAAGGCGCAGGAGCACGGTGTTCGTCGCGTCGACGTCGAGGTGAAGGGACCCGGCTCGGGCCGCGAGACCGCGATCCGCTCCCTGCAGGCTTCCGGTCTCGAGATCATCGGTATCAAAGACGTCACCCCGGTTCCGCACAACGGGTGCCGCCCTCGCAAGAGGAGGCGTGTCTAGATGGCTAGGTATACCGGCCCGGTTTGCCGGCTGTGCAGGCGCGAGAAGACCAAGCTGTTCCTCAAGGGAACGCGCTGCGAAAGCCCCAAGTGCCCGATCGAGAAGGGACGTCCCCCTCCCGGTATGCACGGGCGTGGCCGCGTTCGTGAGAGCGAGTACCTGCTCCAGCTGCGTGAGAAGCAGAAGGCCAAGCGCTTCTACGGGATCCTGGAGAAGCAGTTCCGCAGCTACTACACCGAGGCTGCCAAGTCGAAGGGCATCACCGGTGAGGAGCTCCTGCGGATCTGCGAGACCCGCTTGGACAACGTCGTGTACCGCGCCGGCTTCGCGATGAACCGCCCGATGGCGCGCCAGTTCGTGTCGCACGGGCACTTCGAGGTGAACGGCCGCAAGGTCAACATCCCCTCGTACCGGGTGAAGCCAGGTGACGTGGTCACGGTCAAAGAGCGGTCCAAGAAGATGGGCCGCATCATCGAAAACACCTCATACGCCGAGGGCCGGGAGATCCCGGATTGGCTCGGTTCGAACCTGAAACAGATGGCTGTCGAAGTGCGCGCCTTGCCGGAACGGACACAGATCGATGTCCCCGTGCAAGAGCAGCTCATCGTCGAGTACTACTCGAAGTAACCCCCGCTCGGGGAGAGGAGAGGAGCTTTATGGATCTGCTTATCGTCCAGCGTCCACAGATCTCAGACGAGGAGATCTCGGACGTTCGTCGGAAGTTCACTATCGAGCCGCTGGAGCCCGGTTTCGGCTACACGCTTGGTAACTCGCTGCGTCGCACGCTTCTCTCCTCGATCCCAGGTGCGGCAGTCACCCAGGTCAAGATCGATGGCGTCCTGCACGAGTTCTCCACCGTCGAAGGCGTGACGGAGGACGTTACCGACATCGTTTTGAACCTGAAGAGCCTGGTGCTCCGCAGCGACAACGAGGAGCCCAGCACGATCCACCTGCGTGTGAGCGGCCCCGCCGACGTGACCGCGGGCGACATCGAGCTGCCTGCAGGGGTCGAGATCTTGAACCCCGAGCACCACATCGCCACACTGAACAAGAACGCGACCCTTTCGATGGAGCTGCGTGTCGAGCAGGGTCGCGGTTACGTCGCAGCGCAGACCGCTCCGAAAGAATCGATCGGCGCGATCCCCATCGACGCGATCTTCTCTCCGGTCAAGCGCGTGACGTACCAGGTGGAGCCCACCCGCGTCGAGCAGATGACGAACTACGACCGCCTGATCCTCGATGTCGAGACCGACGGTTCGATCTCTCCCTCGGATGCGCTTTCCGCTGCAGGCTCCACCCTTGTGAACCTCTTCACGCTGTTCGCCGATGTCGGCGCAGGCCCCGGCCTGGATCTGGGCCCAGAGCCCGGTGAGGACGAGGTCTCCGGCGTACTGGCGAAGCCGATCGAGGACATGGACCTGACCGTGCGGTCGTACAACTGCCTGAAGCGTGAGGGCGTCACCACCCTCGGAGAGCTCGTGCAGAAGTCGGAAGACGACCTGCTCGAGATCCGCAACTTCGGTCAGAAGTCGATCGACGAGGTGAAGGCCAAGCTGGAAGAGATGGGCTTGGGCTTGAGGACCAAGGAGTTCTAGTGCCTACACCCAAGAAAGGCCCGCGCCTCGGCTCGGGTCCATCCCATCAGCGTCAGATGCTGTCGAACCTCGCCCTGTCGCTGTTCGAGCACGAGCGCATCAAGACGACCGAGGCCAAGGCCAAGATGCTGCGGCCGTTCGCCGAGAAGCTGATCACGAAGGCGAAGAAGGGCACCGTGCACGACCGGCGTCAGGTCCTTTCGGTTATCGAAGATCGAGAGATAGTCCACAAGCTGTTCTCCGACATCGGTCCTCGCTTCGAGGAGCGCAACGGCGGCTACACGCGCATCCTGAAACTCGGGCCGCGCAACGGCGATGCCGCGCCGATGGTGCTCATGGAGCTGGTCGACGAAGGCACCGCCACCGTGGTCACAGGTGAGAGCGAAGGCGACGCCGGCAAGAAGCGCCGGCTCCGTGCGCCGCGCCGTCGTCGGGGGGCCGAAGGTCTGCCCCAGGACAAGCCGGCCCGTTCGCAGGCCGCTCAGGCTGCGGCCGAGGGCAGCACCGGGGGCGCCGACGTCGGACCTCCCCAAGAGGTCATCTCCGAAGAGGGCGAGGCCGAAGTTGCTGCCGAAGACGCATCGGCGGAGGCAGCTACGGACGAGGCCGAGCAGGCAGACGAGGGCAACGTGCCTCATGACGCCAGCGCCGGCGGTGTTCCCGAGGGGAACAAGACCGACAACAAGTAGCAGCCCGGTCGATCTGTAGTACCTCATGAACATCCGGCTCGATCTCGCATACGACGGCCGTCCTTTCCGCGGCTTCGCGCGCCAGCCTGATGTCCGGACTGTGCAAGGAGACATCGAAGCCGCGCTTGGCAAGGTGCTCGGCGCGGAACCTCAAACGTACGTGGCCGGCAGAACCGACGCGGGCGTTCACGCGGTCGGGCAGGTCATGAGCATCCCCGGCGTGCCTGACGACATCGACACCGTGAAGCTGCGAGACACGCTGAATGTGATGCTGCAGCCCAGCATCTCGATCTGGGGTTTGACTCAGGTACCCGACGATTTCCACGCCCGGTTCAGCGCGAGGTCTCGGACGTACATCTACGCGATCCTCCAGTCCGAAGTCCCGGATCCGTTCCTTGCCAACACGACCCTGTACCACCGCGAGCCTTTGGATGTCGCGGCGATGAACGAAGCCGCTGGTCACCTGACCGGCCCCCACGACTTCTCTTCCTTCGGGAGGGTGCCCGATCAGGAGGCCAGCGCCGAGCGTGTCCTGTTCGAGCTCCGCTGCACCCGAGATGGCGAGCTCATCAGGATCCGGGCTCGTGCCAACGCTTTCATCCAACAGATGGTCCGCTCGCTCGTGGGAACCCTTCTCCATGTCGGAGAGGGGCGTATGCGCCCGGAGGAGGTTCCCGCGGTGCTCGCGGCCAGGGACCGTTCTGCGGCCGGCCCGGTCGCCCCTGCGCACGGGCTCTGCCTGGTATCAGTGGAGTACGACTCCGCCTGGAAGGTCCCTCCTGGGGATCTCAGCGCGTGAGATGGGCGATATGACCCACCAAGTGACCGAGGGCGACATTTGAGGAGCCTGAGAACGATGCGTTATCCTGCCTGTTTGCAGAAACCAGGGCCCTCGTGGGCCCGGATCGAAGGATGGGAATGAACACCCACTCAACGAAGCCTAGTGAGATAACGCGCGACTGGTGGTTGGTCGACGCTGAGGGAGTAGTCCTCGGCCGACTGGCCTCTGAGGTCGCGAAGCGCCTGCGCGGGAAGCACAAGGCGAACTTCGCCCCTCACCTGGACACCGGTGACCACGTGATCGTCGTCAACGCGTCCAAGATCGTTCTCACGGGCAACAAGCTGACCCAGAAGCAGATGTATCGCCACTCGGGTTACCCGGGTGGCCTCCGCGCCGTGCCTTATTCCAAGATCATGGCCGAGCGTCCGGAGATGGCGGTCGAGAAAGCCGTCAAGGGCATGCTGCCGAGCAACCGTCTCGGACGGGCGATGCTGAAGAAGCTCAAGGTCTACGCGGGCCCGGAGCATCCTCATGACCCACAGAACCCCAAGCCGCTCGACCTCAGGGACGTAGCGGCCCCGCACAACCCAGATCAGGCTCACACAGTGGAGGAAGTGCTTTAGATGGCGGACATGCTTGCTCGCGCCACCGGCCGTCGCAAAGAGGCCGTGTGTCGCGCCCGGCTCCTGACCGGCACCGGTCGTTGGGAGATCAACGGAAGACCGCTCGAGGATTACTTCCCGAGCGCCACGCACCGCATGATCATCGCGGAGCCACTTCGTCTTACGGAGACCGAGGGTCGCTACGACATCATCGCCAAGATCGAGGGTGGTGGGACATCCGGCCAGGCGGGCGCCCTTCGCCACGCGATCACCAAGGCCCTGATCGACATGGACCCCGAGCTGCGCCCGATCCTCAAGAAGGCCGGCTTCATCACCCGTGACGCTCGCGAGAAAGAGCGTCGCAAGTACGGTCTCAAGAAGGCCCGCAAGGCGCCTCAGTACTCCAAGCGCTAAAGCTCTAAGGCCTCGGCTCCAAGCCGGGGCCTTTCTCTTTTCACCGCTCCGCGACGCTCCGGCGGGGGCAGTGCGGGCCCGGCGGACACGTTCGGGGGGCGCCTGAACGGCGCCGCTCCTCACTCGGTTCCGGCGCACGCCGGCAGGACTCTTCGGCTAGTGACGGCGTGCGCCTCCACACGGCCCGCCGCACCCGCACACAGCCCCCGCCCACGCTTCCCGCAGTCGTTCGTAGGCTTCTGGCGTGGAGTTGGAGATACGGACGATGAGCGAGGAACAGGCCGAGGAGGTCATCTCCTGGCGATATCCGGGGGAGTACGCCTTCTATGACATGGAGCGGGACGTGGAGGACATGGCCGAGCTTCGGGCGGCCCACGTGCGGGAGGAGAAGTACTTCTCGGCGCTGAAGAACTCGGAGCTGATCGGCTTCTTCGAGTTCGAGGTCGACGGAGACGTCGTCGAGGTCGGCCTAGGTCTGCGGCCCGACCTCACCGGTAGGGGCCTCGGGGAGAGCTTCCTGAGAGAGGGGCTGTCTTTCGCTCGGGAGAGGTTCGCGCCGGAGCGCTTCAGGCTGCGGGTGGCGGAGTTCAACGTGCGAGCGATCACGCTCTACGAGCGAGCCGGGTTCGCCATCGATCGCCGTTACGGGCACGACTTCTACGGCACCCCGTACGACTTCCTGGAGATGTCTCGGCCTGCTGTCGGGACGAGCCCCTCAGATCTGAGCGAGTAGCTGCGGCAGTTTGAGCGCCAGCCACGGCTTGCGCCCCCACGTGACCATCTTTCCCGTGAACGCCGGCTTCCACTGACCTATCCGGTTGTAGCCCACGAGCAGGAAGATTTCGGGATCGCCCAGGATGACGCAGTCGGCGCGCTCGCCGTCGAGCTGCACCGTTAGGCGACCATCCCGCAGGCTGAGGAAGCGGCGCTCGCCGCCTTTGAAACGCACGTCGAAGGTCGCCTGCAGCCCGCCGGCCGCGTTGCTGTCGAGATAAAGAGGCAACAGGTGCAGTGAGTTCGCCATGATGAGACCGGCATGACCCACGTCGATCGGGACGTACCTGTTTTCGGCAGCAGCTAAGTCGTAGCCATGCACGATGCCCTCGCTTCCGACCACCGCAGCGAACGAGGCGGGGGATAGCAGTGCGCCTCCATGCCAGGCCACGGGCTCGTCCGGGGCACGCGAAGCGAGGAGGGAGTCTGTCTCGTCGATCGTGGCCGCGATCCGCCGCGTCGCCTCGGTCAGCGAGAGGCCCCGACCAGATGCGACCACCTGCTCGTTGTGTCGCGTTACGTCGAGAGGGTCGTCGAACAGGGTGGCCTCGCCGCGCAGGTAGAGGGGATAGCGCTCGAACGCCTCGGTGAGGTGGATAGCGAGGTCGGCGATCGTCCAGGAGCCGACCGCCGGGAGCGCCGGTCTCGCAACGGTCGAGAGCAGGGCGACCAGCCGGGAGGAGGTGGCCCGGACGGCCGCTCTCAGCGGATCGAGGGATCCGAGCACCTAGACCTTCCGTTCCCGGATCAGGAGCTAGTCGTTCTCGGGGGAGCGAGCGCTCAGGATGCAGAACTCGTTGCCCTCGGGATCGGCCATGACGACCCAGGTCTGCTCACCCTGCCCGATGTCGATCTTCCGGGCTCCTAGGGCCTCCACCCGAGCTACCTCGGCGGCCTGGTCGTCCGGTCGTAGGTCGAGGTGGATGCGGTTCTTCACCGTCTTCTCGTCGTGCACCTCGACGAAGAGGAGGTTCGTGGCGGATCCCTCCTTGGGCGTCAGTTCGATCGCGCGCTCGCTGCCGTCGTTCCCAGGGTCGTTCTTCGAGTCGTACTCGACCCGGTAGTCGAGGACCTCGGCCCAGAACCTCGCCAGGCGCTCCGGGTCATGCGCATCGATCAGGACCTGCTCGATGCGAAGACTCATCTAGCTCCCTTGAGCATCCGGCGGAGAACCATCTGGAGCACGCCCCCGTTGCGGTAGTAGTCGAGCTCGACCCCGGAGTCGATCCGACATTCGACCGCGAACTCCGTGGCGGAGCCGTCGTCGCGCGTGGCTTTCACGGTCAACTCGGCATGGGGCTCGAGTCCGTCCGAGATGCCGGTGATCTCGAAGGTCTCCTCCCCGGTCAAGCCCAGGCTCTCGGCGGACTCGTTGTTGATGAACTGCAGCGGCAGGATGCCCATGCCGACGAGGTTGCTGCGGTGGATGCGCTCGTAGGTCTCGGCGATCACGGCCCGGACCCCGAGCAGGTTAGGCCCCTTGGCCGCCCAGTCACGCGAGCTACCGGATCCGTACTCCTTGCCGGCGATCACGATCAGCGGCGTGCCTTCCTCCGCGTACTTCACGGCCGCGTCGTAGATGCGCATCTCCTCCCCGCTCGGAAGGTGACGCGTCCAGGCTCCCTCCTTGCCCCCGGCCAGCATGTTCCGGAAGCGGATGCTGGCGAAGGTCCCACGCACCATCACTTCGTGGTTCCCGCGGCGGGAGCCGTAACTGTTGAAGTTCTCCGGCTTGACCCCGTTGCTCTGTAGGTATTCACCGGCGGCCGATACGGGAGGGATCGCTCCGGCGGGTGAGATGTGATCGGTGGTGACGGAGTCTCCGACCACGGCAAGAGCGCGGGCGCCCGTGATGTCGGCCGGATCCCCCGGTTCCTCACTGAGATCTGCGAAGAACGTCGGCTCCTTGACGTAGGTCGATGTCGGATCCCATTCGTAGAGCGCCCCCTCGGGAGAAGGAAGCCGGCGCCAGTTCTCCTCCCCCTCGAAGACCTTGGCGTACTCCTTGGTGAAGAGCTCCGACGTCACCGAGTTCATGGCCTCGGCGACCTCTTCAGCCGAAGGCCACACGTCCTTCAGATAGACATCCTTGCCTTCGGAGTCCTGGCCCAACGGATCGGAAGACAGGTCGACCTCGATGCTGCCGGCCAAGGCGTACGCAACGACCAGCGGCGGGGACGCGAGATAGCTGGCTTTGACCTGCGGGTGGATCCGGCCCTCGAAGTTGCGGTTGCCCGACAGCACCGAAGCTACGGCGAGGTCGTTGTCGTCGATCGCCTTCGCCACCGGGTCGGGGAGCGGCCCCGAGTTGCCGATGCAGGTAGTGCATCCATAGCCGACCACGTGGAAGCCGAGCTGCTCGAGATGTGACGTGAGACCGGCGCCTTCGAGGTATTCGGTGACTACCCGCGATCCCGGCGCCAGGCTCGTCTTCACCCAGGGCTTGCTGGTCAGGCCTCGCTCGGCCGCCTTCTTCGCCAGCAGGCCTGCCGCCATCATCACGGTGGGGTTGGAGGTGTTCGTGCAACTCGTGATCGCCGCGATCACGACCGAGCCGTGCTTGAGCTGAACCTCCTGCATACCCTCGGGAGCCCCTTCGGGTGCGACCGGTTGGGGGGTGCCCGATCCCGCCTTGGGGGCCGCGCTGTCTCCGCCTTCGTCCATGAACCGCCCGATCTGAATCGTGCAGCCTTCGTTGTTCTGCGCCTCATCGGGGTAGACCGTGGCGAAGCTCTCCCACACGCCGCTCAGGCTCACGCGATCCTGCGGCCTCCGCGGCCCGGCCAGGCTCGGCTCCACCGTGGACAGGTCGAGTTCGAGGGTCTCGGTGAATGTCGGGTCCGGCGTGTCGTCGGTGCGGAACATGCCCTGCGCCTTCGCGTACGTCTCGACCAGCGAGATGAGCTCCTCCGGCCGCCCGGTCAGCTTCATGTAGGCGAGCGTTTGGTCGTCGATCGGGAACAGCGAGGCCGTCGCCCCGAACTCCGGCGACATGTTCGACAACGTCGCTCGATCCGAAACGGTCAGGCTCGAGAGCCCTTCGCCGTAGAACTCGACGAACTTGCCCACTACGCCGTGCTTACGCAGCATCTCGGTGACGGTGAGCACGAGGTCTGTGGCAGTCACGCCCGTCGGCAGAGAACCCGAGAAGCGGAAACCGACCACCTTCGGGGTGACGAGAGGGATCGGTTGACCCAGAACCGCGGCCTCGGCCTCGATGCCGCCTACACCCCAGCCCAACACGCTCAGCCCGTTAATCATCGGGGTGTGCGAGTCCGTGCCTACCAGGGTGTCCGGGATCGCGATCTTGCGGTCCCCGCCATCCAGGGTGCGCACGACCGAGCCGAGGTACTCGAGGTTCACCTGGTGCACGATCCCCATGCCCGGGGGGACGACCCGGAAGCCGGCGAAGGCGTTCTGAGCCCATTTGAGCAGCGAATAGCGTTCGGCGTTGCGCTCGTACTCGCGCTCGACGTTGAACTTGAAAGCCCACCGTGACGCGAAAGCATCCACCTGGACGGAGTGATCCACCACGAGATCGACCGGTACGAGAGGGTCGACCTGGGACGGGTCGCCACCGGCTCGTTCGATGGCGGAGCGCATCGCGGCGAGATCGACGACGGCCGGAACGCCGGTGAAGTCCTGGAGGATCACCCGGGCCGGGGCGAAGGAGAACTCCTTGTCCTCCAGCGGTTTCTGACCCCACATGGCAAGCAGTTCGACATCTTCTTCGGAAGCGAAGTCCGTTCCGGCCGTCCGCAGGAGGTTCTCGAGGAACACCTTCACGGTCATGGGGATCTTGCTCAGGTCGGCGCCGTACCGCTCTTCCAACACCGACAAGCTGAAGAGATCGTGTGAGTCGTCGAGCCTCTGACGTGAACCGAGCGCGTCTGGGATCTGGGGAGTCTTCATGGCCCCATCCTACGAGCCGGTCCTTCTGGGCGGCCCCGTGAGGCGAGGTGTCCTACAGGTAAGAGGGGCGCCCGAAGACGCCCCCCATGTCTGGTCCGTTCTTGGCCTAGAGGTCGGGACACATGTCGGCGAACTGCTGCTTGATCGCCGGTGGTGCACCCTTCAGCTGGTCGCAATCGAAGTCGGCGGGCGGCGCTCCTCCTCCGGACATCCCGCCCCCGGTCGCACCGCCCATGCCGCCGGCCGCTCCCATGAAGATCTGCATCAGCTGTTCGGCGGGCACCTCGACGGCATCTCCGGGGACCTCGATCTCGTCGTCGAACTCCTCGAAGGCCATGAGCAAGGCAACCGGACCTTCGGTGCTGGTGGCTCCGCCCCCCATCTTCATGAATTGGACGAAGTCGAGCGACACCTGCGTGACGCGGTCGTCGTCGACCCAGACGTCTAGAGCGACGTCCTCGTCGGGGACTTCGCTGTTCGGCGGCATCTGCCCGCCTGGGAACCCCGGTATCCCCTGGAAGCTGGTCATGAGCTTCGTGTACAGCTCGCGGATCGGGATCGCCACCCTCAGGTGATCGCCGACGTCATCACTGCCCTCGCTGGTCACGGTGGCGCTCTCCTCGATGGCCGCGCTGATGTCGTCGATGACCTTCTGTTGGTTCTCCGCCATCCCCTGCGCATCCATGGTTCCACCGAACTGCTGAGCCAGCTGCTCGATGCCGGTGACCGCGATCCACTCACCGTTCAAAGCGGGTTCCACGAAGGACAGCCCCGCGGCGGCGGCTTCCTGGGCCATGACGTCGAGGTCGGAGGGGTCTCCTCCGAACGTCTCGGCCAGACCTGCCGCGTCTGCCCTGAAGTAGAAGACCTTGTCGACGAACTTGATCTCGAGGTCTTCCTCGCCGGCGATCGTGGCCACCATCTCGAACTGAGCCTCTTCACCCTTGCCCCTGGTCACCATCCGCAAGCTGGAGTCGAGGATCTTCTCCACGGTGGCTTCGTCCATCGACTCGCCGCCTTCGCCGGCCAATCCGGTTAGGGACTCGGCGGTCGCGTCGAGGGAGAGAACGATCTCCATCCCCTCGCTGTTGGCGAGGTTCTCGAAGGCAAAGACCAGCGCTTCCTTGGGGTTCGCCTGGGGGTCAGGGCCCGAACCTCCTCCACAGGCCGCGAGAAGGAGGCCAACCGCTGCTGCTAGAGCTCCGATCCGCTTCATCCGTACCTCCTAACGAAGGTCTTGAACCACGGCGGAGAGTTCTTTCTTGATCCCGGTATAGAAGGGGATCTCCACCTTGGTGAATCTCCGAGCTTCCGTTGCACGCAAACGTCGGATCAGCTCCACGATGCGCTCAGGAGCATCGGCTTCGAAACACAAGATCCATTCAAAGTCACCCAGGCCGAAGGCGCTAGTGGTATTCGCAAGCACGTCTGGGAATTCGCGACCTGCCTCCCCGTGCTCCCGGAGCAGACCGCCGCGTTCCCTCGGGTCCAGGAGGTACCACTCGGGCGTGCGGACGAAGGGATAGACGGTCATGTACTTCTTCGGTTCGCTCCCTTTCACGAAGGCGGGTTGGTGGTCCTTGGCGAACTCCGCCGGCAGGGCGACGCCCAGGAAGGTGTCCACGGGTTCGAGCGTGCGGCCCAGGACGGTACGTCGCAGTTCGACCAGAAGGTCCTGGATGCGGTCCGACGAGTCCGAGGTGAGCCAGAACATCACGTCGGCCTTGGCCGTGAACCCCGTGGTGGTGTAGACGCCCCGTAGCCGGACGCTGTCGCCGGCCTTGCGGAAGAGCTCCTCGAGCTCCGCGGAGGCCCTGGCGGTGTCGAAACCGTCTTCTTCGACGGGGCGGCGCTTGAAGACGGCATAGCTGGCGAATGCGCGCTCGGACACAGACGTTCCTTTCCTCGGCCCCCTGGGGCAGCCTAACGCCGGACCCGGTCGAGCAACGCCTGCGCCGCGGTCTCGGCCTGCGCGATGCAGTCCGGGATACCGGAGCCCCGGTAGCTGGACCCGGCGACCGCTATCGGTCCGCGACGCGCCAGGGCCGACTCGATCCGGTCCACTCGGTCGAGATGCCCCACTTCGTACTGCGGAAGGCCTCGATCCCATCGTTGGACGTGGTGTCGGAGGGGGGCTTGCGTGACCTCGATCAAGCGGCTCAGTTCCGTCGCAACCACACCGGCCAGATCGCGGTCGTCCAGGTCGAGCGCCGGGTCCCTGTCGGAGCGACCGACGAAGCACCTCACGGTGATCGCTCCGTCGGCGGCCTCATGTTGTGGCCACTTGCGCGAGAACCATGTGCATCCGGCGAGGGTCATACGTTCTTTGCTCGGCACGAGCACTCCGCTACCTCCGTTTGGCAAGCTCACCCCGCCGGGCGGGAAGAGGAGGTTGACCACCGCAGACGAGGCGTGGGGGATGGAGGCCAGCCCGGTGGTGGCGTCGCTGTCTAGATCACCGAGGAGCTCGGCGGCGCGATAGGACGGGGTGGTGACCATGACCGCGTCTGCCTGCAGCGAGGTCCTCTCGGTTTCGATGCGGAAGGAAGAGCCATCGCGACCCAAGCTCGCGACACGTTCACCCTTCCGAACCTGGACCGTCTGTAGCTTCGCTTCGATCGCTTCGGTGAGCCGAGACATCCCTCCTTGCGGCGCGTAGAACGCCGGTTTTCCCGCGGCCCGACGCGAAGCACGTCTTAGGCCACGGATGAGGCTGCCGTCGCTTCGAGCGGCCGCGTTCACCGGAGGGATGGCCGCCGCCAGGCTCATCTCGGCGACGTCGCCGGCGCGGGTGCCGGCGAGCAGCGGGTCGACCATGCGCTCCAGGACCTCGGCCCCCAAGCGCGACCGGATCAAAAACGCGACCGAGACGTCCGGCCCGGACAGAGGCCGGAACCCGAGCAGGTCCATCGCCGCTCGCGCCTTGCCCCTCCAAGACAGGAGACCGGAAGACGCGAGCGGCGCCAAGGAGGTTGGCGCCCCGAGCACCGTCCCCGTCGGCATCCGGTGCAGCCGGCCGTCCGAGTAGACCCAGGCTCCGAAGTCTGAGGGCTCGATCAGCTCCTCGGCGACGCCGACCTCACGGCACAGAGCGAGAGGACGGTCGTCACGAGGCAGGAAGGAGTCGGCGCCCAGCTCGATCGTTGCGGTGTCGAGGGTCGCGGTGCGGATCTTGCCCCCCAGCCGGTCGCTCCCTTCTAGGAGGGTGACATCGGCTCCCGCCTGCGCGAGGCGTAGCGACGCTACGAGCCCGGTGATGCCGCCGCCGATGACGACGAAAGTAGCGGCCACCCTTAGAGGGCGCGGCGTACGACCGTGGCCAACGTGTCGAGGAAGGCTGGGTCGGTGTTGGGCGAGGCGGTCCTGGTGAAGGCGATCCCGAGCTTCGCTGCGTGGCTTGCGGCCTCGATGTCCAGGTCGTAGAGAACCTCGAGGTGGTCGGCCACGAAGCCGCACGGACACACGACCATCGCAGTGCGCCCCGCGTTCGCTTCTTCCTCGAGCATCTCCAGCACGTCTGGTCCCAGCCAGGGATCGGCCGTGCGCCCGGCGCTCTGCCAACCGATCCGCCATTCCTTCAGAGCGAGCGTCGCCGCGACCTGCTCTCCGGTAGCGCGCAGCTGATCCGGGTAGGGGTCGCCCTTCTGGAGGATGCGTTCGGGCAAGCTATGGGCGGTGAAGGCGACGACCGGCTCGCCCGCATCTGGGGGCAGCGAGGCGATGGCGTCCTTCACACGCTCGGCCAGCAGCGAGATGTAGCCGGGCTCGACGTGCCAACTCTTCACCATGTGGAGCGTGCCCGTCCATCCCAGCTCTGCCGCCGCGGTTCTCGTCCTTCGCTCGTAATCCCCGATGCTCATCGCGGAGAAATGCGGAGCGAGCACGAGACCCACTGCGTCGGTTACGCCATCTGCCTTCATCGCCTCGACCCCGTCGCGGATGAACGGGGTCGAATGCTTCTGACCGAGGTAGACGCGCGGCCCTCCCAGCCTTTCCTCCAGACCGCGCGCTTGAGCTGTGGTGATCTCGAGCAGAGGAGATCTGCCACCGATCGCTTGGTAGCGGTCCGTCAGCTCCTGCAAGAGCTCAGGCGTCGGCGGGCGACCGTGTCGGATGTCCGTGTAGTAGCGCTCGATGTCGTCGATCCCCGCGGGCGTGCCGTAGGCCATCACGAGGACGCCTTGGGTGCCGGGACTCACGCCGGTTTCCAGTTGTGGACGAACTCCACGAGCCGCGCGAGGGCTCCCGGGTCCGTCTCCGGTAGGACCCCATGTCCGAGGTTGAAGATGTGGCCCTGCCCCCCACCACGCTGCAGGACCTCGACGGCTTCGGTCTCGAGCGCCTTCCAGTCCGCCAAGCAGATCGCCGGGTCCAGATTCCCCTGGACCGGCATCCCCTCGGGGATCCGGGTGCGCGCCTGGTCGAGGGGCACCCTCCAGTCGACGCCCATCACGGTGTTGCCCGTGCGACTCATCAAGGAGAGGAGCTCACCGGTCACGATCCCGAAGTGGATCTTGGGGACGTCTAGGTCCTCGAGGCTCTCGAAGATCGAGCGGACCCACGGCATGACGTGACGCTCGTACGCCCGAGGCGAGAGGTGACCGGCCCAGCTGTCGAAGAGTTGCACGGCCTGAACGCCGGCGTCGATCTGGGCGCGTAGATAGGTGGCAACCATCTGCGAGAGCGCTTCCATCAATGCCTCCCAGACGCCGTCTCCGGCCAGCATCAGTGCTTTGGTCTTCGCATGCGTCTTAGAAGGACCCCCTTCAACGAGGTAGCTGGCCAGCGTGAAGGGAGCACCCGCGAACCCGATCAGTGGGACGGACAGTTCCTTGCGTAGCAGCCGGATCGTCTCGAACACGTACGTCACGTCCGTCTCCGGATCCAGAGCGCGAAGACGCTCTGCGTCGGCCCGCGTCCTGACGGGCGAGTCGATGACCGGTCCGACCCCCGGAACGATGTCGAGGGACACCCCGCTGCCCTCGAGGGGAACCACGATGTCCGAGAAGAGGATCGCCGCGTCCACGCCGAGGCGGCGCACCGGTTGCAGGGTCACCTCTGCCGCCAGCTCCGGTTCCCGACACATCTCGAGGATCGTGTGCTGCTCGCGCAAGGCCCTGTATTCCGGAAGGCTCCGGCCCGCCTGTCTCATGAACCAGACGGGGGTGGTCTCCACCGGTTCTCCTCTGCACGCGCGCAGGAAGACCGGATCCACGTTCGAGATGAGAGCTCCCTTCGGCTAGTCGGTGCGCTTTGCGCCCGCCGGGACGTTCAGTCGCAGCGAGACCGGCTCAAGCGTAGCCAGCGGTTCGTGGTCCTGATTCTCAGGAGCGGGAACCTCGCCGGAGGCAGGGGCCCAGGCCGGGGGAACGCTCCTGTGGAGCCTCACAGCAAGCGTTCGATCAGTTCGAGGTATTGCATCAGATGGCGAGCTCCGAGGAACCGAGACCGCACGCGCTCCCGGGCCGCGGTTCCCATCTCCCGGGCCCGCTCTGGGTCCTCGATGAGGGAAAGAACGTCTCGGCCG
>JBKHXK010000009.1:4372-77289 GCA_046566065.1 Actinomycetota bacterium | reverse complement strand
CCCTCGGAGCCGTCGATGCGCTTGAACGTGGGTTCTCCGGTTCTGCCACCGCTCGTCACTCCCGCGGCCGCCAGGACGGCGTCGACCTCGGCTTCGGTCATGTCCTGGTTCTTCGGGGAGAACGCGTCGATCGAAGGCGGGATGATCTCGATCTTGTCGTCGGCAAGGTCGTCCCATACGAAGGCTCGCCTGGAGAAGATGTAGGAGTCCGCGCTCGTGAGGAAAGGTCGGAGGAAACCCCACGCCGCGCCTGCGGTCTCGTTCGGATCGTCGAGGCCGACGTGACAGCGCCATAGCACCGTCGCCCCTGCTTCCTTCATCGCCCTGCAGAGTCCGGCCGTCTGAGGATCGTGAAGGATGACAACGTCGCCCGGAGAGACCAGCTTGCCCAACTCGTCCGCGTTGGGGGCAAGTGTCCTCTCGTAGATCTCTTTCTCGGACGACCCGAGGGCTCCTCCGTCACCAGTCGCTCCATGGAGGTGGTTGTGGATGCGCTTGGTGACACGGAAGAAGTCGGGGTTGCCCGAGATCACGACCCAGCGAGCGTCGACCCCGCCCCCGCGCGCGTACGCGATCAGGGACCGGAGCATCTCCGCGACCCCGCCCCCCTTGCCGGTCGAGTTGACGTTCCAGATGACCCGGTTCTCGAAGAGCTTCTGTCCGGCGACGATGGCCTCGGCGAACTCGGCGTAGGCCTCCCCCAGGACGGACCCGAACCGCTCGGGATCCAGCGGTGCGATCTCGATGCTCTGTATGGCGGCCACCGGCCGTTTCTACCGTCTTCGGGGCACGCATGCGACCTGGGAAGATGCCCTGATGAAAAGGCTCTTCGGAACCGACGGCGTGCGCGGCGTCGCCAACAAGGATCTGACGCCGGACCTCGTGTTGGCGCTCGGGCGGGCCGCCGGCGAGGTCGTCGCGGGACGGGGCCCGGTCGTCATCGGGCGGGATACGAGGGTGTCCGGTCCGATGCTGGAGGCGGCGCTTGTCGCCGGTCTCTGCTCGGCCGGGGTCGAGGTGCGCACGGCGGGCATCCTGCCCACACCTGCGGTCGCGTTCCTCACCGTCGAAGAGAAGGCAACGTGCGGCGCGGTCATCTCGGCTTCGCACAACCCTGTACCCGACAACGGGATCAAGTTCTTCTCGAGCTCCGGCTACAAGCTCGACACCGCGGTGGAGGAGGCGATCGAGGAAGCCATGGCGTCCCCCGGTGACGGACGACCGTCGGGTACGGGTGTCGGCACCTTCGCCGACCTACAGAGCTCGAGCGATCTCTACGTCGATCACCTCCTGGGCTCGATAGGCGGGTCTCTCTCCGGCATGAGGGTCGTTCTGGACTGTGCCTATGGAGCGGCTTTCGAGGTCGGACCCCGAGCTTTCAAGGAGGCGATGGCCGAGGTTATCGCGCTGCACGCGGAGCCGGACGGTTCTCGCATCAACGTCGGTTGCGGCTCGACCGACCTCACCGCGCTCTCGAAGGAGGTCCTGCGTGTGGGAGCAGATGCGGGCTTCGGTTTCGACGGAGACGCAGATCGCGTGCTGGCGGTGGACGAGAACGGCCAAGAGGTCGACGGCGACCGCATCCTGGCGCTGTCCGCTCTCAGGCTCAAGGAAGCCGGACGGTTGAAGAACGACGTCATCGTGTCGACCGTGATGGCGAACCTCGGGTTCCGTCGCGTGCTCGCCGAACACGGGATCAAGGTTGTGACGGCCCCGGTCGGGGACAGGTTCGTCGTCCAAGAGATGATCGAGACCGGAGCGGTCCTGGGGGGCGAGCAATCGGGTCACGTGATCTTCGCGGAGCACTCGACCACGGGTGACGGGATCCTCACGGCCCTCCAGGTCGCGGCGACCGTGCACGGGTCGACCTCGAAGCTCTCGACGCTCGCCCACGTGTTCGAGCCGTTCCCGCAGGTCCTGATCAACGTCCCCGTCCGCTCCCGCGACGAGCTCGAGGGCGCCGATGCGCTCTGGGAGAAGGTGCATGCGGCCGAGGCCACCCTCGGCGAAGACGGCCGGGTCCTCCTACGGGCCTCGGGGACCGAGCAGCTGGTCCGGGTCATGGTCGAGGCCGAGGACGAGGCGCTGGCCCGCTCCACCGCCGAGGACCTGGCGGACGCCGTCAAGAAGCACCTCGCCTAGCCCCTGCGTCTTTCTTTCCGGAACCACGACCGCCCAGCGGTCACCACTCCGCAAAGAAAGCTTTCTCTGGCACCCAGCTTTCGCTCAGCGAACGCCACATGGAAGAGAACGGCGAGTGGGCCGGCCCCGGCCCGTGTGGAGTGCCTAAGGGCCTTTCTCTGGGTATCCTGAGCGGGCAGAGAGGAAGCAACACAGTACGGATCTAGCGCCAGGGCTCGTCGTTGGAGGCGGCGAGTCGACGAGGTAGGGGATCTCGGAGGGCCGGTGCCCGCTAGGCATCGCCCCACTCGGCGGGTGACCCTCGGCCGACCACGGTCGTGACGGTGCCGACAAACCCCGGGAGCGATCCCGGGTCACAAACCGGCGCCGGGGTGGTTCCTCTCTCGTTTCGTGTCCACACGCGCGCGCACGCGCCCATAGATAGAGAGAGGAGCCGGCCTATGTGCGGGATCGTCGGCTATGTAGGAGACGGGGCCGCTCTGCCCATGCTGATCGAGGGCATGGAGCGGCTCGAGTACAGGGGTTACGACTCGGCCGGCGTCGCCATCGTGAACGGCGGTGTCACCGTCGTGCGGAAGGCCGGTCGTCTGAGCGCTCTCCAAGAAGAGCTGGAGGGCCGCGACATCGAGGGGGGCCTCGGTATCGGCCACACCCGATGGGCGACCCACGGAGCCCCGACCGATGAGAACGCCCATCCGCATCGCGATTGCAGCGGCAAGATCGCCATAGTCCACAACGGGATCATCGAGAACCACGACACCCTCAAGGCCCGGCTTCAAGCCGAGGGTCACACCTTCACGAGTCAGACCGACACAGAGGTGGCCGCTCACCTGATCGAGTCGATCATCGCCCAACGCTCGTGCACCTTGCGGGAGGCGGTCCTGGAGGCGGTCGGGATCCTCGAGGGTGCCTTCGCCTTGGTGTGCATCAACAGCGACGAGCCCGACCGCATAGTGGTGGCGCGCCAGGAACCCCCGATCATCGTCGGGGCGGCGGACGGCGTCGGGCTCGTGGCCTCGGACATCCCCGCGCTCCTGGCCCACACCCGCGACGTCATCCCTCTCGACAACCGGCAGGTTGCGGAGGTATCGCCCGGTCAGGTCAAGGTCTTCGACTTCGACGGCAACGAGGTCGAGGCCAACACCGTGCACGTCGAGTGGAACATGGAAGCCGCTGAGAAGGGCGGCTACGAAGACTTCATGTTGAAAGAGATCTTCGAGCAGCCCGAAGTGGTGCGGAACACGATCCGGGGCCGCGTCGACGCAGACGGGACCGTGCGGCTGGACGAGGTCCACTGGGATGCGGCGGCTCTGAAGCGCATCTCGAAGGTGGTCGTAGTGGCTTGCGGAACGTCCTTCCACGCCGGCATGGCGGCGAAGCATTCGATCGAGCACTACACCCGCATCCCGGTCGAGCTCGACCTTGCTTCGGAGTTCCGCTACCGGGATCCGGTGCTCGACCGGAGCTGCCTGGTGATCGGGATCGCTCAGTCGGGCGAAACGGCGGACACGCTCGCGGCGATCAGATTCGCCAAGGAGATGGGTGCCAGTGTGGTCGCCATCACCAACGTCGTGGGTTCCTCGATCACCCGCGACGCCGACGCGGTTCTGTTCACACATGCGGGGCCCGAGATCGGTGTTGCAGCGACGAAGACGTTCCTCGCTCAACTGGTCGCGCTGAACCTCTTCGCCTTGTATCTCGCCCAGCAGCGAGAGAGCATGAGCAAGGAAAAGGTGGCCGAGACTCTGGCTGCGCTCGAGGCTCTTCCGGACAAGGTCGAGGAGGTCCTGCTGATACAGGGCGAGGTGCAGCGAGCGGCTAAGCGCTACGCCGACGCCAAGGACTTCATCTTCATCGGGCGCGGTGTGGGAACGGCGGTTGCTCTCGAGGGGGCCCTCAAGCTGAAGGAGATCTCGTACATCCATGCCGAGGGCTATGCGGCGGGCGAGTTGAAACACGGGGCCATCGCCCTGCTCGAGCCGGGGGTTCCCGTGGTCGCGGTGGTTACCGGCAAGAGGCTCTACGACAAGATGCTCGCGAACGTGGAAGAGGTGCGTGCACGGGGGGCCGACACGATCCTGATCGCACCTCAAGGTGACGACCGTGCCCGGGGCCTGTCGAACGAGATGTTCGAGGTACCGGTGACCAAACCGCTGTTGAGCCCGATCCTCGACACCGTTCCGCTGCAGCTGCTCGCCTATTACATAGCCAAGGAGCGAGGGCTGTCGCCCGACAAGCCACGCAACCTGGCGAAAAGCGTGACTGTCGAATGAGGTCTCACCGGTCGTGAGACCTCTCGTCACCGCCGAAGAGATGCGTGCGGCGGACGAGGCGACGATCTCGACGGGGACACCGGGCGAGATATTGATGGAACGCGCAGGGCGCGCCGTGGCCCGGGCAGTGATCCGCGAGCTCGGCACGCGTTACGGCAAACGGGTCACCTGCGTCTGCGGGAAGGGCAACAACGGCGGCGACGGTTTCGTGGCGGCACGGGTGCTTCACGCCGAGGGTGTGCGGGTCGTGTGTTGTCTCGTCTCGGACGCGGAGCCGAGCGGAGCGGCCAAGCACCACCTCGAGCTGTTGCGCGCCACGGGCGTTCCAGTCGTGACCTTCGATCGGCGCTATCTCAGGTGTGACGCGATCGTCGACGCCGTCTTCGGAACCGGTTTCTCGGGGGAGCCACGGGAGCCGGCGCGCTCGGTCCTCGATGCGATCCACCACGTCACTCGCGGTGACGACATCGCATACGACGAGGCCGGTGCATACGCCCGGCCCCCACTCCACCCCGTCCCTCTTCTGATCTCCGTCGATGTCGCGTCCGCGGGGCGTGTCAGACCCGACCTGACGGTCGCGCTCGCGGCCGAGAAGCGCGAGACATTCTTCCGACCGGACGACGCCGGCCGCGTCGAGGTGGCGGATATAGGGATCCCGGTGGAGGGGTTCGCTCTCGGGGTGGTGGAGCGAGGAGACGTAGTGGCCGACCTCCCGATCCCGGCTCCCGAGGATCACAAGAGATCCCACGGTCACGTCGCCGTACTGACCGGCTCTTCTGCGGTACCGGGCGCGCCCGTGCTGGTCGCACGAGGAGCCGCCCGCATGGGAGCGGGCTACGTCTCGCTCGGCTCGACGCCCGCCGTCATCGATGCCGCCGCCGTCCAGGTTCCCGAGGTGCTGAAGCACGTGATCTCGGATGTGGACGAGCTCGGTCCGGATGCATGGCGACGGTTCTCGGGAGTGTTGGAGCGAGCAGGCTGTGTCGCCGTCGGCCCCGGACTCGGGACCGGCGAGGCCCAGGCCGGGCTGCTGGATATGGCGCTCGAGAGCGGGCTGCCGCTCGTGCTGGACGCCGATGCCCTCACGCTCCTGGCCGGCTCCGGTCGTTCACGACTGGCCAGCGAGGCCCCCACCGTCCTCACCCCGCATCCCGGGGAGATGGCGAAGCTGTTGGATGTCGAGGTCGGCGAGGTACAGCGAGACCGGGTGGCCGCAGCTCTCGAGGCCGCGGAGCGCTTCGACTGTCTCGTCGTGCTGAAGGGTCGCCACACGATCGTGGCTCGAGGGTCCTCGGCATCGGTGGTGTCCACCGGCGGCCCCGAGCTCGCCACGGCGGGCACCGGCGACGTGCTGACCGGAGCTATCGCAGCTCTGCTCGCGCGTTCGGGACGAGCCGACGTAACCGCTGCCGCCTGCTTCGTGCACGGGGTGGCAGGCGCGCTGGCCGCCGAGCGGGTGGGGCGGAGTGGGGTGGTGGCGTGGGACGTGGCAGAGGCTCTCCCCGCGGCCATCGAGCGCATCCGCGGCCCCTACGCTGGAGCTCGATGACCCTGACCCCAGATCAGATAGCCGAACGCGGACACCCGGTCTGGGTCGAGGTCGACCTGGCCGCGATCCGTCACAACATCCGGACCCTGGCCGCCCAGGCCTCGGGGGCCGAGGTGATGGGCATCGTGAAGGGCTACGCCTATGGGCATGGGAACCCCCAGTGCGCCCGGGCCATGGTCCAAGCGGGAGCGACCCGGCTCGGGGTGGCGAGGATCGCGGAAGGGGTCCACCTGCGCGAGGCGGGCATCGAGGTCCCGATCCACGTCCTGACCGAGCCGCCTCGCAGCGGCATCCCCACCATGCTCGAGCACGAGCTCGTCCCGACGATCTACACGGAGAGCTTCGCCGGTGCATTGTCCGAGCAGGCGCGTCTGCGCGAGCGAGAAGTCGCGGTTCATCTGAAGGTCGACACCGGTATGCATCGTGTGGGTGTTCCCGAAGAGGATCTCGACGACGCGCTGGCTTTCCTCAAAGACGAGCCCAACCTGGTGGTCGAGGGCGTTTGGTCACATCTGGCGGTGGCGGACGTCCCGACGCATCCCTTCAATCGGAACCAGCTCGATCTCTTCGTCTCGGCGGCAGATCGCGTCGAGGCGGCGCTGGGTCCCGTTCGTTTCCGTCACCTGGCCAACTCGGCCGCGACCATGAGCGCCCCGGAGACACATTTCGATCTGGTGCGGTGCGGGATCGCGTCGTACGGGTTGTGGCCCAGCAACGACCTATTGAACGAATCGGATCTGCGCCCCGCGCTCGCGATGCGCGCGCGGATCAACATGGTGAAGAGGGTCAAGGCGGGCGAGGCGCTCTCCTACGGCCTTCGATATCAGCTGCAGGACGATGGGTACGTGGTGACCGTGCCCGCGGGGTACGCAGACGGTTACGACCGGCGTTTGTCGGGCCGAGCCGACGTCTTGATCGAGGGCCGTCGTCATCGCGTCTCGGGAACGGTGTGCATGGACTCGTTCCTAGTGGATGTCGGAGCCGGGTCTCCCGAGCCCGGCAGCGTCGTCACGCTGTTGGGTGCGGACGGCAGCGATCGCATCACGGCCGAGGAGCTGGCCATCCACGTGGGGACCATCAACTACGAAGTGACGACGAGGATCCCCTCGCGGGTCCCGCGCATCTTTTCGAACGAGGAGAGCGAGGCGTGAGGAAAGGCGGCCTGGTAGCGCTCGTCGGAGCCGCCGCGGGCGTGGGGGCCGGGCTGGTGGCCCAGCGGTCGATCGTCGATCGGCGCAGGAGGAACGACCCGCATGCCGGCGAGCCCTTCGGCAAGCGCCGCGGCGAACGCGCCCGGATGGTCAGGTTGCCCGACGGAGCCGAGCTGTTCGTCGAAGAGGCGGGTCCTGAGAGTGATCGCGGCGCCGTGTTCGTGCACGGCTCCGCCCTGCGCACCGACCTGTGGCACTACCAGATGCCAGGCATCGGCGATCACAGGTTGGTGTTCTTCGACCTGCGTGGACACGGGCGCTCGAACCCCAAGGGAGACCTGGACTTCACGATCGAGACCCTGGCGGACGATCTGACGGCGGTGATCGAAGACGCCGCTCTCGAAGAGGTCGTTGTCGTCGGCCACTCGATCGGCGGGATGGTCGCGCTGCAGCTCTGCGCTCAGAGACGGGAGTGGCTAGGAGACAGGATCAAGGGCCTTGTGCTCGCGCACACGACCTATCGTCCCGCTTACGACACCAGCATCGGCGGCGCCGTGGTGTCGAAGTTGGAGCGACTGATCCGGAACCCGCTGGATCTCGTCGGAGGACATCACGACAAGATCGAACGCCTCCGCAAGATCGTGCGGCCTACGGATCAGATCTTCCTGGCGGTCTCGTTCGCTGCCTTCGGGCCGGGCGCTTCCGCGAAGCAGATCGATTTCTCCTACGACATGCTGGCGGACACCTCTGCGGACGTCCTCTTCGATCTCGTGAAGTCCTATCGGGATTACGACGTGCGGCACATCCTGAGCGAGGTCACCGTTCCTGTTCTGGTCATCACCGGCACCCACGATCGCCTCACGGTTCCGAGGGCCTCGGAGTTCCTGGCCGAGCACTTGCCGAAGGCCGAGCTCAAGGTGTTCGATCGTTGTGGTCACATGACGATGATGGAGCGGCCTGAGGGATTCAACGAGGCGCTCGAGCGATTCTTCGACGACGTGCTGGCGGGACGATAAGGGGAGCTTCCGATGCGAGATGAACGCGTAGAACGGATGGCCGACATCCTCGTCGACTATTCCGTGGAGGTGAAGCCGAACGAGCTGGTCGCGATCCGCGGCCCTTACGCCGCGGAGCCGTTGATGCTCGCTCTCTACCGTCGCTGTCTCGAACGAGGTGCACACGTAACGCTGCGTCCGAGTTTGCCGAGGGCGACGCCTCTGTTCTACGAGACCGCCAACGACGAGCAGCTGGAATACATCTGGGAGCCGGACCGATGGTTGAACGAGAACCTGGACGTCGAGTTCTCGATCATCGCCGACACCAACACGCGTCAGCTTTCCAAGACCGACCCTGCTCGTCAGGTACTTGCCTCTCAAGCGCGTAAGCCACTCTTCGATCGCAGGATGGAACGCGGGGCTTCAGGCGACCTGCGGTGGAACGTGACGCTGTTCCCGACCGAGGCGATCGCGATGGACGCGGAGATGAGCCTCGACCAATACGAAGAGTTCTTCTACAGCGCCTGCTTCGTAGACCGGGAAGATCCGGTAGCGGAATGGAAGAAGGTCGCGGCGCGGCACGTGCGGATACTCGAGTGGATAGCGGGGCGCAAGGAGGTGCACCTGGAGGGACCGGGCACCGATCTCTACCTCGACATCACGGACAGGACCTTCGTCCCGGCCGACGGCACTTCGAACTTCCCCGATGGAGAGATCTTCACCGGACCCGTCGAGACCGGCACGCGCGGTGTCGTCAGCTTCACCTATCCGGCGATCTATGGCGGGCAGGCGGTCGAGGGCATCCGTCTCGAGTTCAAGGACGGCAGGGTGACCAAGGCGACGGCGGACAAGAACGAGGAGTTCCTGGTCAAGACGTTGGACACAGACCCGGGGGCTCGCATCCTCGGTGAGCTGGGCATCGGGACGAACTTCGGCATCACCGAGTTCTCCGGCGAGATCCTCCTGGACGAGAAGATCGGTGGGACCGTGCATCTAGCCGTCGGCGCGTCCTATCCCGAGACCGGCGGGGTCAACGGATCGGCCGTTCACTGGGACATGGTCTGCGACCTGCGCCGGGGCGGTCGTGTCACCGTCGACGGGGAGCCTCTGGTCGAGGACGGGAAGCTCCTGATCTGAGGAGCAAGACGCGGGCCCTCAGCCCTTCCTTTCTGTACTGTCGCAGGGTGAGCCAACCGCCCGTCGCCCGGATCGACATCGACCGCATCCGTAGTCAAGCCCTGAGCTGCACACGGTGTCGGCTTGCCGAGAGCCGCACTCAGGTGGTGTGGGCCGCCGGGAACCTGGACGCGGACCTCATGTTCATCGGGGAGGGGCCCGGCTTCCACGAGGACCAGCAGGGAGTGCCGTTCGTGGGAGCCGCAGGCCAGCTGCTGGACCGCCTGCTCGCCGAGGTGGAGCTCGATCGCACCCAGATCGCCATCGTGAACGTCGTCAAGTGCCGTCCTCCCGGCAACCGCGATCCCTTGCCGGACGAGATCGAGTCCTGCCGGCCTTATCTCGAAGCGCAGATGGGATACATGCGCCCGGACGTGATCGTCACGCTGGGGAACTTCGCCACGAGGTTCGTGATCCAGCAGCCGATCGGCATCACCAAGGCGCGCGGTCAGCTGTTCCGGTATCGCGGCGCCGTGGTCATCCCGACGTTCCACCCCGCTGCGGCTCTCCGCGGCGGCCGGTTCGGCGGGGTAAGCCCCATCGACGCGATCCGCGAGGACCTGCAGGTCGTGCGCGCTCGCTTGATCGAGGCGCGGGAGCGGCGGACGGTCGTGGCGGCGACCCCCGGCGCGGAGACTCCCTCGAAGCAGTTGGGCCTCTTCTAGTGGCATCCCAGCCGCAGCGGGTCCTCGTCGTCAACACCTATTCGGTGGAGGAGACCCGTATCGTCGGAGCCTCTCTCTCGCCGACCCTGCTGCCCGGCGACGTGCTCAGCCTGACGGGCGACCTGGGGGCCGGGAAGACGGCGTTCGTTCAGGGTGTGGCGGCCGCCCTAGGCGTGGAGGGCCGCGTGACGAGCCCCAGCTTCACGATCGTTCACGAATACGACGGCCGGTACCCGATCATCCATCTGGACGTCTATCGGCTGGATTCCTTCCAGGAGGTCATCGACCTCGGGTTCGAGGAGTTCCTCGACCCGGAATCGATCGTCCTGGTCGAGTGGGGAGAGGCGATCGCGCCGATGCTCCCGCGCCGTCATCTCGAGGTCGAGGTGCGCCGAGCCCAGGATCCCGATGCGGAAGACGAGCGCTGTCTGATATTCCGTCCGCACGGTGCAGAGTGGATCCGCAAGATCCAGGCCATGCGAACGACCGCCGAGGTCCTGCTGAACGCCGCAGGGGCCGACGACCGCGGTCCGCGCTTCACGGTCACTGGAGATCCCTTCGCACGCGACGATAGGGACCCGGCCCTTCAAGACGAGGAAGACTGATGCTGATCCTAGGGATCGAGACCTCCACGCCGCAGGCGAGCGTTGCCATCGGCTCGGAGCAAGGTCTGGTGGCCAGCGCGATGGTCGCGCGCGGGGCGAACTACAACGAGTTCCTCCTGCCCGCGATCCGCTTCTGCCTCGAAGAGGCCAAGTTGGGCTATCGCAACCTCGGGGCGGTGGCGGTGAGCCTCGGCCCGGGTCTCTTCTCCGGCATGAGGGTGGGTGTGGCTACCGCGAAGGCGATCGCCCAGACGTTGTCGCTGCCGATGGTCGGCATGGCGAGTCTCGACCTGGTGGCCTATGAGGTCCGCTACGCGCCGAAGACGATCTGCGCGGTGCTGGACGCTCGCCGCAACGAGGTCTTCCACGCCTTCTACCGCCCGTCGCCCGGCGGGATCCAGAGGATGACCGACTACCGGGTCGAGACCCCCGGCAAGCTCGCTATCGGGATCGCGTCACGTCCGGAAGAGGTCCTGCTGGTGGGCAACGGGGCGCTCCTCTACAGGGACATGTTCGAAGAGCTGGGGACCGTGGCCGAGATCGGAACCATGACCCATGCCTTCCCGAACGCCCGCGCTCTCGTCGAGCTGAGTCTCCCGCGGCTGTTCCGGGAGGACTTCGATTCGCCGTACGAGCTGAAGCCGCTCTACCTCAGGCACTCTGCTCGCCGGATCCAGTGGGATCGCATCAGGGCTCAGCGCGCATGATGGCGCAGGCGAGGGAGCCCGAGCCTTACTTCGAAGAGATCCCGGAGATCGAGCTCACTCGCATGCGCCGGCGTCATCTCCGCAAGGTGCTCGCGATCGAGTCACGGGTGTACCCGAGACCTTGGAGCCCCTCGCTGTTCCTCTCGGAGCTCGCCCAGAAGTCGACCCGCTCCTACCTCGTGGCCCGCCACGGGGGGGAGGTGGTCGGTTACGCCGGGATGATGTTCATGGGCCGGGAAGCGCACGTGACCAATATCGCCGTGGATCCAGATGTCCACGGGCGGAAGGTGGGCACGCGCCTCCTACTTACGATCATCACGGAAGCGATCGCTCGAGGCGCCCGCCTGATATCGCTCGAGGTGCGAGTCTCGAATCACGTCGCTCAGTCGATGTACGAGAAGTTCGGTTTCGCGGTCGTCGGCACTCGCAAGGGGTATTACATAGAGACCAACGAGGACGCCTTCATCATGGAGGCAGCCGACGTGGATTCCACCGGGTACCGCATGCGGTTGAGCGGGATCCGAGCCGAACTAGAGCCCGAAAGGCACGCTGGTGAATGACGTTCCGCGCGACCCGCTAGGCCGCCCTCTGACCGAAGCCGACATCTCGTCGAGAGCGGCCGGAGACGTTCTGACCACGCCCGGGACCGCCAGCGAACAGCTCCCTCTGGAGGAATGGGACGAGGACACCTTGATCCTCGGCATCGAGACGTCTTGCGACGAGACCTCGGCTGCCGTCGTCAAAGGGGGCCGGGAGATCCTGTCCAACGTGATCATCTCGCAGGGAGAGCTGCACGGCGAGTACGGGGGCATCGTGCCGGAGATCGCCGCGCGCGCCCATGTCGAGGCTCTGACCCCTGTGATCGGCGAGGCGTTGCTTCGAGCCGATGCCACCTTCTGGGACCTCGATGCGGTGGCCGCGACCCTCGGCCCGGGACTGATCGGGTCGCTGCTCGTCGGCGTCGCCGAGGCGAAGTCGATCGCCGCGGTGCTCGAGGTTCCCTTCGTGGGGGTCAACCACCTGGAGGCCCACCTCTACTCGAACCTGCTGGTTGACGAGGATGCTCGCTTCCCCGCACTAGCTCTGATCATCTCCGGGGGCCACACGATGATCGTGGACGCGATCGGTGACGGCGAGTACGCCATCCTGGGAAGCACGATCGACGACGCGGCGGGAGAGGCTTTCGACAAGGTGGCTCGGTTCCTGGGCCTCGATTACCCGGGTGGACCGGAGATCGATCGGCTCTCGCTCCTCGGTAACCCTGAAGCGGTGAAGTTCCCGCGGGCCATGGCCAACGAGCCCGGTTTCGACGTCAGCTACTCGGGTCTGAAGACGTCGGTCATCAACCACGTGCGCAAGCTCGAAGCACGCGGCGAGCCCGTGGTCATCGAGGACATCGCGGCTTCCTTCCAGCAAGCGGTGGTGGACATCCAGGTCTCGAAGACGATGGCCGCGGCCGAGCACGTCGACGCCGAGAGGGTCTTCCTCTGCGGGGGAGTGGCGGCCAACTCCGGCTTGCGGGCGGGTCTGGCGGCCGAGTGCGAGCGCCGGGGGATCAAGCTCACCGTGCCCCCGATGGAGCTCTGCACGGACAACGCCGCGATGGTCGCGGCCTGCGCTACGGCGATGGTCCGCCGGGGCCAGTGGACCGGCCTCGACGCCGCTCCCGACCCGAACCTGCCGCTGACCTAGCTCCACCCCGACCCGTTTGACCATCCGGTGACCTCGGCGCTATCCTTAGCACTCGCACCGATGGAGTGCTAACCATGATCCCCGCAGGAGGTAGGCAATGGCCACTGCTACGAAGACGATCAAGCCCCTAGAGGACCGCATCCTGGTCCGTCCGGAAGAGGGCGACGAGACCCTGCCGTCCGGGCTCGTGATCCCCGACACCGCCAAGGAGAAGCCCCAGGAGGGCACCGTCCTGGCCGTCGGCCCCGGCAAGCGCAGCGACACCGGCGACCTGATCCCGGTCGACGTCAAGGAGGGCGACAAGGTCCTCTACTCCAAGTACGGCGGCACCGACATCAAGGTCGACGGTGAGGACCTGCTGATCCTCTCGGCCCGCGACGTTCTCGCGATCGTCGGCTAAGGCACAACCCAACCAGCAACACGCATGCACGTCCTCGCGCTCGCGAGGAGATCCGAGAGGAGAAGCTGAATGGCGAAGCTAGTCAAGTTCGATGAGGAGGCCCGTAGAGGCCTCGAGGCAGGCGTCAACCGCCTTGCCAACGCGGTCCGTGTGACGCTTGGCCCCCGCGGCCGCAACGTCGTGCTGGACAAGAAGTGGGGCGCACCCACGATCACCAACGACGGTGTGACGATCGCGAAAGAGATCGAGCTCGAGGACCCGTGGGAGAACATGGGCGCTCAGCTCGTCAAGGAAGTCGCCACCAAGACCAACGACGTGGCCGGTGACGGCACCACCACCGCCACCGTGCTCGCCCAGGCCATGATCAAGGCGGGCCTGCAGAACGTAGCGGCGGGCGCCAACCCGATGTCGATCAAGCGTGGCATCGAGAAGGCCGTCGCCGCAGCGGTGGACTCCATCAAGAGCCAGTCGCGCGACGTCGAGGGCCGCGAGGAGATCGCTCACGTTGCGTCGATCTCCGCCAACAACGACCCCGAGATCGGCGAGATGGTCGCCGAGGCGATGGACAAGGTCGGCAAGGACGGCGTCATCACCGTCGAGGAGTCAAACACCTTCGGGATGGAGCTCGAGCTCGTCGAGGGTATGCAGTTCGACAAGGGCTACATCTCCCCGTACTTCATCACCGACCAGGACCGCATGGAGGCCGTGCTCGAGGACGCTTACATCCTCCTCGCCCAGCAGAAGATCTCTACGGTCCGCGACATGCTGCCCGTGCTCGAGAAGGTCATGCAGGCCGGCAAGCCGCTCGTCATCATCGCGGAGGACGTTGAGGGCGAAGCTCTCGCAACCCTCGTCGTCAACAAGATCCGTGGCACGTTCACGTCCATCGCGGTCAAGGCTCCTGGTTTCGGTGACCGTCGTAAGGCCATGCTGCAGGACATCGCGATCCTCACCGGCGGCCAGCTGATCTCCGAGGAGATCGGGTTGAAGCTGGAGAGCGTCGGCCTGGACATGCTCGGCAAGGCGCGCAAGGTCGTAGTCACCAAGGACAACACCACCATCGTCGAGGGCGAAGGCAACGCCGACGAGATCAAGGGCCGGATCGAGCAGATCAAGGCCGAGATCGACCGCACCGACTCCGACTGGGACCGCGAGAAGCTGCAAGAGCGTCTCGCCAAGCTGTCGGGTGGCGTGGCAGTGCTGAAGGTTGGCGCTGCGACCGAGGTCGAGCTAAAGGAGAAGAAGCACCGCATCGAGGATTCCGTCTCCGCGACCCGTGCTGCGGTCGAAGAGGGCATCGTCCCCGGTGGTGGCGCCACACTGGTCCGTTCTCGTGAGGCCGTCGAGGCTCTCGAGCTGACGGGCGACGAGGCAGCCGGCGCTCGCGCCGTGATGGAGGCCCTCGACGCTCCGCTCCGTTGGATCGCTCAGAACGCCGGCCTCGAGGGCGGCGTCGTAGTGGACAAGGTTCGCAACGAGAAGCCCGGGCACGGCCTGAACGCAGCGACCGGCGAGTACGTCGACCTGCTGTCCAGCGGGATCATCGACCCCGCTCGTGTCACCCGCAGTGCGCTGCAGAACGCAGCTTCGATCGCAGGCCTGTTCCTCACCACCGAGGCCACGATCGTCGACAAGCCGGAGGAGAACGAAGGGGCCGCGATGGGCGGTCACGACCACGGCATGGGCGGCATGGGTGGTATGGGCGGCATGATGTAACGATCCCTTTTCTCATCACTCGCCCTGGGGCGATGTGAGGAAAGGTTGGTGTTTTGGGCCCGGCGCTTGCGCCGGGCCCTTTCTCTTGCGCTCTAGGCCGGAGCGGCTCCCGCGTGGTCTGAGATCGCTTGGGCCAGCTCGGTGAACTGGGTCTTGTAGAAGTTGGCCGTCGCGCCGGCAGCGAGCAGATCGTCGACCCGATCCGCGTGCGCCTGAGCCGTGTAGCCGAACACGATGATCTGCGGCCAGCGCTCTTTGATCTCTCGGGTGGCCTCGACGCCGTCGACTGTCGGCATCTGCAGGTCCATCACCACGATGTCGGGCGAGGTCTCTTCGACCAGGTCCACCGCTTCGCGGCCGTTGGCGGCTTCGCCCACCACCTGGCAGTTCGAGAACTCCAACCTCAGGCGCAGCATCTGGCGTACGCCTGCGTGATCGTCCGCGATCAACACGCGGGTTGCTGCCATCGGCCTTCCTAACGTGAGCTTGATGTGGTTGCCTACAACGATTCTGTCAAGGAGGCCATCGGTTGGAAAGCATGTTGGGTCCGGGGCTGACCCTGCGGCCTGCCCGGACCACCGACGCCGCCGCCATCACGGCCCTCATGATCACCGCCGACGAATCCGAGGGCCAGGCCCCATGGGTCACTGAGCTGGACGTGGTCGAGGACCTCCACGATCCCGACCTGGATCTGGAGACCGATACCTGGGTGGTCGAAGATGCCGGCGCCGTGGTGGGTTACGGGGAGCTGTGGAACTCTCGCCTGGAGGCCGCCGACGCGATGGAGGTGCAGGTGTGGACCGCCCCCACGCATCGCGGACGCGGCATCGGGTCCACGCTCGCAGATCTCTCCGAAGCTGCGGCCACGGACGCGGCCCGGCTCTTTGCGAAGCGACCGGTGCTCCTTCGCAACTTCATCTCTGCGGGCGACGCGGCGGCTCGCGCTCTGTTGGAGGCTCGCGATTACAAGCTCGTGCGCCACTTCTTCCACATGGCGATCGATCTGGCCGACGTCGGTGATCCACCTCCTCCGCCGGACGGAGTGACGATCCGTTCCCTGGATCCCGAGCGCGACGCACGGCCCCTCTACGACTTGATCCAGCACGCCTTCAGTCAGCACTGGAACTGGACGCCGATGACCTTCGAGGCGTTCTGGCGGCGGGTCGGCGAGCGCGAGGACTTCGATCCCGAGCTCTCCTTGATCGCGATGAGAGGCGATGACTACGTCGGGGCCTCGTGGAACGTGACGAAGATCGATCGGGGTTGGGTGCAGGATCTAGCGGTGCACGAGAGCGCGCGTCGGATGGGCCTCGGAGAGTCGTTGCTCCGTCACACCTTCAAGGTCTTCAAGGACAGAGGCTGGAACAAGGTAGGGCTGGGTCTCGATGCGGACAACGCGACGGGGGCGCTCCGGCTCTATCAGCGTGTCGGCATGCACGTCACCCGTCAGTTCGACGCTTACGAGAAAGACGTTGCGCCATTCTGACGTTGGAAAAGCACGCTCCAGCGTGCTCCAGTTAACCCAGAACGGGGGGTTTAGGGGAGGTAGTTCAGGGGGTCGACGTGGGAGCCGTTGACCCTGACCTCGAAGTGGAGGTGGTCGCCGGTACAGGACCCCGTGCACCCGACGGCGCCAACGATCTCGCCCTGGGCGACCTGCTCGCCGTCGCTCACGTTGAAAGAGGCCATGTGTGCGTAGAGCGTCTGCACGCCACCGTGGTCGATGATCACGGCATTGCCGTAGCCCGAGTAGGACGAGGCCAGGATCACCGTGCCGGAGTTCGAGGCCACGATCGGCTGACCCGTGGTGCCGTCGATGTCGATGCCCGTATGCATCCGGCCCCAGCGAGGTCCGTAATAGGAGGTGATGTTGCCGTTGATCGGCCAGATGTAGCCCTGGTCCGACTTGCCGAGGGCCGCCACGGAGCTGAGCGTCGTCTTCTCGAGGATCTTCTGCTCGATCGCCCTGATGTCGGCATCGAGGTGCTTCTCCATCGCGTACCTCTCGCCGAGCTGCGCCTCGATCCGAGCGATCGTCGCCTGGAGCTTGGCGTGCTGATCGCTGAGCGTCGCGTAGTACTTCTCCTGCTCCCCGCGAACGTCCTCGAGGTCTTTCTTCTTGTCGTAGAGATCCTGGTGAGCCGCTTCGATCTCGACCTGGAGCCGGCCGAACTGCACCAGCGCCCCGGTGTTCTCCTGAGCCGCTACGCCCAGCATCTCGACCCGGTTGTCGAGCTCGGTCAGCGAGCGTGCGTTCAGAAGCGCGTCGAGGGTCTCGGTGGCGCCGGACTTGTAAAGGGACACGGCCTGACGGGTGGCGATCTTCTGGATCTTGTCGATCTCGCTCTGGAGAGAGTCGATGCGGGCCTGGGCCGTCCGGACCTGGGACTCGATCTCTGCGATCTCTTCGTCCAGCTTGGCGATCTCGGCCCTCAGGACCACCATGTTCTTGTTCAGAGCTCGAGCTTCGTCCTCGAGCGAGCCGGCTTCGGCCTCACGCTGCTCGATCTCGGCTTGGAGCTGCTCGCGACGTTCTTTCTTCCGTTCGAGCTCGGAGTCGCCGCCGGCAAGGGAGGCGGCGGTGGGGACGAGAAGGGTGACGAGGATCGTGAGGACGACCCACGCGCGTGTTCCCCGCTCAAGCATGCGTGTTCAGCTCCTCTGGTCGGCTGCTGGGTCTCACCAGGCCCGCGAAGACCCCGGCGTCCACCCCTCTACCTGCCGCCCGAGAGGGCGTTCCCCGGGAGGGTGGGCCGCTCGGCATCCTGCCATATGGGTCTTGGCCGGGCAACCTCTGAGCTATTCGAGCAAGGAGCCCTCTCTCCTGCCCCAGGGCGTGCCTTTCGATCCGGCCTATAACCAGAACGCGAAGATTTTCTGTCAGAGCGCGAAGAATCTTTGCCTCGGGGTCTTGTGCCCGGTTCCGGCTTCACCTAGATTCCGTTCTGCACCCGTTGAGTTGTAAACCGGCTCCGGCCGGGACGAAGGCTCGGCGGGTGCATCTTTTTGCCCCTTTTCCCGCCCCCGCCCCTGGACTTATAGTCGCGGACAAAGACGAGGGGGGCCTGTGGACCAGATCGATCTGGACGACCTAGAGGCGACGATCAAGGATCTACCCGGCGTGCTGGGCTGCGTGATCCTGCGCAGCAGCGACGGCAGCCCTACCGAGATCCAAGCTTTCACCCAGGTGGGCACGGACCGGGACTCGGTTCAATCTCAGATCCTCCAGGAGATCGCCGGCCGGGATCTGGGCGCCCCTGTTAGTCAGGTCTTCGTGTTCGAGCTCGAGGCCGAGTCCTACTTCGGCGACCTGGAATCGCTGGAACGGGCGGCTGAGTTCGCGGAGCAAGACGCCCTGGCCCGAGGCCCCCTCAGCTCTTCTGAGGACAACGGTTCCGCCGGAGAAACCGCTCGCACCCCAACGGCGAGCCAGGAGGCCGCCCGGGCCGGCTCCGCCACCGGAGGTCGTCCCGCCCTGCGCCGGGTGGCGCTCAACTCGAGTTCCTGGAAGTCCGAGGCCGAGGTGGCGCTGGGCGGCCCCGACGATGAGGTCGTGGGCGTGTCCAGCTCGGAGAAGACCCCCCACGGGCTCAAGGTCCTGGCCGAGGCCACCCTCGAAGCCGTCCGAAAGATCGTCACCGAGGTCGATTTCCGCCTGAAGAGCGCGGCTCTGGTCTCCGTCGGGGGTCAGGAGGCCGTGCTGGTTATCGTCGAGGAGGAGAACACCAACGACGTGCTCGGGGGCGCCCTCACCCGGGGGGGCCCGGTGACCGAGACCTGCGTCCGGGCCACGCTCGATGCGGTCAATCGCCGCCTGCTGAGGAGCGCTCAGCCCCCGCTCTAACGGCTCCTGCACGACGAGCCCAGATTTGTTACCCTAAGAGTGCTATAGGAGTGCGCTGGGAGTGTGCCCTTCGGGCCCTCTCGCCTCCCCAACCTCGACGGTGATCGTCAAGAGATCGGAGAAAGAACATGCCCACCACACTGAAGGACGTCCCCGGGATCTCGCCTCACGGCGGAGCTTTGGAGCTGCGGATGGCCGCCGCAGAGGAGGCCGAGAGCCTGAAGGCCGAGGCCGCCTCGCTCCCGACCATCGAGGCCGGCTCGCGCCGGGTCCTGTCCGACCTCGAGCTGCTCGCGGTCGGCGCCGTCTCTCCCAACCGCGGCTTCATGACCGAGGCCGACTACACCTCGGTCGTGAACGAGATGCGGCTGGCCAACGGTCTTCCCTGGAGCCTCCCGATCACGATCTCTGCGACCGAGGACGAGCTGAAGAGCCTCGAGGTCGGCAAGCGCGCTGCGATCGTGCACGAGGGCAAGCCGGTCGCGATCATCGACATCGAAGACATCTACTCGTACGACCCGAAAGACGAGGCCGAGAAGTCCTACAAGACCACCGAGGACAAGCACCCCGGCGTCGCGCACATCTACGCGCAGGGCCCCAAGTACATCGGTGGCGAGGTCACGGTTCTCGAGAACGTGTTCGGTCACGAGTTCTCCGAGTACCGCCTTACGCCTCTCCAGGTACGAGAGGAGATCGCCAAGCGCGGATGGAAGACGCTCGTCGCTTTCCAGACCCGCAACCCGATCCACCGTGCGCACGAGTACCTGACCAAGGTCGCGCTCGAAGGCGTCGACGGCCTGCTGATCCACCCGCTCGTCGGTGGAACCAAGGGCGACGACATCCCGGCCGAGGTCCGTATGAAGTGCTACGAGGTCTTGATGGAGAACTACTACCCACATGACCGCGTCATCCTGTCGGTGTTCCCTGCTGCGATGCGCTACGGGGGGCCGCGCGAGGCGATCTGGCACGCGCTGCTGCGTAAGAACTACGGCGTGACGCACTTCATCGTCGGCCGCGACCACGCCGGTGTCGGTGACTACTACGGCACCTACGAGGCCCAGGAGATGTTCGACCGGTTCGACGAGCAGGAGCTCGGGATCCGCCCGCTGAAGTTCGAGCACACCTTCTTCTGCAAGGAGTGCGAGGGCATGGCGTCGGCGAAGACCTGCCCTCACGACCGCAGCCACCACGTCCACCTCTCCGGCACCCAGGTGCGGGAGATGCTGGCCGCTGGTACCGAGCCTCCTCACGAGTTCTCTCGCCCCGAGGTCGCTCGCATCCTGATCGAGGCCGAGCGCTCGAAGGCTCAGGCGTAGCCGATGGGTCTGCTCGACAAGATCAAGAAGAAGGCCGAGGACGCCGCTCCGGTCGCCGAGACCGCCGTCGGGCGGAAGAAGGGCGATCGGCGTGTGATGGTGATCGGCCTGGACTGCGCACCCCCCGAGCATGTCTTCGACGAGTACGCGGGCGACATCCCCAACCTCACGAAGCTCAAGGAGAACGGGATGTTCGGCCCCCTCGAGTCGATCGTGCCGCCGATCACGGTTCCTGCGTGGGCCTGCATGATGACCTCGAAGGACCCCGGCACGCTCGGGATCTACGGCTTCCGCAACCGCAAGGACCACACCTACGACGGCCTCGAGTTCGCCACGTCGTTCAAGGTGAAGGAGCCGACCGTGTGGGACATCCTGTCGGACAACGACAAGCAGTGCATCGTGATGTCGGTGCCGCCGATGTACCCGCCGAAGCCGGTCAACGGCATCCAGATCGGTTGTTTCCTCACGCCGAACAACCAAGCGGAGTACACGTACCCCAAAGAGCTGAAGCAGGAGATCGAGTCCAACGTCGGCGAGTTCATCTTCGACGTGCGCAACTTCCGCACTGACAACACGCAGTACATCTTGGACGAGACCTACAAGATGACCGAGATGAAGTTCAAGACGGCCGACTATCTCTTGAGCAACAAGCCGTGGGACTTCTTCATGATGGTCGAGATGGGCCCGGACCGCCTGAACCATGGCATCTGGAGCTTCATCGACCCGAACCACCCGCGCTACGAGCCCGACAATCCCTACAAGGAATCGCTGCGCGAGTACTACCGCTACCTCGACGGCAAGATCGGCGATCTGCTGAAGCACGCCGACGAGGACACAACGGTTCTGGTGGTGTCGGACCACGGCGCGAAGGCCATGGTCGGCGGCGTCTGCTTCAACGAGTGGCTCCAGCAGGAGGGCTACCTCGCTTTCAAGAACGAGCCCGACGGCATCACCCCGATCAACAAGATGGACATCGACTGGTCGAAGACCCAGGCGTGGGGAGACGGCGGCTACTACGGCCGTCTCTTCTTGAACGTCGAGGGCCGCGAGCCCAACGGCATCATCCCGGCTGCCGACTACGAGAAGGTTCGCTCCGAGCTGATCGCCAAGATCGAGGCCATGGTCGACCACGAGGGCAACCCGATGGGCAACAAGGCGCACAAGCCCGAGGACATCTATGGCAAGCAGAACGGCGTCGCTCCCGACCTGATCGTGATCTTCGGCGAGCTCCGTTGGCGCAGTGTCGGTTCTCTCGGTCACGGGTCGCTGTACACGTTCGAGAACGACACCGGTCCCGACGAGGCGAACCACGCCGAGCACGGGATCTTCATCATGAACAACGCACCGGGCGCCCAGACGGGCGAGAAGCAGGGTCTGCACCTGTGGGACGTGCACACCACGATCCTGGACCTCTTCGGCCTGGACCCGGCCCCCGGCGCCCTAGGCACCAGCGCCCTGAAGAAGTAGCCAACGTCCAACGGTTTTAGTTCTGGGTTAATGGCTCCACGCTTTCGGCGTGAAGCGCCGGAGCGGCAGAAGCGAAGCTTCTGTTGCGCAGGCGTAGCCGAAAGGGTCGAAAGCCGTTAACCCAGAACAGCTCAGAGAAAGAAGCAGCAACCTAGGAAAGGAACGTAGACATGAAGCAAGCCAACAGAGAGCGCGGTGCGGTGTTGTGGTTCACCGGACTGTCCGGCTCCGGCAAGACCACGATCGCTCACGAGGTCGAGGAGAAGCTGCTCGAGGCCGGAGTACCGGTCGAGATCCTCGACGGTGACGTCGTACGCGAGAACCTAAGCAAAGGCCTCGGGTTCAGCAAAGAGGACCGCGACACGAACATCCGTCGGATCGCCTTCGTGGCGCACCTGCTGCAGCGCAATGGCGTGTTCGTGATCACCGCGGCCATCTCGCCCTACAAGGCGATCCGCGATGAGGCCCGCGCCATGATCAAGGACTTCGTCGAGATCTACGCGGATGCTTCGCTCGAGGTCTGTGAGCAGCGCGACACCAAGGGTCTCTACGCCAAGGCCCGCGCAGGCGAGATCAAGGGATTCACGGGAATCGACGATCCGTACGAGGCTCCCGAGAACCCCGAGGTCGTCTGCGACACCGAGAAGGAAGACGTCTCCGAGTCCGCGCAGAAGGTCATCGACAAGCTCATCGAGCTGAAGTACCTGGAGGCCTAGCTGTTCAGTTCTGTGCATGGCCGCAGCCACGTCAGTGGCGCCCGCGGGCGTGCGCAGAACCGGGGGCAGCAGGAAGCTATGCAGGCAACTGAGTGATGATCGACCTCCACGCGCACACCACCGTTTCCGATGGAGGAGACAGCCCCACCGAACTGGTTGCGAAAGCAGCTGCGGCGGGGCTGTCTGCCATCGCGGTCACGGATCACGACAACGATGCCGGTTGCCCCGAGGCGATAACGGCCGGAAGGGAGCACGGCCTCGAGGTCGTGCCCGGCGTGGAGATCTCGTGCGATGTCGAGGACTTCGCCGCTCGTGGCTGGACCCCTACGGCGCGGCCCACGATGCACCTGCTCGGCTACTTCATCCCGCAGCGTGACAACCCACTGACGGCGGCGCTGGCCGAGCTGCAGTACGCCCGCGCCAACCGAAACAAGCTGATGGTGGACAAGCTCAACTCGCTCGGCATCGACGTCACCTTCGAAGAGGTCGAGAACGAGGCGGGGGGGCCGGGGGCTCAGATCGGCCGGCCCCACTTCGCTGCAGTCCTGGTTCGCCACGGCGTGGTGCCCGACTACCAGAGTGCGTTCGATGAGTACCTCGCCAAGGGGGCGAAGGCTTACCTCACGCGCAAGCTCTACAAGCCTGCTGAGGCCGTCGAGCTGATGGTGTCGGCGGGGGTCGTCCCGGTGCTGGCGCACCCCTTCACGCTGAATCTCGCTTTCGAGCAGCTGGAGGAGTTCGTCGACGAGCTGGTTGCCGCGGGCCTCGCCGGTCTCGAGGGCTACCACGGAGACCTGCCCTCCTTGGAGCAGGAACCCTTCCGCGCTCTCGGCCGGGCCAAGGGCTTGATCGTGAGTGGGGGCAGCGACTACCACGGAGACATGCGGCCCGATCGGGGGATGCCGGGTGGCAAGCACGGAGTGGTCGTGCCCGATGGTGTGCTCGAGGAGCTACGTTCCAAAGCGTCGGAGTTGCAGAGAAAGGCGAGCTAGCGACGGAGGCACTGATGTTCATCACGCGGGCCACACGCCACGACAAGTCTGATCTCGAAGAGTTCTTCGCCACCGAGAAGTGGGACGACCCCGTCCTCGACAAGGGGGTCGCGTTCATCGCGCGCGATGGAGCCGTCGTGGGCAACGTCCGGTTGATCGAGATCGAGCCCCAGACCGTCGTCGTCGAAGACGTTCTCGTCAAAGAGGACCGACGGGGGAGCGGCCTGGGAACGCGCCTCATGCAGGCGGCCATGAACGGCAAGGGCGGGACGCTGTATCTGTGCTGTCACCCTGAGCGTCTGCGTTTCTACGGAGAGCTTGGATTCGCAGAGATGCCGTTCGATGAGCTACCCGAGAGCGTCCAGACCTACTTCCGCGAACACGGAGACTCTCCCGACAAGCTTCCGCCCGACCACATCCACCATTTCCTGAAAGCCCGCTAGCGCCTCAGGCGCAGTTGGGCCAGCGGCTGGCCATGCCGTTCGCCAGCATCTCCGCAGCCGTCCGGGCCTGGGCGGTGGGGTCATAGATCGAGCCGTAGCCGAACGCGGCCCAGGTCTCCTCGCCGAACTGGAAGAGCCCGTGATAGCCGGCTGGATTCACCGCCGAGGGGTTGAGGTTCGACTCGCAGTGGGCAACGCTCAAGAGGTAGCCGCCGTCGATGCCGAACTCCGCGGCCGCCGCGTAGATGATCTCGGTGATCGATCCCGGGGGAGCTTCCACTACCACCGGCGTCGCCGCTTCGACGGGTTGCTCCGTCGGGGTCGGCGTAGGGGTAGGGCGGTTCCGGAACAGGTTGCTCCGGAAGCGCATCATGCCGGAGGCTTGCTCGGTCGTGGTGACCCCGGAGAGGTCGGGTCGGGAGGTGTTCGCGTCGGCCCCGGAGAGGAGCTCCCACCCGAGGTTGGCGCCGGGCACGCCCAGCAGCGTCGCTACGAGGCCCGCGATGCCCAGGTAGCTCTTGAGTCTGCTTCTGCGCGCTCTTCGTCGCGCGCGTTCGCCGAACCGCAGCCGTTCCATAACAACCTCCAAGGTTGGGTCGCTTCGCGCTCCTGCCCGGAGCGCATCTCATACGTTCATCACCTGCAAGCGGTTGTGAAGTGGTTCACAAACGGCGACCATCCCCCGTCTTGCGGTCTTCAGTGGGGGTGTCACTCACCGTGGCCGCCAGTTCCAGCCTGCTGGTGGGGGAAGCGGTCGCAGCATATCCTGTTTCCATGAAGAAGGCATTCATCACGGGGGTCACGGGTCAGGATGGCTCCTATCTGGCCGAGCTACTGCTGGGCAAGGGCTACGAGGTCCACGGGCTCATCCGCAGGGCCTCCTCGTTCAATACAGAGCGGCTGGAAGATATCTACAGGGACCCCCACGAGACCGGCGTCCATTTCTTCATGCACTACGGGGACCTGTCGGACTCGGGCTCCCTCGTGAACCTCATCCGTGACCTGGAGCCGGACGAGATCTACCACCTGGGGGCCCAGAGCCATGTGAAGGTGTCTTTCGAGATCCCCGAATACACCGCCGACGCCACGGGGATGGGAACGATCCGGATGCTCGAGGCGATCAGGGCCTCGGGCGTCGATACCCGCTTCTACCAGGCGTCGTCTTCGGAGATGTTCGGCGCGGCCCCCCCGCCGCAGAGCGAGGCCACGCCGTTCCACCCTCGCAGCCCCTACGGGGTGGCGAAGGTTTTCGCCTACTGGGCGACGGTCAACTACCGCGAGGCCTACGGGATGTTCGCGGCCAACGGGATCCTCTTCAACCACGAGAGCCCGCGGCGCGGCGAGACCTTCGTGACCCGCAAGATCACTCGGGCGGTGGCCCGAATCAAGGCCGGCCTCCAGGACAAGCTCTACCTCGGGAACCTGGATGCGAAGAGGGACTGGGGCTACGCGCCGGAGTACGTCGAGGCGATGTGGATGATGCTCCAGCACCCCGAGCCGTTGGATCTGGTGATCGCAACGGGCGAGACCCACACCGTTCGCGAGTTCGCCCAGTTGGCTTTCGAGCATGCGGGGCTGGACTGGCAACGCCACGTCGAGGTGGACCCGAACTACTTCCGGCCCTCCGAGGTCGACGACCTCCAGGGCGACCCGTCCAAGGCCAGAGAGGTCCTCGGCTGGGAGCCCAAGGTCACCTTCGAGGAACTCGCCCGGATCATGGTCGAAGCGGATATCCAGCAACTCGACGACGAGATGGCCGGTCGCTTGGTAAGACCCGACCGCGATCGGTACCGCTGAGCCCTTGGGTGCAGTGATAGAACAGAGCCACGAAGAGTCGCCTTCTTCCCCGAGGCGTTGAAGCACTAAGGAGGTTCGGTGGAGATCGAGATCGGCATCGGCAAATCGGGGCGGAGGGCCTACGGGTTCGACGACATCGCCATCGTTCCCTCCCGTCGCACGCGGGATCCGGACGACGTGGACATCTCCTGGGAGATCGACGCTTTCAGATTCGAGCTTCCCCTCATGGCCTCCGCCATGGACGGCGTGGTCTCGCCGCGATCGGCGATCGAGGTCGGTCGTCTGGGGGGCCTCGCCGTGCTCAACCTCGAAGGTCTGCAGACGCGCTACGACGATCCGGAAAGCGTCCTGGCGGAGATCGCCGAGCTTCCGGACGAGAAGGCCACGCTCCGCATGCAGGAGCTCTACCAGGCCGAGGTCAAAGAGGAGCTGATCTACAAGCGGATCCGCGAGATCAAGGATGCGGGCATGACCGCCTCGGCCTCGCTTACGCCTCAGAAGGTCGAACGCTTCCACAAGATCGCTCTGGAGGCCGAGCTCGACATCTTGGTGATCCAGGGAACGGTGGTCTCGGCGGAGCACGTTTCGACCCGCACCGAGCCGCTCAACCTGAAGCGCTTCATCTCCACGTACGACATCCCGGTGATAGTGGGAGGGTGCGCCTCCTACTCGACCGCACTGCACCTGATGCGTACGGGAGCGATGGGTGTGCTCGTCGGCGTGGGGCCGGGCGCTGCCTGCACCACCCGGGGAGTGCTCGGGCTCGGGGTCCCGCAGGCCACCGCGATCGCGGACGCAGCCGGCGCCCGGATCCGTCACCTCGACGAGACCGGTCGCTACTGCCACGTGATCGCCGACGGAGGGATGCGCACCGGTGGTGACATCGCCAAGGCGATCGCTTGCGGCGCCGATGCGGTGATGATCGGGTCCCCTCTGGCCGCGGCGAAAGAGGCGCCGGGCCGGGGCTATCACTGGGGGATGGCGACCTTCCACCCCACGCTTCCTCGCGGTGCTCGGGTCAAGACCTCGACCCTGGGAACGCTCGAGGAGATCCTGATCGGGCCCGCTCACGAGAACGACGGCCGCATGAACCTGTTCGGGGCTCTGCGGACCAGCCTCGCGACCTGTGGCTACGCCAACATCAAGGAGTTCCAGAAGGCCGAGGTGATGGTCGCACCGGCCCTGAAGACCGAGGGCAAGGCGCTGCAGACCGCCCAGCGACTGGGGATGGGCGCCTAAGCGACACCCGTTCCCCCGTCAGACCTTTCGAGGGAGGCCCCGCTGGGGGCCTCCCTTTCTTTCGTTGCAGCGGCACCCCACCCGAAGCCTGGTGAAGATTACGGGGCGCTATTCGAGGACGACCTTGGAATATTCGGTTCACACAGCTTGTTTGGGATAAAGACAGAGGCTCAAATGGATAAATGCCTTGGATGTGTTTGACAGAAATGGGCATCGGGGGTTATAGTTCTTACGTAAGAAGCACGAACCACCGAAAGATCGGAGGAAAGAATGGAGCTCAGCCTTATCATCCTCATCGTCGCGGTGGTCGCCCTCAACGCCTTCGCCCTTTGGTACGGAGCGGACTCGACGGACGGCGACAACTGGACGAACCACAGCACCGTCTAGGCGTCAGGAGTCGTCATGAGCGTGTGGGTCCTGTACCAACTCGATAGCTCGTTAGCACCGATCCGCCAACTGACCAAAGAGGCTCCCCCCGCTTTGGCAGTCAGGGACCTCCCCCCCGGTCCCAGCGGCAGCGTGCGGACGGGTCGGGGGTCCTAGTGGCTCCCGGCCCCGTTCGCGCGTCCCTGGACGAGATCGATCTCCGGATCCTGCGTCTGTTGCGCCAGGACGGGCGCATGTCTCACGCCGCGATCGCGAAGACCGTGGGTCTCTCGGGTCCCGCGGTGCACGAACGCGTACGCAAGCTCGAGCAGAGCGGCGTGATCGCCGGCTATTGCGCGGTACTCGACCCGGAGCTGTTGGACCGCCCGCACGTCGCGTTCGTCATGGTCACGCTCTCGGAAGGTGACGAGTTCGCCATCGACGATCCGATCGTTGCCCGTATCTGTGACGAGCCGGACGTGCTCGAGTTCCATCGCATCGCGGGCCAGGACTGTTACCTCATCAAGATCCGAACCGCCACCAACAAGGACATGGAGAAGCTCCTCCGGCGGATCCGTTCGATCCGCGGTGTCGCCCGCACGCGAACGACCATAGTGCTGTCGACCGAGCTCGAGCGAGCCACCATCGAAGTGCCCTCGTTCGAAGAACCCGAAGAAGAGCCCGTCACGGAACGCACGCGCACCTTCTGATCGCACGCGCCCTTTTGTGGCGATGTGAGGAAAGAACGGAGCGCTAGCATGCAGCCCCCATGTCCGAACCTCGCACCGTTTCCCAGCTCCTCGCGGTGGGGGAGTCCGTTCTGACCGACTCGACCCATCTGTTCGAAGATCACGACTTCATGGACCTCGCCCGCGAGCTGCTCGCGGTCGCGCTGAAGCAGGAAGAGGACGAACTCGATGAGGACTTCGAGCCTCCGCGTCCGGCCCGCGACCGCTACCTCGCGCTGATCGCCCGGAGGGCGGCCGGCGAACCGCAGCCTTTCCTCACCGGCAAGATCGAGTTCTACGGGCTGGAACTGAAGGTGAAGCCGGGTGCCTTCGTACCCCGTCCGTCCTCGGAGTTGACGGTGGACCGAGCCGTGCGCAGGTTGCGGCGACGCAAGAGCCCGGTCGTCGTCGACGTGGCCGCGGGCACCGGGCCGATCGCGTTGGCCATCGCTCATGAGGTGCCGGGCTCCCATGCCTGGGCCCTCGACATCTCGAAAGAGGCTTTGGACCAGGGGCGCCAGAACGCTCGTCGCCTGGGCATCGACAACGTGACCTTCAAAGCCGGTGACATGTACGAGCCCTTGCCCGCCAGCCTCAAGGGCGGGGTGGATCTCATCACCGGTCACGTGCCCTACGTCCCGAAGGACGAGCTGGAGGACCTGCCGACCGAGGTCCGCGGCTACGAGCCGGTCTACACCTTGACGGACGAGTCCGATGACGGCCTGTCTCTGGTGCGGCGGGCCGTGGCCGAGAGCGTCGAGTGGCTGAAGCCCGGCGGTTGGCTGCTGCTCGAGATGTCTGACGACATCACCGACAAGACCCGCGCCTTCGTCAGAGCTGCCGGGCTGTCCGACGAGGGGGTTGCGTCCGACGACGACGGCTTGAGCGTCGTGGTGGAGGCCCGTAGGAAGGGCTGATCTCCCCGGCTCCGTGGGGGCCGCGCGGTAGGGTGGCTTATGCCCGACGCGCCTCACGAGAGCACCGCTCCAGACCCGTCCGCGGCGCCGGCGGCCCCCGCCTTCAGCAACACCCAAGACGCCCCCGTGCTGGTCGTGGACTACGGCGCCCAGTACGCGCAGCTGATCGCCCGGAGGATCCGTGAGTGCCACGTCTACTCCGAGATCGTGCCCCACGACATGCCGATCGAACAGGTGCGGGCGAAACGTCCGGCCGGCATCGTGCTCTCGGGAGGGCCCAAGTCGGTGCATGCCCCGGGAGCGCCGTCGGCCCAGCCCGAGCTCTTCGACCTCGGCGTCCCGGTGCTCGGCATCTGTTACGGGCAGCAACTGATGGCCCAGACCTTGGGAGGCGAGGTCGCGCGCACCGGGGTCGCCGAGTTCGGCAAGACCGACCTGAGTGTCGAGGCTCCCTCGTCGACCCTGTTCTCCGAGCTGCCTCCAACCCAGAGCGTATGGATGAGCCACAACGACGCGGTCGTGCGGGCGCCCGAGGGTTTCCGGGTCACCGCGTCGACCGCCGCCAGTCCCGTGGCCGCCTTCGAGGACCCCGAGCGCGGGCTCTACGGGGTCCAGTTCCATCCCGAGGTCGCCCACACCCCCAAAGGGACCGAGCTGCTGAAGAACTTCCTCTACGAGGGTTGCGACCTGCTGCCGACCTGGACCATGACCTCGATCATCGAGAGCGCTCTCGAGTCGATCCGCGCCTACGTCGGCAACGAGCGGGTCGTGTGCGGTCTCTCGGGCGGCGTGGACTCCTCGGTCGCGGCAGCCTTGGTGCATCGGGCCGTCGGCGATCAGCTCACGTGTGTCTTCGTCGATCACGGCCTCCTTCGCAAAGGTGAGGCCGAACAGGTCGAAGACACCTTTCGCCGTCACTTGAAGATCGACCTGATCCACGTGAAAGCGGCCGACCGGTTCTTGGAGAAGCTGGCCGGCGTGGAGGACCCGGAGAGGAAACGCAAGATCATCGGCGAGACCTTCATCCGGGTCTTCGAAGAGGTCGCGCGCGACGAGTTGAACGACGCGCGCTTCCTCGTGCAGGGAACGCTCTATCCCGACGTGATCGAATCGGGCACGAAAGATGCAGCCAAGATCAAGAGCCATCACAACGTGGGCGGGCTCCCCGAGGACATGAAGTTCAGTCTCGTAGAACCGTTGCGCAACCTCTTCAAGGATGAGGTTCGGCGCGTGGGCGAAGAGCTGGGGCTCCCCGAGGAGATCGTGTGGCGGCAACCGTTCCCCGGCCCCGGACTTGCGGTTCGCATCATCGGCGACGTCACGGCCGAGCGGCTGGAGATCCTGCGCAACGCGGATGCAGTCGTCCTCGAAGAGATGAAGCGAGCGGATCTGCTGCGTGAGATCTGGCAGTCGTTCGCGGTGCTCCCCGCGGTTCGCTCCGTCGGTGTGATGGGAGACGAGCGCACCTACGGCCACCCCATCGTTCTCCGCGCAGTGACCAGTGAAGACGCGATGACCGCCGACTGGGCCCGCCTGCCGTACGACCTCCTGGAGCGCATCTCGAGCCGGATCGTCAACGAGGTGCCGGGCGTCAACCGGGTGGTCTACGACATCACCTCGAAGCCTCCCGGCACCATCGAGTGGGAGTAGGCACCGCACAACCGTCCGGGGGTCGCAGCGACTACCTGAACATCCTCTCCGGCACGTCTCAGAACGTCGTCGGGATCGTCGTAGCCGCGCTCGCCACCTTCGCGGTGAACATCTTGATGTCGAACTCGCTCGGTCCCGAGGCGTTCGGGGTCGTGACCGTCGTTACTCAAGCGGCATTCGTCGCGTCGTTCGCGTCCAGGGCCGGGATGGACATGGCGGTGCTGCGAGACGTTGCGGTCGAGGTGGGCCAGGGTCGCTACGACCGCATCCGGGTCCCCGTCGCGCGAGCGACGCTCATAGGGACCGTCGTGTCACTCGCGGTCGGAGCGCTGGTGTTGTTGTTCGCAGAGCAGGTCGCAGCGTTGTTCTCACTGGGGGGCGGCGACGGGACACGGGCGGTTCAGATGGCGGCGCTCGGCCTTCCCTTCCTGGCGCTTGCGAACATCTGGCTGTCGGCGACCCGCGGGCTGAAGATCATGCGCTACACGCTCTATGTCTTCTGGGCGGGCCAGCCCGTGCTCTGGATCGCTCTCATGCTGCTCGGTTGGCAGTTCGTCCGGACCGGGTGGATGAGCGCCCTCACCTATTCGCTATCGTGGGTCCTCGCGGCTGCGGCTGCCGGCTACTTCTGGCGGCGAGAGAGCGCTACCTGGGTCGCCGCCCCGATGGAACCCGGTGCCCTGAGCAAGCTGTTCCGCTACGCCGGCCCCCGTGCCCCCGCTGCGTTGTTCTCGCAGTTGCTCTTCTGGACCGATCTGTTCGTGTTGACGCGTTACGTCACCGATCTGCAGGTCGGGGTCTACTCCGCGGCGCTCCGTGCGGGCCAGGTCATCGTGCTTTTTTTGACCTCGGTCAGTTTGATGTTCAGCCCGTTCGTGGCGGACCTGCACAACAGGGGCGAGACCGAACGACTCGACAAGCTGTTCAAGACCTTGACGCGCTGGACGATCGTTGCGACGTTGCCGCTGTTCCTGCTGTTGCTCGTCGCCCCGTCGGAAGCCCTTCGCCTGTTCGGGGCGAGGTTCTCGGAGGGTCAGGCCGCGCTGTTGATCATCCTGGCCGGACAGTTCGTGAATATCGCGACCGGGAGCGTCGGCTTCGTGTTGATCATGGTCGGGCGTACCGGGTGGGACCTGGTCGTTTATGCCGGTTCGCTTGCGCTGAACCTTGGGCTCGCCTTCTGGCTCTGCCCGCGGTACGGGATGGAGGGGGCCGCTATCGCGAACGCGGTCACCTTCGCGCTGTCGAAGTGGGCTCGTCTCGCGCTGGTGAAGCGTTTCGTGAACATCCAGCCGTATGACCGCACCTATGGAAGGTTGCTCCTTCCCAGCTTGGTGACCCTTGCCGTGATGTGGGGGGTGCACCGGTTGTTCGCCGGGGGATGGTTCCTCGATCTGCTGTTGACGGGAGTCGTCGGAGTGGTCGTCTACGGGGCCGCCCATCTCGTGTGGGGACTGACGCCGGGGGAGCGCCGGGCGGCGCGGTCGGCCATCGCCACCCTCCGCGAGCGGCGAGCCGGGGTTTCCTAGGGCTGAAGGAACAGCTCGCGAACACCCTGCGCTTGTCGACGGATCGCCTGCAGAGCCGCCTTCGCGGTCTTGTCGGGTGTGGTCGACAGAAGTAGCAGTTCGGCCATCCCGTCGATGATGGCGATCCTCTCGTTCAGAGCCCTGACCAGCTCCGGTTCGAGGGTCGCCGGCGCCGGCTCGGAGGAAGAAGCTAGATGCAGCGACGTCTCGTCGATCCTTATCCCTCTCACCCGCGGTTCGTCCCGCTGGAGGTTTCCGATAGTCATCTAGGAACGATAATACATGTATTCTGATTCAAGAATAGATAGTTATACGTAGATGGGGTGTGCATGCCGGAAGGTCGGAGATCGAGCGGCTGGCGGTTCCTCACCAACCACGCCCACGTCCTCCTCGTGGTGGCGGGGGACGGGGATCTCCGCATCAGGGAGATCGCGGAGCGGGTTGGGATCACCGAGCGAGCCGCTCATTCGATCATCCGGGACCTGATCGAGGAGGGCTACGTGTCGGTGATCAAGGAGGGGCGACGCAACCGGTACGAGGTCCATCCCGAGTTGCCCTTCCGGCACCCGAACCTCAGGGATCACGACATCGGAGAGATGGTCCGGGTCCTCTCGGACAGCAAGCACACCTGATCAGGGTGCATCCGTCCCGGGCTTCATAATCACAAGGGTGGAAGCCGACTATCTAGACGACCTGAACCCTGTCCAGCGAGAAGCCGTGGAGCACCCCGGAGGCCCGGCTCTTGTCGTGGCCGGGGCCGGTTCGGGCAAGACCCGCGTGCTCACCTATCGGATCGCTCACCTGATCCGCAACGGCACGTCGCCGTTCTCGATCATCGCCATCACCTTCACGAATAAGGCCGCCGACGAGATGAAGAAGCGCGTCGAGGCACTGGTTGGGAGCGTGGCCCAGAAGATGTGGGTGTCGACCTTCCACGCCGCCTGCGTGCGCATCCTGAGGCGCGAGGCACACCACCTCGATCTGCGTTCCTCGTTCTCTATCTACGACGCGGCGGATTCGGATCGCTTGATCAAGCTGTGCATGAAGGAGTTGAGCATCGATCCCAAGCGCGTGCCGCCGCGGGCGGTAGCTGCGGCCATCTCGGACGCGAAGAACAAGCTCATGTCTCCCGGCCTCTATTCCGATTTCGCCAGCAATCCGTGGGAGCGGACGATCGGCGAGATCTACACGGACTATCAGAGCAGGCTTCGGCAGGCTTCGGCGATGGACTTCGACGACCTGCTCGCGGGAGTGGTCGAGGTCTTCGATCGGCAGCCTGAGGTCCTGAAGCACTATCAGGAGCGGTTCGAGCACGTCCTGGTCGACGAGTTCCAGGACACCAACCATGCCCAGGCACGCATCTCTACGTTGTTGGCCGGCCGGACTCGAAACATCTTCGTGGTGGGCGACGCCGACCAGGGCATCTACGCGTTCCGAGGCGCCACGATCAAGAACCTGCTGGACTTCGAACGAGACTGGCCGGATGCCAGGGTGATCACGCTCGAGCAGAACTACCGCTCGACGCAGACGATCCTCAGCGCCGCCAACGCGGTGATCGAGAACAACATCCTCCGGAAGCCGAAGTCGCTATGGACCGAATCCGTGTCCGGTGACCTCATCACCCGCTACCACGCCCAGAACGAGCACGACGAGGCGGCCTACGTGGCGAACGAGGTCCAACGCTTGGTCGATCTGGGCACGCCGATGCAAGACATCGCGGTGTTCTACCGGACGAACGCCCAGTCGCGCGTGCTGGAGGAGATCTTCGCCAAGGAGAACCTTCCTTACAAGGTGATCGGGGGCGTGCGCTTCTACGAGCGCAAGGAGGTGAAGGACCTTCTGGCCTGGTTGCGAGCAGCGATGAATCCGTCCGACACCGTCAACGTAGCGAGAGCGGCTCAAGCTCCACGCCGTGGGATCGGGGACACGTCGCTCGCGCGCATAGCGGATTTCGCTCGGCGCCAAGACATCCCACTCGGAGACGCTTTCAGCCAAGCCGAGGATGCGGACGGGTTGAACAAGAAGGCTTTGGGAGGGATCCTCGAAGCCGGCCGGTTGTTCGAGCGGATCAGGGAGGCGGCGCAAGGCGGGACCCCGGTAGCGGAGATCGTCGAGATGACTTGGGAGATCACCGGTTACATGGACGAGCTCAGATCCGATCGGACCTTCGAGTCCCTGTCGCGTCAGGAGAACCTGCGCGAGCTGGCCGGGGTCGGAGCCGAGTACGACGAGCGTGCGACGGAGCCGAGTCTCGTCGGCTTCCTGGAGGAGATCGCGCTGATCACCGACACCGACCGCGTCGATGGGGAAGACACCGGCGTGACCTTCATGACCTTGCACAATGCCAAGGGACTCGAGTACCCGGTCGTGTTCATCGTGGGGATGGAGGAGGGGGTCTTTCCTCACATCCGGTCGCTTGGAGACGCGGATCAACTGGAGGAAGAACGCCGGCTCTGTTACGTCGGTATCACCCGTGCCCGGGAGCGGCTGTATCTGTTGAATGCGTGGTCGCGCAGCTTGTGGGGCGGGTTGAACTACAACCCCGCCTCCCGCTTCCTGTCCGAGATCCCTGGTGAGCTGATCTCTCGAGCGGACAAGATGGCGAACAAGAAAGGCCAAGCCTCCACGCGCCCAACGGGCGCCAGCGAGGATCCCGAGAGCTTCAAGGTCGGCCAGACCGTCGAGCACAAGAAGTGGGGCCGCGGCACGATCCTCGAGATCGCGAGGTCCGGGATCGGCGGACTGGAGGCGACGATCCACTTCCCCGAGGTCGGGGGAGAGAAGCGTCTCGATCTCTCCCTGGCGCCGCTGAAGTTGGTCTCGTAGACCCTGACTAGCAGCTGACCGAGGTGTTGGTGCCGGGGCCGCCCTGGCACAGATCCCGGCCCCTGCCGCCGTCCATCCGGTCGGACGCGTTCCCGCCGTAGAGGCGATCGCGGCCCCGGCCTCCGAACAGGAGATCCGGCCCGGTGCCCCCCTCGAGGATGTCGTTCCCGAGCCCGCCGACCAGGACGAGTCCCGGTACGAGCGTGTCGGCTTCGGTGTCCGCCGCTGTGAGCACGTCGTCTCCATCGTGGCCTCGGACGCGCACCCTCAAGCCCGTCGACCCTCCGGCCATCCGTAGATCGATGACGTCGTTTCCGGCGTTGCCCTCCAGGATCACGGTCGCGTTCCCGACGCCCGGAGCCACGTGCAGCTCGATCGTGTCTCGTCCGGGGCCGCTGATCACGTGGATCGTCCTGCGTTCCGCGCTCTCCACCCCGAGAGAGACCGTGATCCGGTCCGCTCCCCGGCCGGCTTTGATCTCCATGTCTCCCGACGTGCTCGAGGGGGCCGCGTTGATCGTGTCGCCGCCATCCTTCGCCTCCGCGCTGCAGACCCCGATCGTGATCTCGTCGGAACCATCGGTGCCGGTGACGGTGTCGCCGCCGCACATGCCCGGGTAGGGCTCCCCGGCGATCAGTAGCTGCGCGTAATCGTTCTCGTAGTTGTCGTCGTAATTGGCCGTCTCGCCCCAGGCCCCCACCCAGATCTCGTACTCGGTGGTCCGCTCGAATACCGCCGTCACGTCCCGGCTCTCACCGGCAGGGATGGACCCGAGGGTGCATCTCAGCTCTCGCCATCCGTAGAACGAGGGGGCCGCGATCTTCTCCTCCGGCGGAGGTGGCTGCTCGGTCTCGGGGTAGGTGCACCGATCGGTGGCGCTCTGGCGCAGCTCGAGGCCGTACGGCACGTGCGTCGTCACCACGACCTCGCGGGCCTCGGAAGGTCCGATGTTGCTCGCTCCCAGCGTGATGCTCACCATGTCGCCGACCGCGGGTTCTCCCTCCGGTCCGGTAATGCTCACCGCGATGTCGGCCGGGTTGGAGCGATCGGGTTCGATGAGCAGCTCGGCGTAATTGTTGTCGTAGACGGGATCGAAGTTCGAGCTGGACACCCATGCGCTGTTCCAGATCTCTCTCGCCTTCGTGCGCCGCAAGGTGAGCGAGATCCCGACCGACTCTCCGGAGCCCAGCCCCTCCAGCGTGCAGTACACACCCTGCCCGTAGCCGGGGTAGTAAGCGTCGCCGGCTTTGCCCTCCGGCACGGCCGTGGGCTCTTCCGCGTACGGGTAGCCGCTTCCCCCGTCCAGCGTGCAACGATCGGCGGGGCTCACGCTCTCGGCCGAGACCCCGGGCGGCAGGTAGTTGTTGAACCAGACATCACCGGCGCGCGACGGTCCCGAGTTGGTGATCGTTGCCCCCACCTCGAACGCCTCACCGACGAGCGGTGTGGTGGAAGGCCCGGTCATCTTCAGGGCCAGATCGGATGTCACTGACGGGTCTGCGGGCACCGAGAAGTAGGCGTAGTCGTTCTCGTAGTTCTCGTCCAGGCCCGTCGCGTAGATCGAGGCGCTGTTGTAGAGCTCCCACGCGGTGCTGCGCTCGACCGTGACGGTGACTCTCACGACCGACCCCGGCGTCATCTCGCCAACGTCGCAGTGGAGCTCTGCATATCCGCCGTAGGTCGGATCGAAGACGTTCTTCTCGCAGGTGACCGTCGCCGTGTCCGACGTCCACCCGATCAGGTCGACCCCGTTCAGGGAACTGGTCAGGGTTCCAGACGAGGCAGACGGACCGTGGTTTCGAACCGTGGTGACGTAGTCGAAGCGGGCCCCAACGGCGGGTGCGTCCGGGCCGGAGATGCTGACGCCCATGTCGGTGGGGTGGCTCTTGTCGGGCTCGAGGTACATCTCCGCGTAGTTGTTCTCGTAGCTCGGGTCTTCGGTGTTGGAGCCGGAATAGACGCTCACGTAGGTTCCCCGCGCCCCCACCCTTCTCAGGCCCAGGGTCACCGTGGCCGTCTCGCCCGCGGCGAGGGAGCCGAACGAGCAACGGATGCCGCCCCCACGGCCCGGCGCGATCGCGGGCTCGGGCCCCCCTCCTCCGTCTTCGGCAGAACACGGGTCGGCGGCGTCGCTGGATGTGGCCGAGAGCAGTTCCAGCTCGGGCGGGACGTAGGCGGACAGGGAAGCTTCCTGCGCCGCCGACGGCCCCGAGTTGGTGACGGTCACGCGCACGTTGAAGGCTTCTCCTACGAGCGGCTGCCCGGCAGGCTCTTCGAGCTTCAGCACGAGATCGGCCGCCGTCGCGCTCTGGGCTTGGGCCAGGGTGGGGACGGCCAGCAGTAGGGCGACGGCGACAGCCGCAGCTCGGGGGAGGGACCTCATCCTCCGATTGTGGCGAGCCAAGCGAGAGAAGTAAAGGGTGTCCATGGCCCCTAAGACGACCGAGAGCCGCAGAAGGTTCCCGCTAGCCCTCGTGGATCTCGATCGACTCGATGTAGATGGGCACGATCGGCTTCACCGCTTCGGCCGCGCTCGCGGCTCCCTGATTCGTCGGTTGGCAACCGATGGCATCCAGGGTCGGGATGCCCGGCTCGCCCGGGGACTTGCAACCGATCTCTTCTTCGGTTGCATCGGTCTCCCCGTCGACCACCCGACCGAAGATCGAATAGAAGGGTTGGTAGCCGGCGGGCCCCTGCTTGCGGGTCACGATGAAGAACTGGCTGCCCGCTGAGTTCGGCCCGGCGTTGGCCATCCCGACGACGCCGTAGACGTACTCCTTGGACTTCTCGGGCAGCTCGTCGGGGATCGTGTAACCGGGCCCATCGGGAGGCACGCCGTTCTGACCGTTCGGGTCACCTGCCTGGATCACGGAGTCCGACTCGACGCGATGCCAGATCAACCCCTCGTAGTAGCCCTCTCGCGCGAGGAAGACGAAGTTGTTCACGTTCTCTGGTGTCTCGTCCTCGAGCAGGTCGATGACGATGTCCCCGCACGAGGTGCGGATCGTGGCCGAATAGTCAACGCCCTCCTCGATCACTGTGCCCGGAGGCTTGTCGTACTGCTTCGGATCCGCTTCGGGCGGCGCTTCGGCGCCGCAAGCGGCCTCGGCCTTCTCCTCGGCCTTGTCATCCTTCGGCCCGGGCTCGATCTCGTCTTCGCTCCCGAACGCCATCGCTGCTCCCACCAGGGCGACGATCAGCCCGACCAGCACGAGCAAGCGGATGTTCCGCCTGCGTTTGAGCGCGGCCTCTTGCGCGGCTCGCACCTCATCGCGATGTTGCTTCTTGCGCGCTCTCTTGTCTGGAGCCGTCACCAGGTCTTCCTCCAGCGTTGTCTTCGAGCGTCACCGGGGTCTGCTCCACGCGGGCGCTCGTCGATCAGGACGTCGAGATGATAGGTGACGACCCGTCTCAGGTTCGTCGCGTCGAGGGGGCCGGGGTGGACGTGGTCGGCGATGCCGAGACGGTGCAGGTCCAAGGCGGTGAGCTTCAGGACGCGCGCGGCCTCGGGAGCCCGGCTCGGGTCCCTCCACAGGATCTGCGCGGCCCCCTCGGGACCGATCACCGAGAACACCGCATCCTCGAACGCCACGACACGATCTGTCGTCGCGAAGGCGAGGGCTCCTCCGCTCCCGCCCTCTCCGGTCACCACCGCCAGGGTCGGGACCGGGGCCGCCAGCATGGCCTCGAACAGCCGTGCGATCGCTCCCGCCACACCGGCCGCCTCCGAGGGGGCGGATGGGTCCGCCCCCGGGGTGTCCACGAACGTCACCAGGGGCAGATCGAGCCTGCGGGCGACGTCTAGGCATCTCAAGGTCTTGCGGAAACCGGCCGGGTTAGGTGCATGTGCCGGGTCGAGCGCGATCACGACCAGTGGTCGGCCGTCGACGCGGCCGAGCCCTGCGATCACGGCAGGGTCGTCCGATCCGGCGCGATCCCCGCGCAGCTCGGTGAACCGTTCGGTGACGGCGTCGACCAAGCGGCGACCGGAGAGCCTCTGCGGAGAGCGCGCCCGCTGCAGCGCCTCCCAAGCATCGATCTCGGTGTCGGAGATCTCCGGCTGATCGGCGCCGGCCGAACGGGATACGGCCGGCGCGAGGCAATCGAGGACCTCGCCCACGGCCGTTCTCATCGAGGCCCGGTCGATCACCGCGTCCACCAGTCCGTGGCTCAGAGCCGATGACGAGGTGTGCGAGTCCTTCGGAAGTGGAGACCCCGTGAAGCTCTCGGCTACGCGCGGCCCTGCGAAGCCGATGGTGGCGTTGTCTTCGGCCAGGGTCACATCGGCCAGAGAACCCAAGCTGGCAAACACGCCACCGGTGGTGGGGTGCCCGAGCACGGCGATGAACGCTTCATGTGCGTCGGCGAGGAGCATGCGCGCGCTCACGACCTTGGGCATCTGGATCAGCGACCGCATCCCCTCTTGCATGCGCGCCCCTCCGGTTGCGGTCCGCAATACGAACGGGACCCTCCGTTTGGCTGCCATCTCCATCGCCCGAGCCAGCCGCTCGCCGGCGACCTCGCCCATGCTGCCTCCGAGGAAGTCGAACTGGAACGCGGCCAGCTCCACCCGATGACCCTCGATAGTGGCCATCCCCGTGACGACCGACTCGTCCGCTTTCGCTCGCTCCGCTGCCGCGGCGAGCGCATCCCCGTATCCCGGGTAACCGAGGGGATCTCGGGACCTCAGGCCGTCCTGTCTCACCTCGAAGCTTCCGGGGTCGGCCAGTCCCAGGGCGAGATCGTGCGCGCCGTTCTGCGCTTCCTCCACGGTTCTCCTCTCGGGGCCACCTGCTAGGGTCGAAACGTAGCAATCATCCACTTCTGAACAACAAGGAGCTTCATTTCCTATGGCTTCAGGGCGGCCGCGCATCCTCGTCGCGAAACCCGGTCTCGATGGACACGATAGGGGCATCAAGGTCGTAGCACGCGCTCTGCGGGACGCCGGCATGGAGGTGATCTACACGGGTCTGCACCAGACCCCCGAGCAGATCGCTGCCGCAGCCGTACAGGAGGATGTGGACGCCGTCGGTCTGTCGTGCCTGTCGGGCGCGCACATGACCCTGTTCCCGCGAGTGGTGCAGCTGCTGAAGGAACAGGGCGCGGAGGAGATCTTGGTCTTCGGCGGGGGCATCATCCCGGAGGCCGATATCGAGCCTCTGAAGGACGCCGGGATCAGCGAGATCTTCACGCCGGGCGCCCCCACCAAACAGATCATCGATTGGGTGAACGAGCACGTCGGATCCTCGACGGGCAGTTAGGAGATAAGGCTTGGACCTCTTCGAATATCAAGGCAAGGAGCTCCTCCGGAAGTTCGAGATCCCCGTCCCCGAGGGACGGGTCGCCACCACGCCGGATGAGGCAGCAGAGGCCGCCAGGGGCCTCGGGGGCCGCGTGGTCGTGAAGGCTCAGGTTCAGATCGGCGGCCGCGGCAAGGCAGGCGGCATCAAGCTTGCCAACTCGCCGGAAGAAGCGCGCGAGGCTGCCGAGCAGATCATCGGGATGACGATCGCCAACGCGCAGGACCCCAAGGGCCAGGTCGTGCGGCGCGTCCTCGTTGAACGCGCGGGTGACATCCGCAAGGAGTACTACGTGTCGTTCGCGATCGATCGCTCGGCGCGCAAGTTCATCGGCATCATGAGCGCTCAGGGTGGGATGAGCATCGAGGAGGTCGCAGAGAAGGACCCAGCTGCCGTCGCAAAGGTGCACATCGACCCGTTGCTCGGCTTCTCCGACTATCACGCGCGCAAGCTCGTGTACGGAGCGAGACTCGATGAAGAGGCGCGCAAGGAAGCGATCGCGATCCTGCCTCGGCTCTATCGGGCCTTCGTCGAGCTTGATGCTTCCCTGGTCGAGGTGAACCCGCTGGTCCTGATGGGAGAGGGCCGGGTAGTGGCGCTGGACGCCAAGGTATCGGTTGACGATTCCGCCGCTTACCGCCACCCGAACTTCGAGGAGTTGAAGTCGGTGCACGAGGTGCCCGAACAGGAGCGATTCGCGAAGGAGCGGGGCCTCAATTTCATCAAGCTCGACGGTGACGTCGGGATCATCGGGAACGGCGCCGGCCTGGTCATGTCGACGCTGGACGTCGTCAAGGCCGCCGGGGGGGACCCTGCGAACTTCCTCGATGTCGGAGGCGGCGCGGGGGCCGAGCTGCTGTCGTCCGCGCTCGAGGTCATCACTTCCAACCCCGAAGTGAAGAGCGTGCTAGTGAATATCTTCGGCGGGATCACCCGTTGCGATCTGGTCGCCGAAGGCATCATCGATGCACTCGGCCGCTTGGACGTAAAGGTTCCGATCGTGGTCCGTCTCGACGGCACCAACGCCGAGCAAGGCCGCAAGATGCTGGCGGATTCTCCGCATCCGAAACTCATCCCCGCCGACACGATGCTCGGAGCAGCCGAGAAGGCCGTCGCTCTAGCGCACGGGAAGGAGCACTAGTGGCGATCCTGATCGACGACAAGACCAAGCTGGTGGTGCAAGGCCTTACCGGCAGGGAGGGCTCCTTCCACGCGGGTCGCAACAAGGAATACGGCACGGACCTCGTGGCCGGTGTGACTCCGGGCAAGGGCGGTACCGACGTGGACGGCGTGCCGATCTTCGACACGGTCGCGGAAGCCGTTGCCGAGACGGGAGCGAACACCTCGATGGTGTTCGTACCGGCCCGCTTCGCCGCCGACGCCGTGCTCGAGTCCTACGACGCGGGCATCGACGTCATCGTCGCCATCACCGAGAACATCCCGGCGATGGACATGGCTCGCACCGTCCCTTACCTGCGTGCGGCCGAGCGAGAGGTCACTCTGATCGGCCCCAACTGCCCCGGGCTGATCTCTCCGGGCAAGGCGAACGTGGGCATCATCCCCGGCGAGATCTGCTCGCCCGGCCCGGTGGGTCTCGTATCCCGGTCCGGGACGCTCACGTACCAGATCGTCCACGAGCTGACCCAGCGAGGTATCGGCCAGTCCACCTGCGTCGGCATCGGCGGCGACCCGATCCCGGGCTCGAACTTCATCGACATCCTGGCCAAGTTCGAGGCCGATCCGGATACAAAGGTGATCGCGATGGTCGGCGAGATCGGTGGGGACGCCGAGGAGCGGGCCGCTGCCTACATCAAGGAGAACGTGTCCAAGCCGGTCGTCGCGTACATCGCCGGACGCACGGCACCCCCAGGCAAGCGCATGGGCCATGCCGGCGCGATCATCTCCGGCTCCAAGGGAACGGCCGCCGCGAAGGAAGAGGCGCTGCGGGCGGCCGGGATCCCAGTTGCCGCCAACCCGACCGCGGTCGCCGAGGAAGTAGCGAAGATCCTCAACCGGTGAGCCTCACCGAGGTCGAGGGGCTCCCCGGCCCCCCCTGGCAGCGCGAGCTGACGGGACGCTTCGAGCAGCTGACCGTCGAGAGCGAAGTGCTGGCGGGCAACCCCCTGGGGGACCCGACACGTCGGCCCCTCTACGTCTATCTGCCACCGGGCTATGGGGAGAGCGGTCGCCGGTACCCGGTGATCTACGTGATCCAGGGGTTCACGGGACAGCTCGACATGTGGCTCGGACGATCGGCCTTCGAGCCCAACGTGGTCGAGCGGGTCGACGATCTGTTCTCGGGCGTCGGCGTGCGCCGGGCGATCGTCGTGTTCGTCGACGCTTGGACCTCGCTCGGCGGGTCGCAGTTCATCAACTCGGTCTCCACCGGGCGCTACATGGACTATCTCTGCGACGAGGTCGTTCCCTTCATAGATGAGCGCTACGCGACCGCGTCCGACCGGGACCGTCGGGCGCTGACGGGCAAGTCCAGCGGGGGCTACGGGGCGATGGTGGTCTCGATGCTCCGGCCCGACGTTTTCGGAGCCTTCGCGTCCCATGCCGGCGATGCGTTGTTCGAGGTTTCTTTGATACCGGCGTTCCGGGATGTGGTCCGCGCCCTGCGCGACCACTTCGAGGGCTCCTACGACGTGTTCTTCGAGAAGCTCAAACAGATCGACAGGTTCGACTACGGCCGTTACGGAACCCCCCTTGAGATGTACGCGTATGCGGCCGCCTACTCGCCGGACGAGTCGCAGCCCGGCAAAGCACTCCTGCCGTTCGAGCTCGATACGGGCAAGCTGATCCCCGAGGTCTGGGAGAAGTGGCTCGCGTGGGATCCAGTTCGGATGGCGCCCGAGCACCTCGACGCGCTGAAGAGCATGCGGCTGATCTACCTGGACGCCGGCAACCGAGACGAGCCCCATCTGGATCTCGGCGCGCAGGCGTTCTCGAACGAGCTGACCAAGGGCGGTGTCGACCACAGCTTCGAGCTGTTCGAGGGGGGCCACATGGGCATCAGCTACCGCTACCCCCAGGCCCTCAGAACCCTTGCAGACACTCTGGCCTCGTAGGACTTGACGCCTTCGTCTGAGTAGAGTGCCGGGTATGCCTGGACGCATCGTGACTCTGATCTCCGGCTCGGGAACGAACATGGAAGCGCTTGCCGACGCGTGCGAGCGAGGCGAGGTTCCCGGCGAGGTCGTGGCGGTGGTGGCGGATCGCGACTGCGTCGGTCTACGCGCCGCAGAGAAACGTTCGATCGACGCCCACCTGGTCGATTTCAAGGCCTTCGCCAGCCGGGAGGACTGGAGCGTTGCTCTGCGCGATCGGGTCGCGGCCTACGAGCCGGACCTCGTCGTCTCAGCGGGTCTGATGCGGATCGTCTCGCCCGTCTTCGTCGATGCCTTCGCGGGGCGCATCATCAATCTTCACCCGGCCCTCCTGCCGGCGTTCGCCGGCGCCCACGGCGTGCGCGACGCGCTGGAGCATGGCGTCAAGGTCACCGGAAGCACGGTGCACTTCGTCGACTACGAGGTGGACCATGGCCCGATCCTGTTGCAGGAGGCGGTCCGGGTCGAGCCCGGCGACACCGAAGAGTCTCTGCACGAACGCATCAAGGCGGTCGAGCACCGGCTGCTACCGCAGGCGTGCCGGCTGATCCTCGAAGGCAAGGTCTCGATCGAAGGAGCCCGCGTGCGGGTCAGTGACTCAGTGACGGAGGGATAGCTCATGCAGGTGAAGAGGGCGTTGCTCAGCGTGTCGGACAAGACGGGGATCGTGGAGTTCGCCCGGGCTCTGGTGGCTCAGGGCGTAGAGATCATCTCCTCGGGTGGGACGGCCTCGGTCCTCGCCGACGCCGAGGTGCCGGTGATGAAGGTGTCGGAGGTGACAGGTGCGCCGGAGATCCTGGGGGGCCGCGTGAAGACGCTGCATCCGAAGATCCACGGAGGCATCCTGGCGGACCGACGCAAGCCGGACCACATCGAGGAGCTCGCCGAGCAAGAGATCACCGCGATCGACCTCGTGGTCTGCAACCTCTATCCGTTCGAGCGAACGGTCGCTCACCCGAGCGTCAAAGAGGACGACGCGGTCGAGCAGATCGACATCGGGGGCCCGGCGATGGTGCGAGCGGCGGCCAAGAACTTCCACTCGGTAGCGGTCGTCGTCGACCCCGATCGGTACGAGTCCCTGATCCGCGAGCTCGAGTCCTCGGGAGGCATCTCCGAGGACACCCGCCGCTCGCTGGCTCGGGAGGCCTTCGCTCACACCGCCGCTTACGACGCCGCGATCTCCAGCTACTTCTCGCGCAAGGGCGACTTCCCCGACAAGCTGCTTCTGGCGGGGGAGAAGGTCATGGATCTGCGCTACGGGGAGAACCCACATCAATCGGCCGCTTTCTATAAGACCTCGGGGGGAGGTCTAGCGGCCGCGGAGCAGTTCCAGGGTAAGGAGCTCTCCTATAACAATCTCCTGGACACCGACTCGGCCTGGAAGCTGGTCCTCGATCTAGAAGAGACGGCGGCCGTCATCATCAAGCACTCGAACCCTTGCGGGGCCGCCCTTGGATCGACGCTGGCCGAGGCATATGCGAAGGCTCTGGATTGCGATCGGACCTCGGCGTTCGGAGGCATCGTCGCTCTCAACAGGATCTGCGACGCGGAGACCGCGGCGGCGATCGCCGAGATCTTCACCGAAGTGGTAATCGCCCCCGACTTCGAGATCCCGGCCCTCGAGGTGCTGAACGCCAAGAAGAACCTGCGCGTGCTGAAAGCCGGCACGGCCCACACCCGGCCCGAGCCGGACGTTCGGCGCATCGCGGGTGGACTGCTGGTGCAGTCTCCGGATGTCCGTAACGAGCTCAGCGACGCCAGGGTCGTGACCAAAGCCCAGCCGACCGACGAAGAGTGGCAGGACCTCAGGTTCGCGTGGATCGTGGCGAAGCACGTGAAGTCGAATGCGATCGTTCTGGCGAAGGACGGGGTCGCGGTCGGAGTGGGCGCGGGACAGATGAATCGTCTGGAGTCGACCGAGCTGGCGGCCAGGCGTGCTGGGGGCCGCGCGCAGGGGACCGTGTGCGCGTCGGACGCGTTCTTCCCCTTCAGGGATGGACTCGATGCTGCAGTGGCCGCCGGAGCGAAAGCCGTGATCCAACCCGGAGGCTCGGTGCGTGACGACGAGGTGATCGCAGCCGCCGACGAACACGGGATCCCGATGGTCTTCACCGGACGGCGGCACTTCCGGCACTAAGACGAGACTTCCGAAGGCACCGCCGATCCGGGGGAGGTCATCGAACCGTCGGATTCGGTCGCGCGCACTCCGGGCCAGAGCAAGAAGGCCAGTGTGGCCAGGGCGCCGAGCACTCCGCCCCAGAAGAACGTCGCTCGGACGCCGATCGCGCCGGATACGGGTCCCGTGAGAGCGAAAGAGAGCGGCACGAAAGCGGTCGAGATCATCCAGTCCAGGCTGGTGACTCGTCCTAGGAGCCGGGTCGGTACCAGACGGTGCATCAAGGTCGCCCACACCACGAGGCCCGACGTGAACATGGCCCAGGCGATGAACTCGACGGCGATCAGGTGCCAGACGCGAGTCGCCGCCGCGTAGAAGACGAGCGTGCCTACCCCGGCCGCCCACATGACGTACATGAAGGTGATGTGGCGCCTCGGCAGCCCCCGCTGACCGAGCAGCACGGACGCCATGACCGACCCCACCCCGCCCGCCGCCAGGATGAGCCCAAGATCCGCCGCCGTGCCCCCCAACTCGTTCTTCACGAGGAAGGGGAGGAGTATCTGGAAGGGGCCGAGCGCGAACAACAGGGTCATGAGGGCCGAGAGCAGTGTTGCGATCAACCACGGCTGGGAGCGGACGTAGGCGAAACCCTCCTTGATGTCCCTCAAGGGGGCAGGACGTTCCTCGTTGGGCACGGGCCGTTCTGCAAGGCGCATCAATACGCCGATCGAGAAGGCGAACGTGGCGGCGTCGACGAGGAACGCGCCACCCGCGCCGATGGCCGCGATCGTGAAGCCTCCGATCGCGGGGCCGAACAAGCGTTCGGCCGAATGTCGCACGAAGCTGTCCAGCGAGTTCGCCTCGGTCAGCAGGTTGCGTGGAACGATCTCGGGGACGATCGCTCCGAAAGCGGGTGCGAACAACGCTTGGCCCGTTCCGTACACGATCGCCAGCGCGATCAGATGCCACAGCCGGATCGTCCCGGTCACGCTGAGGACACCCATGGCCAGCACCGCGCAGCCACGGAGGAGATCGGCGACGATCATGATCCGTCGTCGCTCGAAGCGATCGGTCAGCACGCCGCCTATCAACAGGAAGAGGGTCATCGGCAGGCTCCACGCCACCCCTACGGTGGACAGCGCCGTGGGCACGTTCGAGAGTTCGTAGACCTGCCACGCGATCGCGACCATGTAGATGCCGTCGCCGAAGAAGGAGACGGTCATCGCGGTCCACAGGAGCCGGAAGTCCCTGATCTTCAGCGGGCGGAGGATGCCGATGCGACCGGCTGGTTCGGTGTCCATACCGACGAGCCTAGGGGCCGGTGGGCCGCTAAGTAGGATGCGTGCTTCGCCGGCTGCTGTGTTGGGGGGACCGATGTCTGCCGAGATCATCGACGGGAAAGCGATCGCTGCGCAGGTACGCGAGGAGGTCAAAGAGGAAGCGACAGCCCTCGCTTCGAACGGGGTAACGCCCGGGCTGGCAACGGTGTTGGTCGGGGACGACCCCGCGTCTCATGTCTACGTGCGCTCCAAGCGCAAGGCCTGTGCCGAGGTCGGGATCAAGGCGTGGGATCACGATCTCTCGGCCAGCGTCCCGGAGGAAGAGCTCCTGTCACTGCTGGATCGACTGAATGCCGACCCGCAGGTGCACGGGATCCTCGTGCAGCTTCCGCTCCCCGAGCACATCGACGAGCAGCTGGTGCTCGACCGGGTCGACCCGGCCAAGGACGCGGATGGCTTCCACCCCTACAACCTCGGCCGCCTGCTGAGTGGGGACCGGGTGGTCGCTCCGGCAACCCCCGCCGGCATCCAAGAGCTCCTGATCCGTTCCAACGTGGAGACCTCGGGGGCCGAGGTGGTCGTCGTCGGCCGTTCCAATATCGTGGGGAAACCGTTGGCGGCCCTGATGATTCAGAAGGGCCCCGGCGCCAACTCGACCGTCACCGTCTGCCACACGGGCACCACCGACCTCGAAGCGCACACGAAGCGAGCGGACATCCTCGTCGCCGCCATCGGGCGTGCGAAAGCCATCACGGGGCCGATGATCAAACCGGGAGCCACGGTTATCGACGTCGGTATCAACCGGACCGAGGACGGTCTGGTGGGCGACGTGGACTACGAAGCGGCGGTCGAGATCGCTTCCGCCATCACGCCCGTGCCGGGTGGCGTGGGCCCTATGACGATCGCCATGTTGCTGAAGAACACGGTTTCCTTGGCGCGCAGGGCGACCGCAGTGCCGTCCTAAGAGGCTCAGTCGAGCCTGTCTTCACCGTCCACATCGCTCTCGTCGTCGCGCTCGTCTTCCAGCGAGTCGATCGGATCTTCGTCCGAGCCCGAGTCATCTTCTCGCTCGTCCGGGTCGGATCGGTCGTCCCCGTCGGAGCCGGAGCCCGAGTCGTCATCCCGGTCGTCGTCAGTGGAGTCGTCATCCCGGTCGTCGGGGTCGGAGTCGCCCCCGTCTCCAGATCCGGAGTCGTCATCCCGGTCGTCGTCGGAGCCCGAGTCGCCATCTCCGTCGTCGTCATCGGAGTCGTCTTCCCGGTCGTCGTCGGAGCCCGAGCGATCATCTCCCTCGCGCTCGTCGCGTTCCCGCGGGTCGGGCCCGCCCGCCTCGCCATCATCTCCTTCGAAGCCCTCGGCTTCCTCGGTGGCGGCGATCAGCGAGGTCGCTCGCTCGATCAGGGTGGCGAGCCGGGCTCGGTGGCGGGCCAGCTCCTCGCTGCCGAGATCGGCCTCTTCGAGCAGATCGCCTACCGGAGAGAGCTCCTGGATCGCCCTTACGGCAAGGCCGGTGGCTCGCTCCCGGCGAGTCCTGGGCAGGTCCTCCGCCTCATCGAGCAGCGCCCCGGCCCGGTCCATCCTTGCCAGCGCCTCGGTGAGGAGACCCTCGTTCAGACCGACGTCCTGCAGGACCTTGCGGACGGGGTAGAGGACGTCTCCGGGCATCGCCGTCCCGGATGCGAATCCCAGAGCGGCCAAGAGTCCCAGGCCGGCGGCAACGGGGGCGAACAGGCGGACAAGAGGGAACCCAGAACGACGCCTTGCTGCCACGCCGGCAGCGAAGAGAGCGCGCTCTCGGAGAGCCGGCTCGGGCTCGACATCGAACGCCTGTGTGAGCACCCGAGCGGTCTCGACCAGTCCCGCTAGGGCCTCATCGGGGTCCGAGCGTCCCGCGAGGGCGCGGTCGAGGTCACGATCCGGCCTGGTCATCGTTCGACCTTCTGTCGGAGTGCCTGGAGGGCGCGGAACTGGAGTTGCCGGACCGCGTTGACCTTCTTTCCGAGGGCGGCTGCCGTCTCGTGCGTATCGAGGCCCGCCGCGAAGCGGAGAGCGATGACCTCGCGCTGCTCGGGCGAGAGGGTGGTCAGCATGAGCTGCATCTCTCTGGTGAGCTCGTTCTCGAGAGCCGCCGTCTCGGGGGTATGGAGCTCGATCTGTCCCGTGTCGGCGTCTGCCTCGCTGAGGATCTCTCTTCCGGCGCCTCGGAAGTGGTCCACGACCAGGTTGTGAGCGATGCGAAAGAGCCAGGCGTCGAAGCCGGCCCCCCTCCAACGGAAGCGATCGAGGTCCCTGAGCACCCGGGCGAAGGTCTCCGAAGCGATGTCTTCGGCGGTCTGTTGGCTCCCGACCCTGGCGAGGGCGTAGCGAAAGAGGCGGGGGTAGTAGCTGTCGAAGAGAAGAGCCGCTGAGCTCTCGTCTCCACGGGCTGCCCGCCGGACCTCTTGTCTGACCTCCGAAGGATCCACATCTGCCCTTCTAACGATGCCGAGGGTCTGACGTTACGCCGAGGCTCGGGTTTTCGGTCAAGGATGCCGATATCTGCGAAAGGCGTAACGCGCGCCGGGGTCGGGCGTTAGTCATGAGAAGCCCGCCGACAAGGAGGATCTGGATGAGTGAGAGGAACTTCTCTAACCGAACGAAGTGGACGAGGCTCTCGGTAGGCCAGGTGGCCCTAATGGTCCTCGGCTTGATCCTTGCCCTCGGCGGGATAGCGGCCGCTCTCGAGGCCACCGGCGCCACGGGTGACGACGAGAACCAGGAAGTCGTCTCCAACGACGACAACGCGGCTGTGAAGAGAGATGACGAGGACGAGAACTCGGACGAAGCCGTCGAAGACGACGAGCCGAGCGGCGACGGTGACGGCACCGTAGGCAACGACGGCTCGGCCGGTGGGAACAACACCGTTTCGGCCGCTTCGGTAGACACAGCTCCTTCGGTCGCATCCGTGGACAGCGCCCCCTCGGCTGCATCGGTAGACAGCGCTCCGTCCGCGGCATCCGTGGACAGCGCCCCGTCCGCGGCATCCGTGGACAGCGCCCCGTCCGCTCCCTCGGCTGCGAGCGACGACGAGGACTCGGCTCCTTCCGCTCCCTCGGTTCCGTCCGCCGACGATGACGACGACCAGAGCGACGCCCAGAGCAACGATGACGAAGAGGGCGAGGACGACTAGCCCAGCATCTCAGAACGGAAAACAAGAAAGGGGCGCCGGTGACGGCGCCCCTTTAGCGTTGCGGATCCTCTATCTCTGGGAGAGAGCCTTCCACTCGCGGCGCTCGGGACCGACGTAAGCGTGGTCGGGCCGGATCAGCCTGTTGTCGGCGTACTGCTCGCGAACGTGGGCGGTCCACCCCGCCACCCGGCTGCACGCGAACACCGGAGTGAATAGATCGGTGGGGATCTGCAGATAGCCGTAGACCGAAGCGGCGTAGAAGTCGACGTTCGGGTAGATGCCCTTCTCGTCCATGACCGCTTTCTCGATCTCCTGGCTGATCTCGAAGTTGCTGGGATCGCCGGACTTCTCGGCCAGCTCCTGGGCCATCTTGCGGAGGTGCGTCGCTCGGGGGTCCTCGGTCTTGTAGACGCGGTGCCCGAAGCCCATGACCTTCTCTTTGTTGCGCAGCTTGTTGATCGTGTAGTCGCGCGCCTTCTCTTTGCCGCCCTCGGACCTGATCTCTTTGATCATCCGCATGACCTGCTCGTTGGCGCCTCCGTGTAGCGGCCCTTTCAGGGCCGCGATGCCTGCGGTGATCGCCGAGTGGATGTCGGACAGGGTCGCGGCGCACACCCTTGCGGCGAAGGTCGAGGCGTTCATCGTGTGGTCGGCGTGCAGCGTGAGGCAGATGTCGAAGATGCGAGCTTCTTCGTCGTCGGCCTTGTCGCCCTTCAGCATGTAGAGGAAGTTGGCCGCCTGCGAGAGGCTGGAGTCGGGGTGAACCAAGCTCTGGTCGTTCCGGAGCCGGTCGTAGTAGGCGACCAAGGTGGGGAAGACCGCGATGAGGCGGATCGCCTTGCGGTAGTTGGCCTCCTCCGAGGTGTCCCAACCATCGGGGTCTTTGGCGGATGAAGCCGAGCAGGCGGTCCGCAGCATGGACATCGGAGCCGTGTTCTTCGAGAGCTGGGGCAGGAGCTCCATTACGAACTCGTTGGGCTCCCGCTCGGCCGCCAGCTGCTCCTTGATCTCGTCTAGCTGCTGCTCGGTGGGCAGTTCGAGGTTGTGGAGGAGGTAGCAGGTCTCTTCGAAAGTGGCGTTCGGAGCGAGGTCGTGGATGTCGTATCCGACGTAGGAAAGGACTCCCTCTTTGCCGTCGATGTCGCTGATGGCCGTCTCGGCCGCAACTACACCTTCTAGTCCTTTTCCGGGTGCCGCCATACGCCGGGTTGCCTTTCTATGCCGGGCCGCCAAGGGCTCTCGTCTCGTAGAACGACCAAGGCTATCAGGTAGCCTAAAGCCGCCTTTTCGGTCCTAAGGGCCCCGACACGAGGAGTTTTCCCACATGTCACAGACGGTTCATCGCGTAACCCTGATCCCCGGCGACGGCACCGGTCCCGAGATCTCAGAAGCGACGCGCCGGGTGCTGGAAGGCACCGGCGTGAAGTTCGACTGGGACGTCCAGCACGCGGGTGTCGACGTCATGGAGGAGCACGGCACGCCGCTGCCCGACCAGGTTCTGGAATCGATCCGGGCCAACAAGATCGCGATCAAGGGGCCGATCACGACCCCGGTCGGCACCGGGTTCCGCAGCGTGAACGTGGCGCTGCGCAAGGAGCTCGACCTCTACATGTGCCTGAGGCCCTGCAAGTCCTACCCCGGCGTCCGGTCCCGCTACGAGAACATCGACCTGGTCATCGTCCGTGAGAACCACGAGGACCTCTACGCCGGGATCGAGTTCGAGCAGGGCTCGCCCGAGGCCACCAAGCTGATCGACTTCATCGCCGATCTGGGAGCGCGTCGCATCCGGGAGGACTCGGGTATCTCGATCAAGCCCATCTCTGTCACGGGTACCAAGCGGATCGTGCGAGGAGCCTTCGACTACGCGATCCGCAACGGCCGGAAGAAGGTCACGGCCGTGCACAAGGCAAACATCATGAAGTTCTCCGACGGCCTCTTCTTGAAGACCGCACGAGAGGTCGCGGAGGAGGAGTACGCCGACTCAGGCGTCGAGTTCGAGGACCGCATCGTCGACAACATGTGCATGCAACTGGTCCAGAAGCCCGAGTTGTACGACGTGCTCGTGCTGCCGAACCTGTACGGCGACATCGTCTCCGACCTCGGGGCAGGCCTCATCGGTGGCCTCGGGGTTGCTCCCGGAGGGAACATCGGTGACGAAGCGGCCGTGTTCGAGCCGACCCACGGCTCCGCTCCGAAATACGCAGGCCAGAACAAGGTGAACCCGATGGCGATGATGCTGTCCGGCGTCCTGATGCTTCGTCACCTGGGCGAGGTCGGTGCAGCCGACCGGCTGGAGAAGGCCCTCAGCGCCGTCATCGCCGAAGGCAAGTCGGTCACCTATGACATGAAGCCCGATCGCGACGACCCGACCGCGGTGGGAACGTCCCAGGTCGCCGATGCGGTCATCGAGAAGATGGAGGCAGACGCGCTATGAGCAAGGTCACAGTCGTTGGAGCCGGCAACGTCGGTTCGAACGCGGCCCGCAGGGTTGCCGAGTCGAACCTCGCAGATGAGGTCGTGATGATCGACATCGTCGAGGGCCTCCCGCAGGGTCTGGCTCTCGACATCAACCACTCCGCCGCGGTCGTCGGTTTCGACACCCGGGTGAAGGGCACCAATGACTACGCCGACACCGCTGGATCCGACGTGGTGGTGATCACGGCCGGCCGTCCTCGCACGCCGGGTATGAGCCGGATGGACCTCCTCGACGTGAACTCCGAGATCGTCGGCGGCGTGACCGAGCAGATAGCGAAGCACTCGCCCGACGCGATCCTGATCATCGTCTCGAACCCGCTGGACGAGATGACCTTCCTGGCCTCCGTCGTATCCGGATTCCCCAAGGAGCGCGTGATGGGCATGGCCGGCGTTCTGGACTCGGCCCGTCTGCAGTTCTTCATCGCAGAGAAGCTCGACGTCCCGCCGACCGAGGTCGAGGCGATCACGTTGGGATCGCACGGCGACCAGATGGTGGCTCTCCCACGCCACGCGACGGTTCAGGGGAAACCGCTCCCCGAGCTGGTCAGCGAAGAGGACCTGGAGCAGCTTTTCCAGCGCACCCGCGACGCGGGGGCCGAGATCGTGGGCTATCTGAAGAAGGGGAGTGCCTTCTACGCTCCTGCCGCCTCATCTGCCGCGATGGTGAAGTCGATCCTCGCCGACGACGGAGCCGTCCACCCCACATGTGCGTGGACCACCGGACAGTACGGCGTGAAGGACGTCTACCTCGGGGTGCCCGCCAAGCTCGGGAAGCGTGGTGTCAACGAGATCGTCGAGCTCGAGCTGAACGCGGACGAGACGGCCAAGCTGCACGAGGCCGCGGAAGCGATCCGTTCGAAGTGCGCCGAGCTACACGAGCGGCGCGGGAGCTAGAGCCGCTCGGCAGCTGCTGCTGCCACCACCAGGTCCTCGAAAGCGGCACCCACCGATTTGAAGATCGTGATGTCGGGATCCGAGGCGCGCCCGGCCTCCCCCCTGACGACCTGCGCCAGCTCTCCGATCCCGTCGGGGTCCAGGACGCCGGCCTCGATCGGAGACAGGAGATCCCCCGATTCTCGGAGGGCCGTTGTGGTGTCGACGAAGACGCGTCCCACCCGGATCGCCTCGTCGTCGAGCTCGCGGGCCCCGGGTCTATAGGACCCGACCGCGTTCACGTGGGCGCCGGCCCGCAGTAGCGAGCCCTCGAACACCGGATACGCACTCGTAGTGCACGTGCACACGATGTCTGCTTCTCTCACCGCTGCCGTCTCGGCCGATCCGGCCTGGGCTCCCATCTCCTTAGCCCGTCTCACCAAGGCCGCGCTCCGCTCCGGGGTGCGGGAGACCACTTGCACCTCGTCGATCGGCCGTACCACCGCCATCGCCTCCAGATGCGCTGCGGCCTGGACCCCCGCTCCGAAGATGACCAGAGAGGAAGCTCGTTCGCGGGCGAGGTGCTTGGTGGCCACACCGGAGACGGCTGCGGTGCGTAGAGCCGTCAGGGCGGCGGCGTCGAGGAGCGCGACAGGTGCCAGGCTCGGCTTCTCGAAGAGCACGTAGAGCCCCTGGATCAGGGGCAGCCCGTGCGAGGGGTTGTCGGGCGCGACCGTCACGAGTTTCACCCCGGCCGTCCGATCCCCCCACGCCGGCATGAGCAAGAGATCCCCGGCCCCCACATCCAGGTGGGAGCGGTCTGGCGAGTACGGGAGCTCGCGGCCGAAGGCTCGCTCCAAAGCGTCGATCGCCTCGGCCATGCTCAGAAGCCCGTGGAGCTCCTCGCGCCCTATGAACCGCGGAGCCATCAGCGCAGGAGGAAGCCGGTGCCCAGGGGGTCACTCGGATCGAGGATGAACTCGTGGCGGCCCGCGATGTAAGCGCTGCCTTCGACCTCGGTGATCACCGCCTCCTTGTCCGAGACGGTTGCCGACCCCACCACGTGACCGGTGAACACCGTGTCCACGATGCCCCTGTGCACGAGCGTCTCTCCGCGCGGAAGCTCGCCCGATGCATCCAGCAGAGCCAGCCGCGCCGAGGTTCCGCTCCCGCAGGGGGAGCGATCGACCTCGCCATCGGCGAAGACCGTGACGTTTCGCTGGCACAGGTTCCCGTTCTCGTCCGGCAGACGTTCGAAGAAGATCACGCCGTAGATGTCGCGGAGGCGGGCGTCCTCCGGGTGCACGAACTCCCTCTCGTTCAGCTCATCCTTGATCGCACGCCCTAGAGAGATGAGGCGGGTCAGGTGTGCAGGCTCCACGGTCACATCAAGGTCGGCGCAATCCACCGAGGCATAGAACGCTCCGCCATAAGAGATGTCGACCATCAGCGAACCTTCGCCGGGATCGACGCGCACGTCGGTGGAATGTACGAACGAAGGCACGTTGCGGAACCTGACCGAAGTGACCTTGTCGCCGTCCGTCTTCGCCACCGTCGTCAGCCGGCCGGAGGGAGCGTCGACGATGATCTCGGTCTCCTGTCCTTGGACCGCCAGGCGACCGGAGTCGAGGGCCCACGTCACCAGCGCGATCGTTCCGTGACCGCACGCGGTGCTATAGCCCTCGTTGTGGAAGAAGACGACGCCGAGGTCTCCGCCCTCGTCTTCGGGGGCCGTCACGTAGCAGCCGTACATGTCGGCGTGACCCCGAGGCTCGTTGATCACGAGCTTGCGGATCTCGTCGTGGTGTTCCATGGCATAGGCACGCTTCTCGAGGATAGTTGTGCCCTCTAGGTGGGGCTCGCCACCCGTCGAGCGCGATCCGGAACGGCTCGCCGGCCGTGTGGTAGTCGACGCATCGAACGACCATGCCCTCCATCGCTCAACGAGACTAAGACTCGCTCGCGACCTTCGGTGCCCGACGTATCAGCTTCCCAGTTGCCGTGCGGTCTAGCTCTGCGACCAGATCGATCTTCCGCGGCCGTTTGAAGCCCGCCAGGCGGTCCCTGGACCACGCGAGGAGCGTTGCTTCGTCGAGGTCGCCGGTCGCTACGACGGCGGCTCTGACCTCCTGGCCCCATTCTTCGTTGGGAGCTCCGTAGACGACGACCTCCCCGACCATCGGGTGCTCGGAGAGAACCTTCTCCACCTCTTGCGGGTAGACGTTCACGCCACCGGTGATGATCGTGTCGTCGACCCGGCCCGCCAGGAAGAGGTAGCCGTCTTCGTCGAGGGAGCCCAGGTCGCCGACCGTGAAAGCACCCGCTTTCCATGCCGAGCGGGTCTTCTTGCGGTCACCCCAGTACTGGAACCGGTCCGCCTTCGGGTCCTTGACCCATACCCGCCCGATCTCTCCCGGGGGCAGGAGACCACCGTCCTCGTCGCGGATCTCGATCGTCGCTCCCGGGCGAGGCTTGCCGACGCTTCCGGGCTTGCGCAACCATTCGCCCTGTGAGATCCGGGTCGCCTGACCCTCGGTGGATCCGTAGAACTCCCACACGGATCCTTCCGGGAAAACCTCGATCGCGGCGCGCTTCGTTCCCTCCCGTATCGGTGCCCCCGCATGGACCAACAAGCGCATCGAGGACAGGTCGTGCCTGCGGATCGCTTTCGTTCCCAGCGCCAGGATCCGTTCGAGGTGAGTCGGCACCATGAAGGTCGTCGTCGCATTGAAGAGGTCGATGGCCGCCAGCGTCTCGGCCGCATCGAAATGGCTCTGGAGGGCGACGGTGCCTCCTGCCTCCATCGTGCGGAGCGCGTATCTCAGGGGGGCCGAATGGGTGAGCGGCGAGCACACGAGATGGATGTCGACCGACGACAGCCCCCAGTGGTCGATGAAGTCGGCTGAGACCCGTGCGGCTTTCTTCGGAGGGTAGGGGCGTATCCATACGCCCTTCGGCACCCCCGTCGTGCCGGAGGTGTAATGCATCGGGCGGCCCCGGGCGTGATCGCAGAGTTGCGAGGGCTCCGTCTCGAGGATGACGCGCTCGTATGCATCTCCGAAGGTCACGATCTGCTCCAGCCCGGGCGGGGGGTCGATGTTCCGATCGGTGAACAGCCATCGCGCTCCCGAGTCCTCGAGGATGTATCCGATCTCTCGCTCGGTCAGCAGGGCATTGAGCGGAACGGGGATCATCGCCATCCGGAGACAAGCGATCACCACCTCCAGCATGGCGACCGAGTTACGCGAAAGCACCGCGACGCGGTCGCCCTCCTCGAGCCCGGCATCCTGCAACACACCCGCCAGTCGGTGCTGACGGTGATCGAGCTCGGCGAAGGTGACCGACCCTCCCATCGACACGATCGCCGTCGCATCGGGAGTGGCACGTGCGTGAGCGCCGATGCCGCTCACTGATCTGAGACCGGCGTCCCCTTGCCGATCGGCTGAAGGCCCCTGGCGATCGGCGGGCAATAGTCGACCGGTTCGCGCGTCCACAGGCCGCGAGCAGGGTCCTCGGGCACGTGCTCGGGTTGGAAGCCCAGCCATGTTGCGATCTGACCGACCTCGCGGTAGTACCACGCGCCTTGGGCCACGGCTATCACCGGGAACAACCAGAATCCCCCTCGTTGCCCGGCCACGAGGAAGGCGGCGATGCCGTAAGCGAGGGTGAAGGCGAGCATGGAGGCCGCCGTGCGAGCAACGAGGGAGATGAGTTTGGTGCGGGGCATCCGTGCGAGCTTCGGGTCGGTCTCCCGGGCGCGCTCGACCTTGCTCGGACGCAGGAGGACGAAGCCCCCGTATAAGGCCTGCGCGAGGGCCGCGAAGGCGAGGAGCCGGTAGGCCCAGCCCGCTTGACCCGACGTGAAAGGGCTTTGCCTTTCCAGGAGGGACACCAGCGAATCGGGAAGTCGCGCGACCGCGATGCACAGGACGAGAAGGATCGCCGCCATGATCCCGAAGGGCCCGATCCGCTTCGCACGTAGTTCCTCCACCTACCGAAGCGTACGTCCCGGAGGCTCAGTTGCTCAACGCAGCTGATTAGCAACGGGGCGTAGTGGGAAGATGCCTCCCATGAGCTCCCAGAGGCGGGTCGTCTACATCATCGTGGACGGGATGGGCACCGAGGCCTTCGAACAGGCCACCGCGTCGGGGCGCGCGCCCGCCTTCGCCTTCCTGAAAGCCCAGGGGCACTACGTGCGGGACTCGGTCGCGGTCTTTCCCACGATCACCCCCGCCGCCACCGCATCGCTGATCACGGGGGCTACCCCGGCCCAGCACGGCATCCCGGGGATGTGCTGGTACGACCGTGATGCGCAGCGCTTCGTGAATTACGGCCAGAGCCCGCGCGCTGCCGTGGTCGAGGGGCTCTCCCAGGTGGTTCGTGATGTGATGCTGAACCTGAACGCCAAGCATCTGAGCCCCGACGTCGCCACCATCCACGAGCAGCTCGACCAGATGGGGTTCACGACCGCTTCGATCAACTTCATGTTGTTCCGGGGGCCGTACATGCACGACGTCGACCCCAACCTCTTCACGAAGGCGCTGTTCCGCAGGAAGCTTCCCGAGCGAGCTCCCGGGCCCAAGGAGCACTACTTCGCCGATGCGATCACGGGTCCGGCGGAAGCGTGCACGAAGCTGCTTTCGACCCGCGGGCTGGCGAAACGGATCCGAGCTACCGACGCGTGGGCGGCATGTGTCACGCGGGAGCTGCTCGAGCGCGATCGCGCCGACATGATCCTCTTCTACATGCACGAGAACGACCACTCCTCTCACCGTGAGGGCCCTGGCTCTCAGGTCGACAACCTGGCCGAGGCGGACGGTCACCTGCGCTACGTGTTGGAGGCGTTCGACTCCTGGGAGCAAGCCGTCGAGGAGGTCGGGTTCGTCGTTACCGCGGATCATGCGCAGAGCCCGATCTCGGATGACGAAGAGCACATCCTCGATCTGAACGAGGTCCTCGCCGACTTCAAAAGGGTCCAGCCCAAGAGGGGCAAGGAGCGCTTCGGCGACGCAGACCTGGCCGCGGCCGGCAACGGGCGCGTCGGGTTCGTCTACCTGAACGAAGCTCGCAAGGACCGACTGAGGGGTCGCGTGGTGAACGTACTCATGAACACGCGCGGGATCGATCAGGTCATGTGGCGTGAGGAGGACCGCTACGTGATCTCGAGCGAACGAGGAACGGTCCGCTTCTGGAAAGGGAACGGACTGGGGTCGGTGGTGGACGAGCGCGACAACAAGTGGAACTTCGAGGGAGACCTAGGCGCCGTCAGTGGTGTGGTGGAGGAGGACGTCATCCGGACCCCCGAGTACCCGTTGGCGTTCTGGCGCGTGAAGTGCGCTCTCGATCTGGATCGGACCGGCGACATCGTGTTCACCAACGACCTGACGTGGGAGACGAAGGACCTCGCCGGGGGAGACCACCGCGGCGGGGGCGATCACGCCTCTCTGCATGCGCAGGATTCGATGATCCCGTTCCTGTCGACGCTCGACGAACCACCGTTGCATCCTTCGACGGTCGACGTGGTGCCACATATCGTGGATCACTTCCGCCGCCTGCGGCAGTGAAGCTGCTCCTCGTCACCAATCCCTCCTCGGGAAGCGCGAGCAAGCACGACAGAGAGGCGCTGTTGCGCGCGTTGTCCCCTCTGGGAGAGATCGAGGCGATCGAGCCTGCGTCCCTGGACGACTTCGCCTCCGAGGTACTGGCGGCGGCGCGCGGCCGCGATCTGGTCGTCAGCGCCGGAGGCGACGGAACGTTGAACTGCACCGTGAACGCCCTGGAAGGCGTGTTGGACGAGGTCACCCTGGCGCTGCTTCCGCTGGGCACCGGCAACGATCTGGCTCGCACGCTGGGGCTCCAGGAGGATCCGCTCGAGGTGGCTCGCGGACTTGTCGAGGGACGCCCTATCGAACTCGACGTGGGCCGCGCGAGCGGGCAGGGGGCCGAGCGCCTCTTCGTCAATGCCTGTATGGGCGGCTTCCCCGTCCAGGTCAACGAGGCCTTGGAGGCCGAGGAGAAGGAACGCCTCGGGGCGGCCGCCTTCCTCTGGGGTGGCGTGAAGGCGCTCAGCGATCTGGACCGTTCGACGGTTCGGCTGCAGGATCGCGATGTTCCGAACTGCGTGGCGGCCGGGGTCGGCAACGGAAGGACCGCCGGGGGTGGGATCGAGATCTGGCCGGACGCCGATCCTACGGATGGCCTGCTGGATGCCTGTGCTCTGCCGGCCGCCGGACCGGCGGACCTCGTGAAGCTGGGGACCTCACTCAAGCTGGGAGATCATCGCCAGATCCCTGAGGTCTTCACCACCCGGGGAGCGTCGATCAGGATCGAGTCCACCCCCGACATCGAGATCAATGTGGACGGAGAGCTGGTGGGTCTCAAGACGCCTGCGACGTTCGAGGTTTTCACTAAAGCACGGGTTCTCGTCCCGGGCGCCGCTGCCTCTTAGACTCGATCGTCATGAACGTGCGGCAGATGATCTTCGCCGCCCTGCGTGGAGATCCCAACCTCGTACCGAAGGTTCGCCACGCGTTGCGAGAGCGGATCGACGAGAAGGACGGCACCGTGGCGACGATGGTTCAGGCCGCCGAGGCGCTGGAGCCCGTCATAGCGCAAGCCGTCAGGAAGAGACCATCCCGTCTCGGGAAGCTCGGCTTGAAGAGCGCTCACCTCTTGGGCGGACTTGCCTTGCAGGACGCGCGCTCGAACAAGCGGCTGGCACGGATAGCTAAGGGGTCGAGTGTCGGGATCGTGTTCGTCGACGTCGCCGGTTTCACCTCCTTCACCGCACGTGTCGGCGATGAGGTCGCGATCGAGTTGCTCAGCGAGCTAGACCGACTGATCGTTCGCACCGTGAGCGACGTGCACGGCGAGCTTGTGAAGCAGTTGGGGGATGGCTTCCTCCTGGCGTTCCCCTCGGCCTCCCAGGCCGTGCGAGGTGCGGTTGCCCTCAACAAGGCCGTGAAGAGCCGTCGGGCGTCCGATCCCTCTTTCTCGGTGAGCCTGCGCATCGCGGTCCATGCCGGGGAACCTTTGATCGAACAGGACGATCTGTTGGGCCATGACGTGAACCTCACCGCCCGGCTGCTCGATCACTGCAAGCCCGATCAGGTGATCGTCTCCGAGGCTGCGAAGGAGCTGGCCGAGAAGCGCCTGCGCAAGACCGATTTCGGCCGTCGCAAGCTGGTGAAGATCCGGGGCCTGAGCACGAAGGTGGCCGTCTACCCGATCAAGTGACCTGCCGAGCGAGGGCCCCCTAGCGCTTGAGGACCTCGTAGACGATCAGCGATCCCACCTCTCGCACGATCTCCTTGAGCTTGGTCTCGCGCGACCGGTTCAGCGAGACGTAGGAGGCCGGGCTCGCGTACGCATCTTCGAATCCCAGGTCGCGTGCCATCCTCTTGATGCGTTCCGAGTGAAGCGGATCCGACACCAGGAGCACGGAGTCGATGCCCTGGTCCTCGGCGATCTCGGCCACGTGCTGCAAGCTCTCGTACGTCGTGCTTCCCTCTGCTTCCTCCAGGATGCGGTCGGGCGGGATGCCCTGTCCCTCGAGGTACATGTGCGCAGCCTGCGCCTCGGTGAATCGATCGCCCTCCTGCTTGCCGCCGGTGACGATCACGATGTCCGCGAGGCCTTCCCTGAACAGATAGTTGGCCTGGTCGAGCCGAGCTTTCAGGACGGGGGAGGGGCGGCCGTTGTATTGCGCGGCCCCCAGCACCACGATCGCGTCGGCCGAGCGAACCTCGTCGTCGTGGGACTGGTCCCACACCCGGAAGGCGAGCCACGCCGGGTAGGCGAGCACGGCGATGAGAACCAGAGCGATGAGCTTGAGCAGCAGCCTCATGGGCCCGAGGCTAGTGCCTGCGGAGGCTGCCTAGAAGCTCTTGAAGAGGGCGGCCTGCTTGACCTCTTGGATGGCCTTCGTGACCTTGATCCCACGAGGGCAGGCGTAGGTGCAGTTGAAGGCGGTGCGGCACTTGAAGGCGCCGTCCTTCTGGCTCAGGATCTCCAGGCGCTCCCGGCCCCCGCGGTCCCTCGAGTCGAAGATGAAGCGGTGTGCGTTGACGATCGCGGCCGGACCCACGTACTCCTCGTCCGCCCAGAAGATCGGACACGAGGTCGTGCAGGCGGCGCACAGGATGCACTTGGTCGTGTCGTCGTAGCGCTCGCGGTCCTCGGGGGATTGCAGGCGCTCCCTGTCGGGCTCCCGCTCGTGGTCGTCGGTGATCAACCAGGGCTTGACCGCGAGGTAACCCTGGAAGAACGGGTCCATGTCGACGATCAGGTCCTTCATCACCGGCAGGCCGCGGATGGGCTCGACCGTGACCGGTTGCTTGAGGTCCTTCACCAGTACCTTGCAGGCAAGCGCGTTCTCGCCGTTGATCACCATGGCGTCCGATCCGCAGATGCCGTGGGCGCAGGAACGGCGCAGGGCCAGAGATGAATCCTGGTACCACTTGATCTTGTGGAGGAGGTCGAGGAGCCGCTCCATCGGGTCCGCCCTGACCGTGTACTCCTCGAAGTGCGGCTCGGTGTCCCGCTCCGGGTTGAAGCGCAGGAGGCGCAAGGTCACGTCGATCTCGTGACCGGTGACCTCCAGCTCTTTTCCGTCCATCGCCATCTGCGGCCTCGTCTCCTAATACTTGCGCTCGACGGGCACGTACCTGCCCATCGTGACGTCTTTGTATGCGAGCTTGGTCTCGCCGTCGGGTGTCTTGGTGATGAAGCTGTGCTTGAGCCAGTGCTCGTCTTCCCGGAGTTGATGGTCTTCGCGGTAATGGCCGCCGCGGCTCTCGGTGCGGGCTCTGGCGGCGACGACCAGCGCCTCGGCCATGTCGATCAGGTAGCCGAGCTCGATGTGCTCGGTGACCTCGGTGTTGTAGACCTTGCTGCGGTCTCGCACCCGGCACTGGTCGTAGCGACGTCGGAGCTCCTGTACCTCGGTCAGGGCTTCGCTGAGAGACTCCTCGGTCCGAACCACGGACGCCTTGTCCATCATCACGGCCTGCAGGCGCGTGCGGACGTCGGCGGCGAACTCCGGGCCGCCCCCTTCGAACAGCCCGGCGAGCCACTCCTCGACGTGCTTGGCCGGCTCGTCGGGGATGTCGGGCAGCTTGTTCGCGTTCGCGTATTCGGCCATCGCCAGTCCACCCCGACGTCCGAACACGACGATGTCGAGCAAGGAGTTGGTGCCCAGCCGGTTCGCTCCGTGGACCGAGACGCAGGCGCATTCACCAGCTGCGTAGAACCCAGGCACGGTCGCGCCGGTGTGGTCGGCCAGCACCTCGGCGTTGACGTTGGTCGGGATGCCGCCCATCGCGTAGTGGGCCGTGGGGACGATCGGTACGCCCTCCTTCAACGGGTCAACGTCCAGATAGGTCCGGGCGAATTCGGTGATGTCCGGGAGCTTCGTCTCGATCACGCTCGGATCCAGGTGGGTCAGGTCCAGCAGGATGTAGTCCTTCTTGGGCCCGGCCCCCCTGCCCTCCTTGATCTCGAAGAACTCGGCTCGAGAGACCATGTCCCGCGGAGCCAGGTCCTTGATCGTCGGCGCGTAACGCTCCATGAAGCGTTCGCCGTCGGCGTTGCGCAGGATCCCGCCTTCGCCGCGCGCTGCCTCGGACAGCAGGATGCCCAGACCGTAGAGACCGGTCGGGTGGAACTGGAAGAACTCCATGTCCTCGAGAGGCAGGCCGCGGCGGTACACGACACCCGGGCCGTCACCGGTCAGGGTGTGAGCGTTCGAGGTGATCTTGAACATCTTCCCGTAGCCACCGGTCGCGAACAGCACGGACTTGGCCCGGAAGACGTGCAGGTCGCCGGTGGCGATCTCGTAGGCGATGATCCCGCCGACGACGCCGTCGTTGATGATCAGGTCGAGCACGAAGAACTCGGAGAAGAATTCGACGCCCTCCTTGTTGCACTGCTGGTAGAGCGTCTGCAGGATCATGTGCCCGGTCCGGTCGGCTGCGTAACAGGCTCTCTTCACCGGAGCTTCGCCGTGGTTGCGGGTATGACCGCCGAAGCGTCGCTGGTCGATGCGGCCGTCCTCGGTGCGGTTGAAGGGAAGGCCCATCTTCTCGAGCTCTAGGACCGACTCGACGGCCTCCTTGCACATCACGTCGACCGCGTCCTGGTCCGCCAGGAAATCGCCGCCCTTCACCGTGTCGAAGGCGTGCCACTCCCACGAGTCCTCTTCCACGTTGGCCAGGGCCGCGCACATGCCACCTTGAGCGGCCCCCGTGTGCGAGCGGGTCGGGTACAGCTTGGACACGACCGCGGTTTTGCACCGCTTCCCGGCCTCGAGCGCTGCTCGGAGGCCGGCGCCGCCCGCTCCGACGATCACGGCGTCGTATTCGTGGGTGCGGATCAACGCGCCTCCGGGTTGAACGTGATCAGCACCGCGGTCCCCATGATGAGGAGCACGGCGGTCGAGGTGTAGAGGAAGGTCTTGATCGCGGTCCGTTTGCCGGGGGACTTCACGTAGTCGTCGATGACGACGCGCAGGCCGTTCGCTCCGTGGAGCAGTGCCAGGAACAGCATCGTCCAGTCGAACGTCTTCCAACCGACGTGAGCCCAGCGGGAGGCCACGAACTCGAAGTCGACGCGCTCCACGCCCTCGCCGATCAGATGCATGATGTAAAGGTGGATCAGGACGAGGAAGAGCAGGATGATCCCGCTGATCCTCATGAAGAACCAGGACCACACCTCGAACCCCGACGGGCGCCGGTCGGCGGTGAAGGCCTTGGGCTTGTGTTTGCGATAAACGTCTTGAACGGTCGCCATGCGGGCGGAATCCTAACCGTGCATTCCCACGGCTAGCATGGTCCGGTGACCCAAGAACGAATCACCGACTCCGGCATCGAGATCCAGCCGCTCTACGGCCCGGATCACGTGGCCGAGGGTCTCGAGGCGCGCCTGGGCCGGCCGGGCGAGCCGCCCTTCACCCGGGGTGTCTACCCCGACATGTATCGCAAGCGCCTCTGGACCATGCGCCAGTACGCAGGCTTCGGGAGTGCGACCGAGACCAACGAGCGTTTCCGCTACCTGCTGGCGGCGGGGCAGACGGGCCTGTCGGTCGCCTTCGACCTGCCGACCCAGATGGGCTACGACTCGGACCATCCCAAGGCTGCCGCCGAGGTCGGCAGGGTCGGTGTCGCGATCGACTCGTTGGCCGACATGGAACTGCTGCTGAAGGACATCCCCTTGGGCGAGGTGTCCACCTCGATGACGATCAACGCCACCGCCTCGATCCTGTTGCTGCTGTATCAGCTGGTGGCCGAGAAGCAAGGGGTCTCGCCGGACCGGATCACCGGGACGACCCAGAACGACATCCTGAAGGAGTACACGGCCCGGGGTACCTACATCTATCCGCCCAAGCCTTCGATGCGGATCATCACCGACCTCTTCGCCTATTGCCGGGACGAGCTTCCCCGTTGGAACACGATCTCGATCTCGGGCTACCACATGCGCGAGGCGGGGAGCACGGCTACCCAAGAGGTGGCCTTCACGATCGCGGATGGCATCGCGTACGTGCAGGCTGCGATCGATGCGGGCCTTGCGGTCGACGACTTCGCGCCGCGGCTCTCGTTCTTCTTCGCCTGTCACATGAACTTCTTCGAAGAGGTGGCGAAGTTCCGGGCCGCGCGCCGGTTGTGGGCGAGCGTGATGAAGGAGCGGTTCAACGCTCAGAACCCCAAATCGATGATGCTGCGCTTCCACACGCAGACCGGCGGCGCGACGCTCACCGCTCAGCAGCCCGAGAACAACATCGTTCGGACGGCACTCGAAGCGCTCGCCGCAGTGATGGGGGGCACGCAGTCGCTGCATACGAACTCGTTCGACGAGGCGCTCGCGCTGCCGAGCGAGAAGGCCGCACGCATCGCTCTGAGGACCCAGCAGGTGATCGGCTACGAGTCCGGCGTCGCGGACAGTGCCGATCCTCTGGGCGGTTCGTGGATGGTCGAGGCGTTGACGGACGAGATCGAGGCGGCCGCCCGCGAGTACCTCGAGCGCATCGATCAGATGGGCGGTGCGGTCGAGGCGATCGAGGCAGGTTGGATGAAGGACGAGATCGAGGACTCGGCCTACCGGATCAATCAGGGCGTGGAGTCCGGGTCCCGCGTGGTCGTGGGCGTGAACCGGTTCGAGCTCGAGACGGAAGAGCCGGTGGAGCTGCACAGCCTCGATCCGGAGCTTCAGCGGAACCAGGTGGCGCGCCTCGAGAAGGTGCGCGCCGAACGTGACCAAGCGGAGGTGGAAACAGCGTTGAAGGAGCTGGACGAAGCGGCACGCGGCAGCGACAACTTGCTCTATCCGATGAAGCGGGCCCTGGCCGCGTACGCGACCCTCGGCGAGGTCTCGGACGTGCTGCGGGGCGTCTTCGGCGAGTACGAGCCCAACGTCTGATGGCGATCGACTCGGTTGCGATCGTCGGGGGAACCGGCGACCTTGGTTTCGCGCTGGCGTGCCGCTGGGCGCGCGCCGGCATCGGCGTCGTGATCGGATCCCGCGAGGAGTCGAAGGCCAAAGCAGCGGTGGATCGGTTGCTCGAGAGGGTGCCGGGTGCCCAGGTCGACGGTCTCGACAACGGCGCTGCGGCCTCGGCTTGCAAGACGGTGGTCGTGGCCGTGCCTTTCTCCGGGCTGATCCCCATCTACAAGAGCATCGCCGGCAGCATCTCGTCGGACTCTGTCGTGATCGATGCCACGGTGCCGGTCGAGGCTTCGATCGGCGGCAAGGCCACACACGTATTCGGAGTATGGGAAGGATCTGCGGCGCAGCTCGGTCTGGCCTTCCTGCCGAAAGGGACGACGATGTGTGCGGCCTTCCACACCCTGTCGGCGTCGGCTCTGATCGATCTCGACGTCCCGGTGCAGGGAGACGTTCCCGTCTGCGGCCGCAAGGACGGCAAGCCCGCGGTGCGCGAGCTGACCGAGGCGATCCCGGATCTGCGTTACGTGGATGCGGGGCCCTTGGAGAATGCCCGCATAGTCGAGCCCATCACCGCTCTGTTGATCGGGATCAACCATCGCTACGGCACCGACCGATCGGGCATCCACATCACCGGTCTTCCCGAGTCCCAGTGATCCTCTTCCTGCTGGCCGCCCTGTCCGGGGCGGCGACCTGGGTCGCGGTGTCCCGTGATGATCGCCGCGTCGAGCGCATCTTCAAACCGCTGACGATGCTCCTGCTCATGGGGGCCGCGGTGCTCTCGTGGCAGGGCTCCTACGATGAGCGTTTCGTGGCGACCCTCGCCGCGATCGGGCTGTCGCTGGCGGGCGATGTGTTCCTCATGCAGGACCGGGACCTGTTCCTCCAGGGCCTCGTGTCGTTCCTGTTCGCCCACATCGCTTACGTCGTGGCTTTCGGTGGACCCGTGCTCACCCCATATGCGGTTTTCATCGGCACGGCCGTCATCCTCGTGAGCGGGCCGACCTTCCTGACCGTGCGACAAGGGCTCCGAGACAAAGGCAAAGACAAGCTCGTGCTGCCGGTGCTCGTCTACGTGATCGTGATCAGCGTGATGGTGGTCACCGCGTTCACCGCGCCGGGAGCGAGCGACTGGGCCAGAGGAAGCATCTTGGCCGCCGCTCTGGGGGCCGGGCTCTTCTACGCATCGGACGCCATGATCGGCATCCATCGCTTCGTGAAGGAGCAGTCCTGGGCGCCGGTCGCGATCATGGTGACCTATCACCTGGGCCAGCTCGGCCTCATTTACGCGCTGGCCACGGCCTGACCAGCGCGCTTTGATGCGAAAGCGGGCACGCGTGCCCCGAGAAACACCAGAGCGATAGCGTCGCGCGCATGAGGCAGTGGTTCTTGTTGGCGGGGATCGTCGTTACGTTGCTGGCGCTCGTCGTGGTGATCGCGAGCGGCTACGCCAACTCCTAGCGGATGATGGCGATCGTGGCGCCGGTCTCCACGGACTGACCCGCCGCCACCTTTATCTCTTCGACCTTGCCGGCCGTGTGGGCGAGGATCGAGTTCTCCATCTTCATCGCCTCGAGAACGGCGATGGCCTCGCCCGCCTGCACCTCGGCCCCCTGCTCGACGAGCACCTTCACGATCGTGCCCTGCATCGGAGCCTTCAGCTCCTCGCTTCCACCACCGCCGACCGCGGCCGAGCGCTCCGGGGGCTTTGGCTTCTTGCGCGGCACCCGCTCTTCGAGGCTCTCAAGCACCGAGACGTCGAACCGCTTGCCGTCGACCTCGACGCCGAAGCGGCGACTTGCGATCTGAGGTTCGCCGACCTTGGGCTTGGGCTGTGCTTCTTCCTTGAGCACGGACAGGTCCATCTCTCGCTCGACGGTGCCCGTGTGGTAGTCGCCCGTGACGAAACGCTCGTCCGCAAGCATCAAGCGATGGAAGGGGATCGCGGTCTTGATGCCTTCGATCACGTATTCGTCCAGAGCCCGCAGCATCCGTCGCCGGGCCTCGTCGCGGTCGTAGCCGTAGGTTATGAGCTTCGACACGAGCGGGTCGTAGGCCTGGGGGATCTCGCTGTGCGCCTCGGTGCCGGAGTCCACCCGCACCCCGGGGCCTGAAGGTTCGCGGTACTCGCCGATGCGTCCCGGTGCCGGCATGAAGTTCTTGGCCGGGTTCTCCGCGTTGATGCGGCACTCGATCGCGTGTCCCTTGAGCTCGATGTCCGACTGGGTGTAGGGGAGATCCTCGCCGGCAGCCACGAGCAGCTGCGACTTCACGAGGTCGATGCCGGTGACCAACTCGGTCACAGGGTGCTCGACCTGGAGACGGGTGTTCATCTCCAGGAAGTAGAAGGTCTTGCCGTCTGAGTCGAGCAGGAACTCGCAGGTGCCGGCGTTGCGATAGCCGACCTGCTTCGAGACCTTCGCGGCCGCTTCCATGATCGCCTCGCGCACACCGTCGTCGAGGGCCGGCGAGGGAGACTCCTCGACCAGCTTCTGATGGCGCCGCTGCAGCGAGCAGTCGCGCTCCGGGAACGAGAGGACCTCGCCGGACGCGGTGCCCATCACCTGGATCTCGATGTGACGGGGCCGTTCCAGATAGCGCTCCAGGTAGACCTCGTCGGACGAGAAGTAGGCCTCTGCCTCACGAGCGGCCCCGGCGAGCGCGTCCTCGATCTCGCTCGCATCCTTGACCACGCGGAAGCCCTTGCCACCGCCTCCGGCCGAGGCCTTGATCGCCAGGGGCAGTCCGTGCGCCGAGACGAAGTCCATGACCTCTTCCACGGTCGTGACCGGATCGGCGGTCCCGGGAACGGTCGCCACCCCCGCTTCGCTCGCCGCGCGGCGGGCCGACGTCTTCTCGCCCATGCCGTCGATCACTTCGGGCGAGGGGCCCACCCAGATCAGTCCGGCGTCGATGACCGCCTGCGCGAACGCGGCGTTCTCGGCCAGGAAGCCGTAACCGGGGTGCACGGCCTCCGCTCCAGAGCGTTTGGCGGCCTCGAGGATGTTGGCGACGACCAGGTAGGACTGGTTGGCGGGGCCGGGGCCGACGTTGTAGGCCTCGTCGGCCAGGCGCGTATGCACGGCGTTGGCGTCCAGGTCCGAGTACACCGCCACCGTCTTGATGTCGAGGTCGCGGCAGCCGCGCATCACGCGAACGGCGATCTCTCCGCGGTTGGCCACGAGCAGTTTCTTGAACATGAGGGCCGTATCCTACGTAGAGCGTCCCGACCGGGTCTCAGGGTGGTTAAGGGATGATTTGTCCCTTTTCTACGGCTCGCTGCCTCCAACATAGGGATAGCCGTGTCGCGCAGATAGGGCGGCCGCCTGATGTGCCCGGGCCTTCTCATCTCCATCCTGTTGTTGACGGCTACCGCAGGGGTGGCCCGTACGAAGGAGTTGCCGGGATGAGGAAAGCCTTGAAGCTCAAGAAGTTCCTGGGGATCGTCGCTCTGGTCTCGTTGATGACCCTCGGTAGTGCGTCGACCGTCCTTGGCGCGGAGGTCGCCGGCGGGAAGCAGGCGAACTCGGCCTGCACCCTGGAGCCCCAGGTCACGAAGAACGAGCCGGGGATCTGCGCTTCGCAGCCGATCGGTAGCGTGGCTACCCAGAAGAGCCCGGCGTCCCCCACCTCTTCGCCCGGATTCGATCCCATGTGGATCGCCGTGGCCGCCGCCTCGTTCGCGGCGCTCGCGGTTGCCGGAGGGTTCAGCCTCTTCCGCCACCGCCCGCACCCGATCGCATAGTTCCCGAGACCTATCCCGGGTGATGAAGAGCGGCTACCAGCAGCCGCTCTTCATCGCGTTGCCTCCGAAATCTCTTCTTGTTGGTCGCGTTTAGGGGCGGGGGCTGTCGAGGAGCCCGGCGTCGAACGCACGCCGGGCGGCCTCCAAGCGGTTCGATACGCCGAGTTTGGCCAGGATGCTCGAAACGTGGATGCTCGCGGTCTTCGGACTGATGAAGAGGGTCTCTGCGATCTGTTTGTTGGTCAGCCCTTCACTCAGCGAGCGCAACACTTCGACTTCACGGTCGGTCAGGCCTAGCTCGTTCGAAGGGGAAGAGCCGTTGCCGGCTTCGGCGCCGTGCTCTTCCTCGATCAAGAGCTTCAAGCGGGCCCGTCGTGTGAGCCCCTCGATCTCGAGCGCGAGCGGAGCCGCTCCCATCTCTCGAGCTTCCTTGTTGGCTGCGGACAGGGTGGAGCGGGCCGGGCCCCGTTCTCCATCAGAGAGCAGGGCCTCGCCCAGGCGATAGAGCGCGTAGGCATGCTGGAAGCGGTAGGGCACCTCTTCCCACGCGGCTACCGCCTCCTTCCATAGGCCGGCGTCGGAGGATCCCTTCAACCGGCTTGTCTCGGCGGCGACCACCCGCTGTAGCGCGCGCACCTCGGCCGACGTGGTGGTCTGGATCGGGCAGCGTGCTTGCATCTCAGTGCCCAGGCGCACTGCCTGCTCTTCGACTTCGACCGAGTTGCTCGCACGAGCCCGCACTGCGCGGTGGGCCTCGACCATCAGCCCCAGCGCGCACAGCCGCGCCGCGCTCCGTTCCTCCTTCGGCGTGTCCCACGCCCCTTGGGCCAAAGCACTCGCGTCCTCATAACGCCGCTCCCACACTGCGAGCGAGATCCCGGTCAGGGTTACGGGCTCCAAGAACTGCGGCTCCTTCACGTTGGCCATGAGGCGTCGAGCCGCTCGGATCCGAGCAGCGGCCTGTTCGAAACGGCCCCGGCCTACGTCGATCTCGGCGAGAAGTGAGGTCGAGAAGGCGCGATCGAGCACGACGGGGGCCTGCTCGAGGGAGGCGATGATCTGCTCGGCCTCGTCCCAGCGCCCCAGGGCCACCAGGAATTCACCAGCGTTGCACATCAGCATCCCCAGGTGACTTTGGGCCCCAAGCTTGCGGAGCTCATCCACCGCGTCCAGAGCGCACGAAACCGCATCTTCCGCCCTGTTGGCGCGGAACATCGCATCCGACAGATTGGTCAGGTTTATGCCGAGCGATGCTCCATCCAGCTCCCTCCTGCAGATCTCGACTGCGATCGAGTGATGGGTCAGCGCGAGGTCGAGATCGCCTTTCAACTGGTATGCGAGCGCAAGCGCGCCGAGGGCCTGGGCTTCTCGGATCGGATCGTCGATCTGTTGAACGATCTCCATCGCCATCTTGGCCGCTTCAAGCCCCTCGTCCATGTGTCCCGTCAATGTGAGGTTCGAGGACGCGCGACTGACGACCTCCGCCTTCTCTACCGACGGGGGGAGATCTCTTACCAACCTTTGCGCATCCTGCAGCAAGAGCAACGCCTCAGAGTCATTCATGAGCTCACAGCCGAGTACGTAGGCAGCCAAGGAACGTAGCCTCGCGGCGCGTGCTGGGTGCACGGAGGGATCGACGAGTTCGATGGCCTCTTTCCACAGAGCGAGGCTTTCCTCAGGTCGTGCGGCGCTGTCCGCGGTAGCAGCCGCGCTTTCCAGGAGGCTGACCTTCGTAACCCCGGCCACCGTTTCCGGGTCCTCGACCTTGTCCCATAGCTGCAAGGCATGCTGGTAGTGCGCGAAGGCCTCCGAGGAGGCGTAGCTATCCTCCGCGTCCTTCGCCGCAGCGAGTGCGTGGGGCAGCGCTCGGTCTGGAGCGCCCGCTTCGTCCCAGTGGTGCGCCAGCCGCCCCGAGTGTGCCGCAGCCCTCGACGGACCGCCGTTGCTTCGCTCTAAGGCTTGAGCGAAGGAGCGATGGAGACTACGCCGCTCCCCGGGAAGGAGCCGGCGATAGACGGCCTCGCGCAGGAGCGCGTGGCGGAACGCGTACGCGTCGTCCCCTGCTCGGATGAGGAGATGCCGGTCGATGGCGTTCTGTAAGAGAGGCGTAAGTGTTACGTCGTCCATCCCGGTAGTCGCTGCCAAGAGTTCGTGCGGCACAGTGGGGCCATCCACCGAAGCGGCCTTGACGACTTCGACCGCCTCTCTCGGAACGGCGGTGATCCGTTGGAGAAAGAGATCGCGCAGTGACGGCGGCAGGTCCTTGTTATCCGCCGCGGATGCCTGGATGAGTTCCTCTACGAAGAACGGGTTGCCCTCCGACCGCTCGTAGATCTTGGCCGCGACGGCGTCTTCGATCTGGCTGCCGGTGATCTCCCTCATCTGCTGCTGCGTGTGCTCGCGCGAAAGCGGTTCGAGCTCCACCACCTCCACCATCCGGCTCGTGCTTAGCGTTTGCACCCAGCGCGGCACGGGATGGGACGTGTCGAGTTCACCGGTGCGCAGGCTGCAGAGGAACAGGACGCGTTCCTCCTCGGTCATATTCAGGAGATAGGTGAGTAGATCGCGGGTGGACGTGTCCGACCAGTGCAGGTCCTCGACGATGAACACGAGAGGTGAGACGTCGGAGAGCGCTCGGATCAGATCTAGAACCGCGCCGAACAACCTTGTCTGGTTGGTATCGGTCGGCGCATCACCGTTGAGCGGTATGAATTCCGGAAGGAGACGCGCCAACTCCGCGCGGCTGTCCGCGGACAACGATGTCGCCGGATCCGGCAGCTTGCCCACCCCCTGACGCAGCGCGGCGATCACAGGTGCGTACGGCAGGGAGCCCTCGGAGAGTGGGATACATCCCCCGATCACGGCTTCGGCCCCATTCCCGCGGGCCCACCTCTTGACCTCCTGCAACAGCCGCGTCTTGCCGATCCCGGCCTCGCCCGACACGACGACGGCCGACGATCTCCCGTCGGCGGCCGCTCCCATCGCCTTGGTCAGGGTCTCCAGTTCCGTCTCGCGTCCTATCAGCGTGCCGCTGCTGACTCTCCCCATAGCTGAATGATGGCCCTCTGGAGAGGTTTTCGCTAGAGGGAGATCGCCCGCTATGTGCCTGGTCTCCGCTGGGCCTGATCCGAGCTTTCGATAGTTTGACGCCTCATGGATGAGCCCGAGGTTCTCGCCACCCAGCCCGGCGACCTGTCACAGGCGACCGTCGAGGAGTCGCTGGGCGGGGCCTTCGGATCCCCCCTGCGCTTCTGCGAAGAGATCGGCTCTACCAACACCGAGGCCCTGGCCTGGGCGAAGCAGGGCGCGCCGGAGGGGGCGCTGGTCGTCACCAACCACCAGACGCAGGGCCGGGGCAGGTGGGGTCGGTCGTGGTCTTCGGCCCCCGGAAAGCTGCTTCAGTTCTCGCTGGTTCTGCGTCCGGCCATGGAGCCTGGACATCTGGGCCTGGTGACGACGGCCCTCGGCGTCGCCTGTGCGCAAGCCATAGAGGCCCTCTGTGGCCTCGATCCA
>JBKHXK010000009.1:0-4274 GCA_046566065.1 Actinomycetota bacterium | reverse complement strand
AGCGCGTTCGAGGCTCTCTACCGAGGTCTTCCCGCGCAGGCCGATGCTCTCGTGGCAGAGGCCGCCGCTCGTTCGGACGTGTTGGGTCGCGACGTGACCGTCGCCCTCGCCACCGACGAGACGGTGTCTGGACGCGCCCTCGGTCTCACCCCTCTCGGCGAGTTGCAACTGCAGACCGAGGGCGGCATCCGCGTCCTCTCGGTCGGCGAGATAGCCCGGCTGCGCTAGGGGAGCGTCCAGGGCCCTCGTTAGGATGCGGCCATGAGCTCCGAGGCGGATCGCATCCGGGATATCGACGCGCTTTCGGAGCGCGTGCGCGGCGGCGGTGCCCCCAAGTACCACGAGAAGCTCGCCCAGCAGGGAAAGCTGTTCGTACGGGACCGCCTGTCGCTGCTGCTGGACTCCGCAGATTCCTTCGTCGAGGACGGCTTGCTCGTGAACGCCCTGGCCGGGGACCTGCCCGCCGATGGCGTCGTCACCGGCGTGGGCCGGGTCGGCGGCCGCCCGGTGGCCATCATGGCCAACGACCCGACCGTGAAAGCGGGCTCCTGGGGTGCTCGCACCGTGGAGAAGATAATCCGCATCATCGAGCTGGCTCGGCGCAACGAGCACCCGATCGTCTATCTGGTGGACTCAGCCGGAGCACGCATCACCGACCAGATCGACCTGTTCCCGGGACGCAGGGGGGCCGGGAAGATCTTCTACAACCAGGTACAGGCATCGGGCCGCGTCCCTCAGATCTGTTGTCTGTTCGGCCCCTCGGCCGCGGGCGGCGCCTACATCCCAGCCTTCTGTGACGTGGTCTTCATGGTCGATGGGAACGCATCGATGTACCTCGGCTCTCCACGCATGGCGGAAGAGGTGATCGGCGAGAAGGTGACGCTGGAGGAGATGGGCGGCGCCCGGATGCACTGCGAGGTCTCGGGGGTCGGAGACATGGTCGTCGCCGACGACAAGGCCGCCATCGAAGCCGCGAAGGGCTACCTGTCCTACTTCGGGCAGAGCTTCCGTGATCAGCCGCCCCGGATCGAGGGGATGCCGCCCGCATTCAGAGGTTCGCTCAACGAGATGGTCCCGTGGGACGAGAGCCAGGCCTTCGACATGTACGGCTTCATAGCAGGCATCGTCGACGATTCCTCGTTCTTCGAGATCAAGCCGGACTTCGCCAAGGAGCTCATCACCGGGCTGGCGCGCCTCGACGGCCGTGCGGTGGGGGTCATCGCGAACCAACCTGCGCAGAAGGGCGGGGTGTTGTTCGTCGACTCCGCCGACAAGGCCGCTCGGTTCATCTGGTTGTGCGACGCCTTCAACATCCCGCTGGTGTTCCTCTCGGACGTACCGGGCTTCATGATCGGAACCGCGGTCGAACGCCAGGGGATCATCAGACACGGCGCCAAGATGATCACCGCGGTGTCGGAAGCGACCGTGCCGAAGTTCTGCGTCGTGGTCCGCAAGGCATACGGCGCAGGCCTGTACGCGATGGCCGGTCCGGGCTTCGAGCCGGACGCCACGATCGCCCTACCTACCGCCCGCATCGCCGTGATGGGCCCCGAACCGGCGGTCAATGCCGTGTTCTTCAACAAGATCCAGGCGATCGAGGACCCGGAGGAACGCGCCCGATTCGTCGCGGAGCGCCGCGCCGAGTACGAGAAAGACATCGACATCGTGCATCTCGCGTCCGAGAACATCGTGGATGCGGTCACCGATCCGGACGATCTCCGGGACGAGCTCATCCGCAGGCTCGACGCGGCCTCCCGTAAGGATCGTCATTTCTCGGAACGCCGCCACGGCGTTCCTCCGGTCTAGGCAGCAGATGGAGACCTCGTCGGGGTTGGTGACGTTCCGGACCGAGGACCGGATCGCGGTGGTCACGCTGAACCGCCCCGACGCCCTGAACGCGATCTCCGGCGAGATGGCCGACGAGCTGTCCGAGGTCTTCTGGAGGCTGGCTCACGACAAAGAGGTGTGGGTCGTAGTGCTCGGGGCGGCGGGTGAGAAGGCCTTCTGCGTCGGCGCGGATCTCAAAGAGCGGGCGAGGTTCACCCTCTACGACTTCTACAGGAACAGGGATCAGATCCGGGGTCTGTTCTCGTCGCTGCGGAAGATCCCTCAACCAACGATCGCTTCGGTGTTCGGGTTCGCGCTCGGCGGTGGCTTCGAGTTGGCGTTGTCCTGCGATCTGATCGTTGCGGCCCAGGACGCGGTCTTCGGGCTTCCGGAGACCCGGGTGGGCCTGATCCCGGCGGGCGGCGGCACGCAGCTGCTGACCCGGAAGGTTGGGGTCGCTCGCGCCAAAGAGATGATCTTCCGAGGCCGCCGGATCGACGCTCAGGAGGCCAAGGAGCTAGGTCTCGTCGCCGAGGTCACCGACCGCGGGGACCTCGACGCCTGGACGATGCAGGTCGCGTCCGACATCTGCAAGTCGTCACCGGTGGCCGTGCGCCAGGCGAAGGAGGCGATCGACGCCGCTCTGGGCCTGCCGCTGGAAGACGGGCTCGAGCGCGAGCACGACGCTTGGCGACGCACGATGAACAGCCTCGATCGGGAAGAGGGCATAGCGGCGTTCGCCGAGAAGCGCGACCCGGAGTGGACGAACGAGTGACCCTTCCCCGCAAGGTCCTGATCCGCGAGGTCGGCCCTCGCGACGGCATCCAGAGCGAGAAGGCTCACGTCGAGACCTCCAGGAAGGTGGAGCTGATCGACGCTCTGAGCGCAACGGGTCTGCAGGCGATCGAAGCGGTCTCGTTCGTGTCGCCCAAAGCGATCCCGCAGATGGCGGACGCCCGAGAGGTATGGGAGGGGATCGACCGTCGGGAAGGGGTCTTCTATTCGGCCCTGGTGCCGAACCGCAAGGGGGCCGAGATCGCCGCCGATGTCGGTGTAGACGGCATGCAGGTCTTCATCGCCGCCAGCGATTCCTACAACCTGAAGAACGTCAAGCGCACGGTGGAGGAATCGATCCCCAACGTGGCCGAGGTGATGGAGGTGGCTCGAGGCGCCGGCATCCCCGTCCAGGGAACGATCTCGACAGCGTTCGGCTGTCCTTACGAGGGAGACATCTCTCCAGAGCGAGTGGTGCAGGTGTCACGTTGGATGATGAACGAGGGGATCACGAGCATCTCGTACGGTGACACGACCGGGATGGGGACGCCTCGTCGCGTGCGTGAAGTGGTCGAAGCGCTGCGAGAGACGTTGCCGGACCTGGAGCTGAACATGCATTTCCATGACACGCGCGGCACCGGCCTAGCCAACGTGCTTACTGCGTTGGAGTTGGGCATCGACTACTTCGACGCATCGATCGGTGGGATGGGAGGGAGTCCCTACGCTGAAGGCGCGACCGGGAACATCGCAACGGAGGATCTGGTGCACATGTTGATCGATATGCAGATCGAGACCGGGGTCGACCTCGATCGTCTGCTCGACGCGGCCCGTCTCGCTCAGGGGCTCATCGAGGGCCGCTTGCCGTCCAAGGTTCTCGCGGCCGGCCCTCGCTGGGAGGTTGCCGGTCCAGTGGTAAGAGCAAGCTGATGTTCTCGAAGATCCTGATAGCGAACCGCGGCGAGATCGCGGTGCGCATAGCACGCACCTGCCGCGAGCTAGGGGTGGCCTCCGTTGCCGTCCACTCGGATGTCGATGCGAAGGCCAGGCACGTGCGCGTCGCAGACGAAGCGGTGCACCTTCCAGGGGTGGCGCCCACCGATACCTATCTGAACGTCGAGCGCGTCCTGGAGGCGGCCACGGGTACGGGGGCGGAAGCGATCCATCCCGGGTACGGGTTCCTGTCCGAGAACGCAGCTTTCGCCGATGCGGTCGTCGATGCCGGCCTCGTCTGGGTCGGACCTCCGGGAGAGGCGATCCGCGCCTTGGGCGACAAGGTGTCGGCGCGCAAGATCGCGGCCGCGGCCAACGTCCCTCTGGTGCCCGGCACCCTCGAGCCGATCGAGGACCCGGAGCTGATCAAACGGTTCGGGGCCGAGCATGGCTATCCGGTGGCGATCAAGGCATCCGGAGGCGGGGGCGGGCGCGGCCTGCGGGTGGCTCACTCGGAAGGCGACGTGGTCGAGGCTTTCGAAACGGCCCGTCGCGAGTCCGAGGCCTATTTCTCCAGCAGTGACGTCTACGTCGAGCGTTACCTGGAGGCTCCGAAGCACCTCGAGGTGCAGATCCTGGCCCCCAGCCCCACGGAGGCACTGTGGCTCGGCGTACGTGACTGCTCGCTGCAGCGACGCCACCAGAAGCTGGTCGAGGAGACCCCTCCGCCGCTCTTCGCAGAT
>JBKHXK010000008.1:78870-79077 GCA_046566065.1 Actinomycetota bacterium | reverse complement strand
CCCAGGTTACCTGCTGGACCGCCGCTTCTCGGCGGATCGATGAGCGGAGGCGCGGGGATTTGAACCCCGGAAGGAGCGTTAGCCCCTTAACGCATTAGCAGTGCGCTCCCTTCGGCCGCTCGGGCACACCTCCGCTCCGAATGATAGCCACCCGGCAGGCCCGCAGGCGATGGCAGACTGCCCGGATGGTTAGGCGGTCGCTGAGTC
>JBKHXK010000008.1:0-78860 GCA_046566065.1 Actinomycetota bacterium | reverse complement strand
GTGGCCGCCGCCCTGGGCGTGGTCGAGCCTCGAGTCGCGGGGGCACTGCCCTCCGGCACCCGCGTACAGACCTACGAGGGGAACCTCTCCTTCCCGATCGACATGGCCTGGGTCAAGGGGACCAAGAAGATCTTCTTCACCGAGAAGAACACCGGCAAGATCCGGGTGATGATCGGGCGCAGGTTGCTGGCGAGGGCCTGCGTGACCCTGGACGTCGCGAGCGCCGGCGAACAGGGAGCGCTCGGGATCGTGCTGCACCCCCGTTTCAAACGCAACAGGTGGTTGTACGTCATGTACACGAACGCCTCTCCCGAAGAGATGCGAGTGACGCGCTTCCGCGTGCGGGATAACCGCTGCGGGAGACCGAAGACGATCATGGCCAACGTTCCGGCATCGAGCGGGTATCACAACGGGGGCCAGCTCGAGTTCGTCGGCAACAAGCTCTTCGTGTCGACCGGCGAGAACCACAGCCCGGCCAGTGCTCAACTCACCTCGAACAGGCTGGGGAAGATCCTTCGATACAACGACGACGGCACGATCCCCAAAGGGAACCCGTTCTCGGACGCGACCGGGCGCAACCCTGTGTGGAGCTACGGCCATCGCAACCCCTTCGGGCTCGCGCGCAAGCCGGGGACGCAACGGTTGTACGAGACCGAGAATGGGCCGAGCTGCGACGACGAGCTGAACCTGATCCGCAAGGGCGGCAACTACGGATGGGGCGCGAACTACCAGTGCGGCAGCGGCCAAGGCGCCAACCCGATCGACCCGCTACGGCGCTGGACCCCGCCCATCGTCCCAACCGATCTGTGGTGGTACCGGGGCAGGATGAAGTCCCTGTCGGGGAGCCTCTACATGGGCGACTTCGACGGCAACCTGCATCGCTTCGTCATGAACGATCGCGGTACTCGGGTGCGGCGCGACCGCATCATCTACAGCGGCGACCCGATAGTGGACGTCTCCAAGGGGCCGGGGGGATGGCTCTATTTCATGACACCGTCCAGCATCATGCGCATAGTCCCGCGTTGACCGTTCTGATGTCGGAAAAGCACGCGTGGACGTGCTCCAGTTAACCCAGAACGGTTAGAGGTATTGGCCTTGTCCGGGTTGGGGCGGGGTGTCTTCGGGGGCCGGGAGGCTCTGGCGGCGGACCTCTTCGAAGCGGGCGCGGCTCTCGGCCTGCTGCGCGAACAGCATCGCCTGGATGCCGTGGAACAGTCCTTCGAGCCACCCCACGAGTTGAGCGTGCGCAACCCGAAGCTCGGCTTCTGAAGGAGCATCGTTCTCGAAGGGCAGGCTCAACCGCCCGAGCTCCTCTTTCAGATCGGGAGAAAGCACCTCACCCAGCTCCCGCACCGAGGTCTCGTAGACATCCCGCATGCGCTCGCGGCTGGGCTCGTCCAGGTCCGCCTGCCGCACCTCTTCGAGGAGTTGGCGCACCATCGTCGCTATCCGCATCACCTTGGCCGGATGCTCGACGCTCTCGTTGACTCGAGGCGTGATCTCTTGGCCGGCCGGGGCCGCTTCAACCTCAGAAGTAACGGGTCCCGTGAACGTCTGCTCTTCGGACATGCAGCTCCTATCGGTCGTCGAGTGCTCTGGTCACCTTAGCGAGGTCGTCGACCAGTCCCTGCAACGCCGCTTCACGCTCCTCGGGCTTGCCCCACATGGCAGGAGTTACCGACGCTCTCCGATCCACATCCCTTGGACCATGCCTCTCACGTCGTCGAAGGCACCGAGAACATGGATGCCATCGCCACGGATGTCGAACTCGCGAACGTGCTCGTCGTGATCCGAACCTCTCATCTTCAGCACGAAGATGCCCCGTTTGATCTCGCCTCCGACCGCAACGTAGTTCAGCACCACGATCGTGTCACTGACCGTTGCGAGATGGAGGCCTCCGACCGAAGGTTCCGCCTCGACGCCGGCTGCCGTGACCACCAATCCGAGACGGCACTTCGTCTTGATGTGGAAGGTCAAGCCCAGGACGTACTCCCGGAAGCTCTTGACGGTCGACACTCGCTGCAGCGCGGTCAGGCTGTCGATCGCGACCCGATCGGGCTGGAACTCGTCTATGGCGTGCTGCACCATCAAGAGATGGTCCTCGAGGGAGGAGGTCTCAGGGGCCTGAGCGATGATCTTCAAACGACCCTCTGCCTCGAGCCGGGTGAAATCGAAGCCCCAGGCGTCGGCATTCCGGCAGATCTGATCGTGACTCTCCTCGAATGAATGCAATAAGGCCTTCTCGCCTGCCTCCGCGCCGCCCATGATGAAGACGCTGGACAACAGCGACTTGCCGGTTCCCGTGGGCCCGGTCACCATCGCGAGGGACCTCTCGAACAGGCCTCCCCCACACATCTCATCCAACTTGGGGTTCCCCCACGGCATGCGTGCGGTGGATGCCGGGTAGTCGAATCCGGCCGTCTGGGGCGGAACGACGACGATCCCGCGTTCGGACAACAGCGTGAAGAGATGCTCTCCCTTGAGGTGCGAGCCTCCTCGGATCTTCAACACCTCGAGCGTGCGCCTGCGCTTCTCGCCTTCGAGCGCATTGCGGAGAACGATGACGTTGTCGGCAACGAACTCCTCGAAGCCGAACTGAGCCACTGGACCGTAGTCCTCGTCCCTCTCCCCGGTCATCACGGTGGTGACGCCCATCTCCTCGACCGCGGCCGCCAACTGGAACATCGCTCGCCGGGTCGGTGTGGCGGTCTCGAACTGGGCCACCAAGGCGCCAACAGAGTCGATCGCGACCCGTGTGGCCCCCGTACGTTGCACTGCATGATGAACGCGCGCGATCAACGGAGATAGGTCGAAGTCCCCCAGCATCGTGGTGTCCTCGGTGAACCGCGCGGCGCCGTCCACGAAGGCCCACTTAGCGTCCGCTTCCCAGGCGGCGATGTCCCACCCGAAGGACCGGAGGTTCCTGCGGATCGACTCGGGACGCTCTTCGAAGGTCACGAACACTCCCGGCTCCCCCGCGTTGATGCCGGCGGCGAGGAACTGGGCGGCGAAGATCGTCTTCCCACTACCGGCGGTCCCGGCGACGAGCGTGAGGCGCCCCTTCGGGATCCCACCCCGCGCGATGAGTTCGAGACCGGGGATGCCCGGGTCGAGTCGCTCAACCTCGCGTACGTCCCACACCATCAGCTAGCCCCTTCCCTGAAGCCTTCGCCGCCCACCAAGCCCAGACCGTTGAGAAGCGTGTGCGGGTCAGAGATGTCTCCGATCACCTTCCTGATCGGCGCCGGCGACACGCGAACGATAGTGGGAGTGGCGATGATCCGGTCCCGTTCCGCAAGGTCGGGACGTTCCAGGATGTCGATCACCTCTAGCTCGCAATCCGACAGGAAGTGCTCGACGATCTCGGACGTCTTTCGCCTCGCCTCGATAGCGCGCGACGTTGTTCCGGTGACGTAGAGCTTGAGGACGATCGTCACGCCGTCCGCTCCCCGGCGTGGATCGGAAGGTGGAGGGTGAACGTACATCCGCTGCGGCCGTCGGAGTCGACCGTGATGTCGCCCCCGTGCGCCCTCGCTAGCTCACGAGATATGTAGAGACCCAGCCCCGTTCCCTTCACCGAGGTTCCCAGTCTCTCGTACTTGAGAAAGATGCGGTCCAGATCCTGAGCGGCTATCCCGGAGCCCCGATCGATCACCGAGATCTGGACGTGAAGATCATCGGAGGAGACCTGCACGACGATCGCTTCCTCTGGTGGACTGAACTTGGCAGCGTTCGACAACAGGTTGGTGAGCACTTGCCGGATCCTGGCGGGGTCGAACCATGCCCTGATCTCTGTGGTGAGGACAACCGATACCGGGTGGGGCTGGGTGATCACGTCGAGGTCTCGCACCACCTCAGTAACGAACGCCGACACCTCAACTTCCTTCAGGTTCAGGGTCAATGAGCCTGCGTCAACGGAGCGCGTCTGAGCGAGAGAGTCAACCAATACTTCTGCAGACGACAGTCCTCGCAAGATGGCGTCCGCACAGCGACGGATCGTGGTCGGGTCCAGCTGCTCTACGGACGCTCTCAGCGTGTGTGCGTAACCTTTGGCCACGGTGAGCGGCGTCTTCAACTCGTGCGCCAGACGACCGATTATCTCGGCAGACGGATCGCTGGCTGTGGCTCCGCCGGCTCGCGAGGGTGCGTCTTCGTTGGATCGATCGACCATCCGCACGCCATCCCGTCCGAGGCTGATCGTCAAGCTCTCGGGTCCTACGTTACAGGCGGACGCCCAGCGAGCTCAATGGGGGTGGACGGACCCATCCCCGGCTCTTGTCAGGGGCTCACAGGGATGACATTCGAGCTCCAGCGTTGCATGCGCGATCCCGAACCGCTCGTCGAGCATCGACTTCAAGCGTTCGCCGTGGAGCTGTGCATCGTGCAGGCTCATGTCGGCGTGGACCACGACGTGAGCGGACAGGGCGGGGACGTCCGACGCCAGGTTCCAGAGGTGGACGTGATGGATCGACTCGACGCTGGGATCATCCATCAGCGCTTGCTTGACCTCATTGGGATCCGTCCCACGCGGCGTCCCCTCCAGCAGGACGTGTGTTGCTTCGCGCAGCAGGTGCAGGGATGACCAGGCTATAAGCAGGGCGATCACCAGCGAGACAGCGGGGTCTAGCCACGTGGCATCCCACAACAGGACACCGAGTCCGGCCCCCAGCGCGGCGACCGAGCCGATCGCATCGAGTGCCATGTGAAGGACCGCTCCGCGCATATTGAGGCTGTTGCCTTGGTTCCTTCTCAGGAGAAGAGCGCTCGCCAGATTGATCGCGAGGCCCGCGCCCGCGACAAGCGCCATGCCGGCACCTTCGATCTCCGGATCCCCATCGATCCTCCGCAAGGCCTCGAAGCAGATCCATGCAGCCGCGATCAGCAGCAGGAACCCGTTCGCCTGGGCCCCCAGAACCTCGGCTCTCTGCAATCCGTAGGTATGGCGATCGGACACAGGTCGCTGCAAGAGATGGTGGGCGCCGAGCGCGATAGCTAACCCGCTCACATCGGAGAGCATGTGAGCCGAATCCGCCAACAGCGCCAAAGACCCGAACGCGAGGCCTGCTCCGAACTGGAGGAACATGAAGAGGCCGTTCGCGATCAGTGAGACCTTGAGGGCTCGCGTCTGTCCGCTCCGAAGATCGGGACGGTGAACGTGGGCTAGGTCGTGGCTCACCTCACCATGGTCGCACGCATGAGAAGCAGGTTCACGGGGGCCCTTCAGTATCGACAGCTAGGAGATCGACCCTGTCACATGCTCACCTCGTGCTTCTCCCAATCGAGCCGGGGGTCCTTCGGATCCGTTTGCGGCCTGAGGTTCTTCGACTCCTCGTAGGAGTGGTCGAGTCGATCAACCACTTCGATGACGCCCGGGGTCCGGGCAGCTATACGGAGCGCGATGTCGTGCGTGGAGTGACGGTCGGCCGTCCCGCTGAGCGTAGCGACTCCGTCCTCGACCTCGATGTGCAGGTCTTCGAAGTTCTCGGGACCAAGCTCCTCGATCGCGCGAGCGACATCGATAGCGATCTCCTCGTCCGTCCGTGCGAGAGCGCGGACGAGGTCTGAACGCGACACGATCCCGATGAGATGACCCTCGTCATCGACCACGGGGAGACGCTTGATCCCACCGCGATCCATGATCTCGGCAGCCCTCCAGATGCTCGTTCCGACCGGCACCTGGATCACCGAGGTCGACATGATCTCGGACACTGGTCCGTGCCTATGCGGCATCGCGTGTCCTCTTCCGATGATCGAGAGCATGTCCAGTATCGAGAGCCCTCGGTCTATCGGAGCCGGGGGCAAAGAGGCGCGGAGGAGATCCGCTTCGGAGACGACCCCCACGATCTTTCCGTCAACGACAACGGGTGCGCCGCTGATGCCGTGAGTAGCGAGCCGTTGCGCGGCATCGTGGATGGTGGTGTGGGGATCCAGCTTGACCACTAGTCGTGTCATCACATCGTCTACCCGGATGTCGGCCATCTCTGGCTCCTCTCGCTGATACACGTTCTCGGAACCAGCGTCGCGATCGCGCCGGGATGCAGATAGGGCCGGATGTACCTAGTCGGGGGGGCCGTCCGGCGAAGGATCGGCTGGCTGGGTAGAACCAGAACCCCTCTACGGCCGAACGGCACCTCCGAACGAGGCCCTACGGCCCTTGGCCGAGAACCTCCTCAGGACAAGGATGGGACCGACGCGACGAAGATCTGCGCAGGAGAACGACATGTTCGTCCGATACGAGAAGCTCATCGACAGACCGTTCGAACAGTTGCTGGAGGCATTCGCCTCTCCCGCGCGCCTTTGGGTTCCCCAGCTGGTCCAGGACCCGACCGCGGGAACCTCCTACGTTCTTTCCGAGCTTGGAGCGGGACCACTGGCCAAAGAGGTGAGGATGCACCTCAGCGACGCCTACGTGCGGCCCGGTCGCGCCGTGATGCCCATGCGCGTCGTGGCCACTGGGCCTGAAGGACTGTTCCCCGAGCTGGACGCGGACCTCGAGCTGCTTGAAACAGACGGCGGCCGTTCCAAGCTCGTCCTTCAGGGCACCTACAGATCTCCTCTGGGACCTGTCGGAACCATGCTCGATCGGAAGGTCCTATACCGACTGCGAGAACGTTCCCTCAACAACTTCGTAGACCAGGTAGCAACGCTACTGACGCGAGCGTCCGCAGCCGCCTGACGTCGCGGCGCTGCTCGACCACCATTCCCGATGACGGATAGGCGGCCCCTTTTTCGACCACCGCATGGCACTGCCCCCAGGGGCCGTTCAGCCCTACCAGGCGATGCGGCAAGTGCCGAGGATGAGGCCGACAGATGAGACAGGAGGGTTCATGAAGAGGATCGTCATCCTTGGCGGAGGCACGGGGGGCACCCTTACGGCCAACCGACTGCGCCGCATATTTCCGAAGAATGAGGCTTCGATCACCGTTGTCGATCAGGACGACAACCACTACTACCAGCCGGGGCTCCTCTTCGTTCCTTTCGGATCAGAAGCGGTAGAGAAGCTGACGCGGCCCCGTTCGCGCCAGTTCCGCGAGGGTGTCACTCTCATCCTGAACGAGATCGACCGCGTCGATACCGAGGGCTCCAAAGTGCACCTGGTTGACGGAACGGTCCTCGACTACGACGTGCTCGTCGTTGCCACCGGGGCGAAACTGGCCACTGCTGAGACAGAGGGCCTGCTCGGCGACGGGTGGCTCGAAAAGGTGTTCACCTTCTACGCCCCCGAGCCGGCCGCCGCGCTACACGAAGCGCTCCAAGACTTCTCCGGGGGCGACATCGTCGTGAACGTGATCGACATGCCGATCAAGTGCCCCGTGGCGCCTCTCGAGTTCTGCTTCCTGGCTGACTCGTACTTCACCGAGAGAGGCATCAGGGACAAGGTACGCCTGACCTACGTGACCCCCCTCGATGCTGCCTTCACCAAGCCCATGGCGGCGAAACAACTGGGTGAGATGCTGTCGAAGAAGAACATCGAGCTCATCACGGAGTTCAATACCGGCGAGGTCGACGGTGGCGGAGGACGTCTGATCTCCTACGACGGTCGCGAGGTCGCGTTCGACCTGGCGGTGGTCGTCCCCCTGCACAGCGGGGCCGCCTACGTCGGCCGCTCCGAAGGACTGGGCGACGACCTTGACTTCGTTCTTACCGACGAGCACACGCTGCAAGCGAAGGCGGCACCGAACATCTTCGCTATCGGGGACGCAGCGGCCCTGCCGGCGTCCAAAGCGGGCTCCGTTGCCCACTTCGCGGGAGAGACCCTGGTCGAGAACGTGCGTCGTTTCCTGGCAGACGAGCCGCTGGCGCAGGGGTTCGACGGCCACGCCAACTGCTTCATCGAAAGCGGCTTCCAGAAGGCGCTACTCATCGACTTCAACTACGAGACCGAACCCCTGCCGGGCCGGTACCCGGGGCGGGTCGGACTGCCTCTGATGAAAGAGAGCCGGCTCAACCACCTAGGGAAGCTCGCTTTCGAATGGTTCTACTGGCACCTCCTTCTGCCGGGTCGCGACATGCCCGGCATCGGTGCCGACATGCCCCGATCTGGAAAGAGAAGCGATCCGATCACTGGAAAGGAGTGAGTCATGGCCATGACGTTCGACCTCCCAACCGTGGAGTTCAACGAAGAAGGGTTCTTCGTGCACCCGGAGCAGTGGAGCGAAGAGATGGTGCCGGAACTTGCTAAGAGAGAAGGCATCGATGAGCTGACCGAGGCCCACTGGCAGGTCATCCGATTCATGCGCTCCGAGTACCTAGAGAAAGGAACCGGGCCCACCGTCCGTGTGCTCGGAAAGAGTTCGGGAGTGACCGTTCGCGAGCTCTACCAGCTCTTCCCCAAAGGCCCGGCCAAGTTGGCAGCCAAGATCGCCGGGATCCCCAAACCTCGCGGTTGCATCTAGAAGGAGGCATCTAATGAAAGAGAAGATCGAAGGTCTCCATCATCATCTCGAAGGGGTCCCTCGAAGGGATCTACCCCGGCCTGATCATGGCGAACGGAGCCCGAGCCGAGGGCATCGAAGCGAACCTGTTCTTCACCTTCTTCGGACTCGACGCGATCCACGGTAAGCGACACGAACACATCAAGCTGGCGACGGTCGGCAATCCGGGCCTGCACTTCGCGACCTGGGCCGGAGGGCTACCCGGCATCTCGTCTTTGATGACTCACTACATGGAACGGAAGATGGGCGAGTTGGACATCCCCTCGATCCCAGAGTTCATGGAGATGATCTACGACACGGGGGCCGGGATCTATGCATGCAAGGCATCGGTCGACCTGTTCGGTCTCGAGAAGAACGACCTGATCCCAGAGGTGCAAGACATCATCACCGTCGGAGAGTTCTACGACCTGGCCGCGGGAGGCGAGATCATCTTCACTTGATCGCAGGACGTTAGAACAGCGACCTGTAGACAAGCCCCGCGCCCGCCGCGGCGAGAACGACGGTCAAGACGTTCCAGCGAGCGCGCCATAGCCCTACGAAGACCACGACGGCGATCGTCAGCGCCGCTGGATCCCAGGTCGTCCAGACCGGCGACGGGAAGGACAGGGGACCTGCGTCGACCGATCCGACCCTGTCGAAGAGAGCGAAGATGGCAAAGGTGACCGCAAGGTTGAGGATCACGCCGACCACCGCGGCGGTGATCGCCGACAGAGCGGCCCCCAGCGCACGGTTCCCTCTCAGCTTCTCGATGTAGGGGGCCCCGAGGAAGATCCACAGGAAGCAGGGCGCGAACGTCGCCCACGTGGCCACCGCGGCGCCTGCAATCCCGGCCGCGACGGGATCGATGCCCCCCGGGAACCGGTACGCGCCGAGGAAGCCGACGAACTCGGTCACCATGATCAATGGCCCCGGCGTCGATTCCGCCAAGCCAAGGCCGGTCACCATCTGCCCCGGCTCCAACCAGCCGAAGCCCTGAACCGCTACCTCGTTGATGTAGGCGAGCACCGCATAGGCCCCGCCGAAGGTGACCATGGCGGCCTGGCTGAAGAAGAGAGCCATCTCGCTGAGCGTGTCCTCGGGCCCTCGCGCCGCGATCACCACCAGCAGTGGGATCCACCAGACCGAGAGGCCAACCAGCAGAACCCGGAGAGAGCGGCGCCAAGGTGCGCCTCTCGAGGGAGAGTCTTCGGCGTCATCCAGGAGGAAGGGTTCGTCCGCCCCATCACCGTGGATCGGCGCGGGAAAAAGGGCCGGATAGAGACGGGCCCCCACCAAGCCGACAAGCCCGGCAACGAGGACGATCAACGGGAACGGAACGCCGAGGAAGAAGATGGCGATGAAAGAGGCGGCGGCAATGAGGTAGAGCGCCGGCGTGCGCAGAGCTTTGGATCCCACCCGGATGACAGCCGCCGCCACGATGCCGATCACCGCGGCCTGCAGCCCATAGAAGATCGCGCCCACCCAAGAGACGTCTCCGTGGACAGCGTAGGCCCACGCCAGACCGAGGATCAGAAAGAAGGCGGGCAGCACGAACAGGACGCCGGCCGCGATACCACCGATGGTCCCGTTCAGAAGCCATCCGATATAGATCGCCAGCTGCTGGGCCTCGGGGCCCGGAAGCAACATGCAGAAACTCAAAGCGTGCAAGAAGCGGTCGTTGCCGATCCAGCGTCGCCTGTCGACCAACTCTTCGTGCATCAGTGCGATCTGTCCGGCGGGCCCCCCGAAGTTGATGAAGCCGAGCTTCGCCCAGAACCTCAGCGCCTCCCGCAGGGGGACGGATGCGCGCTTAACTTCCGACATGAGGGGAACCATGACACGCGACAACATGCCGTTCCCGGCACGGGGTCGGAGATAGGCTGACAACACTGCTATCAACGAGGGAGGTGCACGTGAACGTTCCGATCTGGATCTGGGTCTTGGTCGCAGTGATCCTCGTCATCGTCATCGCGCGGATGGTCTAGGGCTTCGCTGCCGGATGCAGGAAACGATCAGCGTCCTTCTCGTTGACGACGACGACGACCTGAGAGACATCGTCCGAGGGATCCTCGGAGCCGCCCCGGACATCGAGATGGTCGGTGACGTCGGGCTGGGGGTCGAAGGCATCGAGGAAGCGATCCGCCAGGAACCCGACGTCATCGTCCTCGACTACATGATGCCCGGGATGAGTGGAGACATCGTCGCCGCGGCCGTGCGCGATAACTCCCCCCGCACCAGGATCCTGGTATTCACGGCCATCCTCGAGCAACATCCCGATTGGGCGGATGACTTCCTTGCGAAGTTAGACATAGCCGAGCTCCCCGACAGGATCCGCAACCTCGCTCGTATGTCCTCGCTCTAGCGGGCCCTGCAAATAGCGTCCGGACGTGCAACCGATCGAACGGTCAGGCGTAGAGCGGGCGATCGTGATCGGAGGCGGGCCGGCAGGCCTCGCCTCGGCTGCAAGTCTCGAGAAGCGGGGCATCCCTGCACTGGTGGTCGATGCGGGCGAGGCCGTCGGAGACAGCTGGAAAGCGCATTACGACCGCCTCCATCTCCACACAGTTCGATGGTTGTCCCACCTCCCCGATATGCGCATCCCCCGGAGTGAGGGCAGATGGGTGCCACGCGATGGAGTAGTCCGATACCTGCAGGCTTACGCCGCCCATCACAGGCTGCGCGTGCGACACTCCACCTCCGTCACGAGCGTCCATCGAAGTGAAGATGTGTGGCGACTCGAGACCGATGCGGGACCTCTCTTCGCTGAGGTGGTCGTGATCGCAACCGGCTACAACCGCGAGCCCGTCGTGCCCGAGTGGGAGGGCATGGGGAGCTTCCGGGGAGAGCTCTTCCACTCCAGCCGCTACCGAAACGGTCGGGCTTACCAGGGAAGCGATGTTCTGGTCGTGGGGATCGGCAACTCCGGAGCCGAGATCGCGGCCGACCTGGTTGAACATGGAGCCCGCTCGGTTTGGGTTTCGGTTCGGACCCCTCCGAACATCCTGAGGCGCGATCTGTTCGGCCTTCCCACACAGATGGTGGGCATCGCGCTCAGGCACCTTCCGGGGCCGATCATCGACAAGGTCTCCACCACGACCCAGAAGCTCACTGTCGGCGATCTAACGCCCTACGGGTTGCGACCGCCCGAACGTGGAGTTCACAGCAGGGTGCGGAACGAAGAGCGCATCCCCCTCCTGGACGTTGGATTCATCCGTGCTCTGAAGGATCGAGCGATAACCGTAGTGGGTCCGGTGCAACGCTTCGACGGCGACGAGGTCGTTCTGGAGGACGACAACCGGATAGCGCCCGCCGGGGTCGTGGCCGCTACTGGGTTCCGTCGAGGGTTGGAGCCTTTGGTCGGGCACCTCGGAGTCCTGGACAAAAAAGGCAACCCCGTCGTGCACGGCGCGATCACGCATACGCACGCACCGAACCTCTACTTCATCGGCTATTCGAACCCCCTGAGCGGCAACCTCAGAGAGATCGGGATCGACGCACGGCGGATAGCACGCAGCCTGACGTCACTTGCGTAAGGCCGGCGCGCCTCTGGCGGACCCCACCTCGAACCCGCTCGCACTGGAGAAGGAATCAGCCCAGAATGGCACATGCAGACCAGTCGTGAAGGAGGGCGTCGTGGATACAAGCACGGGCAGGGGCTTCATCCTTCAGCCGGGGGAAGGCAGGTCGATCGACCTTGGCGGTTTCCAGATGTCCGTGAAAGCGACATCTGACGAGACCGGCGGAGCGTTCTCACTTCTCGAGGCCGACGAGCCGCCGGACTTCGGCCCCCCTCTGCACATCCACCATGATGCCGCCGAAGCCTTCTACGTCCTGGGTGGCGAATACATCATCTTCCTGGAGGAGCGCGAGGTGGCTTGCACCGAGGGATCGTTCATCTTCATCCCGGCCGGGATCCAACATGGGTTCCGCGTGGGGAAGGTCCGGAGCCGGAAACTCAATTTCTACATCCCAGCCGCGATGGTTGGATACTTCGACGAACTGAGCGCCGCGATCAAAGAAGACGCCGATCCAGAGAAGCTATCGGAGATCGCTCTCCGCTACTCCATGGAAGTGGTCGGGCCCGTTCCCGATGGCTACCTGTAGATCTGCCCGACAGCAACCCCTCCAAAGAGACACTCACCTCGAGGGACCGTGTTTCGCATCCGGTACATGAGATAGACCTCATCTCTTGGGGCGCAGACACCACTCTTGTCCCGTTCAAAAGAGATTTCAAGGGAGATACGAGAAACAGGCGGACGGCTGCTATCCCCCGGCCGGCGCCTCTTAGTCATCGTCGCTTCCGCCCGACCATGCCTCGCGGCCCTCGCGCAGAGCCAGCCAAGCGATCCCCAGAGCCGCCACGGGATCGGCCCACCACCAGCCGACCGTGGCGTTCAGCACGAGGCCAACCAGCAGGATCACAGACAACCACGAGCACAGGAAGGTTTCGGCGGCGTCGGCTCGAAGGACCGCGCTGCCCATCTTCTGGGCGAGACGTTTCTTGGCGAGGCCGAGGGTGGGCATGACGATGATGGAAGTGACGGCAACGCCGATCCCGATCACCGACGACTCCGGCTCGGCGTTCGTAACGAGGTCTCGGAGGGACTCGAACACGACGTAAGCGGCGAGCACGAAGAACGTGATAGCGATCAGCCGCAAAGCACGCCGCTCCCGATCCTCATCGTGGACACCCCGCAATTGCCAGATGACCACGGACGCGGCGAAGCCCTCGATCGATGAGTCGAAGCCGAACCCGATCAGAGCGATCGAACCGGCCGCGATACCTGCGCCGATCGCGACCACCGCCTCGGTCACGTTCCAGGCGATGGTGAAGTACTCGAGTCGGAGGGCTTTGCGTAGGTCCGTCCCCGAAGCCGGGGCTACAGCCATCAGCGGCGCGTCCCGTAGCGGGGGCACATCTCGATGGCGGTTCCATTCACAGCGAGTAACTTCTCGGCAGCACGAAGAACGCCGATCACCTCTTTACTGGCGATGGCGTAAAAGGTCTGGCGACCTTCTGGTCGGTCGACTACCAGACCGCAATCCCTCATACATGCCAGATGACCCGAGATATTGCTCTGGGACCCGCCTAGTTCGCGTACCAGGTCCACTACCCGCTTCTCACCGTCAAGTAAGGACAGAAGGATGGAGATCCTCGTCCTTTCTGAGAACCCGTGGAATAGGGCCGCTGCCACCTCCGCCTTCGAGGCCTTCGTTGTGTTGATGTTCCCTCCCGCTCCGCTCTTTCATCGGTCGTTACCGATTATATCGGTTTCTCCCGATGTCAGAGGCGGCCGGACAGAGGCTGCCGTCCCGAAGCACCAGCTCCCGTCCCTTCACTTTCGCAGCAGGCTGCTGGCGTTTGCTAGCCGGTCGGAGTGATGGATCCCACATCGGTGCCCCGCAGCAGAACGCGGAATGAGGCTCCGCCGCCGACGCGATCTTCGACCCACGCGCGTCCGTCGTGACGCTTCGCCAGGCCTGCGACCAGCGCAAGCCCGATCCCTGTTCCGGGTTGCGACGTTTGACCATGGTGGAACGGCTCGAAGATCGCCTTCTTAAGATCGTCATCGACTCCGGGACCCTCATCCTCGACCACCAGGAGCAGTCCCTCCGCTCGCTCCTGCACTCGCAGGTAGATCGGAGTTCCCGAGGGAGTGTGGCGGATCGAGTTGGCGAGCAGGTTCTCGAGGATCCGTTCGACGTCGACGGGATCGACCAGAGCGACGAGGGGTTCAGCATCGACTCTGATCGGGTGGGTCTCGCTCTCTAGCTCCATTACAAGACGATGCGCGATCTCCGAAACGTCAACGGGCTGACGGACCGCTCCCGAAACTCGATCGAGATCCAAGATATCTGTGACCATCCTGCTGAGACGAGCGGCGATCACCTCGATACGAGCCAGCATGTGGTCTCGCTCAGACTTGTCCAATCGCTCCGGCAGAGCCAGCGCTGCCGCGAAACCAACGATCGCGCTGAGGGGGCCGCGCAGATCATGCGCAACCGTTTGCAGCAGCGCGTTCTTCGCGCGGTCGCTCTCCTTGATGGTCACGACATCACTCGTGAGGGCGGCAACGACAAGGCCCGCGAAGGCGCACATCGCGACGAACGCTTGTGCCTCGATGAGTCCCGAGATCTCGTCGGCTAGCGCGAACGGACCGTAGCCCGCGGCCGTCATCCCGTTAACCACGGACGCGATGATCGCGACGCTGATGGCTGTCCCTGGGTATCCAGTTCGGAACGCAGCCAGCACTAGCATCGGGACGATCAGGAAAGGGAGCGCCGCACTCCACGGGACGCCCCAGGGGGCGGTCACTAGAAGAGCGCCTGATCCGAGGCCGACGGCGAAGAGCAACGTTGTTCGCATCTGGTGAGGTCCCCGCAGATCTCTGCGACGGATAAGCAGCATGGGGGCTATGACGAGAGCGCCGATCGCGTCCCCAGCCAACCATCGCGGGAAGGCGGGCCAGAATCCGTAGAAGCCTTCCGCGACTCCGGAACCGACGCCGATGAGCGCGCCGACCACAGGTCCCGCGATCACCGCCAACGCAACGAATCGAACGAGGTCGTCGGACCTCGCGAGGTTAAGTGGCTCATGACGATTCCGCCGCAGAAGGAAGGCAGAGAGTGCGGGCTCGGCACAATTCGCGGTCGCCCACCCGGCTGCAACCATAAGGGGAACATTCGACACGACGATGTCAAGTGTGAATTCCGCGATCCACACGGCGAGCAGCAGCCACGCCCACTCTCGTGCATCTCTTCGCAGTAGCACGGCCACGGTGAGACCAGCCGCCGGCCAGAACGTAGTCCCATTGGCACCGCCGAATGCCGCGACGAGCGTGACGGACAGATAGAGCGCTGCATATGCGGCTGCCAGGAGCGCCGCGACGACCGGAAGCGGCCACCTCCCTCGATCTGGAGACGAGCGAGAAGTTGCTGCATCCGTCAAACGCACGTCTACGGCATCCATCCTTTTCGTCATCGTAGGTGCTCGGCTGGACCTTCGCATCCTCCAGCCCGGGATGGGGGACGACACCGACACCCAGGAGATCCGCTAGCTCGAAAGGGTCACGCACAAGCAGGTTGCACCAGCGGAGGGCGGGGGACTCGAACCCCCAAGTCCTTTCGGACGACGGTTTTCAAGACCGTTCGGTTACCAGTTACCGTAGCCCTCCAGGTCCAACAGTAGAACGAGCGAGGACCAAACCACCCGGTACGGGTTTATACGTATTCCGCGGCGCCCTGCCGCCTACTACGCTCTCCTGTAGGGGGGAGCGGAATATATGAGAAGGAAAGAGGCCGGGCACTACCTCAGGAGCCCTTTGACCGTGGTCAAAGGGATGCTGGAGTTGGTGCTGCGCAGATGGGACAGCCTGGACGACGAACAACGTCGCGACTACGTCCGCAAGGCGCTAGACGCCACCAACCGAGTGGTCGTTGCGATCGAGGTTGTAGAGGCGAAGATCCTTCACAACGAGAACATCACTGTCGTGCTCGAGGACGCCAACGCGTCTCGCCGGAAAGAAGAGGACAGCGAGGTCCAGAACCACCGCGTTATCTAACGGGGCGTCACTGCCTCGAAGCCCGCGTAGGGCTGCAGCGCCTCCGGGATCCTGACCGTTCCGTCCGCCTGTTGATGGTTCTCGAGCAGGGCCACGATCGTGCGGCCCACGGCACAGGCCGTGCCGTTCAAGGTATGGACCAGACCCTTGTCGCCCTCGCCCTTGAACCTGACCTGCAGGCGCCGAGCCTGGAAGTCCGTCGCGTTGGTGGCCGATGTGACCTCCATGAAGCGCTGAGCTCCTGGGAGCCAGGCTTCGTGATCGACCTTCTTCGCCGCCGACGCACCCAGATCGCCGGCACACATTACGAGCACCCGGTAAGGGATCTCGAGGGCCTGCAGGATCTCTTCCTGATTCCGACGGATCAACTCGTACTCGTCCCATGACGCGTCCGGGTGCGTGAACGAGAACTGCTCGACCTTGTCGAACTGGTGCACACGCACCAAGCCCTTCGTGTCCTTGCCGTAGCTGCCGGCCTCGCGCCGGAAACAAGAGGAGAAGCCGGCATACCTGCGAGGCAACTCGGTGCCGGCGAGGATCTCGTCAGAGTGCATCGCCGCGAGCGCTACCTCCGAGGTTCCGGCGAGGTACAGGTCGTCTCTTTCGATCTTGTAGAACTCGTGCTCCTCCGCGGGCAGGAAGCCGGTGCCGAACATCGCGTGCTCCCGTACGAGTACCGGCGTAACCACGGGGGTGAACCCGGTCTTCATCAGGTGATCGATCGCGAAACGAACCAGAGCCATCTCGAGCAGCACGCCCTGCCCTGTCAAATAGACGAAGCGGCTGCCGGAGGTCTTGGCCGCGCGTTCCGCGTCGAAGATCCCGAGCGCTTCACCCAACTCGACATGCTCCTTGGGCTCGAAATCGAAGGACGGCTTGTCGCCGACCTCGCGCTCGACGACGTTCTCGTCCTCGGTCAGGCCGTCGGGAACGGACTCGTGCGGCAGGTTGGGAAGGTCGACCGCCGCCTCTTCCAGTGCAGCCGAGATCTTGTCGAGCTCGGGTTCGAGTGCCTTCAGTTGATCAGAGAGCTCCTTGGCATGAGCGATCGCAGCCGGACGCTCGTCCGCGGGGGCAGCTCCGATCGCCTTCGACGCTCGGTTCTGTTCGGCCCGCAGCTCCTCCACGCGACCGAGCAGATCCCGGTGGCTGCGGTCTAGCTCCTCGATCCTCTCCAGCCCCGACACGCCGCCACGGCGCTCATAGGCCGCGCGGACGAGCTCCGGTTGCTCGCGGAGGAGCCTTAGATCGATCACCGCTTAGCGCGAGACGGAGGTACGCGCTTCTCCCCGGGCTCTGTTCGCGGCGGCGCCGGCGATCGCGCCACGTTCCTCTTCCGACAGGTTGTGCTCGGAGGTCAGGCCCACGACCTGCTTGGCGTAGGTGCGCGTCTCGGTGCGTCCGTTGATCGAAGTGAGGACGATGCCGTCGCCGTGGTCGTCCAACAAGGCAGCAGAGAACGAGAGTCGTCCTCCCATGTCGTCGAAAGCGTCGTAACGAACCATGTGGAACTTCTGGAGCGCGAAACGTCCGACGGCGGCCTGCTCGTGCTGTTGTTCGACCACGGAATCGACCCGCTGCTCGATGGCGTCGACCCTTCGCATCGCGCCTCCGATCGCGCCGAGGATGTCCCTTTCGCCCCCCTCACCGCGAAGGATCACGTACTCCTTGCGCAGCCGTCTCAGCCTGAGAGCGAGGAAAAGAACGATCAGCGAGGCAAGCAGGGCGAGACCGCCTACTACGGCCAGAGCGAGGGTCAGTTGTTCCAAGGTGAGGTTGGGCACGGTGGGCCATCCTACACTCGGCATATGCGCCCGGAAGAGTTGAAAGTCCTGCTCAGAGGGGTCGAGAGCGGCGAGGTCAGCATCGAGGAAGCCGTTCGTTCCCTCACCGCGCTACCGGTCGAAGACATCGACATGGCTCGGATCGACGTCCACCGCGAGCTGCGTCAAGGGATGCCGGAAGCGATCTATGCGGAAGGCAAGACCACCGAACAGGTCGCGAAGATCGCCGAGGTGTTGCTCGAGAAGAACACGGGCCCGGTGCTCGCGACCCGGGTCCCCCCGGAGATGGCGAGCGACCTTATCCGCCGCTTCCCGCAGGCGACCCACCACGGGCAGGCGCGGCTCGTCATCTTCCGGGAGCACGACGAGGCGGTCCTGGGTGATATCGCCGTGGTGTGTGCGGGGACATCCGACCTGCCGGTCGCGGAAGAGGCGGCTTTGGTCGCCGAAGCGGCCGGGGCTCGCGTGGAGCGCATCACGGATGTGGGGGTGGCCGGCCTCCACCGGCTGTTGTCGGTGCAGGATCGTCTACACGAAGCCGACGTCGTCATCGTCGTCGCTGGGATGGAGGGGGCGCTCGCCAGCCTGGTCGGCGGCATCACCGCCTCGCCTGTGGTGGCCGTTCCCACGAGTGTCGGATATGGCGCTTCCTTCGAGGGGATGGCGGCATTGCTTGCGATGCTCAACTCGTGTTCGGCGGGCATCGCTGTGATGAACATCGATAACGGTTTCGGGGCCGCGATGTTCTCGCTGCGGCTGCTGCGGGCGGCGGCCGCGTGACCGTTCTGTATCTCGATTGCCTGTCGGGAGCGGCGGGGGACATGCTGCTCGGCGCGCTCTTAGATGTGGGCGTTCCGGAGCAGACGGTCAGGAACGCGGTAGAGAGCCTGGATCTCGAGGGCTGGAACCTGTCCGTGCAGAAGGTTGCCAAGCGAGGGATCAGCGCCACCAAGGTCGACGTCACCGTCAGCGATGACCTCTCTACCCGCACGCATGCGGAGATCAAGAGCATCCTGAACGCTGCCGCATTGTCAGACCCTGTGCGCGAGCGCTCCCTCAACATCGTGCGTGTTCTAGCGGAGGCCGAGGCGAAGGTCCACGGCCGCACCGTCGAAGAGGTGCACCTGCACGAGGCCGGGGGGATCGATGCCCTCGTAGACATCGTGGGGTGCGCCGCTGCGATCGACTACCTGAACCCGAGCCGCGTGGTGGGTTCGGCTCTCGTCACCGGTCGAGGCTGGGTCGAGTCGGCGCACGGTCCGCTGCCCATCCCGGCCCCCGCGGTGGTCGAGATACTGACCGGTGTCGCCTTGGAAGAGCGGGGGGACCAAGAGCTGGTGACCCCTACGGGGGCCGCGATCCTGAAGGCATCGTGTGACGACTTCGGTCCGATGCCGCAACTGAAGGTACGCAAGGTCGGTTACGGCGCAGGGAGCCGGGATCTAGCATGGCCCAACGTCGTCAGAGCCCTGCTCGGCTCGGAGATCCATCCGGCAAGCGGGGACACGGGATGGCTGATCGAGACCAACATCGACGACATGACTCCGGAACTGATCCCGCACTGCGTGAAGTCGTTGATCGGCGCGGGAGCGTCCGACGCATGGACGACTCCGATAGTCATGAAGAAGGGACGTCCGGCGTTCACCTTGTCGGTGCTCGTTAGGGAGGACGCTCGTGAGGCCGTTCTAGATGTGATCTATAAAGAGACGACGACCCTGGGGGTTCGCATGCACCAGATCACCAAAGACGAGCTCGAGCGGGAATGATTGAACGTCAAGGTCGGCGGTCAGCAGGTGAGGGTGAAGCTCGGCCTCCGCGGACATCAGGTCGTGAACGTCTCCCCCGAGTATGAAGACGCTCTGATCGCGGCTCGCGCCGAAGGCATCCCCCTGCGGGAGGTCTACGAGAAGGCCGTCGCCGAGGCGGCGGTCAAGATCAAGAAGAGGTACTGACGCCCTTCTTCAGGCGCAGGTGTTCGAGTACGCCGCGCTCGACCCGCTCGTCGTCGGTCCAGCGCTCCTCCAGATTCTCGGTTCCGACGAATGCCTGCAGAGCAGACCTGAGCGGAGCGTCGTAGACGGGTCCCCCCGGAACGTCCAACAGGTCTCTGAGTTCGCCGATCAAGGGCTCGACGTCCAGGAACTCGAGGTTCTCCGGGCGCGGTATCAGGAGCCGGTGCAGCCCGAAGAGCCGCTCGAGTTCTGGGACGGGTTCGGGATGATCGTCGACACGCAGGTCCACCGCAACGTCGCTCCCGCCTCCGTACCCACCCTTGTCGCTCACGATCAGGAGAGCGGCGGACTGCCGGCCTCTCCGGTCTCCTCCAGCGGCGTCACCGGCTTGCAGTGCGATCAGCAGACGGAGGGCGAGCTCGCCAGACGCGTCCTCGAAGGCCTCCTGCATCGCCGTCACGACGGGCTGGCCAACCAGGATGTTGCCCTGACAGCAGTACCCCTTGCCGGTTACGCCGCCTGCCCACTCGAAACAAGACCGTCCGGTGAACGTCGCGGCTCGGCCTTCCGCATCCACGACACCCAGCTGGCGGTCTTCCCTGCCTTCGTCGGAACCGATCAGGGCGTCGACGGTTTCCTGGGCGCTACGTCCCGAGGCTAGGAGCTCCAACCCGCTAGGTCCGTAGGAGAGGTTCGCCAAGGCCTGCGTTGCGATAGCGCCGACCCCGGCTCGGGCGAACGGGACGGCGGATCCGACGGCGAGGAACTTCGAGGCGACCGCTACGCCCCACTCGGGCGGAGAGACCTCGAGATCGCAGGCGACGATCGAGAACGTCATCCGTCGATCACGGAACGGGGTCGCCCTCCGCGACCACACCTGCCTCCTCTGGGGGCCGCGGCTGGATCTGACCTGCAGCTATCTCTTCGGCGTAGTGACAGGCCACCAGCTGATCGTTGCGTAGCAGACGGAGCTCTGGGACCTCGTCCGGGCACCGCTCGGTCTGCGCGAACGGGCAGCGCGTGTGGAAACGACAGCCCGAAGGCGGGTTCGCCGGCGATGGAAGGTCCCCGCGCAGGAAGATCCGCTCTCTCGAGCGCTCGACCGCCGGATCCGGGATGGGCACGGCCGACAGGAGTGACTTGGTGTACGGATGCAAGGGCTCCTCGTACAGCTGACCGGCCGGAGCGATCTCCATGACCTTGCCTAGATACATCACGACGATGCGGTCCGAGATGTGTCGCACCACGGCAAGATCGTGGGCAACGAACAGCAGGGTCAGATTGAACTCGTCCTGCAGATCCTCGAGCAGGTTGATGATCTGAGCTTGGATCGAGACGTCGAGAGCCGAGACCGGCTCGTCGGCGACGATCAGATCAGGATTCAGCGCGAGAGAACGGGCCAGTCCGATCCTCTGTCTCTGACCACCCGAGAACTCGTGCGGATAGCGATTCCCGGCGTTCGAAGGAAGACCGACCACGTCCAACAGCTCTCGGACGCGTTTGTCGAGAGCGGCCCCCTTGGCGATCCCATGCACGTAGAGCGGCTCCCCGACGATGTTCCCGACGTTCTGTCTAGGGTTAAGAGACGCGTACGGGTCCTGGAACACCATCTGCATCCGTCGACGCGTCGCCCGGAGCTCGCTTCCCGACAAACCGGCGATATCCCGGCCCTCGAAGTAGATGTGGCCCTCGGTAGGGTCGTACAGGCGCAGGACCGTTCGGCCGAGGGTGGTCTTGCCGCAGCCCGACTCACCGACCAAGCCCAGGGTCTCACCTCGCTGTATGGAGAAGCTGACGTCGTCGACCGCCTTCACGTCCCCTAGATGCCGCTCGAACACGAGACCAGATTTGATGGGGAAGTAGACCTTCAGGTTCTCGATCCGGACGAGCTCCTCAGGGGTCTGTGGGACGTTCATGGCCTGGCTCATGCCGACTCCGCATCCGACACGGGACCCGGCTTGCGCGGCAGGTCGGCGTCCGGAACCGGGTTGAAACACGCCACGAAGTGGTCGGGGGTGTCGATCGGTTCGAGCACCGGAAGCTCGCACAACGACTTCTCGACCGAGTAACCGCAACGCGGTGCGAACGCGCAACTCGTGGGTTCGCTGGTCATACTGCGTACGGTCCCCTTGATGGGCTCGAGCCTGATCTTGCGCGACGCATCCAGCCTCGGCACCGAACGGAGCAGGCCAAGGGTGTAGGGATGACGAGGGCGTGCGAACAACTCGTCGGTGGGGCCGGTCTCGACGAAGCGACCCGCGTACATCACGTTGGTCCGGTCGCACACACCGGCCACGACACCGAGGTCGTGCGTGATCAGGATCAAGGCCATCTCGCGTTGCTTCACCAGCTCTTTGAGCAACTCGAGGATCTGGGCCTGGATCGTCACGTCGAGAGCGGTCGTGGGTTCGTCCGCGATAAGGACACGGGGCTGGCAGGAGATCGCTATCGCGATCATCACCCTCTGCCGCATGCCGCCGGAGAACTGATGGGGATAGTCGTTCAAACGATCCCGCGCGTCGGGGATGCCGACCTGGTCCAGCAGACGAACGGCCTCGGCCCGGGCTTCGTCCTTGTCCATATCCAGGTGCTTGCGGAGAGACTCCGTCAACTGGCGTCCGATCTTCAGCACCGGGTTGAGCGAGGTCATCGGGTCCTGGAAGACCATCGCGATCTCTTTGCCTCGGATGGCTCGGAGCTGGGAGTCCGGCAGCTTCACCAGATCCCTGGCGTCGAAGTTCACCTCACCCTCGACGCGCGCCGTTTTGGGAAGGATCCCGAGCATCCCGAGGGACGCAACGCTCTTGCCGCAACCAGACTCGCCGACGATGCCCAGGGTGTCACCGGGTTCGAGGTCGAACGAGATCCCATTCACCGCGTAGATCGTCGAGCGACGGGTCTCGAACCTGATCTTGAGGTCGCGAACGCTTAGCAGACTCACGAGCGCAGCTTCGGGTCGATGGCTTCTCTCAGGCCGTCACCGATCATGTTGAAGCCGAGGGTGGAGATCACGATCGCCATGCCCGGGAAGAACACGAGATGGGCGCCCGACTCCAAGCGGCTCGCACTGTCCGCGAGCATCTTTCCCCACTCTGGAAGTCCGGGATCTGCCGGGCCGAGTCCCACGAAGCTCAGAGCGGCCACCTCGATGATCGCGGTCGCCACTGCGAGTGTCCCCTGGACGATGACCGGAGATATCGAGTTAGGCAGGATGTGACGCAGCAACAGCCGCCGGCCCGGGACGCCGATCGATCGAGCCGCTAGCGCGTACTCGGATTCGCGCTGGGCCAAGATCGATCCTCGGAGCAGGCGCGCGAATATCGGCACGGTGGTCAGGCCAACGGCAACCATGATCTGGAACAGGCCGCGACCCAGCAACGTGACGAGCCCGATGGCCAGCAAGAAGGCCGGGACAGACAAGATGACGTCCATGGCTCGCATGATCAGGTTGTCCACCCACTTACCGAAATAGCCTGCGGTAGCTCCGAGCAACAGGCCCAGACTCAGACCCACCGCTACGGACACGACGCCTACGAGCAGCGACAGACGAGCGCCGTAGACGACACGCGAGAAGTAGTCGCGTCCTTGCTTATCCAGCCCGAAGAGGTGACCGTCCCCGGGAGGCAATCCGTTCCCGCTGAGGCTGCCCACCTGCTCGTTCGGTCCGTGGGGAGCGATCCAGGGGGCGAACAGCGCGGTGATCACGAACGTGAGGATCAGAACCGCTCCGAGGATCGCGCTAGGGTTTCGCTTGATGCGATCGAACGCGTCCGTCCAGAGCCCTGCGGGCTGTTCGAGGGCGAGCTCCCTGGCCTCCGCTTGAGCGATGCTCATCCGCGCCTCATCTCAGCCGGATCTTCGGATTGAGAAAGGCATAGGACACGTCCACGAGCAGGTTAACCAGCGCCACCATCACGGCGAAGAACAGGATGCCTCCCTGAAGTACCGCGTAGTCCCGGTTCCGGATCGCATCGAGGATCCAGCTACCCACGCCGGGCCAGGCGAACACGGTCTCGGTCAGTACGGCGCCCGTCAGCAGCAGACCGGTCTGCAATCCCACGATGGTGACCACCGGCAGCATCGCGTTCTTCATGATGTGGCGGCTATCGACGACCCTGGGATCCAGGCCTTTCGCGCGGGCCGTCCGCACGTAGTCCTCGTTCAGGACATCCAGGGTGGCGGCGCGTGTGATGCGCGTCACGATCGCCAGTGGGATCGTGCCCAGCGCGATCGCCGGAAGCACGAGATGGCGGGCCACGTCTTTGAACGCATCCCAGTCACCTGCCATCGCAGCATCGAACAGATAGAAGTTGGTGGGTGTATCGAGCCCTCGCGTCACGTCGATCCGGCCGATCGTCGGCAACCACCCCAGCTTGATCGCGAATAGGTACTTCAGAAGGAGAGCCAGGAAGAAGACGGGGAAGCTGATCCCGATCAATGAGAGGAACAAGCTCGAGTTATCGAGTAAACCGAGATAGCGCTTGGCGGCGATGAACCCCAGCGGGATCCCCACAACGATGGCGAACAACATCGCTGCCAAGCTCAGCTCCACGGTCGCGGGGAAACGCTGCTTCAGCTCCTCGACCACAGGCTGCCTCGTTCTCGTGCTCGATCCCAGGTCCCCTCGCAGCACGTTGCGCATGTAGCGCCCGTACTGAACCGGCAGCGGATCGTCCAGTCCGAGCTCTTTCTCGATCTGCTCGATCCCCTCCTCGGTGGCGCGCTCGCCGAGGAGCGCGATCGCAGGGCCGCCCGGAAGAGAGCGGATGAACAGGAAGAGCAGCACCGACAGGATCGCCAGGATAGGGATCATCTGCAGCAGTCGTCGAACGACGAACTTCAGCATGTCGGAAAGAGTAAGGGGCGGGAGAAGATCTCTCCCGCCCCTGCTCTATACGTTTGCTACTTACTCTCCGCCTTCGACCGTGACGATCGAGAACGGTTCCAGAGAGACGGGACTCGGCTCATAGCCACTGACGTTGGCCGTGAAGGCTAGACCCGGCTCGGTGTGCACGTACGGCAGACCCGGGAGGAAGTCCATGATCAGCCGGTTGCATTCCTCGTAGAGAGCGACCCGAGCGTCTTCGTCCGTCTCGACCTCGGCTTCGTCGAGGCAGTTGAAGATCTCCTCGTTGTCGAAGCCCCAGGCCTTCTGAGGCGTCTGGAAGAAAGTGCCGATGAAGTTGTCCGGGTCGCCGAAGTCACCCGTCCAGCCGAGCAGGTAGAGGCCGTAACGGCCGTTGTCGGCATTGTCGAGGTAGTCCGGGCTCCAGGTGGCAGCCTTCTTCTCGACCTTGAAGAGACCGTTCTCCTCGAGATCGGCCACCATCGCCTCGAAGTTGGCCTGCGGATCCGGCATGTAGGGGCGCTCGACGTCGGTCGGGTAGGCGAAGTCGATCTCGACCGGCGTCTCGATGCCGGCCTCCTCGAGGATCTGGGCGGCCTTCTCTGGGTCGTACTCGTACTGGGTCACGTCGTCGGCGTATCCGAATAGCTCCGGTGGCATGAACTGGTGAGCAACGACCCCTTGACCTCCGTAGAAGGCGTCGACGATCTCTTGCCGATCGATCGAGTGCGCGATCGCCTGGCGCACCTCGAGTTGATCGAGCGGCGGAACCGCCTGGTTGAAGCCGACGTAACCCACGTTGAAGGCCGGACGCTTGAGAAGCTGGAGGTTCTCGTCGCCCTCGATCGTCTCGAAGTCCTGCGGGTCGACGAGGTCGTAACCCTGGATCTCGCCGTTCTGCAGGGCCTGAAGTCGTGCTGCCGGGTCCGCGATCGGCTGGAAGATAAGCGTCTGGATGTTCCCGGGCGCATCTCCCCAGTAGTCCTCGTTGCGGACCATGGTGAGGGCCTGGCCACGTTCCCAGGACTCGAACTTGAAGGGGCCCGTACCTGTTGGATGCTCGGTCGCGTAGGTGCCGGTCGGACTGAAGATGCCCTCTGCATCGACCTTGCCGGCGTCGGCGTCGTACTCCTCCAGAGCGGTCGGGCTGGCGATGGTGAAGTTGGTAAGTGCAAGAGCAGGCAGGATCGAGGCCGAGGGCTTGGTGAGGTTCAGGACCACCTCGGTGTCGCTGGTCGCCTCACACGATTCGTAGAGAGACTCCGTTTTGCCGTCGGAGAACCCGCCGAACACCGTCTGCCAGTAGTAGCTGGCCGCGGGGTTCTGGAACGATCCTTTGAAGTTGTACCAGCGATCGAAGTTGAAACAGACTGCTTCGGCGTTGAAGTCCGTACCGTCGTGGAACTTCACGCCTTCCTGCAGCTGGAACGTGTAGGAGGTGCCGTCCTCAGACGCCTCCCACTCGGTAGCGAGGCCGGGCACCACTTCCGTCCCCCCCGGAGCCAGCGTCACCAGGCCCTCGAATATCTGGTCGATCGCTCGGAGGGACTCACCGTCGGAGACGAGCGCTCCGTCGAGAACGACCGGATCGGCCGAGGTCCCGAAGGTCAGCGTGGCGTCTGCAGTGGTCCCGCCCCCGTCGTCCTCGCTAGTGGTGCCGCCGTCGTCGCCGCCGCATGCAGCAGCTATGAGAGCCAGGACCGCGAGGATCGCGACCAGCCTGAGACGTGTACGCATCCCTTACCCCCCCGAGACTTGAGAGCTACCTACGTGAGCGAGCAGTATAGGTCTGTAAAAGAAGAATGGCTACTATCGGTGTAGTGGGGTCTGAAGCCTTTCGGTACGCATCCGAGCCCCGTTAGGGTCCGCTGACCGATGACCACCGAAGCGATCCTGATCGACCTGGCCCTTATCTTCGCCCTAGCCAAGGTGTTCGGCTACGTATTCGAACGCTTCGGGCAACCCCCCGTGATCGGGGAACTCCTGGCCGGGATCCTGTTCGGCCCCCATCTGGTCGGCCTGATAGGGCACTCGCATACGCATGAGGTCCTGCAGGAGTTGGGGGCGATCATCCTGCTGTTCGCGGTGGGCCTGGATACACCTCTGTCCGATCTCAAGGTCGTCGGTGGACGCTCGCTGGCCGTGGGAGCCGCCGGGGTCGTCGTCCCTTTCATCCTCGGCTTCGCCTTGCTGAAGCTCCTCGGCGACCCCACCCCCGACGCCCTCTTCGTGGGGACGGCCATGGTGGCCACCTCCGTCGGAGTAACGGCCCGGGTGCTGTCCGACCTGGGTCGGATACGAGAGCCCGAGAGCCGGGTCGTGTTGGGGGCCGCGGTGGTCGACGACATCCTGGGGCTGCTCGTCCTGGCCGTCGTCGCAGGCTCGGTCGTGGGTGATCTCACGCTCGGCTCTGTCTTGCTGCTGGCCGGCCTCGCGATCGGCTTCGTGCTCCTGGTCGGGGGGCTCGGCCCACGCTTGGTCGATCGGGCCACACCGCTGCTGGACCAACTGCCAAAGGTGCAGGTGTTCGCGATCGCACTCGCGCTGTGCCTGGGGCTAGCCGCGCTGGCGGGAAGGCTGGAGCTCGCCGCGATCATCGGCGCGTTCCTGGCCGGGATGGCCTTCGCCGAGACGCGCGAGCGCTACCAGCTGGAGGAACGACTGGAGCCGGTCTATTCGTTGCTCGTGCCCTTCTTCTTCGTGGTCACGGGCACGATGGTCGATCTCAGCGTTTTCTCCGACTCGTCCAACATCCTGCTCGCCGTCCTCGTGATCCTCTTAGCCGTGATCGGGAAGCTGATCGGGTGTGGGTTGGCAGCGGCCCCCATGGGGAAGCGATCGGCAACGATCGTGGGCGTCGGCATGGTGCCGCGCGGCGAGGTGGGGATACTGGTGGCAACGATCGGGTTGACCCGCGGCATCATCGGGCCGGACCTCTATGGGGTCGTCGTCGTGATGAGCGTGGCGACCACCTTGATCGTGCCTCCGGCTCTTACCGCTCTCTTCAAGGGAAGGCCGCCGGGGAGCGAGAGGGACCCGAGCCATCGCACCGCCGAGATCGAGGGGATCGGCGGCTAGAGCGGCCCTCACCGAAGGTAGAGCCGAAACAGCACTCGTCAGGGGGTGGTGGTCGGTACTACTACCTTCTCGATCTCTGCGAAGTGACAGGCGCTGGGATGACCCTGGCCGCGGTCGATCAGAGCAGGCTCCTCCTCGGCACAGATGTCTTCAGCCTTCCAACAACGGGTGCGGAAACGACAACCTGAGGGTGGGTTAGCGGGGCTCGGGACGTCTCCCTGCAGCATGATCCGTTTCTTCATCTCGCGCGCTCGCGGATCGGGAACCGGCACCGCGGAGAGCAGAGCCTGCGTGTAAGGCATCGACGGCTTCTCATAGACCTCTTCTTGAGTGCCGATCTCGACGATCTTCCCGAGATACATCACCGCCACGCGATCCGAGATGTGGCGCACGACAGAAAGATCGTGCGCGATGAACACGTAGGAGAGGCCGAACTCCTTCTGGAGGCTCTCGAGCAGGTTCACGACCTGCGCCTGGACGGAAACGTCGAGCGCGGATACCGGCTCGTCCAGGATGATGATCTCGGGGTTCAACGCGAGAGCGCGAGCGACGCCGATGCGCTGACGTTGCCCACCCGAGAACTGGTGGGGGTAACGATTCGTATGTCCCGGGTCGAGACCGACGACCTCGAGGAGCTCTTGCACCTTGCTCGCGTGCTTCTCTTTCGGCACGACCCCCTTATGGATCTCCCAAGCCTCCGAGATGATGTCTCCGACCGTCATACGCGGGTTGAGCGATGCGTAGGGATCCTGGAACACGATCTGGATGTTGCGCCTCAGGTTGCGCAGCTCCCTCTTGTCCATCTCGAAGATGTCCTGGCCCTTGTAGAAGGCCTGTCCGGCGGTCGCCTTCTCCAGGCGCAGCAACAGCTTGGCGGTGGTCGACTTACCGCAGCCCGATTCCCCGACCAAGCCGAGCGTCTCTCCGGGATACAGATCGAAACTGACATCCGACACGGCCTGCACGGCGCCGATCTGCTTCTTGAAGATGATGCCCTGAGTGAGGGGGAAATGCTTGACGAGATTCCGCACGCTCAGGATCGGTTCTCCTTTGCCTGCGGTCGGATCCAGCGGTGTGAGAGTGGCGGTCTCAGGCATCGGCGGGCCTCGTGCTCGCAACGACCTCTTCCCAGTAGTGGCATGCGCTGCGGCGGCCGGCGGCGACCTCGTACAAGGGCGGGACCTCCTCGACACATCGTTGACGCGCGTAAGGACAGCGCGGATGGAAAGGACAGCCCGGCGGGATCCGCATCAGGTTCGGTGGAGCACCCTTGATCGGGTTGAGGTCCTCGCCCTTCTGATCGATGCGAGGGATGGAGGCCATCAACCCTTCGGTGTAGGGGTGAGCCGGGTTGCCGTAGATCTCGTAGACGTCGCCGGTCTCGACGATCTTGCCCGCGTACATCACGGCCAGGCGATCGGAGACGTCGGCCACGACCCCGAGGTCGTGCGTGATCAAGATCAAGCCCATCCCGGTCTCGGCCTGGAGGTCGTGCAGGAGCTCCATGATCTGGGCCTGCACCGTCACGTCCAACGCGGTCGTCGGCTCGTCGGCGATCAGGATGTCGGGGTCCAAAGACAGAGCCATCGCGATCATCACGCGCTGCCTCATGCCGCCTGAGAACTGGTGGGGATAGTCGTTGACCCGGTCCTTTGCGGAAGGGATCCGCACCCGGTCCATCAGCTCGATCGCCTTCGCCTTGGCGTCTTTCTTGGACATGCCTCGGTGCACGCGGAACATCTCGCCGATCTGGAACCCGACCGTGAACACGGGGTTCAGTGCGGTGAGAGCGTCCTGAAAGATCATCGCGATCTCCCGGCCGCGCACCTTCCGGCGTTCCGACTCCGGCAGCTTCAACAGGTCCCGGCCCTTGTAGGTGATCGAGCCACTCGTGATGAAACCCGGGGGCGAGTCGATGATGCCCATGATCGCTTGGGCGCTGACGCTCTTACCCGACCCGGACTCACCCAGGATGGCCAGCGTCTCACCGGGGTCCAGCGTGTAACTGATCCCGTTCACGGCATTGACCACGCCGTACGGGGTCCGGAACTCGACCGCGAGGTCCTTGATCTCGAGCAGGTGGCCCTCGTAATCCCGCTGGCGCGACTCGTAGGTGACCCCGGTCGACTGTGCGCTCATCGCAGCCTCGGGTCCAGAGCGTCGCGGAGAGCGTCACCGAGCAAGATGAAGCTGAACACCAGGAGGACCAGAGCCGTGGCCGGGAAGAAGAGGAGGTGGGGATACTCCAGGATGCGGTACTGCGCTCCACTGATCATCAATCCCCACGAGACCGCCGGCAACTGGAGGCCGACACCCAGGAAGGACAACGTTGCCTCGGTCGCGATGATGATGCCGACCGTGATCGTCGAGTAGACGATCACCGGCGCCATACCGTTCGGGAGGATGTGACGGCGAAGGATGCGCCAGTCACTGCCGCCCAGCGCTCGAGCCGCGGATACGTAATCCATCTCTTTCACGCTAAGGATCGATGAGCGCATCAAACGCATCGTCGTGGGCCAGCCGAGCACCAGCAGCGCTAGAGAAACGTTCCAGACGTTCCGGTCTCCCAAGGTGTTCAGGATGATGATCCCGCCGAGTGTGAGTGGGACGGCGAACACGATGTCCGCAACGCGAGCGATCAGGCCATCGAGCCAGCCACCGTAGAAGCCCGACAGCGCGCCCAGAGCGACGGCGATCAATGACGAGAAGAACACCGTGAGGAGGCCGATCGTCAGCGATACCCGCGCTCCGTAGACGACCCGGGTGTAGTAGTCGCAGCCCTGTACGTCAAAGCCGAACGGGTGGCCCTCGGACGGGCCCCGGATCAGGAGCTGGCCGTCCACGATGTTGTTCCTGACGTTGCAGTCGTACGGGTCGCCATCCGTGAACAACTGAGGGGCGATCGCCATGACCGTGAAGAAGATGAGGAGAACGACTGGAAGGATGAAGAAGGGGTTGCGACGCAACTGTCTCCATGCGTCGCCCCAGAGGCTGGCCTGATGGGTCGGAGCATCACCTGCCGCTGCAGCTACCTGCGCCCCCGCGCCGGACGGATCCGGCCCCGAGAGCGCAGGACCATGATCCACCGCCTGCTGCTCCGGCTCCTCGAGCCCTGCCATTTCGACCCCGGTGTGGATCAGAGGACCGTCCTTAGGCCCCCCTGGGGTCGTGCTCCTGGGTTCGTCACTCATAGCGGATCCGTGGGTCGAGGATGGCATAGAGAAGGTCGACCAGCAGGTTCGCGAACATGAAGATCAACACCCCTGCGGTCACGATGCCGACCACGAGGGCGCCTTCCTGGCCCCTGATCGCCAGGAACACCTCGCGACCGATGCCCGGCATGTTGAAGATGGACTCCGTGACGATCGCTCCGCCCATCAGGAACCCCAGATCGACCGCAAGGAAGGTGATGACGGGGATCAGCGAGTTCCTCAACGTGTGTCGGCCGACGACCCTCATGCGGGAAAGGCCCTTCGCCGTGGCGGTACGCACGTAGTCGGCGCGCAGGTTCTCACCGAGCGAAGTACGAAGCAGGCGAGCCACGTAGCAAAGCGACAGAGAGCCGAGCACCATCCCGGGCAGGACGTAACTCGTCGCGCCCCACTGGATCCCGGCGATCGGGAACAACTTCAGCTGCACTCCCAGTAACAGCTGCGCCAAGAAGCCAAGGACGAACACCGGCACAGAGACCACCGTGATGGTCGAGACAAGGACCAGGTTGTCGATGAAGGACCCGCGTCTCAATCCCGCCAGGATGCCGGCGATCACCCCAAGTACGGCCTCGAACACGAAGGCGAAGAGCGCCAGCTTGGCCGTGATCGGGAACTTGTCCTTCATGATGTCGATCACCTGCTCGCCACGGAAGGTTTGCCCGAAGTTCCCCTGTGCTAGGCCTGCGATGTAATACCCGTACTGCACCGGCAACGGGTCTTCGAGGTGGTACTCCTCGCGGAACTGTCGCTGTACCGCCTCCGACAGAGGTTTCTCGCCTGCGAGAGCACGGATGGGATCGCCGGGGAGTGCGAACACCATCGCGAAGATCAGAAAGGTGGCCCCGAAGAAGACCGGGATCACTTGCAGGATCCTTCTGATGAAATACCGACCCACCGCTAGAACCCCCCTTACGGAAAGAGCGGCCGGCACGATGGCCGGCCGCTCCGATGATGCTACTCCGTTGCTTGAAGCTTCTTGCTAGGCGTCAACAACCTCGACGTCTTCGAGACGGACGAAGCTGAAGACATCGAAGATCACATTGTCGACACCCTCGCCGTAACCGGCCTGCGTGACACCGAACCACAGCGGCGTGCCCGGCAGGTCCGCCAGGATCGCGTCCTCGGCCTGGTGGTACAGCTCGATCGCTGCGTCCAGGTCCTCGGTCTGGTTCGCCTCGTCGATCAGCTCCTGGGCCTCTTCGCACCCGTGGTCCTCGTAACCGAACTCCTGCGAAGAACCCTCACAACCGAAGATCGGCTCGAGGTAGTTCTGGGGGCTCGGGTAGTCGAACACCCACGCGGCCCGGTACGGACCGGTGATCTTGTGCTCGTCCTGCAGCGTGAGGTACTCCTCGAAGGCGAGGGACTCGAACTTCGTCGTCACGCCAAGCGTCTTGCGGAGCTGGTTCGACAGAGCCTCCATCCACTCTTCGTGGCCACCATCGTTGTTGAACCACAAGGTGATCTCGCTGGGTCCGTTGTTGGCATCCCAGAGCTTCTTGGCCTCGTCCGGGTTGTGCCTGCAAACGTCGCCGCACACCTCTTCGCGGTAACCCGGTACCACCGGCGGGATGAGCGAGTTAGCCGGCGTGTAGGCGCCCTGGTAGATCGCGGTCGTGATCGCCTCGCGGTCGATAGCCATGGACACGGCCTTGCGGAGCTCGAGGTTGTCCCACGGCTTCTCGTACATCGGGAAGCCCAGGTAACCGAAGTAGGAGCTCTCCTTCTGCACGAACCTGTCGCCCAGCTCCTGCGGAGCCTGAGCGAGCTGCTCGGTCGGGACCGAGTCGATGATGTCGATGTTGCCCGCGATCAGGTCCGTGTACGAAGTGTTCAGGTCCGCATAGATGCGGAACTCGATGGCGTCGGCGTTCGCAGGCTCGCCCGGGTAGTCCGGGTACTTCTTCACACGGATCTCGCGGTCGTGCTTCCACTTGCCGTCCATCATGAACGGACCGTTGCCGATCGGAGCCTCGTTGAACGCGTCCGGGTCCTCGAAGAAGGCCTTGGGAAGCGGGTAGAAGGCCGTGTAACCGACGGTCAGCGGGAACTGGCTGAAGGGCTCGGTCAGCGTCACTTCGAAGGTGGTGTCATCGACGACCTTGAGGCCGCTCATCGAATCGGTGGTCGGCTTGCCCTTCTCCGGGTTGAGGTCGTCGTAGCCCTCGACGTTGGCGAAGAAGTAGGAGTTGAGGGCCTTGTTGCGGGAGTCGGCAGCCCAGTTCCATGCGTCGACGTAGTTCTGCGCAGTGAGGGGCTCGCCGTTGTGGAAGGTCCACCCGTCCTGGATCTTGACCGTCCAGGTCTGGAGGTCTTCCGACTCGATCGACTCGGCAACCAAGTTCGAGGGCTCGGCGGTGTCGGGGTCGAACTCGACAAGCGGGCTGAACAGACCCTGCAGGACCTGAGCCCCACAGGTCTCCTGCGTGTTGCCAGGCTGCAGGAACTGCGGCTCACAGATGGCTACTGAGAATTCGCCACCGGTAGCGGCACCGTCTCCGGTGTCACCCGTGTCGGTGCCGGTGCTCCCGCCATCACCGCCGCATGCCGCTGCGATGAGCGCCAGCACCATGAGCAGAGCGATGAGCGACAGGCGTTTCGATAGTCGCATTTCCCCTCCTGATTACTCCGTCGGACGCGCACCAGCGCGCGCCGAGTCAAGGAAGGGATGCTACCACCGTTGTAGTAGGTAGGTATGGGTACGTAGGCGTTCTGGCGTCAGCGTTGGCGACCGGGGACCCGCAGATTCGCGAAAAGGTCGATCCGGTAGAAACCGAAGGGTCCGATGCGAGGGGTAGCGAAAACGGGAGCGGCCCGCCAGCTGCGATCGACCTCTGTCATCAGCATCCGAGAGGGGTAGCCCTTGCGCTTAGCCCACACCGACAGTGCCTTCTTCCATCGCCCCAGATCGGCCTCGCGCAGCGCGTAGCCGTCCCCGAACACCGGAAAGCGCGCTCCCGCGAAAGTCACCTTCTTGACCTGCTTGGTTCGCTTGTTCCGGTCCGCCCTCGAGCCGGCGACCGGGGTCCGTTGCGGGCTGAGTCGACCGTCGAGCCAGAGAGGGACGCTGGCCGCGTCGGGCGCGTCCCACACGATGGCGAAGTCGGCCTGCTGGGCGACCTGGGCGCCGACCTGCAATCCGAGGACCGCGGCGAGGCAGGCGGCGACCACGTAAGGGATCCGCTCCGGGGCTTGAGCAATGCTGCGCCCGTCGGCCAATGCCAAGAGATCAGCCACCCGGCGGCGCAACCGGCCCCGGTTCCTGAAGAATGCCAGCGTCGGCCTCGGTTCGAACCGGGAACGCACCTGCATCAGCTCGCACATCTTCACCAGGCTGGAAGCAACGGCCAGCGGCTTGCCGGTCAGAGAAGCGGCGTGCCTATCCGCTTCGAACTCGCGCTCGGCGATCAAGCGACGCAACGCAAGATGAGCGACCGGGTTCCAGGCCACCACATCCCTGAGAAGTCCGGCGACCACCATCACGGGGACGTCTCGCGCTGCGATATGAGCGAGCTCGTGGGCCAGGATCGCATCGAGCTCATCCGGTTCCAGGCTCTCGATCAGTGCGGGCGAGATCAGGATGCGCCCGTCCCGACCACCCGCTACGAAGGCACCCGTAACGCTGTCGGGCAGGAACTTCACGACCGGAACCTGCTTCAGACCGGAAGCCTCGGACAGCCGCCCTACCCTTTCCATCAGCTCCCGGTTCTGGGTCGGATCGAGGTCCTCGCACCTGTGTATCAGTCGCCTCAGGGCGATCGCCCCGGCGAGCCTGCGCAACAGCATGAACGAGCTGAACGTGACACCCAGCAGGAACAGCCAGCGGCCGGGGGCGCCGGTGAACGCATAGGGGACGAGTCCCTCCCCCCGGGCATCCGCAACGAACATGAAGTGCAGCAGGTTCCAGTCTGGCTTCTCGAAGAGCTCCGGTGCCAGCGGCCGAAGAACAGAGACCTCCGGGAGGACGCTCTTCTGGAAGCTCAGGGCCGCAACGAGGGGGAGAGCCAACGGAAGACCCAGCAGCACCGACGAAGCGAGCGCACCCGGCCGTCCGATCAACCGTCGGAGGAGCAATGCCACCGGCATCGTCACGAGAGAGACCGCCAAGATCACGACCCAAGCCGAGTTGGTCTCGATCGCGACGATGGTGGGTGCGGCAGAGGTCACGACGAACTCAGTCTGAGGCTCCGGAGGCGGGGATAGCGATCCTCACTTGCCATCCCGCTGCTTGATCGCCTCCCGGAGTGAATCGATCACCGCCTCGTCCTCTTTCTCGACCCGGTCGATGAAATAGGCGACGGCAGGATCACGGAAGTGATTCACGAGCCAGTCCACTACGGACTTGACCGCAGAGCTCGCGTACTGCTCCCGACTGACTGCAGGGAAATAGTGATGAGCGGGCTGCTCCTCCACCCGTTTCAGCAGACCCTTCTCGGTGAGCCGGCCCATCGTGGTCATCACCGTCGTGTAGGCGATGCGGCGCTTGTCGGCGAGCGCACGGTGCACGTCACGAACGGTCGCCTCCCGACGGTCCCACACGATGTCCATGACCTCGGCCTCGAGCGGGCCGAGTACGTCGGCCAGCGGCTGGCGGCGTCTTGCAGTCATCGATGCCCCTCTCTCGTGCCTAGCTAGAGAGGAAGCTTACGCCCGCAACCCCCGAAAAGCTTCCCTAGCGGGGCTGACCCTTTCGGTAGGAGGGGAGGGAGGCTTCGCTGGAGGCACTATGGATCGGCAGTCGAAGCAGGAAGTCGCATCCCCTGCCCTGCCGCGCCGCGAGCTCGAGATCTCCCCCATGCGCCCGGGCTATCGCCCTCGAAAGGTAAAGGCCCAGACCGGTTCCGCTCACCTCGGCCCCCAGCCGAGAGAACTTCTGGAAGAGCTCGTCCACCCTCTCCGCCGGGATGCCGGGGCCCTCATCCGAAACGCAGATGGTCACGGTGTCGTCGTCTCGGGAGACCTTGAGATCGACCCTGGAGTCCGCCGGGGAGAACTTGATCGCGTTGGAAAGAAGGTTGGTCAGGATCTGCTGGATCCGGATGATGTCCACCCGAACCAGAACGTCGTCCTCGATCGAACACACCAGCGAATGCTCCGGGGCGATGGTCTGAACGCTCTCGACTACCTCGTCGACCAGATCGCTCACCAGAACGTCCTTGAGGAGCAGAGGCATCTCTCCACCGTCGAAGACCGATGCGTCTCGCAGCGTGGAGAGCAGGAGGTCCATACGGCGGGCGCCGCGCTCAACGGCCTTGGCCGCCTTTACGACGGCTTCCGGATCCATAGCTTCCGCCGCGTTCACGAGCGTGGTCGCGAAGCCCTGCATGATCGTGAGCGGATTCCGCAGTTCATGGACGAGGATCGACAGGGTCTCGTCGAGGCCCGCCAGTCGACCTTCGTAGTCCTCGGAACGCTCCCGCGAGGCGTCCCTGTCCACCACCCCTATGCCTCCTGACTCTCCGCATCGAGTGGCTCCCCTTCGGAGATTCTTTCGGCAAGAACATAAGGCGAGTCAAGCACTTTCAAGGGTCATTTCCGCGCCTAGCCCGCGAAGAAAAGGGTGGAGGCCGCCTCTCGGTTCTTCGGTGGGCGAGGGGGGATTTGAACCCCCACACTCTTGCGAGCACTGGCACCTGAAGCCAGCGTGTCTGCCGTTCCACCACTCGCCCGGGAACGCTCAAAGGATATAGACGTCGTTACGAAGAGTGAGACTCAGGGCAGGCGGGCATAATCGGGCCTCATGGGCGTAGCCAAGAGCATCGAGCAGAGGTTGGAGGGTCTCGTAGAGGGATTCTTCACGAAGATGTTCCGGTCCGGGCTGCAGCCCGTCGAGGTCGGGCGCCGGATCCTGCGGGAGATGGGGGAGAGCAAGACCGTCTCGGTGAACCGCACCTACGCCCCGAACGAGTTCAGGGTCTTCCTGAGCCCGGACGACCACGCCCGCTTCGACCAGATGAGGGCCGGTCTGGAGAGGGAGTTCTCGGAGCTCGTCATCGAGGAGGCCAAGCGCCAGCACTGGAACCTGATGGGCCTGCCTCGGGTGTCTTTCCACAAGGTCGACGAGATGGGGACCGGAGAGCTCAGCGTAGAGGCGTCACTGGTCGCCGATGAGGACGTCAAGGGATCGAAGGTGTCTACCCATGAGCCCGAAGAGGGAAGTGCGGATTCCAGCCGGGCGGTCTCTTCTGACACTGCAGCGCGCATGGGAGTGGTGGGATCAGGGGCACAGTTGGTGGTGCTCGACGAGAAAGGCAACCGGAAGGAGAAGATCTCGATCACCCGCCAACCCGTCGTGATCGGGCGCCTGTCGACGTGCGACGTCGTCCTCGCCGACTCGAACGTGAGCAGGAGACATGCAGAGCTTCGCCGCGAAGGGTCTCGCTGGCTGCTGGTCGACCTGGGATCTACGAACGGCACCCTCGTGAACGGAAAGCTCGCACGCGAGCACCCGCTGGAGGACGGAGACCGGTTGTCTTTCGGCACGAGTGAGATGGTCTTCGAGATCAGCGGGGCACAGACCGATGCCTGACCTCGTATTAGAGCTACTGAAGTATGTGTTCCTGGCGGTCCTCTACATCTTCATCGCGCGCGCTGTGCGCGTGATCTATCTCGAGCTCCGTCCTGCGTCCGCTCCCAGCGCGACCTCCCGGCGCTCAGTGGCGCCCACATCGGCCCCCGCTGCACGCGGCAAGAAGAAGGCGTTCCGTAGGGCCGCCGTCATCGAAGGAGACAAGAAGGGTCGAACGCTGGACCTGTCTGACGAGGTGATCATCGGCAGGGCAGAGAAGTGTCACCTGGTCCTGGATGACTCTTACGTCAGCCAGATGCACGCGCGGATCTTCACGCGCGATGGCGCCGTGCTCGTCGAAGACCTTGGGTCGACCAACGGCACCTACGTGAACCGCAGACGGATCACCTCGCCCACCGAGCTGCAGCGAGGCGATCGAGTGAAGATCGGCAAGACCGTCCTCGAGATGCGCAAATGAAACCGGTCGTGGCGGCGAAGACGGATGTGGGCCGCGTCCGCCAGGGCAACGAAGACTCTTATCTAGTCAAGGCTCCGCTGTTCGCAGTGGCGGACGGGATGGGCGGTCACATCGCCGGAGACGTCGCCTCCGCCACAGCTGTTGACATGATCGCCGAGCGCGCCGACGAGGCGATGCCTCGCAACACGGCCGAGCTCGCGTCGATCGTGCGCGGAGCGAACACTGCGATCTGGGAGAAGGCCCAGAACGACCCGGCGCTGCGGGGGATGGGGACGACGTGCACGCTGGCGTTGCTGAACGACCACAAGATCCACATCGCCCACGTAGGCGATTCGCGCGCCTACCTATATAGAGGACAAGAGCTCTCCCAGATAACCGAGGACCACACGCTGGTCAGTCGGATGGTTCGCGAGGGCCGCCTCAAGCCTGAAGAGGCAGAGCGCCACCCCCAAAGGAGCATCATCACGAGAGCCCTCGGTGTCGATGCTGACGTCGAGGTCGACGAGCTCTCGATGGAAGTAGCCGAGGGCGATCGCCTACTCCTGTGCAGTGACGGCCTTACGTCGATGATCGGGAACGAAGACCTCCACGAGGTCCTATCCACGCAGCCCGACCCGACTGCCGCCGCGGAGGAGCTCGTTGCCCGCGCTCTCGAGGCGGGCGGCGAAGACAACGTCACGGTCGTCCTCATCGACCTCGCAGACGTCGGATCCGCTTCGTCGGTGACGCACACCTCGAGCGACGACCGTCCAACCCCGATCACTCAGCGCGAGACGACCGAGCCCGACGTGGAGCGAGCCCCGGCGGTGGACACCGGGGTGCATCGTGTGCCCGACGAGATCGCGCAGGTCGGACCCGTCGACGTCGCCCCCCGACGAAGAAGGTGGGGCCTCGTGGTCATCCCCCTTGCCGTCGTGCTCCTCCTCGCAGGTGGCGCGTACGCCGCCGCTCGCTACACCCTGAACAACTCGTACTTCATCGGGGCGGACAGCTCTGGAACGGTCACGATCTACCGAGGCATCCCCGAGAACATCATGGGCTTCTCCTTGAAGGAACCTGAGGAGCCGACCGATGTCGCCGTCGAGGACCTCCCCGAGTTCCTGCGCAGCAACGTTGAAGAGGGGATCAAAGCGGAATCTCTGGAGGATGCCCGCGAGAAGGTTCAGAACCTCGAGGCACGCTCGCAGGACTCCGAGTTCACCAAGCCGGCGAGCGGCGACAGCGGGGGGAAGGACAACTGAGCACTCAGGTCGCCGTGCGGCGCAACCGAGAGCTCTCGCTGCTCATCCTGGCCCTGATCCTCGGATCGGGAGCGTTGGCTCTGGTAACGCTCGCGATTCGGCAAGCGTCGGAACGGCCATCCCGTTCATGGTCCTCATGGCCGTCTTCTACGTCGGCGCCCACATAGTGGTTCGCCGGACGGCGCGCCAGTCCGATCCGTTGATCCTGCCGATCGCAGCGATCCTGAACGCCGTGGGGCTGGCGGCCATCTACCGGCTCTCCCCCGACGGGTTCGGCCCAACGCAGGTCACGTGGACGCTGTTCGGCCTCGGTTGCTTCGTGGGGACACTGTTGGTCGTGAGAGATCCCGCCGTGCTCGCTCGCTACAAGTACATCCTCGGATTCGTCGGAGTGGGACTGCTCTTGATCCCCCTGAGCCCGCTCGGAGCAACGATCAACGGGGCCAGGTTGTGGGTTCGGTTGGGCCCGTTGGCCTTCCAGCCGGGAGAGATCGCCAAGGTCTGCCTGGTCATCTTCTTCGCTGCCTACCTCGCAGAGCGCAAGGAGCTGCTCGCGATCGCGTCGCGGCGGGTGATGGGCTTCCACGTCCCGGACCTGAAGCACTTCGGCCCGCTCTTGGTGATGTGGGGACTTTCGCTGGCGGTCATGTTCTTCGAGAAGGACCTTGGATCCAGCTTGCTGTTCTTCTCGATCTTCCTCGTGATGCTCTACATCGCCACCGCCCGCATCGTCTACGTGGCCTTCGGCCTCCTCCTCTTCGCAGGGGGCGCCTACATCGGTTACCAGGCGTTCACGCACGTACAGCAACGCGTGCAGATCTGGCTCGACGTGTTCAACCCGCGTTACATCTCGGACGAGGGCTACCAGCTCGCTCAGTCCTTGTTCGCGCTGGCCACCGGGGGTCTCTTCGGAACCGGCCTCGGACTCGGACGTCCGGACATCATCCCCGCGGCGCACACCGACTTCATCTTCTCGGTGATCGGTGAAGAGCTCGGGCTCCTTGGCACCGCAGGGGTGTTGCTCTGCTTCATGCTGATGGTCGCCCGCGGGTTACGCGTGGCGATGCACGCACGGGATGACTTCGGCCAACTTCTGGCCGCCGGGCTGATCACCATCTTCGGCATCCAGACGGTGATCATCCTCGCCGGAGTGACTCGCCTGATGCCGCTCACCGGGATCACTCTGCCGTTCATGTCCTACGGAGGATCGAGCTTGCTGTCGAACTTCATCCTGATCGCGGTGCTGATCCGGATCTCCGATCACGCCGCCTCTGCGCCGGACCCGGCCATGACCGGAGAGATCCTCATCGGAGGCCGAGCGGGTGCATAGACAGATCCGCAAGGTAGGTATCGGGCTCGTGTTCCTGTTCCTTGCCGTCTTCCTTCAGCTGAATTACGTGCAGATCTTCGCCGCAGAAGAGATCGCTTCGAACAACGCGAACATCCGCTCGTTGCTACGTGAGTACTCGATCAAACGCGGGGACATCATCACTCTCGACGGCACGCGGGTGGCCGTAAGCGAACCCAAGAAAGGTCAGCTTCGTTTCCGCCGTACGTATCCGGAGGGCGAGCTATACGGACACATCACCGGCTTCTATTCGATCCGCTACGGGACCTCTCGCATCGAGAGCGCTTTCAACGACGAGCTCCTCGGGGACAGCGGCGTCATCTCCATGCAGGACATCCAGGATCGTTTCCTTGGCTCCGGTGAGGAAGGTGACGACGTACGCCTGACGATCCACTCGCGCTTGCAGCAAGCGGCCCGAGACGCTCTCGGGGGCGAGCGAGGGGCGGTCGTTGCGTTGGACCCGCAAACGGGCGAGGTGCGCGCCATGTGGAGCAACCCCTCGTACGACCCGACCCCCCTGGCGTCACACGACGGCAAAGAAGCGCAGCGCTACTGGGAATCGCTCGACCCGGCCTCGCCGCGCAGCCCCCTCGTCCCCGGTACTACCCACCGCGGCTACGCACCTGGATCGACCGTGAAGGTCATCACCACCGCTGCCGCCTTGGAGACCAGGTACGACCCGAACGACACCTTCGACGACCCGGCCGAGCTCGAACTGCCGCAGACCGACGAAACCTTGACCAACTTCACCAAGACCAGCTGTGCCGGGGGCCAGATCGACCTCTTCACGGCGCTCGAGATCTCCTGCGACACGACCTTCGCCATGATCGGGATGGAGATCCCGAAGGAGATCCGCGAGACCGCCGAGGCCATGGGCTTCAACGACCAGATCCCCTTCGAGGTGGGAACCGAGACGAGCGCGTTCCCCGAGGTCGGGGAAGACAACAAGCCGTTCCAGGCCTACGTGGCGATCGGACAAGGTGACGTTGTAGCGACTCCTCTCCAGATGGCTCTGGTTGCCTCCAGCGTGGCCAACGGAGGCGTTACCCCAAGGCCTCAACTGGTCCGGGAGGTGATCGACCCTTCCGGGGGCATCGTCGAGAGGTTCCAACCTGAGTCGATGGAGCGAGCGATGTCGTCCGATACCGCCCGGGAGGTCACCGAGATGATGATCGCCGTCGTCGAGAGCGGAACCGGCACAGCCGCGCAGATCCCCGGCACCCAGGTAGCGGGAAAGACGGGCACCGCGCAGACCGTCCCGGGTGAGAACCCGCATGCCTGGTTCATCGCGTTCGCACCCGCGAACGACCCGAAACTGGCCGTTGCGGTGATCGTCGAGAACGGGGGCTCCGCCGGATCGGAGGCGACGGGTGGCGCGGTCGCGGCCCCCATAGCCAAGCTGCTTTTCGAGGCCGACCGTCAGATCCGCGGATGGTGATCGGGACCGTTCTCTCGGAGCGTTACCGGCTGGACGAGCGCATCGCGTCCGGCGGGATGGGCTCTGTCTATGCGGCAACCGACGAGAGGCTGCAGCGCAAGGTCGCGGTGAAACTGCTGAAGGAGGGTCTCGCAGAGGATCCCACGTTCATCGAACGGTTCCGGCGCGAGGCCAGGGCCGCGGGAGCTCTCTCTCATCCCAACATCGCCGGCGTGTACGACTTCGGGGCCGACGATCGCTGTCACTACATGGTGATGGAGCTCGCCAACGGCAAGGATCTCGCCCGGGTCCTGCGCGAAGAGGGCCCGTTGGATCCAGAGAGGGCTGCCCACATAACGGCCCAGATCGCGGCCGCCCTGGAGCACGCTCATGCCGCCGGCGTCGTGCACAGAGACATCAAGCCCCCCAACGTCATCCTCGACGACTCCGACAAGGTGAAGGTGACCGACTTCGGGATCGCGCGTGCCGCGGGTGACGCCACGTTGACCGCAACCGGGTCCGTGCTCGGCAGCGCTCACTACATCTCTCCAGAGCAAGCCGGCGGAGCGGAGGTGGGTCCCGCCACCGACATCTACTCGTTGGGGATCGTGCTCTACGAGATGTTGACGGGGACCGTCCCCTTCACGGGGGACTCGATCATCGCGGTGGCGATGCGTCACGTCTCCGACGAGGTCCCGGCTCCGAGTGACCTGCGCAAGGACATCCCCCCTTACATCGACGACGCGGTTCGACGTGCGACCGCGAAGGATCCCCGCGACCGATTCCAGAGCGCGGCCGAGTTCCGGGCCGTCTTGCTATCCGGCGAACCCGGCGAAGCAATGGCGGTCATCTCCGGCAGCGAGACCGAGCGGATGGAGACGACGGTTTGGCCGATCCCAGGCAGTCGTTGGGACCCCCAGAAGCTGGGCAGGAACGTTCTGGTGACGCTCGGGCTACTCGCCGCGATCGCGCTAGGGCTCTTGCTACTCCGTCTGGGAGATGCCGAGCAACCTTCCGAGGCGAGGGATCATCAAGAACGTCGAACGCAACCGGCAAGCGAGGGATCCCCCACCGAGGAGGTCGAAGACGGATTCCCCCTTCCGGCCGACATCGTCGGGGAGAAGATGGATGACGTGGTTGAGGTGCTGGAGCAAGCCGGGTTGGCGGTAACCGTTGCCTTCGTGCCGTCTGAAGAGATCAAAGAAGAGCACGTGGTCTCGAGCACCCCGGAGCCCGGCACCATGGTTGCGCCGGGGGACGCAGTTACCCTCCAGGTGAGCAGCGGAGAACCTGAAGAAGACGAGGAAGAAGAGGACGAGGACCACCCCGGTAAGGGGAAGGCCCATGGCAAAGACAAGGACGATTGAGCTTGAGCGCTGAAGGAAAGACCTACGGAGGCCGCTACGAGGTCATAGAGAAGGTCGGCCAAGGAGGTATGGCCGAGGTCTATCGCGCCCGCGACGATCTGCTCGGCCGTGAGGTCGCCGTGAAGGTGCTGGCCGAGCGCCTCAGCAACGACAGGTCCTTCGTCGAGCGCTTCCGGAGAGAGGCCCAGGCCGCGGCGAACCTGAGCCATCCCAACATCGTGTCTCTCTACGACTTCGGCAACGACGACGCTGCTTACTTCATCGTCATGGAGATGATCGACGGCCGCGGGCTCGAGGCCGTCATCAGCGAAGACGGGCCCCTGCTCCCCGAGCGCGCCGCCGAGATCGCCGCGGACGTCGCCAGAGCGCTCGAGAGGGCTCATACCGCGGGGCTCGTCCACCGCGACATCAAGCCCAGCAACATCATGATCACGTCCTACGGACAGACCAAAGTGACCGACTTCGGCATCGCAAGAGCTCTGGGCGACGGTGAGCAGACCATGACCCAGACGGGGATGGTCATCGGCACGGCCTCCTATCTGTCTCCCGAACAAGCGCAGGGGAACCCGGTCGACGCACGCTCTGACGTCTACGCACTCGGGTGCGTCCTGTACGAGATGTTGACCGGGCGCGCTCCCTTCCAAGGCGACACGCCATTGTCGATCGCCTACAAGCACGTGCGCGAGGACGCGGAGAAGCCTTCGTCGGTCAACCCGGATGTTCCGGACGCGCTGGACGCGATCACGATGAAGGCCCTCGCGAAGAACCCGGACAACCGCTACCAGTCGGCGCGGGAGATGCACGACGACCTCCAGCGTTTCATCTCCGGCCAGCAGGTCCATGCCACTCCGCTTCTCGCGGGAACCACCACCGTTGCGCCGGCCGCCACCGGCACCCAGGTGATCCGGCAGACGGAGGAGGAATGGGAGCCGGAACCCGACGGCAAGAACAGAGCGGGCATCTACGTGGTCGCTGCGCTCCTGATCCTGGGTGTGTTCGCGCTGCTGGCCTACCTGCTGGCGAACAACCTGCTCGGCGGGGACGGGCCCCTCGTGCGCGTGCCGGACGTCGTCGGTATGGACCAGGACGAGGCTCGAGACCTCCTGGAGGACAAGGGCTTCGACGTCGACATCGAGCGCAAGAACAGCAACAAGCCGAGGGGCGAGGTGACCAGCCAGGAGCCCGAGGGTGGCGAACGGATCGAAGAGGGCGAGACCGTCACGATCTTCGTCTCGGAGGGCCGAGCCGAGGTAGAGGTGCCGGAGCTCGTGGGCCTGACCCAGGAAGAGGCGGAAGAAGAGATCGAGAACGCCCGGCTGCGCGTCGGCGACATCGCAACCGAGCCCAGTGACGAGTTCGAAGAGGGGATCGTCATCTCTCAGTCACCGGAACCGGGATCGGACGCCGAGGTCAGGAGCACGGTCGATCTGGTGGTCTCCGGAGGTCCCGAAGCGGTGATCGTCCCCTCGGTGATCGGTCAGTCCGAGGAAACGGCAACGGACGAGATCGAGGCAGCGGACCTCGAGGTCAGCGTGATCACCGCCCCCAGCGACGAGGAGGCAGGGATCGTGATCGCGCAGGATCCCGAAGCGGGTACGGAAGCGGCTCCGGGTGATGTGGTCACGATCACCGTGTCCGAGGGGACCGAGGAGCGCGAGATGCCCGACGTGAGTGGGCAGCAGGGCGACGACGCGGAGGCATTCCTCGAATCGGACTTCGGTCTGGTCGTGACCCAGGTGGAGGAACCCTGCGCGGACGCGACCCCACCCGGAGCGGTCTGCCGTCAGGAGCCCGCACCCGGCACCCTCGTGTCTGAGGGCGACGAGGCGACGCTCTACGTGCAGCCTGGTGATGCGTCTCTGTCCCCGACGTTCGCGTTGATGGGACTGCTCTTCTGGATGAGCGCCTAGGTCCGACCGAGGAAGTTCCCTAGGAGCCGGACGCCCTCCGGGCACAGGACCGACTCGGGATGGAACTGGACGCCCTCCACCGGCAGATCGCGGTGGCGGACCCCCATCACGACACCGTCGTCACTGCGCGCGCTTATCTCGAGGTCGTCGGGCCAGGCGTCGTCTTCGATGGCGAGCGAGTGATAGCGCGTCGCCGTGAAGGGTGAGGGGATCCCCTCGAACACCGCCTGCCCATCGTGGGAGATCTGAGAGGTCTTCCCGTGAACGGGCCCCACCGAGGCGCGCGTGACGCGGCCCCCGAAGGCAGCTCCGATGCACTGATGCCCAAGGCACACGCCGAGGACCGGACGGGATCGGGAGAAGTGCTTGATCGCCTCGATCGAGACCCCGGAGTCGGCAGGGGTGCCGGGGCCGGGGGATATGACGACGGCGTCCGCTTCGAGCGCCTCCAGGTCGGCGATCGTGGCGTCGTTGCGTACGACGATCGGCTCGGCCCCCAGCGCGCCGAAAGCTTGCGCCAGGTTGAACACGAACGAGTCGTAGTTATCGACGAGCAGAAGACGCACCGCTTCTCCTTGCGAGTGCTAGACCGAACAGGAAGGTGACGAAGACGACCGGTGCATACGAGCTGACCTTCTTCGCGAGCCCCGTGGGCTTGGCGGTCACCAACTCCGACGCAGTTCCTGCTTCCCACTCCGAGCGCGTTCCGATCCGGTGGTAGCGGTCCCAGGTCGCGGCCACCACTGCCACCTCAGCCACTGCTGCTGCGGTGGCTGCCGGCCATACGCTCCTTTCCTGGTCGCGGAGACGGACGGCACTGGCGAAGGCGGCAACGAAGGCGGCCATGTACCCGAGCGGCATGAGTGGGACGGCAGGCTTCATCTCCTCCGGATCCCTGTAGTACATCCACATCCAATCCGGAGCGATCCGATACGAGAGCATCGCGACCGTGGTGAACCCTCCGCTCGCGATCAGACCGCCGGCGAAGGCGGAGCTTCGCCACCACGCTTGCAGCGGAGCGAACCTGCCGAAGAAAAGACCCAGGAAGGCCACAACGGGCCAGTCGATGATGAAGGTCGCTACCACCCCGCTCTCGGTCTCACCGGATCCAGCCTTGCTCCCGGTACCAACGCAGTGTCTCACGCAGACCGGGCTCTGGTTCCGGGTACTCGAAGCCGAAGCCCGTCGCCAGCAGCTTGTCGATCGAGTAGACGAAGTCGTAACCGAAGTACTGAACCTGGTCGTACTCCAGTACCGGTCGCTTGCCGGAGCGCGTGGCGAGAGCACCCGAGACCTTCGCCGCGGACGACAGGAGCGTCCTCAAGGCGCCCAAGGGAAGCGGGGGCAGGACCTTCGCGCGCTTGCCCATCTCGTCGGCGACGATCCGGGCCAGCCGGATCGCATCGATGCGACCCTCGTCGGTCACGTTGTAAGCCTCTCCATCCGCATCCGGATGCTCGGCGAGATGAAGGGCAGCCCGGCACAGGTCCCGCACGTGCACGAATGGGATGTTGCCGGTCATGTTCCTGATAGCCACCGGTTTCTCGGCGAGCTGGAGGAGTAGCTGCCCGGAGCCGTACGCGGCTCGAGGACCGTAAGGAGACGTCGTTCTCGTGGACGTGACCTCGACCCCGCGCGAGCGATACGAGTGCGCGAGCACTTCCTGGTCCCACTTGGACACGAGGTAGGCATTGCCGGGCTCCTTGGCGGAGTCTTCACGGAAGGGGAGGCGATCAGCCCGGGGGGTTCCGTAGACCCCGCCGGCTCCCCAGTTGACGACGCGCCGGCACGAGCCTTCCTCGAGGAGGGCCTCGAACAGATTGCGGGTTCCCTCGACGTTCACGGCGCGCAGAACACTTTCCGGCGCCATGTAATCGAAGACGGCGGCGATATGGAAGACCACCTCGGCCCCCGCCACCGCAGCAGGCACGGTGGAGGGGTCGGTCAGGTCGAGCGGGACGAGCTCGGCCCCTGCCGCCCGGCACACCTGCGGCCACCGTGTCCGATCGTCTGCAGGAGCCGCCAGCGCGGACGGTAGGTCTGCGGCGACCACCTCGTGTCCGGCTTCGGCCAGCACCTCGACCATGTGAGAACCGATGAATCCGCACGCGCCGGTGACCAGAGCCTTCATGCGCGAGAGGGTATCCGTGGACGTCGCGGCACTAAGCTCCACGCCATGCAACCCGTCCCCCTCCTGCGCGAGCTGCTGCGCGTCGACACGACCAACCCGCCGGGCAACGAGGGTCCCGCAGCCGAGTTGCTCGAGAGCGCTCTGAGGTCCGCGGGGCTCGACACCTACATCCACAAGAGCTCGGCGGGTCGTCCCAGCATCCTGGCGCGCATCGACGGGCCCACCGACGTACCCGCCTTGGTGCTGGTGTCGCACACCGACGTGGTCGCGGTGGAGCGAGAGGGATGGTCGTGCGATCCTTTCGGGGGAGAAGAATCGGAGGGATGCATCTGGGGCCGGGGCGCGCTCGATATGAAATCGGTAGCGGTGATGCACGCTGCCGCCTGCGCTGCGATCGCCTCCTCGGGAAAGACTCCGACGCGCGAGATCGTGTTCATGTCGGTCGCCGACGAAGAAGCGGGAGGGAGCGAAGGGGCCGCTGCCGTGCTGGAGGAGGTGCCCGACAAGGTCGGGTTCTCGGACGGACGCCCGCCTCCCGAGGCTCTCGGTGAGGGCGCCTTCGGACTGAGTGGCGTGATCGACCGCCCCATCATGCCGATCGTCGTCGCGGAGAAGGCGGTCTTGTGGCTGGATCTCGCGGCCTCGGGTGATCCCGGCCATGGGGCGATGCCCCCGCTCGACCAGGCGAACATGAACCTGGTCGAGATGCTGGCCAAGATCGCGGGGCACGGCTCGCCCCGGGTGCATCCCGTCATGAAGGAGCAGTTCAGGATCCTCGCCGAGCATGCCTCCGGGCCCAGGAAGGCCGTGTTCAAGGCCCTCGCATCGGCTGCGGCGGCGCCGGTCGCGAACGCACTGAAGAAACCTCTGCGAGCGCAGGGAGCGATGGCCGCCCTCCTCTCGGACACGCTCACACCGACGCGCATCGAGGCCGGCTACAAGCACAACGTGGTACCGGCCGAGGCCTCGGCCTCGCTGGACTGCCGCCTGCTCCCCGACACCGACATCCCTCGCTTGCTCCGCAGGTTGTCGAGGATGGGAGCGAAGCAGGGGGTGAAGGTGCGGGAGGTGTCGCGTCACTCCAGCCCGGTCAGTCGGCCCGGACGCCTCTACGAATTGATCGAGCAGGTCTCTCAGCGACTGCCCGAGCGCCCGGTGCCGGTGCCGTCTCTTACCCCGGGCATGACCGATCTCAGATATCTGAGACAGCGCGGAGCCACGGCTTACGGATGGGTCCCGCTGGTGCTGACTCAGGAACAACTAGCGACGGTCCACGCGCACGACGAGCACGTGGAGGTGGAACCCTTCCTTCGAGCCGTCGATGCGATGAGCGAGGTGGTCCTCGCTGCTTCGACCTAGAAGTTGGCGGGCAGGAGCTCCTCGGACAACATCACCATGATCATCGCGGTAGCGATCGCGACGAGAGCCCACAACAACAACTCGCCCAGTCGCGCCTTCCAGGACCGTTTCACGTCCTGATCAACCTTCCGAACACGATCAGTCTCTGAGCCGCTGAGTACTTGGGGTTACAGGTGGTCAGCACGATCTCCGCAGCGTCGCTTTGGATCGCGATCGCCAGCGAATCCGGCTGCACGATCCGTTTCTCGGTGACTTCGTAGGTGTACGTGCCCCATTTCGTGTCGGTGATGATCTCGTCGCCTTTCTGAAGCTTGTCGAGATCCCAGAAGGGAGCGCCGTAGGTGGTTCGGTGACCGGAGACGATCACACGGCCCTCTTGCCCCGGCCAGACCTCTTCGAACTCCGTGCACAGCGGACGTTCGAACCCGGCCCGGCATGACGGGTAGTGGCCGGGGCCCTTCTTCAGATCCTCGGTCCCGACGCCTTCGACCACGATCTGCTGGAGGTCGATCGAGGGGATGCGAAGACGGAAGGCCGGATCGCCCGGACCGGGCAGTGAGGCGGGACCGGTGGGCTTCGGATCGTCGGGGTCGGGCTCGACCGCGGGGAGCTGATCGAACTCCTGCGCCAGAGCGGTCTGCTGCTGGCTCGTGTAGAGGCCCGTGCCCCACAGGGTCCAGGCCACGAACAGCAGGACGCCCACCCCGACCGAGATCAGGAATTTTCCGAAGATCCGAAGTGCTTTCACCATCAGGATTATGGGGGCGCGCGGCTACTATCACCAGCCATGCCGAAAAGTCGTTCGAAACGGATACGGAGACAGCCCCCTCCCAAGCCGAAGCCGAAGCAGTCGCCGCCCTGGGTGGGGGCCCTCTTCTTCACCCTGATCGCGGCCGGCGTGCTGATCATCATCACCCACTACCTCGGCGTCCTGCCGGGGGGGACCCAGGGCTACCAGCTGTGGCTGGGCCTGGGCCTCATCTCGGCCTCCTTCGTGGTGGCCACCCAGTGGCACTGACCCGCTCCCCGGCTTAAATGACAAGGATGTGGTTTATCCACGGCTGTGGAGAGAGCTGTGGATATCTGCCCGGGTGCTGGCGATGAAAGCCACGTTGGTCACGGCAGCGGGCCTCTTGTTGCTGGTCCTCGGCTACTTCTACGGGTTCGGTCGAGCCGCGCTCGCTCTGCTGGGGGCCGGGGTGATCCTCTATCTGGGCTTCAGCTACTTCAGCGCCGCCGCGAACGTCCCGCCGGACGTGGAGGAAGAAGACGTCAGCGAACAAGGGCTCATGTACGTCTGTCGTATGTGTGGGCTCGAGCTGAAGGTCGAGACCGCGACCACGGACAGGGCTCCCACCCACTGCAGAGAGAAGATGGAGCTCGTCAACGTGGCGCCCAGCAACCCTCCGCTGCGCCCCATCTGACCCTCTCGCGGACCCGACAGGCCCCTAGGTCAGTCGCTCGATGATGGTCGCGTTCGCCAGCCCGCCGCCCTCGCACATGGTCTGCAGTCCGTAGCGAGCATCGTTCTGCTCGAGCGTGTTCAACAGGGTCGTCATGAGACGAGCACCCGAGGCACCGAGCGGGTGACCCAAGGCGATCGCGCCACCGCTGACGTTCACGCGCTCGTCGAACCAGGAATCATCGAGACCGAGCTCCTTCTTCCAAGCAAGCACCACGCTGGCGAACGCCTCGTTGATCTCGACGAAATCGATATCGGTGAGCGAGAGTCCGGCTTTCTCTACGACCTTTCGGGTTGCGGGGATCGGACCCGTGAGCATCGTTACCGGATCGGTGCCGGCCAGCGCGAACGAAACGAAACGCGCTCGAGGGGTAAGACCCAGCGCTTCCGCCTTCTCCGGTGTCGTGATCAACAAAGCGGATGCCCCGTCGGTGATCTGCGAAGAGTTCCCCGCGGTGATGACACCGTCCGCCTTGAACGCGGGTTGAAGCGCGGCCATCTTCTCGGGATTCGGAGTACGGATGCCTTCGTCGCGGTCGAAGAGCTGAGTGCCTTCCTCCGTCTCGACCTTGATCGGAAAGATCTCGTTGCGGAAAGCACCTCGCTCGGTTGCCGCTGCTGCGCGCTCGTGAGACCTCATGCTGAACGCGTCGAGCTCGTCCCGGCTCAACTCCCAGCGCTCGGCGATGATCTCGGCGGAGATCCCCTGCGGCACGAGACCGCCCTCGTAACGCGCCATCAGCTGATCGCTGAACGGGAAGCCCGAAACAGACGCGCTGGAGCCCATGGGAACGCGCGTCATGTGTTCGACGCCGCACGCGATGGCCACGTCGTAGGCGCCCGACAGAACGCCCTGGGCGGCGAAGTGCGCAGCCTGTTGCGAAGATCCACACTGCCGGTCGATCGTGGTTGCGGGAACCTCCTCGGGGAGCCCAGCCGAGAGCCACGCGTTGCGGCCGACGTTCAGCGACTGCTCGCCGACCTGAGACACACAGCCGCAGATGACGTCGTCTACAGAAGAGGCGTCGATGCCGGAGCGATCGATCGTCTCGTTCAGCACCGCGGCCAAGAGGTCCACCGGGTGCCAGTCCTTCAAGCTTCCGTTCCGCTTGCCGAGCGGGCTCCGGACGGCTTCGACGATCACTGCCTCACGAGTCATCGGGTCACTCCTTGGAGGTCGGGCGCTCGGGGCGCCGGGGACTTTTCTTGACCGACAGGTCAAGTATCGCATCCAACGGCGAGAGCTGCTCTAACGCCCGATCTCTCGGCGCAGGGTGATCGTCGTGCCCTCGGGCGAGGTGTCCACTTCGACGGAGTCCATCAGCTCCCTGATCAGGTAGAGGCCCCGGCCCCCCGACGCGAAGCGATCCGGCAGATCGGCCGACTCCATGAGGGCGGGGTCGAAGCCCGGGCCGTCGTCGGCCACGGCGACCGTCACGGTGGAGTGATCGAAGGAACAGCGCACGCGCACCTCGCTGCGGCCTTCCCCTCGCCTGCCGTGCCTGTAGGCATTCGCCGCTACTTCGCCCACCGCCAGAAGGATCTCGGACGAGATCTCCACCGGCGCACGAAGGTCGGCCAGGAACGCTCCGACGAAGCGCCGGATCTCCGGAACCCGCATGGGCTCGTTGGGCAGCACCAACTCCCGGGTGGGTTCCTCGAGGGTGGCGTCCGGGATGATCTGGCACACGACCATCGCGAGGTCGTCGCGCAGCTCGTCTGACACCCAGGAGTCGACTCCGCGCCGCAACGCTTGCACGAGCTCTCCCGGCGAACCGACCCCGTACTGAGCAACCATGTCGGTGAAGCGACCCTGACCGAAGGGGCGGCCATGACGCGGAGCTTCGGTGAGCCCGTCGGTGTAGAAGACGATCATGTCTCCCGGGTCGAGCTCGATCCGAGCGGACTTGTAATCCGTGTCCGGCTCCAGGCCGATAGGAAGACCACCCTCCGCCAACCACTCCACCTGACCGGTCTCCGCGCGATACAGAACGGGCGCTACGTGACCGGCGTTCGCGTACTCGAGCACTGCCCGTTCGGGATCGATCACGCCAAGCAAGAGCCGCACGAAACGCTCGCTCGACGACTGAACGTAGACGAGGCCGTTGATGGTGGCGAGCAACGAGGCCGCGTCGGAGTCCTGCGCGGCAAGAGAACGAAGCGTGTAGCGGGTGAGGGCGGCATCGTTAGCCGCCCGAGGTCCGATGCCGCAGACATCTCCCAGCACTATCGCCAAGCGTCCATCTGGTAGCGGAACGAAATCGTAGAAGTCTCCGCACACCGCCCTCCGGCCTGCGGCCGCGACGTAATGCGCAACGAGGCTCACCCGAGGCAGCGAGGGAACGGCATCGGGCAGCAGCGCCCGCTGGTAGCTCTCGGCCGTGGTGCGAGCGCGTTCGTAGAGACGCTCGACCTCCTCGGCCTTCGCTTCGCTGTCGGTGACATCCGTGAATACGTCTATGCGCCCGACCAGCGATCCGTCGTCGTCGAAAGCGGGGGCCGAGTACAACCGCAGCTTCCGACGTGTAGGGAGGATCTGTTCGACGTTCGCACGGAGCTCGAGCTCGGGGTCGTCCAAGAGCTGTTGGAACGTCTCCATGAACTCCTCCGGCTCCTCGGTCTGACGCGCGACCGTGCGCAGCAACTCGACGACCGGGGAGCCGAGGAAAGCGTCAGGCTCTAGGTCGAACAACTCTCCCGCCCGCTGATTTACGACCCGCGCGACCCCGTGGCGATCCCTGAAGACGATGGCTTCGTCGATCGCATCGAGCACCGCAAGGAGACGCAGCCGCACCGCGGTCGCCAACTGATGCTCCTTCTGTTCGCCCCGGAAGTGGGTCCGCAGCTCGCGCGCCAACAAACCGGCGACCGACCCGCACAGCACGAAGACACCACTCGTCAGGGCGCCGGGCACGAGGCTCGGAAGACCCCCGGTGAGAACGGAGACGGCGAGGTAGCCGGCCACTGCCAACAACGACGATCCCATCGCTTCCAGCAGGCTCCCGAGCAGCCCGGTGGCCACGATGACCGGGATGAAGATCAGTTGGATCCCTGCAACCTCCCCGCGCAGCAATCCGTAGAGACCACAGGCGAAGGCGATGTTCATCCCCACCCCTGCCCACCCGAACCACCTGCGGCGGATCGGCGCCCTGAGGAGCAGACGGAAGAACACGAGCAACCAGACGGCCAGAAGACCGGTTACGGCCAGGCCCAGCCGATAGACATCCGGTGGAAGTTCCGCGATGTGAAGGATGCCCAGTACCAGGGCGGCGGTGCCCCAGGCGGTGATCTCGGCGACCTGGACGGCCCAACGCCAACTTCCCTTGGTTACGTTGCGCCGATCCTTCGAGAGCATCTTCCCCGCCTCGGTGGCCGTTGGTTACACCTTATTCAACGTCGCTTACCGACCAACGGTCTTCGGACAGCGAAACACGGCCTTCGTCCTGCAGGAGCTCGAGCATCGAGCGAACTTGCAGCAAGGCGATCGGGTGAAGATGGGCGGGAGTGTCGGCGTAAACGGACGCGACGATCTGTTGCTCGGAGGTGGCCCCTTCTTCGATCGCGGCCAACACCGCGGCTCTGCGCTCGGCCCGATGCTGTAGATATCCATCGATCACGGCCGCTCCCCCATGTAGGGGGCGGAAGTGTCCCGGATAGATCCGGTCGATGTGTAGCTCACGTAGGCGCCGAAGAGAGGCCAGATAGTCGCTCATGTTGCCCTCCGGCGGTGCGATGACGGCCGTTCCCTCGCCGAGGATGTTGTCGCCCGCGAACAGACTCGCGCCTTCCCGCAGGTAGAAGCAGAGGTGGTCGGGCGCGTGCCCCGGCGTGTGGAGCACCTCGAGCGTGATCCCACCGACCTCCAGGCGGTCGCCGTCGAACAGCGGCTCTACCTCGACCCCATCGATCGGATCGGCTGAGAACGCGCGGACGGGACAACCGAGACGTCGAGCCAGAGCGGCCACGCCCCCGATGTGATCCGGATGACGATGCGTGACGAGGATCGAGTCGGGGTCCCCGGAAACGGCCGCTACGGCATCCAGGTAGGCGGGGTCGTCCACGGCGGGATCGATCACGCAGGTTCGGCCCACGCCCACGACATAGGTGTTGGTTCCAGGGCCCGTCATGACTCCCGGGTTCGGCGCCAAGACGACATGCACGAGAGGAGATAAGCGCACCGAGATGAGATCGCCGTCGTGACCGACGGGGGCCGCGGACAGCGAACGCGTGATCTCTTCGAGAGAACCGTGTGCATCCAATCGCTGCAGCATCTCGATCGTGGGCGGAGCCATCATCAGGCCGCCCGTCCCCAACTCCGCGAGAGCTTCCGCCGGGCCGGTCCACCAGCATCGGTCCACCTCCCGGGGATCCGGAACGGGCTCCCACCCCTCCGGTGCCTCGACGACGAAGAACCTGGTGTCGAAGCGAACGGGTGCGCCGAGGGGGGTCACCCAGCGACCCGCCGGGCTCAAGAGATCCGTGCGGAGCCGTAGCCCTCGGGTCTTGGCGGCCGTAAGGAACCTATCCGCGTCGTCGGCATCGTCCCTGGTCAGACCGTCGATGTCTCCCTCCGCAAGGAGGAACCCCACCTCCTCGAAGGACTCCCTGAGCGCGCAGACGAAGCTGGCGAGGGCAGAGCGGGCATCGGAGATGTCGAGCAGGCGGGCCGCCTCCTCCCCCGATCGGACCGAGTGCGCCTCCCAGCCGGCATCGTGATCGGCACCGGCGACCGCTCCACCCGGGAAGACCGCGGCCCCTCCCATGAAGCGCATGTGCTCGGGCCGGGTCGTGAGAAGCAGCTCGGGACCTCCGGCGCCCGGACGCAGGATCACCAGGGTCGCCGCGGGGCGGGGCTGGGGCTCGAGGCTGCCGGAAGAGGTTTCCATCGACTAAACGGTATGTTCTGCGGCCTGTACGCGTCGATCTCCTCAAGGAGGCATCAGTGGCAGTCAAGTTCCTGAGCGAAGAATGGGCAACGACGATGACCGAAGCCCTCAACTCTTCGGAAGACTTCAAGAAGGCTGCCTCGGGGCAGCAGGTGAAACTGCAGCAGGTCGTGACCGACACGCCGGATGGCGGAGAGGCGAAGTACTACTTCACGCTAGACGGAGGACAAGCAACGGTCGGTATCGGCGAGGTCTCCGACGCGGAGGCGACGATCACGCAGAACTACGAGACCGCGGTGGCGATCGTCAAAGAGGAACTCAACGCCCAGAACGCTTTCATGCAGGGCAAGCTGAAGGTCACGGGAAACATGATGAAGCTGATGCAGCTCCAGGGCGTCTTCAACGCGATGCCGAAGGCCGCCGAGGGCATCGAGGTCGAGTACTAGACCTTCTCCGATCCAACGCAAAAGACCTGCGCGGCCCCCGCGGCCCGCAGGTCTTTGTGTTTCTCAGTCCTCGTGCTTGACGACGGCACGGACCCGAGCGGAGCCTGCTGCGATGAAGCCGAGCTTGCGAGCAGCTCGCCGCGAGACGTCGAGGACGAAACCATCCGTATAGGGCCCACGGTCCTGAACGGTGACCGTGACCACGTTCCCGTTCGCGCGGTTGCGCACCCGGAGCTCGGTGCCACAGGGCAGCGTCCGGTGTGCCGCGACCATCTTCCAGGGTTGATAGTTCGGCCCGCACGCCATCGCCTCGCCCGCGTACTGGTTCGAGTAATAGAGAGCGCGGCCCTTGATCACCCGGTTCTGGGCGAAGACCGTGGGGGCGGCGAAGAACAAGCCCGCCAGGCACAGCACGACACAGACCTTCAGTTTGACGAGACACCTCCGTGGGTGGGTTGCGCCGCAACCGGAACGGAGCCCTCGAGGGCTCCGGAGCCAGACCGTAACCAGGGGTCGGAGAACCGTCAAACGCCACTCGGCCCGGTCCCGTAGAGTCTCGGCGCCGTGGAATACGTCTATCCATTCATCGAGCTGGTCGCCAAAGGTGCCATCAAAGGCATGGGATACGACCTCCGTATCAGCGGAGAGGACAACATCCCGACCTCTGGCGGGGCCATCCTGGCGTCGAACCACATCGGATACCTCGATTTCGTCTTCACAGGTTTCGCGGCCCACAAGCGCAAGAGGCGCGTGAGGTTCCTCGCCAAGCGCGAGGTGTGGAACAACAAGGTGGCGAAGGTGCTCATGAACGGCATGCGCCATATCCCGGTCGACCGAGATACGGATCCGCGCAAGGCCTACGCGGCGGCTACGGATGCCCTGTCTCGGGGAGAGATCATCGGGATGTTCCCCGAGTCGACCATCAGTCCGTCCTTCGTCCCCCGGAAGGGCAAGACGGGTTCGGCCCGTTTGGCCCAGACCGTCGGGGCACCGCTCATCCCGGCCGCCGTCTGGGGGACACAGCGGATACTCACGAAGGGGCGGCCCAAGAACCTTCAGAGGAAGATCGCCATCGTCGTGAAGGTCGGCGAGCCGATCCCGACCGATGCCATCGACGATCCCCGCGCTCTGACCGACGAGCTGATGCTGAGCATCGCTCACCTCTTGAAGCAGGCCCAGGATTCCTACCCTCAACAGCCTTCCGGAGAGAACGATCGCTGGTGGCTACCCGCTCATCTGGGCGGAACCGCTCCGACCCCGGAGGAGGTCGAGGACAAGCTTCGGGGGCCGGGCAAGAGACCCGGCCCGGAGAGCGCCTAGAGGCGGCCGAGCCTCACCGCGTCACCGAGGTTCGAGTTCCCCTCCAGGAACCCAACCCGGGAGACCTCTTTCTCGAACGGCCCCTCGTATCTGAGGATGTAGAGCCCGTTGCGCACGTCGACGACGTAGATCAGTCCGTCCTGGATGATCGGGAAGCTCCACATCACGACCTTGTCCTGCCCCGCGCTCAGTGCAGGGTCTTCCTGCAGCGCATAAAGCTCCGGGTCTGGAACGAATTCGGCAGCCTGCTTCGGTTTGCTCGGGGTAGAGATATCGATCGCTTGGAGGCCGCCGGAATGCCAGGTAACGAAGGCGAGGTTCTCGGTCAGCGTCGGGTTGTGCGCCGAGTAGCTGGACGAGGGCCGCGGCGCGTCTGTGGTGCAGAAGCTCGGATCGTTCTGAGGGAGCTTGTACTCCGCGACCACCTTCGGCTTCCTGGGGTCGTTCATGTCGACCACACGCGCCCAGCCCCACGGGCACCCGCCGGAATCCAGTGCTCTGAGCGCTTCGCCGTACACCTCATCGGTCACCAACGCGTGATCTGAACCGAAGAACGGAACGGCGCTGTGGGCTCCGGGTCCGATCTCTTCCGCCCACTTCGGAGCGTCCTTCGGCGAGGTGATCAGCCGGGCCTCGGGCTTGGCGACACCCCGAACGAAGTCGGAGGTGTCCACCACGTAGAAGCCGGCCTCCAGATACGCAAAGATCGCTCGGTTGCCGTCAGGCGTGACGGTCAGAGAGTGCAGCCGGTTGTCATTGCCCGAATCCCCAACGAGGAAGCTCTGCTTCCCCAGCTCCTTGAACCTGCCTTTGCGAGCTTCCGAGATATCGGTGACCAACAGGTGCGTACCGCCGCCAGGTGTTGACAGGAAAAGAAGAGCTCGTCCTGGCTTCTTCGGGTCTTGCCACAGATACATCTCGTGCGGGTTCACGCTGGGGACGTACTCGGCCAGGAACTTTGGGTTCGCCGCGTTCTTGCCGGAGATGTCGTAGAAGCGGAAGTTGTCGTCAACGCCTCGCGGGGAGCAGCTGTGCAGGTAGCTCGTGCAGTTCGAGCCGAGGTTCATCACGATCAGGATCTCCTGGTCCTGCCAGATACGGAGCTCGCGCGAGGTCTCACCCTCGTTGTCCTCGTGGGGCTCCCCGATCTGGCCGACGACCTTCGGCTCCTTCGGGTTCGAGATGTCGACGACCTTGACGCCGTTGGCGACGGGCTTGGGGCCGCCGTCGGTCCGGCTCCCTATGTACGCGTAGTCCCCCCGGACCGCCAAGCCGGCGTTCATGCCCCGGTTGTCCAAGGCGGAGTGACCTATGAGCTCGAGGGAACCCTTTCCACCCTCTGCGATAACGACCGTGGGTCGATCCTCCTGGGCGGAGGCGCCAAGAGGCGCCAGCGCAACCAGCGCGGCCAGGCCTGCCAGCATCAGGCGTTCCATCGTTGCGGCTCCCCTCGAGATCCGTGTCGGAAATGTCTCGTTCCTAGACGTTTCGACGCCGGTTGGGGGAGTCCTGGCAGCAGTGGCCCTCTCAGGCCCGAGGCCCCATGATCCCTGCGTAGATCTTCCCGCCGGCGGCCCCGATCAGCGCCGCCAGGAGAAGCGAGATGACGAAGGAGCCCATCGGGATCCCGTCGTAGACGCTCGACCCCTCTTCCTGGTCCGTCGGCTGGGGGGCCGCGATGTTGGGGACCTTGGCCGCGATCGGCTCCTTGCCCGGTGGTCGTGAGGATCGGCGCACGGAGCGTTCGATCTCGAAGTCGCCTCCACCGCCCGCCGGCCCTCGACGGCCGCCGCGCCCGCCCGCGTCGGCCTGCGCCAGAAGCGGGTCGTCGTCACGGGTCGACGTCTCCTGGGCATCCTCGGACGGGCCCGGGTCCGTCCGCTCTGGCGGGGGCTCCTCGGCCGGCGGCTCGCATCCCTCTCCCGAGGAAACGTCGAACGTGAACGTGCCCTCGACGACGTGAGGATCGAGCTGCGACAGAGCCTTGTAGAAGACCGTGTAGGTCCCGCTCCGAGATCCAGACATCGAGACCGACATCTCGTAACCGACGATGCTCACGTCGCCCCCGTCGACCCGGCTGCCACACGGGTCTGTGATCTGGAGGAAGGAGCCATCGGCCAGGGGCTCGGTGAACTCGGCAGTCACCCGGGAAGGGGGTGAGGAGACCGAAGCGCCATCGGCTGGGTCCGAGCTCTTGTAGGCGGCGTGGGCGCTCGCCACGCCGGGCATCGCGACCAGGGCGGCGACAAGCGCCGCGGCTACGACACCGACCCTTCGCATATAAGGAGCGTACGACCCCGCCATTTCGGTTCCTTCAAAGGAACCCGGCCCGAAGCAGCGAATCTTGCGATCATGAAGCGGCTCGGCGCTCTGGCGCTACTCCTTGCCCTGGTAGTGGGGGCCAGCCCTGCTGGGGCTCAGGATCCGGGGTTCAAGCGGCTCGGAACGGATCCCGCCGGCGACGGTCACCCGGCCCTCGATGTGACCTTCTTGGATGTCGGCGTGACCGGAAAGAACCTCGAGATCCGGATCGGACTCGACAAGATGCTGCCGGTCACCGGCGGCTGGCCGGACCTGCCGGGCGTGGAGTGGACGTTCGATGTGAAGGACCGAACGTTCCTGGCTGAGGCCGTGGCCACCGCAAGGGGGCCCGACTTCTACCTGTTCGAGCTCAAGGGCAGTTCCTTCACCCAGTTGGAGAAGCCCACCGGTACCTACGACCCCGCCGACGGCTATGCAAGCGTCTTGGTTCCACTCAAGACGATCGAGGCGACGCGGGGGACCAAGATCGTCGGTACGAAAGGGCTGGAGAACGGTGACGTCGACGCTCACGTGCACCTCCTCGCCACCACCTACTACCCAGATGGGATGCAGACGAAGAAGAGTTTCATCGTTCCCTAGTTAGAGCGATCTCTCTTCTCTCTTCTGTCCGGCCTCTTGTCCCTCTTGCTGGATGAAGCGCTCTCTTTCCGTTTGCGCCCGTCCTTCGCAGCCTTCCGGTCCCTGCTTCTGCGCTCCTTCTCCTTCTCTTCACGTTTCTCGATGCGCGCAAGCCTGGCGGCTTCGCGTTCGGCGATCGCTTCCTGCCTCCTTCGCTGCGCTACCTCGGAAGAGAGAGCGCGCATCTCGAACCAACTGCGGCGGTCGGTGATCGGGTAGTCGTACAGGCTGGCGCCGATGAGGTCTTCCTCGCGGGCGGCTTTCGTGAACCCGCGCAGATCCGACGTTCCCGCGTCGTCGGCGATCCCTCCGATGAAGTGGATCGGGACATCCTTCTTGCCGACCGCACGTTCGATGTTCCGAACACCTTTGGCGGTGTACTCGCGAACCTCCTTGAAACCACGGGCGCGGAAGGTCCAATAACCCATCGGCACGAAGACGTCGTAAACGCGTGCGACCTTCTTGTAAGGGAAGTTTGGCCAGTACGTAGCGATCACTGGGTCGGGAGTGATCGCGCCGAGCGGGTAGGAAGGGCCCGCCACCCGACGGATCCTCTTCGACAACCGCATGAGCCGCTTGTTGCGCAGAGCGATGTTGCCGACATGCGTCGCTTCTATGTCCAGCCCGAAGGAGTCGAAGCGGTGACCGGAAGGGCTCCGATATCTGATCGCTCTCTTGGCCCGAGCGAAGTCGATCCCCTGCTGGTTGAACGACGGCACGTACCAAGCCACGACCTCGAGGCCCCGTTTGTGAGCGTGATATAGGAACTGGTCGATCGCCTCGCGGTCGTACAAAGCTCGATTCTGTCCGTAGGTCGAGGTCTGCAGGAAGATCGTCTTCGCCCCTCGCTTCGCGAGGGTGCGAACGGCACCTGGGGGATTCGCCCACGGCTTCAAGTTGAAGATGTCGATCCATGAGGCCAGGCCCTCGTAGGCCGAGAGATCCGCCGGCTCGATCTCCTTCGCGGGAGCGACCCTGTCGGAGGCGACGTCCGCTCGAGCGGCCGCCCGCCGCAGCGCCGCCGCAGCGTCACCGTAGAGCAGCCTCTGCCACCCGCCGGTCGTCGAACTCTCGCTGGAACGCTGCTGTTGGTGATCCTTCTTACAGGCGAGAGCCGGCGACGCGCTGAGCGCGACCACCAGCAATGCCGCCGTTGTGGTCCTCAAGGACCGCATGGAACCTCCCTTTGCCCGCCGTGCTCAGGGTAGGTACCAGGGCGACACGTTTCTCTCCGCAATCTAGGAAGGGAAGCCCGTAAGACCACGATCCGGCGCCACCGGGGAAAGGGGGGTTCTCTCGGTGGAGCGGAGGGGGTTCGAACCCCTGACCCCCGGCTTGCAAAGCCGGTGCTCTACCAACTGAGCTACCGCCCCAGGAGGCGCCATTATGCAGCGGGGTACGGCCTCCGGGGCCCTGAGGGCCGGGGAATATAGGGTGAGGTCGTACGTTTCTCCCCATAGACAAGCCGAGCAAGACCCAAGCAGGAGGCGGCGTAGTGGCCAACATGCAAGAAGTGAACGAGCAGGACTTCAACGAGGTCGTGCTTGCTTCCGACACCCCGGTGATCGTGGATTTCTGGGCCGAGTGGTGCGGACCTTGCCGCCTGGTGACCCCCGAGCTGGAGAAGATCAAGGCGGAGTACCAGGACAAGGTGAAGGTCGTGAAGCTGAATATCGACGACTCTCCCTCGATCGCCTCGCGCTACGGCGTGATGAGCATCCCCACGATCGCCCTCTTCATCGACGGCGACGTCAGGTCGCAGGTCGTCGGAGCTCGGCCGAAGGACGACATCGTGGTGGGCCTGGGCCTGAACGGCTAGACCCCCCTCCATCGGATATCAAAGCGGCCCCCTCGGGGGCCGCTTTGACGTTGAGAAAAAGGGAAATCCCCCCATCTGGACGAAATAGGTAAGAGAGAGCATTTCGGACGACCCAGAGGGGGATCCGCATGAAAGCACGCAGGTTCAAGACGTTGATGGTCCTGACCGCCCTGGTGGCGGGTCTGATCGGATGGGTACCGGCCGAGGCGGGCCATGACGAAGACGACCACTCGGACAACGTCAAGATGCTGACCCGCCAGCCCATCAAGATCGAGAAGGACCTGTTCGCGCAGGGGTCCGACCTCGCATTCAACGGCAGGAGGGTCTACGCCGGCTCCTATCAAGGGACCGCCCTTTACAAGATCGTCGGGCGGCGCGCCGGTTACCTGAAGCAGATCGGGTTCCACCAGTGCCCAGGCAGCCAGGGTGACGTTTCGGTGGTAGGCACCTACGTCTTCGTTTCGATCGACGCGCCTGCCTCGAACAACGTCGAGAACTCGGTGTGCAACAACACGAAATCGACCGGTTTCGTCGAGGCAGAGAAGTCGACGGGCCGCGAAGGCATCCGCGTCGTTGACTACTCAGACCCGAAACAGCCGAAGCAAGTGGCCTTCATCGCGACCAAATGCGGTTCGCACACCCACACGCTGGTTCCGGATGGAGACACCACTTACATGTACATCGAGTCGTATCCGATCAGCCAAGTAGCTGATTGCAACGCGGCGGCGGGACACGGAGCCGTCTCTATCCTGAAATTCCCCACGAACGACCCGTCGAAGATCACCTTCGACAAGTTCTTCGACGTAACCCAGACGCCCCTGCCGAACGACACTCCTATCGGATGCCACGACCTGCAGGCCTGGCCCGAGAAGGACATCGTCATCGCGGCCTGCATCACTGAAGCTCAGGTCTGGGACATCAAGGATCCCTCGAATCCAGTCATCCTCTCGCGCATCACTAACCCCGACGTGCAGATCTGGCACTCCGCCGCGTTCACGTGGGACGGCAAGTACGCCATCATCAGCGACGAATACGGTGGTGCCGCCGGAGGCGGCGGCTGTACAGGTGATAAGGACAGCACCGTCGGCGCGATGTGGTTCTACGATGTGACCGACCCGAAGAACCCGGAACTAGCCGGTCACTACTCCCTGCCCAGGGTCCCCCCCGCCGACAGTGCGGATGAGGCGAACCGCTTCCGGTGCACCACGCACATCTACACGATCCTTCCGATGAAGGATCCCTCTAAGTACATAGCGGTGTCGTCGTTCTACTCGGGTGGCATCTCGGTGGTGGACTTCAGCGATCCGGCCGACCCACAGGAGATCGGTCACTACCTGATGACGCCTGGAGGTGTGAATCCGGACACCTGGTCTGCTTACTGGTACAACGGCCGCGTTTATACGAACGACCACGCCTCGAACCTCGGCGTCGCCGTGTTCAAGGTTCAGGGAACCGGCGCCACGCAGGTCAAGTACTACGACGGCCTGCTCAACCCCCAGACGCAGGTCTCGAACTTTAGATAGATAGCTCCAGGCTTGGGATGGGCCGCCTTCGGGCGGCCCTTTCCGCGCCCACTAGAATCGCTCGCCGTGGGGCCCATAGCTCAGCCCGGTTAGAGCGCACCCCTGATAAGGGTGAGGCCGATGGTTCAAGTCCATCTGGGCCCACAAGGTGACCGTCCTGCAGGTTCTGGAGACGAGGGATCTCTCCGAGGATGACCTCCTGGTCGTGCGAGCTCTGATGGACGCTGCCTTCGAGGGAGGTTTCTCGGACGACGACTGGGAACACACCCTCGGAGGGACGCACGCGCTCCTTCGGGAGGGCGAGGCGATCCTGGCTCACGCCGCCGTGGTCGAACGCAGACTGCTAGTGGGTGACGCCGCGATCAGGGCCGGCTACGTCGAGGGCGTGGCGACCCATCCGGACCGACGAAGGCGGGGCCACGCCACGAGCGTTATGCGGAAAGTGAACGAGATCATCTGCTCGACGTTCGACCTTGGCGCGCTCTCCACCGATCTCCCGGAGCTCTACCTGCCTCTCGGATGGGAACGATGGCGGGGACCGACCTATGCGACGGGGCCGGAGGGGCCCGTGCGCACCGAAGACGAAGATGAGGGGATCATGGTCCTTCTCACGGAACGCACCCGGCAGCTGGATCTGGCCCAGAGCCTCACGTGTGATCCCCGCAGTGGAGACGCCTGGTGAGGCCTCCAACCGAGCAATACCTGCAGCTTGCCGAGTGGAGACGCGAGATCGCGCAGCTGTACGCCTCGGTGCGCGCGGCCGCATCTCCGCTGTCTGCGTGGGAGGTCTGGCGTGCGAAGAGGGATGAGATGTTCCTCTCGCATCCCCAGTCGCCGCTGTCCGACGAAGCGCGCGCCGCGTTCGGTGGATCGGACTACTTCGCATACGACGACTCCGTCAGGGTCTTGGGAAAGGTGGAGGACGCCCCGCTCGAGCGCCACTCCGTGCCCACCAGCTCCGGAGAACCGATGGAGCTCGAACGCTTCGCCCGGCTGCGCTTCAAGCTGTACGGACAAGAGCTAACCCTGGATGCCTACTGGTTGACCGGATACGGCGGTGGGATCTTCGTTCCCTTCCGCGACCGGACCAGCGGCGTGACGACCTACGGCGCCGGTCGCTACCTGTGGGATTCCATCAAGGGCGCCGACCTCGGCGCGACGCAAGACGCGTTGCTGCTGGACTTCAACTTCGCGTACAACCCGTCTTGCTCGTACGACGATCGCTGGGCCTGCCCGCTCGCACCTCCGGCCAACCATCTGCCCGTGGAAGTGCGAGCGGGAGAGAAGACCCTCAAGCTTTAGCCCTCTGCGGCCAGATCGCTCATCTTCGACAGACCGAACTCCTCGGCGGTTTCCGCGGTCACCACGAAGGCGTTCTGATCGTTCGCAGCCGAGTACTGGAGCAGGCGAAGCCCGTCCTTGGACAGCAGAGGCTCCAAGAGCGAGACGCTGTTGGCTGGGTCTCCGGTCGCTTCTGCCTCGGGGTCCAGATAGAGCAGCAACGAGCCCAGGTACTCCGGTGCGATGTCGATCTCGCCCTTCTTCAATGCCGGATAGACGATCTCTCTCGAACCCAGGTCGATCTGTCGCTTCACCGTGTAACCCGCCTGCTCGAGCACCTGCGCGTACATCTCGGCAACGATCTGGTTCTCGGCGAAGGCAACGCCTCCCACGGTGAGCTCCCCGGAGCCGCTCCCGGCCTCGCCCGAGATGCCCTGCTCTTCCAGGAAGTCTCCGGCGACGTCGGCCGGGTCCTCCTGGTCGAGCTCCACACGCCCGTTCAGCTCGGTGATGTTCTCGGTCGTCAGCGCTGCGCTGACCTGATCGATCAGCTCTGCAGCGGAATCGTCGATCGCCTCGCCGACCAGAGGGACGATGTTCTCGGCGGTCTGCAGCCCCTTGTCATCTTCTAGCAACACGAAATCGTTGGCCACGATCGCGCTGGAGGTGGAGAACAACAGACCGACGTCGATCTGACCACCCTTGAGCGCCTTCACCGTTAGAGGACCACCGACGTCGAGCGGCTTGAAGTCGGCGAACTCGATCCCGTAGGTCTCCTTCAGGCCGGGAAGGCAGAAGGGCCGGTCCGGGCACTCAGGGGGGCCGCCCAGAACCATCTGACTTGCGACGGGCTCTCCGCTAGCAGCCGTTGCTCCCGAACCCCCCTCGGGCTCATCTTCGCTCACACCCGACCCACACGCACCGAGCACGAGCACGAGCCCGAGCGCAGCGGCGAAGAGGGTCGCCCCATGAGCGTTGTTGCGGAACCTCCGCATGGGTCGCCTCCGATCTTGACCGGGGAGTTGAACGCCTCAACTCCCAAACGTCACGCACCGTACAACCGACGCCGGACGGTGGGAACCAGGTTCAGCCGGTGTTCGCCAACGGAGCCTCTTGGAGAGCTGCGGCGGAGGGCCTCTTCGAGAAGGTCCTCGGTTTCACCAGCCGTTCCACGAGAGTGAAGAGAACCTCGGTTGCGATCGCCAGTACGGCGACCACGATCGCGCCCCCCAGGAGCTCCACGTCATCCCCCGACTGGAACCCATCCACTATGTAGCGGCCGAGGCCTCCCCACGCGGCCAAGGCGCCCAGGGTCGCCGTCGCAACCACTTGAACCGCAGCGAGCCTTACCCCCGTGAGGATCAGCGGAGCCGCCAAGGGGATCTCGATCCTCCGCAGGATCTCTCCCTCGGTCATCCCCATCCCGCGAGCGGCCTCGGTGGCGTCGGCGTCAACCGACCTCACCCCGACGTAGGTGTTGGTAAGGATCGGCGGGATCGCCAGCAGCACGAGGGCGACGAACGTTGCCCAGAACCCGAGCACCCCGGGGAGATCCAGAGCGGTCGTGATGGAGAAGGCGATCCCCAGGATGCCGAACGAGGGAAGGGCTCGGCCCAGGTTCCCGACCGAGACCGCAAGGAACTCGAAACGCCTGCGGTGACCGATATACAGGGCTACGGGCAAAGCCAGAGCGGCTGCGAGCAGCACCGCTTGCAGCGACATCGACATGTGCTCGTAGACCCTCACGAGGATCCCGGGGTCCACTCCGGATCCCGTCCACGTCGAAGGCCGACCGAACCAAGTCCACACGTCACCGAGCAGCCCCATCAGGCGGCCATGCTCCGGCTGGCCCAGGGAGCGGCCTTCCGTTCGATCGCGACCAGCGCCCCGTCGACCGCCACTGCCAGGGCAAGCGACAACAGCGAGCCGACGAGGGTGGCGGTGATGAAGTCGGTGCGCAAGCCCATGAGGATGAAGGTCCCCAGTCCGCCACGTCCTATCAGCGCAGCTACGGTGACCAGGCCGATCGTCGTCACCGTAGCCAGCCTGATCCCAGCCAAGATCACCGGAAGCGCCAGCGGAACCTGAACGCGCCACAGCAGCTGCCTGTTCGAATAGCCCATGCCGCGAGCCGCCTCCACGACATCGGCAGAGACACCGTCCAGTCCCGCCACGATGTTCCTGATCAGGATCAACAGCGTGTAGCTCACGAGCCCGATCTCCGCGGTCTGGACGGTCAAGCCCGTGTAAGGAAGGAGGAACGCGAACAGGGCGAGGCTGGGGATCGTGTAGAGCACACCGGTCACCCACGTGACGGGTCCATAGATCCACCTGTGGCGGAACGCGTAGATCCCTATGGGCAGCGAGATCAAGAAGCCGATCACGATCGCTATCCCGGTGAGCTGCAGATGCTCTGACGCCCGGGCGACGATCTCGTCGAGGTTGTCCGTGACCCAGGACCATCTGAAGAGCGGGCGCCCCTCGATCTGCGCCAGGATCACGAGACGATCTCCTTCGAGATGCGTTCCAGCGTCAGGATCCCCGCGTAGCGCTGGTCCTGGTGAGCGACAACCGCCACCTGCGTGCGAGAGGTGACGATCGAATCCAGCGCTTGTCGCAGCGAGCTAGAGAGCGTGACATAAGCGCTGAACGGACGTGGAGTGACTTCGGCAACGGTTGCATGGCCGGCTAGCTCTTCAGCGTCGATCCATCCGAGTAGCTCGTCGCCGTCCACCACACTGGACCAACCGAAGCCCCACTGCTCGATCACCTCGGTGGCTTTCGAGGTCGGGTCGGAAGGCGAGACGACCGGGCCTTGTTCGATCTCGATGTCGGCAACCGACAGCAGGCCCAGCCTTTTCAACCCGCGCTCCGCTCCCACGAATCGCTCGACGAACTCGTTCGCCGGATCTCGGAGGATCTCCTCGGGTGGAGCGAACTGCTCGATCACTCCTCCTTTGTTGAAGATCGCGATCCGATCAGCCATCTTGATGGCCTCGTCGATGTCGTGGGTTACGAACACGATCGTCTTCTTAAGGCGCGCTTGGATATCGAGGAACTGAAGCTGCAGCCGCTCGCGGACTATCGGGTCGACCGCTCCGAAAGGCTCGTCCATGAGCATCACCGGGGGGTCCACCGCCAAGGCCCGTGCAACCCCGACACGCTGGCGTTGTCCCCCCGACAGCTCGGCCGGATAGCGGGTGAGAAGATCGTCGTCTAGCTCGAACATCTCGGCCAACTCGCTGACCCGAGCCCTGACCCTCGCTGCGTCCCAGCCCAACAGTTCCGGCACCGTGGCGATGTTGTCGCCCACATCGCGATGCGGCAGAAGCCCCACGCTCTGGATCACGTAACCGATCCCCCGGCGGAGGCTCACGGGATCCTGCTTCATGACATCGACGCCGTTCACCGTGATCGTGCCGGAGGTCGGCTCGATCAGACGATTGATCATCTTCATCGTGGTCGTCTTCCCACAACCGGAAGGCCCAACAAGCACGACGGTCTCCCCGCGTTCGATCTCCATCGAGAGATCTCTGACGGCGGGGCTTCCCGAAGACGCGAAGGTCTTGGTCACGTGGTCCAGCGCGATCATGGTGTCGCGGGTCACTCGGCCTCCTCCCGGTAAACGCGCATCCTAGGAGGAGGCGTGGTCGGCCGGGCGGCTCGCTCCTATAGTGGGGTGATGCCGGGTAGAGGGATCAAGCGCGTCGCGGGACTGACGGTAGCTGCGGTCGTCACCTGGTGGTTGCGGCTGCTGGCGCACTCGAAGAAGCCGCCCGCAGAGGGGCACTGGCGCGAGCTGGATCTCCGCCGGGACCGATGAAGGTCCTCCTCCTCGGCGCGACCGGGGCTATGGGACGCCGGGCGGCCACGGAGCTCATCCGGGAGGGCGGCCTAGAGCGACTGACGATCGCCGCCCGCGCACGCGGCCCCCTCGAGAACCTCGGCGGGCTCCTCAGTGGGTCCGTCGACGTACGCGTGGACGACTTCGATCTCCTGGCCGAGGATCCGGCAGCTCACTTCTCCGGGCACGACATCGTCATCTCGGCAGCGGGGCCGGGCTATCTGCTCGAGGAACGCTGCGTGAAGGCCGCGATCGATGCCCGGGTCGACTACGTCTCTCTTAACGACGACACGATCGCGGCCGAGCTCATGTCCGCGCTCGACCAGGAAGCCCGTCGTAACGAGGTCACGGTCGTGTCCGGTGCCGGTATGGCGCCTGGGATCTCTAACCTGCTGGTAGCTCTCGCAGCGCGTCGCCTGGATGAGGTCCAGGAGGTCGAGATATCCGTAGGGGCCTCATCCGCAGATGCAGGGGGGCCCGCCACCGAGCTGCACTTCCTAGCGATGCTCGGTGCGGGGGACTTCGCGGACAGCAGAGAGGCCCGCTCGCCCCATCCGGTGTATCTCCCAGACCCGGTCGGGTGGGTCGAGACCTTCGGCGTCGATCACCCGGAGGAGCTCGCCCTCCGCTCTGCCTACCCCGCGCTCCAAGCTTTCCGGTTCAGGGTGGGCCTGGTCGAAAAGGCGGTGATGGACACCGTGCGGGCCGCGGCTGCTTCCGGACTGGGATCCACCGAACGTAGACGCCGCTTCCTGCTCACCGCAGCCCGGCCTCTGCGCCCGTTGCTGCACGCGATGTCGCCGGGGTCGACCCCCTGGACGGCGATCCGTATCGACGTGCGCGGGACGACGGGCTCGCGGACCAGGACCGTCACCTACGCAGTGGTCGACCGGTTGGCCAACCTCGCCTCTATCCCCTTGATCCGAGCTGCCTCGCTCGTGCGCGGTCGAGGATCAGGCGTCACCTCGATCGATCGGCTCTCGGACGCGGAAGAGCTGCTCGCCGACATCGCTGCCCGGGGGATCCGTTTCGGAGAACTGGAGCCGCACAGCCTCTGAGGCTCTAGTTGTCGCGCTCCACGAAGGTCATCTCGATGCCGCCCATCAGATCGGCCGCGACGTTGTAGAGCACAGCCAGCAAGAGGTTGACGAGGGTGCCCAGGGTGGCCATCACCACTCCGATCAGAAGCGCCCACTTCTCCACCACGCCGAGAGTGATGTTGACCTCGTCCCACAGGACGAGTCCCTGGCCCAGATCCTCGAGCATGCCGAACAGACCCATCGATTCCAACATCGAGTAGATCAGGGCGACGAAGACGAGCCAGAGCAGAACGAAGATGGCGTAGAAGAACGCCGACAGCTTCAGGACCGAGAACGGGTCCACGTGGCGGATCGTCCGCCGAACCCGTCGCAGACCGGTCCGCTTCCGCACCCCTTGTCGAGGACCGGACGCCGTACGGGTCTCACCCGTCCTCGGAGACCGGGCGATCTGCTCGGTGCGCTCCGCCCGCCTGGCGCCACTGCCGGGCACGCCCGGTTCGCGCTCGCGACGATCCGACTCCGATGGCAAGGGCGCGTCGAGCGGGTCGAACAGCGGGCCGGTGCGGCTGTCGGGCGCGAGATGTCCTCCAGAGGCAGACGATGCCTCCGACTCGGTCAGGCGGCCGCTTCTCTTTTCCCTAGACGACACCGCTTCTCCTGTGTTGGACGCTTAGGTCAGTATGGGTGAAACGGACCGTTGCCGCCCGGCACCGGGACCTGGAGCCGGCCCGGTCTTCTTACGTTAGGCGGCCCTGAGAGGTTTCCTCTTCCTCACCGACCACGGGAGCGACCGCAGAGATGCTGTTGCCCGAACCGAGGTTCATCACACGGACCCCTGTAGCAGGTCTGCCCTGCCGGGAGATCGTGTTGACCGCCATCCGGATCACCACCCCGTCGTTGGAGATCAGGAACACCTCGTCGCCGGGCCTCACGACCGAGGCGCCGACGATGGGGCCGCGGGGCTTCGTGAGCTTGGCCGCTATGACGCCCTTGCCTCCTCGGCCCTTCCTGGGGAAGTCCGCAAGCTTGGTTCGCTTGCCGTAGCCGAACTCGGTGACCACGAGCAGCTCGGCCGAGTCGTCGTTGATGATGTCGCAGGCCACCACTTCGTCGTCGTCGTCCAGCCGGATCCCGATCACCCCGGTGGCCGTACGCCCCATGGGCCGGACCTTGTCCTCCGAGAAGCGGATCGCCTTGCCCTTCTTCGTGATCAGCAGGATGTCGCTGGTGCCGGTGGTCGGGCGCACCCTGACCACCTCATCGCCTTCCTTGAGGTTCAGGGCGATGATCCCTTCGCGCCGGGAGGAGTCGTACTCGCGGAAGAGCGTCTTCTTCACCATCCCGTTCTTGGTGGCGATCAGCAGGTAGCGATAGGTCTCGTAGTCCCTGGTGTCGATCATGGCGGCCACCTTGTCCTCGGGCCGCGTCGAGACCACGTTCACGACGGCCGTGCCCCGGGCCGTGCGGTCGCGCTTCGGTATCTCGTGGGCCTTGATCCGGTAGACCCGGCCCGAATTAGAGAACAGCAACAGATACGCGTGAGCGGTGGTCGTGATGAGGTGCTCGACGATGTCGCCTTCCTTGAGGTTCGCGCCTTTCACGCCGCGGCCCCCTCGCCCCTGCTGCCGGTAGGTGTCGAGCGGGACGCTCTTGATGTAGCCGTCGCGGGAGACCGAGATGGCGAGATCCTCATCCGCGATCAGGTCCTCGATGTCGAACTCGCCCTCGTCGTGAGCGAACTGCGTACGCCGTGGATCGGCGAACTTCCTCTTCACCTCGCGCGCCTCTTCGGCGATGATCGCTCGCACCTTGGCCTCGTCCGCCAGGATCGATTCGAGCTCGGCGATCGTGCGCTGAAGCTCCTCGTACTCCTCGCGGATCTTGTCCTGTTCGAGGGCCGTCAACCTACGCAGCGGCATATCGAGGATGTGGTTCGCCTGGATCTCGCTCAGACCGTAGCGGGCCATCAAGCCGCCTCGGGCCTCTTCGACGTCGGCGGCGGCTCTGATGAGGGCGACGATGTCATCGATGTGGTCGAGGGCGATGATCAGGCCCTCGAGGATGTGCGAACGCTCCCTGGCCTTGCGCAGGCGGTACGTCGTCCTGCGGACGATCACCTGGATCTGATGCGAGATGTACTCCTGGATGATCTCCCCGAGATTCAGCGTCCGCGGCACACCATCGACGATCGCGAGCATGTTCACGCCGAAGTTGTCCTGCATCTGCGTTCGCTTGTAGAGGGTGTTCAGAACCACCTGCGGAACGGCGTTCTTCTTGAGATCGATGATCAAGCGCATCCCCTGGCGAGATGACTCGTCGCGGAGGTCGGCGATGCCCTCCAGCTTGCCCGTCTTGGCGTTAACGAGCTCCGCGATCTTGGCTGCGAGCCGGGCCTTGTTGACCTGGTACGGAAGCTCCGTGACGACGATCCGGGGGTTGCCCTTGGGGCCTTCTTCGATCTCGCATACAGCGCGCATCTTCACGGAACCGCGCCCGGTCATGTACGCGTCGTTGATCCCAGAGCGGCCCAGGATCAGACCGCCGGTCGGGAAGTCCGGACCCTTGATGTGCTCCATGACCGCGCGGAGAAGCTTCTGCGGGTCTTCGGATAGCTCCGGCTTCTCGAGAACCTCGACGACCGCGTCGACCACTTCGCCGAGGTTGTGCGGCGGGATGTTGGTCGCCATACCGACCGCGATGCCGGTGGAACCGTTAACGAGCAGGTTCGGGAAGCGCGCGGGCAGCACCGACGGCTCCAGGTCCTCGCCGTCGTAGTTCGGCACGAAGTCGACGGTCTCTTCGCCGATGTCCCGCAACAGCTCCATCGAGAGCCGCGACAACCGACATTCGGTGTTATGACTGATGAACCCGTTGGTTATGAAGGAGTGATCGTCCGAGTCCACCCTGATCGAGTACACGGGCTGAATGCCGGCGTCCTCGACTGAGACCACTTTCGCGAAATAGAACCGACCATCGACGAGCGGCTCGATGACCCGCTTCACCTCGTCCGAGCAGATGCTCTCGAGGATCTTGTCCCGATCCCGCTCCCAACGTTCGATGCGGTCGATGTTGTGCTTGATCAGCCATTCTCGCTGCTTCCAGGTCCCCCCGCACTCTTGTCGCACGTAGTTCGCGAGGTAAGGGACGTGATCGGAGGACATGGCCGTGCTGGACTCAGGGATCGTCTCGAGGTCACGCAAGAGCTTCTCCTGTTTCGCTCCGAAGAAGCCAACCCGCGACGCGAACAGCCGCAGATCCCGACGGTTACCGATGTACACCTTGATCTCGCCACGCTGCGAAACGCACTGCCGCGAGACGACCCCGAACTCGAGCAAGAGCTCCTGCACATCCTGAGCCAGCTGGAAACTGCGAGTTGAGTAACTGACCTGACCGGTGTTGCGACCTAGCAGTGAGGAGCTGCCGTCGCCTTCGAAGAGAGCTTGCAAGAACGCCCGCTTGAACGCTGGGTTTGCCTGCCAGACGAATTCTGGAACCGACTTCTCGACGGGCTTCTGTCCGACGAGTGGGACGAGGGGACCATCGTCGAAGGCGGACATGTTCTGCACGTCCAGCTCGTGAAGGAGGTTTCCCGACCGGATCGTTCGGGAGTACACGTAGCGTGGCCCCCCCACGATCGAGTCGTAGGCCTTCACGACTTCGTCGAAGAACGCCTTGTCCAGGTTGTTGAAGCCCGCCCGCTTCTCGGAAGCGAAGCCCTCCGCCAGCCAGGCCCCGGTGAGGGTGGCGAGCTGCCACTCCCGCCCGGTGAGGATCCCTTCTTCCGTCGCGGGCGTGCGGTTCAGCGCCACGTGGGTACCAGGCTCGACCTCTTCAAGAAGTTTCCACAGAAGCATCGGCACGCCCGCGACAGGCACGAGACAAAGGACAGGATGGTTGTGAGTACCGACGAGCTCGTATCCCTCGACGGTTCGCATCCTCAGCGTGGGGTGGTCGCCGCTGTGGAAGAGCTTCGACGCGTGTACAGGGTTACCCGAGCGATCGAGAACTTTCAGATCGATGTCTGCATCTGAATCGGGGGAGATGGCACATAGAGAGTCCGCGCGGACTGTTCCTGAAACAGTTCGGATCCGCGTATCGCCTGAATGACAGTAGCGCATCGCCGCCGGCGCGTCACCGTCTACCGAGCCGAAGTTCCCTTGTCCATCGATCAACAGGTTGCGCGTGGAGAAGTCCTGCGCGAGGCGCGCCAGCGCGTCGTAGATCGACTGATCACCGTGCGGGTGGTACGTCTTCATGACTTCGCCGACGAGGGCCGCGCACTTACGGAAGCGTTGGTCGGGACGCAACCCGGTGTCGAAGGCCGCGTAGAGGATACGTCGCGTGACCGGCTTCAGTCCGTCGCGCACGTCCGGTAGAGCGCGGCTGACGATGACCGACATGGCGTACTCGAGGAACGAGTACTGGACCTCTTCCGCTAGGGAGATGTCCTCGATGCCGTCGCCGGGCTCGTTTGGCAGCTTGTCTTGGAACGGTTCTTTCGGAGCCATACCTACCTAGATGTCGAGGAAACGGATGTCTTTGGCGTTGCGCTGGATGAACGTCTTGCGGGCCTCGACGTCCTCGCCCATAAGGGTCGAGAAGATCTCCTCGGCCAGGGCCGCGTCCTCCATCGTGACACGCAGCAGCGTGCGGGACGAAGGATCGAGCGTGGTCTCCCACAACTGCTCGGCGTCCATCTCACCGAGACCCTTGAAGCGCTGCGGCTCGATCTTGGCGCCGTTCTGCTGCTCGGCCCTGAACGCGTCGAGCTCCGCATCGTTCTTGAAGTAGTGCACCTTCCCCTTGAACGGCAGACGATACAGAGGGGGCTGCGCGACGTACAAGTACCCGGCGTCGATCAACTCGGGCATGAAGCGGAAGAAGAACGTCAGCAGCAACGTCTTGATGTGACTACCGTCGACATCGGCGTCTGCCATCGAGATGATCTTGTGATACCTGCACTTGGTGATATCGAAGTCGTCACCGATCCCGGTGCCGACCGCCGTGATGATGGCCTGGATCTCTTTGTTCTCGAGGATCTTCGCGAGACGGGCGCGCTCGACGTTCAGGATCTTTCCTCGAAGCGGGAGCACCGCTTGCGTCTCGCGCTGGCGTGCGTTCTTCGCGGTACCACCGGCGGAGTCACCCTCGACGATCAACAGCTCGGCCTTATCGGGATCGCGCGTCTGACAATCCGCGAGCTTGCCGGGAAGCATCGACGACTCGAGGAGTGACTTCCTGCGTACGAGGTCGCGCACCTTGCGCGCTTCGAGGCGTGCCCGCTGCGCGGAGATGGCCTTGGTGACGATCGCTCGGGCCTCGGTCGGGTGCTCTTCCATGTAGTCCGAGAAGAGACGGTTCATCGTGGTCTCGACGAACGAACGGATCTCGGTGTTGCCCAGCTTGGTCTTCGTCTGGCCCTCGAACTGCGGGTTGCGGACCTTGACCGAGATGATCGCCGTCAAGCCCTCTCGACAGTCTTCGCCGATGAAGGCTTGGTCCTTCTCCTTCAACAGCTGTTTGCTGCGCGCATAGGAGGTGACGACCTTCGTCAACGATCGACGGAAGCCCTCCTCGTGCATACCGCCTTCATGGGTGTTGATGTTGTTGGCGAAGGTGAAGACGGATTCGTTGAACGACGTCGTCCACTGCATGGCGATCTCGAGTTCGTGCTCCTCGCCCTTGCCCTCGAAGTAGACGACGCGCTTGTTCACGGCATCGCGCGAGGAATTGAGGTGCTTGACGAAGTCGATGATCCCGCCGGTGTAGCGGAACGTCTCTTCCTGTACCGGTTCGATGCGGTGGTCGATCAGCCGGATCTCGAGGCCCTTGTTCAGGAAGGCCATCTCGCGCATCCGCTGAGCCAGGGTGTCGAAGCGGAACTCGCGCTCCTCGGTGAAGATCTCGGGATCGGGCCAGAAGGCGACCGTGGTGCCGGTCTTCTTGATCGCCCGGCCCGGCTTGAGCTTGCCGAGCGGACGGCCCCGCTCATACTCCTGGGTCCAGGCCTTGCCATCGCGATGGATCTCGAGCTCGAGACGCTCGGAGAGCGCGTTGACCACCGAGACGCCGACGCCGTGCAGACCACCGGAAACCTGATAGCCCTTGCCCTCGAACTTCCCTCCAGCGTGAAGGGTCGTCAGCACGACCTGGGCCGCGGGCTTGCCCTTCTGGGGGCCGTTCTTGATCGGGTCGACCGGGATCCCGCGGCCGTTGTCGGTGACCTTGCAGCCGCCATCGGCCAGCAGCTCGACGATGATCCGGTCGCAGTAGCCGGCCATGGCCTCGTCGACCGCGTTGTCCACGACCTCGTAGACGAGGTGGTGGAGACCCCGGATACCGGTGGAGCCGATGTACATCCCGGGGCGTTTCCGAACGGGGTCGAGGCCCTCCAGGACCGTGATGTCTTGAGCGGTGTAGGAGACCTCGTTACGGGTCTTGGTGGCGGGGGAAACGCGTTTGGCCGAGGGACTCACTCCTTAGCTGGTGGTGCAGGTCTTTCAGCGGGTTCTCGGGGCTGCGATGGGCGCGCCCGAAGAGGCCTCAGACGGTGGGTTCATGGACTCAAATATTACCATCTAGCAGGGCTTTTCCGGGGTTTCGGAGGCTCGCGGAGAGCCCTGTCGGGCGCCTTCAGGGCCCCCCCGATCGACGCTTCGAGAGCCACGCTCCTCGGGCCCGCTCCAGGGCCGTCAGCGGGTCGTCGGGGAGAGGCTCGGGCGGCTCGGCTCCCGGTGCTTCGGAACCTCCGGCGGGCCGGTTCCGGTCCCGTTGCTGCCCGGTTTTAGAGGGACCACTCCATATGCGCACCTCGCGCACCGCGTCTCTGCCCAGCAGACGGTTCACCCGGCCCTTGATCTCCTCGGACAGATAGCCCACCTCGTGCGCCCAGACGGGCGAGTCGGCCCTGACCCGGAGCACTCCCGCACGCAGGGACGTCGGCTCGCAATGCGCGGCCACATCCGGGCCGACCAGGTCGAGCCATTTGCGCCACACCGTCCCCACCGCACCCGCATCGTCGAGCCCGAACCGCCCGGCCGCGCCGGACAACAGCGAGCCCAAGGGGGCCGGGTCTGCCGGCCGATCATCCCTGGCCAACGAGGCCCCCCTCGCTGATCTCGATCACACGCTCGGGCCGCAGGCTCTCAAGGGTCAAGGGCTCCGCCGAGGTCACGATCGTCTGGCCGATGTCTCGGACCGCGTCCGTGAGCCAAGCCCTCCGGTGAGGGTCCAGCTCGGAGAACACGTCATCCAACAGCAGGATCGGTTCCTCCTCCAGACGTTCCGAAAGGAGGTCGTGCTCGGCCAGCTTCAGGGCGAGAGCGCTCGTCCGCTGATCTCCCTGAGAAGCGTGGCTGCGCACGTCAAGGGCGGGACCCGCTCCATCTCCGTTGCGAGCCAGGGTCACGCTCACATCGTCACGTTGTGGTCCGACGAGTGTGGCCCCACGTTCGAGTTCCGCTACGCGCAGCTGATCGATCCTCGCCGAGATCGATCGGGACAGTTCCTCTTCCTCGATCGCTTCCCCGCCCGCGACCAGCGCGACGGCTGCATCGGCCGGCAACCAGGAGCTCGTGTAGGTGAGCTCCATACGGCCCTCGCCCGCGATCTCGCCGTAGCGTTTGGCCGCATGCGGCCTCAGATCTCGCAACGTTTCGAGGCGGGCCGCAGCGAGCGCCGCCCCGGTCTTAGCGAGCTTCTCGTCCCACACCTGGAGTGACTCTCGAGCGACGGCCGGGTGGGTCCCGCGGCCCAACGTCTTGATCAGAGCGTTGCGCTGACGCAGTACACGTTCGAGCTCGCGCCGCAATGCGTCCCTGGTCGGACGTAGCTTCACGACTAGTTCGTCGAGGAAGCGCCGGCGCCCCTCCGGGGAACCCTTCACCAGAGACAGCTCGTCTGGCCCGAAGAAGACGGTTACGAGCACCTCTGTCAGGGAGCTCGCTCGACGGACCGCCGACTTGTTGACCAATGCCCGCATCCCGCGGCCCGGTTTGAATTCGAGATCTATCGAGATGCTTCGGCCGCCCTTGGTTACGGCCGCGTGGACGATCGCTGCGGAGGTCCCTTGGCGCACCAGTGCGCTGTTGTCCGCGCGAGGTGATCCCAATCCACTCAAGCAATGGATCGCCTCGAGCAGGTTGGTCTTCCCTTGAGCGTTGCGCCCGATGATCACGTTCAGACCGGGAGCTAAGCGCACCCGTTCACGCTCGTAATTCCGAAAGTCTTCGAGCTCTATCTCGTCCACCCGCACGGCCTAGGTCTCCCTGCGCGCGGAGGTCCCCCGATCGGTCCGAACGTGAGCTGAGAGCATCGCTACGAGAGCCGCACCGGCATGAGGAGATACGTGAAGTCGTCCTCCTGCTCCCCTCTAAGGATCGCCGGCTTCAGCCCGTCCCCGACCTGCATCTCGATGCGCTCGGAGTTCATCGCCGACGCACCATCCAACAGGAACTGTGGGTTGAAAGCGATCACGAGCGATTCCCCTTCGTAGGAAGCGTCGATCACTTCCTGTCCTTCACCCACGTCCGGCGTGTGAGCCGACACCTCGAGCTCGGATGCGAGCTGGAGTTTGACGGGAAGGTTGTTCTGAGCCAGCAGACCTACGCGCCGGGTCACTTCGAGCAGCGCCTCGCGATCGACCACCAGCGTGTTGGGGTATCCCTCTGGGATCAACTGGCGGTACTTCGGGAACTCGCCTTCGATGAAGCGGGAACCGATCACCCACTCGCCGCCGGTCTCGGGATCCGCAGACGGGATCGAGAACGCGACCAGGTTGTCTTTCACGAGAGCGGTCACCTCTGTCGACGTGCCTTGCAGAGCGCGCGCCAACTCTCCCAGGGTCCGGGCCGGCAACACCACCTTGCGCTCCTCTGACGGGCCCCCGGAGGCCTCCAGCTTCCGTACCGCCAGCCGGTACGAGTCTGTTGCCGCCAGAGTGACCGCACCCGCCTCCAGCTCCCAGAGCACCCCCGTGAGGATCTGACGGCTCTCATCACCGGATGCCGCCCGGACGACCTGTGAGAGAGCGCTCGATAGCGCGGCCCCGTTCAGCGTCACGCGGATACCGGCGCTGTCGTCCCGATCCTCGATCGGCAGGGCCGGATAGTCGTCCGGGGTCAACGAGCGCACCCGGAACCGACCACGTCCCGACCCGATCTCGACCTCTCCCTCGGTTCCCGCGACCGAGACCTGACCGCTGGCGAGGTTACGCGACATCTCGCCGAACAGGCGGCCTGGAACGATCACCTTTCCGGGCTCGTCAACCGCGGCCTTGAACGTGGTCTCCATCGTGAGCTCGAGGTCCGTAGCTGCCACGCGGACCTGGCCTCCCTCGGCCGCTTCCATGCGCAATCCGGAGAGAACGGGAAGGGTCGCTCGATTCGAGATCGCTCTCGAGGCGAACTGCACCGCACCGAGCAGATCGTCACGCTCGCACCGGAACTTCATGGGTTGCCTCCTGTCTGGATCTTCTTTGTCGGAAGATTACGAAAGGGCTGTGACAAGAACTTTCTCTCTGACTTATCGACGGTTCAGGTTTTGTAAGAGATAGAGGGTTCTCTAGTACGTAGTAGTAGGTCCTGTTGGTCATGGGGATAGCCGGCATCTGCGCAGGTGGAAGCAGAGATCGGCCGCGCGGCCCCCTGGGGATAACCAGTGAGGTACGACGCGTCACGTCGCGGCCCCCGCGA
>JBKHXK010000007.1:69446-83330 GCA_046566065.1 Actinomycetota bacterium | reverse complement strand
CGGTCACCGGCCTGACCGACGCGCTGATGGACAGCATCCCGATCGTGTGCCTGAGCGGCCAGGTGCCGACGCACCTGATCGGCAACGACGCCTTCCAGGAAGCCGACATCACCGGCATCACGATGCCGATAACCAAGCACAGCTACAAGGTGATGGACGCGGCAGAGATCCCGACCGTGGTGGCCGAGGCCTTCCACATCGCGTCCACCGGACGGTCGGGCCCCGTTCTGATCGACATCCCGAAGGACGTGCTCCAGGAAGCCACCTCCTTCGAGTGGCCGGACTCCATCTCGCTCCCCGGTTACCGTCCGACCACGCGACCTAACCGTAAGCAGATCGTCGCGGCGGCGGAGCTGATCGCACAGGCGAAGCGTCCGGTGTTCTACGTCGGAGGCGGCATCGTGAAAGCGCGCGCTGCCGAGGTCCTCCGAGAGCTCGTCGAGACGGTTGGCGCTCCGGTCGTCACCACGCTGATGGCTCGAGGCGCCTTCCCGGACGACCACCCGCTGTGTCTGGGGATGCCCGGGATGCACGGGTCGTACGCGGCCGTTACCGCGATGCAGAAGGCCGATCTATTGATAGCGCTGGGCGCTCGCTTCGACGATCGGGTGACCGGGAACCTCGCCGGTTTCGCGCCCGACGCGAGGATCATCCACGCAGACATCGACCCTGCTGAGATCGGCAAGAACCGGGTCGTGGACGTCCCCATCGTCGGCGATGCGTACCAGACGACCGCGGCGTTGAACACGGCCGTGTCGGAGCGGGAGGGCGATCTCCAGGACCTGGCACCTTGGCTCGCCGAGGTCGCTTCGATGGAGCGAGCACACCCGCTGTCGTACGAGCAATCCGACGACGGGCCCTTGAAGGCCCAGTTCGTCATCGATCGTTTCGACGCCGCGCTGGGAGGCGACGCGATCGTGGTCACGGGTGTGGGGCAGCACCAGATGTGGGCCTCGCAGTTCATGCGTTGCAACACGCCCTATTCCTTCGTCTCCTCCGGTGGTCTAGGAACGATGGGTTTCGCGGTTCCCGCCGCGCTGGGGGCCAAGGTCGCGGCTCCGGACCGAAAGGTCGTCGCGATCGACGGGGACGGCTGCTTCCAGATGACCGCTCAGGAACTGGCGACCGCGAGCCTCGAGAAGATCCCGATGGTGATCGCGATCATGAACAACTCGTACCTCGGGATGGTCAAGCAGTGGCAGGAGCTCTTCTACGACCACCGCCTGTCGGAGGTCCACCTGCCGCAGACGCCCGACTACGTGAAGCTCGCGGAGGCCTATGGCGCCGTCGGTCTGAGGGCGGAGACGGTCGACGACGTCGACAACGTGATCGACAAGGCCCTCGGCGTCGATGACGTTCCCTGCGTGATCGATTTCAGGACCGACTCGGAAGAGATGTGCTTCCCGATAGTCCCGGCGGGAGCGAGCAACGATGACATCGTGCTCGGCCCCCACGCGAGGGAGGTGGGCTCGTGACCTCGTCGCACACGCTCTCCGTGCTGGTCCAGAACGTGCCGGGTGTGCTTGCCCGCATCTCGGGGTTGTTCGCTCGTCGTGGCTTCAACATCGATTCGCTCGCGGTCGGCGAGACCGACGACCCGAACGTGTCTCGCATGACGATAGTGGTGCGGGCAGATGGGAAACCGCTCGAGCAGGTGACCAAGCAACTGCACAAGTTGATCAATGTGCTCCGCATCGCAGAGCTCCCCGCCACCGCATCGGTCGAGCGCGAGCTCGCCCTTATCAAGGTAGGGGCGCCGGCGGGCAAGCGCGCCGAGGTACTCGAGATCGTCGAGATCTTCCGCGCCAAGGTGATCGACGTCGATGCGGAAGCGGTGGTCGTCGAGGCGACCGGCACCCCCGACAAGGTCAACGCTCTCGAACAGCTGCTCGAGCCCTTCGGGATCGTCGAGCTCGCGCGTACCGGGCGGGTGGCCCTGGCGCGCGGGGCTCAAGGCCTGAAGACCCCCAACCTCAGACCGGTGCGCACGCCGGCCCAGACCGCTTAGGAGGACAGATGCCTGCAAAGGTCCACTACGAAAAGGACGCATCGCTCGAGAACCTGGGGGGCCGGGTCGCGGTTCTCGGTTACGGCTCGCAGGGACGAGCGCACGCTTTGAACCTGAAGGACTCCGGGGCGGACGTTACCGTCGGCCTTCGCAAGGACTCGAAGTCGTGGGAGCGTGCGGAAGCCGATGGCCTGGCGGTTGCCGGTGTCCACGAGGCCACCAGCGACGCGGCCGTGGTTGCGATGTTGGTCCCCGACCAACATCAAGCATCGCTCTACGCCGAGGCGGTCGAGCCCAACCTCGCGCCCGGCGCGGCCCTGCTCTTCGCCCACGGGTTCAATATCCACTTCGGACAGATCCGCCCCCCGGCGGAGAACGACGTCGTGATGATCGCCCCGAAGGCTCCCGGCCCCCTCGTCCGCAGGACCTTCGAGGGCGGGAGCGGCACCCCGGGCCTGCTGGCGATCCACCAGGACGCGACCGGCAACGCGCATCAGAGGGCTCTCGCCTACGCGAAGGGCATCGGCTGCACCCGGGCCGGAGTGATCGAGACGACGTTCGCAGAGGAGACCGAGACCGATCTGTTCGGGGAACAGGCAGTGCTCTGTGGGGGAGCATCGCGCTTGGTCCAGGCCGGTTTCGAGACCCTCGTTCGGGCCGGCTACCAGCCTGAGATCGCTTATTTCGAATGTCTCCACGAGCTGAAGCTGATCGTCGACCTCCTATATGAGGGTGGGTTCGGCAACATGCGCACCGCGATCTCGGACACCGCCGAGTACGGAGACCTGACCCGGGGCCGAGCCGTGATCGACGAGAGGGTCGAGGCGTCGATGCAGAAGATCCTCGACGACATCCGCTCCGGCGAGTTCGCCCGGGAGTGGGTCAACGAGAACAAGGCGGGAACCCCCGTGCTCGACGCAGCTCGTAGGCGCGAGGCGCAGCACCCGATCGAGGCGGTAGGCGAGCAACTGAGAGGGATGATGTCGTGGCTGAAGTAGTAAGGATCTTCGATACGACGCTGCGCGACGGCGAGCAGTCGCCGGGCATCTCGCTCAACCTCAAGGAGAAGGTCGAGATCGCCGAGCAGCTCGCTCGGCTGGGTGTCGACGTGATCGAAGCGGGCTTCCCCGTCGCCTCCGACGGCGAGCTCGAAGCGGTGAGCGCGATCGCGACCGCGGTGCGCGGCCCGATCGTAGCGGCGCTCGCTCGGGTCGACCCGGCCGACATCGATCGGGCCGCCGAAGCGGTCTCCCCTGCGGACAGGCCCCGCATCCACACGTTCATCGCGACGAGCGAGGTGCACATGCGCGCCAAGCTCCGCATGACCCCGGAGCAGGTCGTGAGCGCGGCCGTCGAGGGGGTGAAGCGCGCGCGTGGATTAGTCGACGACGTGGAGTTCTCCTGCGAGGACGCGACCCGCAGCGACGCCTCCTTCCTCGTCGAGGTCTTCCGTGCCGCCGCCCGGGCCGGCGCCACGACCCTGAACGTGCCCGACACGGTGGGCTACGCGCTGCCGCAGGAGTTCGCAGCTCTGGTTCGCTATCTCGCCGACGAGGTCGATGAAGACGTGATCTGGAGTGTCCACACCCATGACGATCTCGGCCTCGCGGTGGCGAACGCTCTGGCGGGCGTCGGCGCGGGAGCGACCCAGATCGAGGTCGCGGTCAACGGCATCGGGGAGAGGGCGGGCAACTGCTCGCTCGAAGAGGTGGTCATGGCGCTGCGGACGCGCACGTCCTCGACCGGTTTCGATACCGCGGTCAACGCGCGCGAGATCGCTCGCACCTCGCGACTCGTCTCGATGTTGACCGGCTACGCGGTCCCGCCGAACAAGGCGATCGTGGGGGCGAACGCGTTCGCGCACGAGGCCGGCATCCACCAGCACGGTGTGATGGTGGAGCGGACGACCTACGAGATCATGGACCCGGTCGACGTCGGGCTCGAGGGCTCGCGCATCGTGTTGGGCAAGCACTCGGGCCGCCACGCCTTCGTGAATGCTCTGGAGGCGCTCGGCTTCTCCCTGGATCCCGTAGACCTGGAGCGGGCCTTCGCCCGTTTCAAGGAACTGGCCGACCGCAAGATGAGGATCACCGACATCGACCTCGAAGCGATCGCGGTCGACGAGATCGGATCGGGCACCGAGGTGTACGAGTTGATCTCGATCCAGGTCGCCGGAGGCACGCACCTCTCGCCCACCGCCACCGTGCGACTGCGTAAGGGCGAGGAGGTCATCGACGAGTCCGCGATCGGCGATGGGATGGTCGATGCTGCCTGCGGCGCGATTCAGCGCGCCACCGGTGTCGAGGCCACACTCGAATCCTTCACCGTTTCCAGCGTTACGGGAGGGATCGACGCTCTCGGTGATGTGACGATAGTCCTCGCCGTACCGGGGTCATCTTTGAACGACCCCATGCGCCGCGTCACCGGTCACGCGGTCTCGACCGACGTGGTGGAGGCGTCGGCCCGGGCGTATCTCTCGGCAGTGAATCGCCTGCTGCAGGTCCAGAGCCGTACCGCGGTGGTCACCTAGATGCCGCAGACGGCAACCGAGAAGATCCTGGCTCGCGCCGCCGGACGCCAGGAAGTGACGCCCGGAGAGATCGTGATGTGCGAGGTGGACCTAGCGATGGCGAACGACGTCACCGCTCCACCCGCGATCCGCTCCTTCAGAGCGATGGGCACCACCAGCGTGTGGGATCGCTCCAAGGTGGCACTCGTTGCCTCTCACTTCGCGCCCGCGAAGGACATCGCGTCGGCCGGGATGCTTACCGCGATGCGCTCCTTCGCGGCCGAGCAGGACATAGAGCTCTTCTTCGACGTCGGACGCGGCGGCATCGAACACATCCTCCTTCCGGAGGAAGCCCTGGTGCTTCCGGGGGACGTCGTCATCGGAGCGGACTCGCACTCCTGCACCTATGGGGCGCTGGGGTGTTTCTCGACCGGCGTCGGGTCGACGGATCTGGCCGCGGTGTGGGCCTGCGGTGACATCTGGCTGAAGGTCCCCGAATCGATGAAGATCGTCTACACCGGCGAACCCGGCCCCTGGGTCGTAGGCAAGGACCTGATCCTTCATGTGATCGCCACGATCGGTGACGACGGAGCGCGTTACATGGCGATGGAGCACACCGGGCCCGGCCTGGCCCATCTGTCGATGGAGTCGCGTCTCACGCTCACGAACATGGCGATCGAGGCGGGCGCCAAGTCGGCGATCGTCGAGCCGGATGAGGTCACGCTCGCCTACATCGCCGCCCGTCAGGCCGAGACCGGCCGGTCCAGAGACTTCGATGTGGTCCGCTCCGATCCCGAGGCCTCCTACGCACGGGTGATCGACGTCGACGTCGACGCCCTCGAGCCGATGGTGGCCCGGCCCTCTCTGCCGTCGAGATCCGTTCCGGTGTCGAGCGTCGAGCGCCGGCGCGTGGACCAGGTCTTCATCGGGTCGTGCACGAACGCCCGCATCGAGGACCTGCGCATGGCGGCTGCGGTCCTGGGCAACCAACGGATCGCAGATCACGTGCGCCTGATGGTGATCCCCGCGACGCAACGCGTTTGGAAACAAGCGAACTCGGAGGGCCTGTTGGATGCCTTCGCAGCGGCGGGTGCGACCGTCTCCACGCCGACGTGCGGCGCCTGCCTCGGCGGGCACATGGGCGTCCTCGGCCCGGGTGAGGTCTGTCTGTCGACCTCCAACCGGAACTACGTGGGGCGCATGGGCGACCCCACCTCGGAGGTGTACCTGGCGAACCCGGCGGTCGCGATGGCGACGGCGGTGGCGGGAGAGATCGTGCATCCCGACGAGGTTGCCCCCCGTAGACCCGAGGCGGCCCTCGTTGGGTAAGGCCTGGCGCTACGGGGACAACGTAGACACCGACGTCATCATCCCGGCTCGCTATCTCACGACGAGCGACCCCGAAGAGCTCGCCCGGCATGCGATGGAGGACCTCGACGCGGAGTTCGCGTCACAGGTCCGGCCCGGCGACGTCGTGGTGGCCGGGGCCAACTTCGGGTGCGGCTCCTCGCGCGAGCACGCGGCTCTCGCGCTGAAGGGAGCGGGGGTCGAGACCGTCGTGGCGGCGTCGTTCGCCCGGATCTTCTTCCGCAATGCGATCAACATGGGTCTAGCGGTCGCAACGAGCCCGGATGCGGTCGCATCGATCGATCCCGAGGACGTGGTCGAGGTAGACATCGAAGCAGCGCGGGTGACGAACGTCACCAAGGGCCTCTCCTTCGACACGGAGCCCTTGCCGGAGTTCGTGCTGGAGATCGTCCGCGCGGGCGGCCTGATCCCCTGGGTGCGCGCTCGCAAGGGGGCGGCGTAGATGCCGCGGGTTGCGGTGGTCCGAGGCGACGGCATCGGTCCCGAGGTGATCGACGCGGCCCTCGGCGAGCTGCCGGCTGACACGACCCTGGTGGATATCGATCTGGGGGCCGAGCGCTACCTCGCCACGGGAGATCTCCTGACCGACGAGGATCTCGCAACCATCGCCGGGTGCGACGCCCTGCTCTTGGGCGCGGTGGGAGACCCGCGCGTCCCCGACGGCGTCTTGGAGAGGGGCGTGCTCCTCCGCCTCCGCAAGGAGCTGGATCTGTACGCCAACGTGCGGCCCTTCCCGGAGCTCGATCTCGTGTTCGTGCGGGAGAACACCGAGGGTCTCTACGCCGGGGTCTCCGAGCGCACCGCTACCCGTGCACTCGAGACCAGCGTGAACACCTGGGCGGCCATCGAGAGGTGTGCCCGCTTCGCGTTCGAGCTCGCCGAGACGAGGAGGGGACACCTCACGCTCGCTCACAAACGCAACGTGCTGTCGGCGGCGGGGGGACTGTGGACGGAGGTGACCGAGAAGGTCGCATCCGATCACCCGGAGGTCGAGCTCGTCTACGCCCATGCGGACGCGGCCGCTTACCACCTGGTCGTCGATCCAGCGCGCTTCGACGTGATCCTCACCGACAACCTGTTCGGGGACGTTCTATCCGACGTGGCCGCCGGAGTGGCCGGAGGTCTCGGCTCGGCGGCCAGCGCCAACCTCCATCCCGACCCGCGCACGCGGCCGACGAGCTGCATTGGGCTCTTCGAGCCCGTGCACGGATCGGCTCCCGACATCGCGGGTACTTCCACGGCCGATGCCACCGCCGCGATCCGCGCGGCCCGCATGCTCTGCGACACACTTTCCAAGGAGGGGGTCACTACATGAGGTTCTCGAGCAGCGCGCCGTTCGGGGTGTGCGGCTACAAGGTCATCAGCGAGCGGATGCACAGCCGCGCCTCACACGTTCAGGCGATCGTCGAGGTACGTGTGGGTCAGTCCTGTGTCAGCCGCTCGGCTACGGGGGTCGGCCCGGTGCACGCATTGGACAACGCGCTGCGCGCTTGTCTGACCCCGCATTTCCCGGAGCTCCAGCAGGTCCGGCTCTCCGATTACAAGGTCTCCGTCATCGATGCGGCGGACGGCACGGGTGCCCAGGTTCGTGTGATGGTCGAGGCCACCGACGGAAGCTCGACCTGGGACGCCGGTTGTGTGTCGGACAACGTGATCGACGCCTCCTTCGAGGCGCTGTGCTCGACCGCCGTGATGGGGATCATGAGAGGGTCCGCCGAGCGTCTCGCCTCCGCCTAGGCTGTCTGTATGGATCAGCGGATCGTTGCCTATCAAGGTGAGGCCGGCGCCTATTCGGAAGAGGGCGCTCTGGCGCTGTTCCCCGACGCCGACCTGAAGCCCCAGACCACGATCCGCAAGGTGTTCGAGTCCGTCGAGGTCGGACGGGCCGACCTGGGCCTCGTGCCGATGGACAACAGCCAGGCCGGCAGCATCAACGAGACCTACGATCTGTTCCTGAAGCACGGCCTCCATCTCGTGGGCGAGACCGTCGTCCGCGTCGATCACTGCCTGCTGGCCCTGCCCGGATCCGTGATCGACGATCTGAGCGAGGTCATATCTCATCCCCAGGCGATCGCCCAGAGCGAGGAGTTCCTCAGCGCCCTGGACGTCAAGGTCCGCGCTGAGTACGACACCGCGGGGGCGGCCAAGCGCATCGTCGACGACAAGCTCGAAGGCACGGCCGCGATCGCCTCGCGGCGAGCGGGCGAGCTGTACGGGCTGACGGTTCTGGCCGAGAAGATCCAGACCTATCCCGACAACTACACGCGGTTCGGTGCGCTCTCGCGCGACCCCCAGCCGCTGAAGGACCCGAACAAGACCTCTCTCGTGTTTGGGGTCGGTCACGTGGCCGGCTCCCTGTATAGATGTCTGGGTGCCTTCGCCGAGCGGCATCTGAGTCTCTCGAAGCTCGAGAGCCGCCCCCGGGGCGGCCGCCCCTGGGAGTACGTCTTCTACGTGGATGTCGAGGCCCCCGCCCGCGAGCCCGCGATGGTCGAGGCGCTGGCCGAGGTCAGCGACCATGCGACGTTCACCCGGGTGCTCGGGAGCTACGCCTCCGGTCTTCCTCGCTGAGTCCCGGACCTAGCGGGCTAGGCTCGACCTCCTCAGACATATAAAGAGGAGGACGTCTCATATGGCTCAGGCGGAGCTGCTTCCAGAGGTCCAGAAGTTCGTCGAGGCGCCGAAGATGGTGATCGGCGGCAAGAGCGTCGACGCCACCTCGGGCGAGCTCTTCGACGTTGTCAATCCCGCCACCGGGCAGACGTTCACCCAGGTTCCCAAAGGGGGCGTGCCGGACGTCGATGCCGCGGTGCAGGCCGCCCGTGAGGCGCACGAGGATCGCAGGTGGGCCGGGCTTCGACCGGGCAAGCGCACCGAGGTCCTGTTCAAGCTCGGGGAGCTGATCAAGAGGAACATCTCCGAGCTCGCCCAGCTGGAGTCGCTCGACTCCGGGAAGCCGGTGTCTCTGGCTTCGGGCGAGATGTGGGCCGCCGGCGAGGTCTTCCGGTACTACGCGGGCTGGCCGACCAAGACCTTCGGGGAGACGAACCCCACCGACGACAACATGTTCTCGTACACGCTGCGCGAGCCCGTCGGTGTGTGTGGCGGGATCATCCCCTGGAACTTCCCTCTGATCATGGCCGCGTGGAAGATCGCTCCCGCCCTGGCCTTCGGCAACACCGTCGTCCTGAAGCCGGCCGAGCAGACCCCCTTGACGGCGATCCGCCTCGGCGAGCTGTGTCTGGAAGCGGGGGTGCCGGACGGCGTCGTGAACGTCGTCGCGGGCTTCGGGCCGGAGGCGGGCCAGGCCCTCGCCCAGCATCCGCACGTCGACAAGATCGCCTTCACCGGATCGACCGAGGTCGGACGCAAGATCCTGCACGCGTCCGAGGGCAACCTCAAGCGCGTCACCTTGGAGCTGGGGGGGAAGTCGCCCAACATCGTCTTCTCGGACGCCAACATGAAGCGCGCGTCGGTCGGCTCGATGTACGGCGTGTTCCTGAACTCCGGTCAGGTCTGCACGGCCGGGACCCGGATCCTCGTCGAGAAGGCGGCCCACGACGACTTCGTCCAGTCGCTGATCGACTCGACCGCAAAGATGAAGCTCGGAGATCCTCTGGAGGAGAACACCCAGATGGGTCCCGTGGTCAGCCAGGAGCAGCTGGAGCGCGTGACCGGATACATCGAGATCGGGCGTTCCGAGGGGGCCGAGGTCGCGGTCGGCGGCGAGCGTGCCACCGAGCTCGGGGACGGTTACTTCGTGCAGCCCACGATCTTCACGGGGGTGCGTAACGACATGCGTATCGCCCAGGAGGAGATCTTCGGCCCGGTGGCGGCCGTGATCGAGGTGGAAGACGTGGATGAGGCGATCCGGGTGGCGAACGACACGATCTACGGGCTCGCGGCCGCGGTCTGGACGAACGACGTCAGCAAGGCCCACCGAGTGGCGCGCGGGATCAAAGCGGGCACGGTCTGGGTCAACACCGCTGGGAACGTCGATCCGGCGATCTCGTTCGGTGGTTACAAGCAGTCGGGTTTCGGGCGCGAGCTCGGGAAGCATTCGATGGAGACCTACACGCAGACGAAATCCGTCTGGGTGAACCTCAAGTAGAAGGGCGGCGGCATGGACTTCAAGGTGCGACGGTTCCTCGAGTCCAACCACGCCGCTGTGATGACCACCTTGAAGGCGGACGGGACCCCGCACGTCGCGCGGGTCGGGGTCGGGCTCGTCGACGGCAAGCTGTGGAGCTCGGGGACCGAGACGCGGCTGCGTACGGGCCACATCCGCCGCGACCCACGCTGCGCCCTCGCCGTGCTGGACTACTCCAACGCCTACCGCTGGATGGGGCTGGAGACCAGGGTCACGATCAGGCCCAAGGAGACCGCGGTCGACGACAACCTGGCCCTGTACAGGGTGCTGGCGGGCGAGCCCGACGACCTCGAGAGGTACCGCGAGGCCATGGTGGAAGAGCAGAGATTGATCTACGAATTCACCGTGGAGCGTGCATATGGGGATTTCTAGGACTAATCACCCTTTCTGCCCCTTAAAGCCACCCCTCCGGCGAGCCGATTATCCACAGCAGGGAGATAGGGCTTCGAATATGGAGGTTTCGTGTCGCTGGTCGATCCGTCCGTGATCGGCGCGGGGAAAGAAGGCCGCGGCGAGGAGAGGTTGGACTCCTATAAGAGGTTGGCCGACGTCTACAGCCATGTGCTGTCCGACCACGACGTCGACTCCCTGCTGGATCGCATCGCAGATACCCTCGCGGACCTCGTCCCCTACGACACTTTCACGATCTACAGTGCCGACGAATCCCAGCGTCTGCTGACCCCTGTTCTCGCTCGAGACGAGTGGGCGGAGCAGATCATGAGCAGCAAGACCAAGTTCGGGCTGGGGCTCACGGGTTGGGCGGCCGAGCATCGCGAGCCAGTGTTGGCCAACGAAGCTCATCTGGATGACCGCGTGGTGGTCGTGCCCGGAACCCCCTTGGACCCAGAGGCGATGATCGTCGTGCCCTTGATAGCGCGCGACAAGGTCAAGGGATGCCTCAACCTCTACCGGATCGGCCCCGATGTCTCGTTCACCCCAGAGGAGTTCGAGCTCGCCCAGCGTTTCGGGGATGCGGCCGCACTGGCACTCGACAACGCTCAGATCCGCCAGGTCCTCGAACAGCAGGCTCTGACCGACAGCCTGACCGGCCTCTACAACCATCGGTACTTCCACGAGCGCCTGCGCTCCGAGCTGAACAGGGCCAGTCGCTCGCGTGACTCGGTCGCTCTGATCATGTTCGACATCGACGACTTCAAGAAGATCAACGACGTTCACGGTCACTCGATCGGGGACCAGGTCCTCGTGGCCTTGGCCGACATCCTCCGCGACAGCGTGCGTGGCTCCGACCTCGCCTGCCGCATCGGCGGGGAGGAGTTCGCGGTCATCCTTCCGTCATGCGACGCGGGGGATGCCCTCGGGCTGGCGAGCCGCTTGGCGACCCGTGTCCGCGCTTTCGATTTCGACCCCGTCGGCGAGCTGACGTTGTCGGTAGGCATCGCGCAGGGGCCTGAGCATGCGATGAATCCGAGGGAGCTGGTCGCCTGCGCCGACGCGGCGCTGCTCACGGCCAAGACCAGGGGGAAGAACCGGATCGTCCTTTACGACGACGAGTCCACGGTCGGAGCCGACAACGCGGCCCCGGCGCGGCAGGACGTCAGATCCATCGCGCACCTGAAGATGCTTCAGAGCTTGGCGAGCAAGCTCAATCGTCTGAACGATGTCCGGCAGATCGGGACGACGATCGCCAACGAGCTTCGCACCCTGATCGACTACCACAGCTGTCGCGTCTACATCGCAGAGGACGAGCTTCTGGTTCCGATCGCCTTCCGAGGAGAGTTCGCCGCATACGAAGGCGAGACCCCAGAGGTCCTCACGACGAAGATCGGCGAGGGCATCACCGGGCATGCCGCGGCGACTGGGCAATCCCTGCTGATACCGAACGCACTGGAGTGCGACTACGCGATCACGGTTCCCGGCACCGAGGAGATCGAGGAGTCGATCATCGCCGTGCCCCTGACGTATGGCTCGCGGGTGATCGGCGTCATCCTCATCTCGAAGCTCGGCCTGAACCAGTTCGACGAGGACGACGTCCGTCTGCTCGAGGTGCTCGGGAGCCACGCGTCGGTCGCCCTCGAGAACGCTCGGCTGTACGAGGCACAGCGCCGCGAGGCCGAGAACGCCAAAGCCTTGTTGCAGTTCTCCGATCTGATGTCGAAGGCGGCGTCGTTCCACTCGATCGGCAACGACACGGTCAGGATGGCGGCCGAGCTGATCGAGGTGGATCAAGCGTCGCTGTGGTTGCAGGACGAGCGCACCGGGGACTACGGATGCGCCGCCCACTACGGCTACGTGGGCGACCCTGCCTCCGAGCCGATCATCCGTTACCACGTGGCCAAGCAGCACGGGGACCGGCTGATCGCCGACCGGAAGGCTCCGTTCACCCTCTCCGCGAAGGCTCAGCGGGAGTACTTCCAGCCTCCCGCAAACGCGGAGTTGCGCACGAATGCCATCGCGCCTCTCCATGAAGGTCACGGCGTGAAGGGTTGGATCACGATCCGTTACGCGGGTGGTGAGGAATTCTTCACCGACGAGAAACTTCGTCTGATGGCCGGCTTGTCGTATCAGGCCTCGGTAGCCATGCAGAAGGCGGCCCTGTACAAGGAGCAGAAGGAGAGCGCCGACCTCTCGAACGCACTTCTCGAGTTCAGCCGCGAGTTGGCGATCGCGGAGGGGCTCGACGATGTGCTCAGCAGGGTCGTGGAGCTTTCCGCTCGCATCTTGGGTTCGCCGCAGACCTCGGTCTGGCTGCAGGAGCTCGAGACCGGGGACGTCGTCCCGGAAGCACAGTGGGGCTACATGGAGCCCGAGCGCAGCCGGATGGCGGGGCTGCGACTGAGTCACGACCTGGCCTCCAAGTTCCTGAGCCGCACCGAGCCGTTCGTGCTCCGGCCGGAGGACGTAGCTCACATCCCCGGGGCCGGCGACATCGCTCAGAACACGCGCTTCGCGATCGCTCCCCTGAACCTGGACGCCCGTCTCGGCTGTGTCGTCAGTGTGGCTCCCGCTCTGGGCGACTACGAGTTCTCCGAGCGCAAGATGCGTCTGCTCGCCGGCATCGCCCACCAGGCGAAGCTGGCCATCACCAACGCCGTCAGTTTCGAGAGCCTGGAGCGCACGTTCTTCGAGACGGTCGAGGCTCTGGCGAACGCGCTCGAGGCGAAGGACGAATACACCTCGAACCATGCCCGCTCGATCACCGATATGGCACTCGATGTCGGCAACGAGCTGGGGATCGAGGGCTCGGACCTGAAGCGACTCGAGCTGGGAGCGCTCTTCCACGACATCGGGAAGATCGGCATCCCTTCCAAGATCCTGGCCAAGCCCGGCCCCCTCGACGACGAGGAGTGGAAGGTCATACGCACGCACCCCGAGCTCGGGGAGCGCATCCTGGAGCCGATCGATCGACTCGCCGACGTTCGCCCGATCGTGCGGCATTGTCACGAGCACTTCGACGGAAGTGGCTACCCGGACGCGATCTCCGGCGACGAGATCCCGATCGAGTCCCGCATCATCCTGGTCGTCGACGCCTTCGACGCGATGACGACCGACCGGCCCTACCGCAAGGCGCTTCCGATCGAAGAGGCGTGCCGCCGGCTGAAGGAGTCGTCCGGCAAGCAGTTCGATCCAGAGATCGTCGAGGCCTTCCTGCGCACCCTCGGCCAGGCCGACTCCTTGCACAACACGTCTGCCGACCGCACCCAGATCCCCGCAGGCCGCATCACCTAGCCGTTCTGGGTTAACTGGAGCACGTCCACGCGTGCTTTTCCGACGTCAGAACGCCCCGCCCCCCGCCGGAGCGGGATGCAGTTAGATCGGTTTGAACTGCTCGAAGGGGTTGCGGCAGTCGGCGCAGTAATAGAGCGCCCGGCAGGGGGTCGGGCCGAAGGG
>JBKHXK010000007.1:0-69347 GCA_046566065.1 Actinomycetota bacterium | reverse complement strand
ATTCTCGTTCCTGGTGTTGCGGCTTCCGCAGAAGGGGCAGATGGCGACGGCCGGAAGACCGATCGAGTCGATCAGCACGGGCCCGGTGCCCGTGGGCGGCGCCAATCCGAACGCTTTGAGCTTCGCCCGGCCCTCTTGCGTGATCCGCTCGGTCGTCCAAGGTGGCGAGAACGTCGTCTCCACCGTCACGGCTTCGATCCCGTCCACGGTCATCACGCCGGCGCGCACGTCGGACTCAATCACGGCTATGGCCGGACATCCGGTGAACGTCGGCAGCACGACGACCCGCGCTCTGTCGCCTTCGACCTCGACGGTCGAGATCATCCCCATCTCCACGACCGAGACCGCGGGGATCTCGGGGTCCTTCACCTCTTGGAGCGCGGCCCAGACCGCTTCCTCGAGGCTCGTGACCGTGCTCACCAGCGCGCCCCGGGATCGATGCGGTACATGGCCGTCATGTCTTCCCAGAGCCGGTCGAAGTCGGGGGTGCGCTTGCCCCTCCGGCCCCCAGCGCCGTTGGTGGTCGGGGCCGCGACCCCTTCCTGAGCGGCTTCGTCCGCGATCAGGTCCCCGGATGAAGAGGCCACGAACTCGGCCCTCTCTTCACGATGGCTGGTAGCAGCGGTCGGCAGCCCGAGCTCGTCGAGCTTCTCCGAGACCTGCGTCAGGAAACGTCTGCCCAGCTCTTCCGAAGAGACGGGCAACGTCCCGTCGGCCAGGACCTCCTCCTCGCCGGTGAACGGCTCGAACAGTCCCGCAGCTTCGGCGAACGCCTTCGCGAGGCCGTCGGCGAGCCGCTTCCTTCCCTCGACCGGGCCCTGCGCGACGCGCTTCAACCACGTGTCTGCATGGAGGAGGTGATAGCGCTCCTCTCGGCGGATCTTGGTGACCAGCGCGGCGAGTTCCTCGTGCGACGAACGCTCCAGGGCCTCGAGCCGGATCGCATCGGCGTGGTCGTAGAGCCAGTGGCGGGCCAGGGTGAAGGCCCAGTCGCCGTTGTCGCGCTCGCAGATGATCGCGTTGCGGTATTCGTTCTTGTCGCGGCCCAACGCCAGCCGGTCGGGATCGTCACCGGAGACCTTCGCCACGAGCGAGTAAAGGGCGGCGGCATGACCGATCTCGTCCTGAGCGATGGAAGAGAAGGCAACGTCCTCCTCGATGTGGGGCGCGAAGCCGGTCCACTCCGAATGCCTGTGACCGATGACCAGCTCGTCGTCGGCCAGGGCGGTGAGCATCTCGACCAGGGGACCGCTCACGAGCTCGCCAGCTCCCTGGCGCGAGCCTTGGCGCGCTCCCGTTTCTGCACGACGTCGCGGTAGCCGCTGTTGAACCGGTACGACTTGTCGGCCGCGATCTCGAGCAGCGACTCGTCCTGGAAGGAGTGGATGTCGCTCCTGCGGACCACCCACATGTGCTCGCCTTCGCGGCGGCGCAGGAAACACTCCTTCGCGGTGAGCAGCGCCATCTCGGGGTCGGCCGCGGTGACGGTTCCACAGTGCTCGAACGGGTCCCGGTGGCCGCTCCGCCGGAACACCTCGTAGATCTCCACGTCAGCACCACCTCCGGTGATGTTTCTGAAGGCTAGGCGAGTGAGAAGCAAGTCTCGCAAGGCCGCAGGGAGCGTGCGTACCTGGAGGGTACGTGCGCGACCGAGAACGCAGCGAGACGCAGACTTCTCGCCGCCTAGGCACGGAGTACATCGCCGGGGGTGGTGCCATTAGGCCGCGTGCACCGCGGGCTCCGCCAGAGCTTCGCGGACCCAGCGGTGGGTGTCGTAGATGGTCTTCCTGAGCTCGAGACGGCGAGCCGTCTCCGGGCCCTCGTTGCGCTTGATCGCCTCGAGCGGCTGCCAGTCGATGTCCTCGTCGCGGATCAACCAGTGCCCTGAGCTCTCATCGTGGAACGGAACGGGGGCCGGGAAGGTGTAGCCGAGCTCGAGGATCTTCGGCACGTAACGGTCGAGGAACTCCTGCCGCAGATCCTCGTTCGTGCGCGTCTTGACCTTCCACTTGAGCAGGAGGTCCTTCTCGATGTTGGTCTTGGGCCCGAAGAAGTGGATGATCGGGAGCCACCAGCGGTTCAGCGCCTCCTGGAACATCTCTCGCTGCGAAGTAGTTCCGGACGACATCTCCAGGCTGATGTCTTCACCGTGGCGGAGATGGAGCTGCTCCTCGGAGCAAATCCGCTTGAGGACCCTGGTGTAGGGCGCGTAGGACGAGTCCAGCAGGGCCGCCTGGGTGACCAGCGCGGCGCCGTCGATCAACCAACCGATGATCGCGACGTCTCCCCAGTGCTTGGTGGGGTAGTGGAAGACGTTGTGGAACTTGGAGCGACCGTTGACCAGGTCGGAGAACATCGCGTCCCTGCTCTTGCCGAGATCTTCCGCGACCCGGTAGAGGAGCTGCGCGTGGCCGACCTCGTCCTGCACCTTGGCCGTCAGCGACATCTTCCGCTTCAGTGACGGGGCTCGGGGGACCTGCTCGCGCTCCGGGATCGCGCCCATGATCTCGGAGTTCGCGTGCATCTCGATGAACTTCAAGACACCGGAGCGGTAATCGTCCGGCATCCAGTCCTCGGCCTCGACCTTGCCGCCGGCCTCGATGTGAGCGTTGAAACGTGCGAGCTTCTCCTCGTAGGTCACGCTTGAGCCTCCAGTCCTGAAGTCACCAGTTCTGCGAAACGTTCGCCGATCTCGGTCGGGGTCAGGTCGCCGCCGGGCCGGTACCAGGTATAGGTCCAGTTGCCGGCCGACAACAGCAGGCGTGCTGCGAAGCGCACATCCGCGTCCGGGCGGAACTCGCCGGTCCCCACGCCGTCCGAGATGATCTTCCGCGCCATCGATTCGTAGTCGTCACGCTTGGTCTGGATCACCTCGCGCAGCTCGGGGGAGAGGTAGCGCCATTCGTTAAGGAACACCGTTGATGCTTCGAGGTGTTGGGTCGCGGTCTCCACGTGTCCCACGAGGAACGCCCGGAGGCGATCGCGCGCGCTGCCCGTAGTCGTCAGCGCCGTCCGCCCCCGCGCCAGGAACCGCTCGGCCCCCTCTTCGACCACGTCGAAGAGAAGCTCTTCCTTCGAGCCGATGTGCGCGTAGAGCGACCCTCGCTGGATTCCCAGGGCCTGGCCCAGGTCCTGCATCGAGGTCCCGTGATAGCCACGTTCGGAGAACAGGCGCGCGGCGACCTCCACCAGCTCGGCGCGGCGGGGGCTGCGGGTTCTCTCGGCCAGGGCCACACGGTCCTCCAGGGCAAACGAACGGTCGTTTGGGTAACTATATCGCCTTTGCTCGGTCGTAATCTCCCCGCCGTGGCCCGCCCCCGGATCGACCGCACGGCTCCAGCCGAAGAGCGATCGCCCGCGGTCATGCGGCGGTTGGCGAAGGCTTATCCCGGTGCCGAGGTCGCGCTCGACTTCAGCAACCCTCTGGAGTGCGTCGTGGCGACGATCCTCTCGGCCCAGTCGACCGATGCCAGGGTGAACCTCGTCACCAAGGACCTCTTCAGGAAGTACCGGCGGCCCGAGGATTACCTGGCGGTCCCCGAGGAGGAGCTGCAGCGAGACATCCAGTCGACCGGGTTCTTCCGCCAGAAGACGCGCGCCCTCCGAGGGATGAGCCAGAAGCTGCTGGACGACTTCGGCGGGGAGGTCCCGGGGACGATCTCCGAGCTGATCACCTTGCCCGGCGTCGCGCGCAAGACGGCGAACATCGTGCAGGCGAATTGCTATCCCGACAGGATGCGGAAGGATCCCGACGCCGGCATAGCCGTCGATACGCACGTGGGCCGCGTCACCGTCCGTCTCGGCTTCATCGACACGAGCAGCAAGGAGGCCGAGAAGATCGAGCGCCGGCTGATGGAGCTCATCCCGCGCAAGGACTGGCGGCGGGTGACCGATCTCTTCATCGAGCACGGACGCCGCATCTGCGACGCCAAGAAGCCCCTCTGCGGCGACTGCCCGATCGAGCCCCTGTGCCCCTCGAGCCAGGTGGCGGGTTGTCCCGACCTCTACCGGGTGACGGCGAAGCCCCGCGCCGGACAGAAGACAACCGCGAAGAAACCGACCGCGCGGAAGAAGACGACGATGGGGAGGAAGGCGACGACCAAGAGGCCGCCCCGGCGATGACCGACATGCTCGAGGCGAGGTTCTTCAAGACACCCACCGCGTTCCGCAAGTGGTTGGAGCGCAACCACGACAAGAAGTCCGAGCTCTGGGTGGGGTTCTACAAGAAGGCCTCGGGCAGAGGGGGCATGGTCTACCAGGAAGCTCTCGACGTGGCGCTGTGCTACGGCTGGATCGACGGCAAGGTGCAGCGGATCGACGAGGACTCCTACCGCCAGCGTTTCACCCCTCGCAAGAAGGGGAGCGGCTGGAGCCAGGTGAACGTCAAGAAGGTCGCCGAGCTCAAGAGACAGGGCCTGATGCACCCCGCCGGTCTCGAGGCCTTCGAACAGCGCAGGCCGGCGAACTACCCTCCCCAGAACGAACCGGTGTTCACTCGAGAGCAAGAGATGAGGTTCAAAGCGAACAAGAAGGCCTGGGAGTTCTTCCAGGCCCAGCCCCCTGGCTACAAGCGCAACGCGACCTGGTGGGTGGTCAGCTTCAAGCGGCAGGAGACCAGGGACAGCCACCTCGACCAGCTGATCGCCGACTCAGCCGCCGGCCGCCGCCTTAAGCACCTCGCCTAGATACGCACGGATCCTCGACCGGATCTTGTCCTCTCGCCATCTCGCGGCCCCTACGATGGGAGCGATGAAGAAAGTGATCCTGGCCGCCCCGCGCGGCTATTGCGCCGGCGTCGATCGAGCCGTCCAGATCGTCGAGAGAGCCCTCGAAACCGTTGGCCCTCCCGTGTACGTGCGGAAAGAGATCGTGCACAACCGCCACGTGGTCGAGGAGCTGGAGCGGGCCGGTGCCATCTTTGTGGACCAGGAGACCGAGATCCCCGAGGGCGCGGTGTGCGTCTTCTCGGCCCACGGGGTGTCGCCGGAGGTCCGCCGCAACGCGGAGGCGCGCAACCTGCGCGTGATCGACGCCACCTGCCCCTTGGTCACGAAGGTCCACCTCGAGGCCAAACGCTTCGCGCGGGCCGGGCGCAAGATCGTGCTCGTCGGTCACGTCGGTCACGAGGAGATCGAGGGAACGGCCGGCCAGGCCCCCGAGCGCACCGTGGTCGTCGAGGGGGTCGAGCAGATCGACGAGCTGGACCTGGATCCCAACGAACCGGTCTCGTACCTGACACAGACGACCCTGTCGGTCGACGACACCCTTCAGGTCGTCGAGGCCCTGCGCGATCGGTTCACCGATCTCGCCGGGCCGCGCTCGGACGACATCTGCTACGCCACCCAGAACCGGCAGGTCGCGGTGAAAGCGATCGCCCCCGACGCCGACCTGGTGCTGATCGTCGGTGCATTCAACTCCAGCAATTCCAACCGGCTCGTCGAGGTCGCCCGCGACATGGGGACGCAAGCGCATCTCGTGCCGGACGAGACCCATCTCGAAGAGGAGTGGCTGGAAGGCGTCGAGACCGTCGGCGTCTCCTCAGGAGCCAGCGCCCCCGAGGTCCTCGTGGACCGCTTGCTGGCGAAGCTGGCGTCCTACGGCTACACGCAGGTCGAGACCCGAGAGGTCACGACCGAGGACATCACCTTCAGCCTCCCGCCCTGGCTCCGCTCCTAGCCGAACTTCTCCGCGGAACCGGCGATATGCGCCGCTTTCCTGGCGCGGTTGCGTGGCGCGGGTCACAGCGCGCGGCGCTCTCGTTCGATCTAGTAGGCGCATGTCGGATGGACCTTCGAAGGATTCGCTCCTAGCGCACATGGCGGCCGGACGTCATGGGGTCGTGACCTATGACGAGGCTCTTTCGACGGGCATGAGTACCGACGACATACGCCGGCGGGTGCGCAAAGGAACCCTGCGACGCATCCACCCCGGTGTGCTGCATCACACCGCGGCTCCCTTCACGTACCACTCGAGGCTGGCTGCCGCCCAAGCCTGGACGGGAGGGGCAGGCTTCCTCTCGCATCGGACCGCGGCTCGCCTGTGGGAGATGGACGGCATCTTGGGCGAGCCGGTGGACGTATCTGTGGTCGGATCCCGGACCTGTCCCGGCATAAAGGTTCACCGTTTGCGCGCCGTCGACCGACCCCGCACGGTACGGATCCATGGATTCGTCGTCTCGGCCGCGGATAGGACGCTCCTGGATCTGGCCGGCGTGATCCCTCGCAAGACTTTCGTGCTTGCCCTGGATGACGCACTGAGAAGGCGTCTCACGTCGCTCGATTCCTTGAAGGCCGCGTTGGAGACCCACGGAGGTCGAGGCCGGATCGGGAGCGCCGCCTTGAGACAGGCTCTGGCCGACCGCGATGCGGACGACCAGCGTCTGGCGTCTCGGTTCGAGAAGAAGATGCTCGCGATCCTCAGGCGCATCGGAGGCTTCGAGACCCAGCACGAGGTGTCGTCACCGACCGGCAGGTTCTTCTTGGATTTCGCCTTCCCCGAGGCGAAGCTCGCCATCGAGTGCCACTCGCGCCGCTGGCACGACTCAGAGTTCAGATTCGAGAAAGACGTGGCTCGGGATCGCGCCCTCAAGCGGCTTGGGTGGACGATCCTTTATTTCTCGTGGAAAGACGTCACCGAAAGACCCGACGCGGTCGAGGCCGAGATCCGCTCTTTCCTCAACCGCGCCGGAAAAGCGGCGGATACCGCCGGTTCTCTGGAGAAGTTCGGTTAGGTGAGGGTCTGCTCGATGTCGTTGGCCATGTCGAAGTCGATGCTGGTGAGGCCCCCCTCGGAGTGAGTGGTGAGCACCAGCTTGACCTTGTTCCAACGGATGTCGATGTCGGGGTGGTGGTCGTAGCGGTCGGCGAGCTTGGCCACGTCGTTCACGAACTTGATCGCGGAGCCGAAGTCATCCCATTCGAAGACCTTCTGGATCTCGTCGCCTTCACGATCCCAGTCGCCCAGCTCGTCCAGGCGTTGTTCGATCTCTTCGTCATCCAGCAGATCCACTCGTCGAATCCTCCCTGTCGTTACGACCTCTTCGGCCACGTCGCGGCGCACCATACCGCGGCCCGCCGGGGAATATAGTCCGCTCGCCGGCGGGCACGAGACCTAAGGAGCGGCAAGTGGACTACGGCATCGGGGTAGGCGGATCCATGGCCATGATCGGGCCGATGGCCAAGATGATCGAGGATGCCGGGTTCGAGTCCTGCTGGGCGGCTGAGACGACCAACACCTCCTTCATCTCGGCCGCCACGGCGATCGGCCACACCTCCAAGATCAACGTGGGAACGGCCATCGCGCTGGCCTTCCCCCGGTCTCCGACCATCACGGCGATGACGGCTTGGGACCTGGACGAGCTCTCGGGGGGCCGGTTCATCTGCGGCCTCGGCTCCCAGGTCAAGAGGATCAACGAGGAGCGCTTCTCGGTCACCTTCGAGCACCCGGCCCCCAAGCTCAAGGAGTACGCCCAGGTGATGCGGACCGTCTGGGCCGCCAACCGGGGCGAGGACGTCACTTTCGAGGGCCGCTTCTACAAGGTCACCCGGCCCACCTTCCACGGCCGGCCCCAGCCGGACCGCCGGGACGTCCCGATCTACTTCGCGGCGGTCGGCAAGGTGATGTCGAGGGTGTGCGGCGAGGTCGCCGATGGGCTCCTCGGGCACCCCCTCGCGTCCCCGAAGTACCTCGCCGAGGTGGTCAAGCCGGCGATCGCAGAGGGGGCGGAGAAGGCCGGGCGCAAGCCCTCCGAGTGCAACCTGACCGGGGCCCCGATGATCTCGATCCATGACGATCCCGACGTGGCGCGCCGAGAGGTGAAGCTGCAGATCGCGTTCTACGCGACCACCCGCACGTACACCCCGATCCTCGAGCTGCACGGGAAGCAGGACATCGTGCCGAGCCTGCGCGACGCGTTCGCCGCCAAGGACAAAGAGCGCATGATCGGTCTCATCGACGACGAGCTATGCGATGCGATCGCATGCGCCGGAACGCCCGACGAGGTGCGCGACAAGGTCAAGGAATGGGACGGTCTCTGCGACCGGTTGCTGCTCTCGCCGCCTTGGTACGGCCCCCGCTTCGAGCGCTTGCTGGAGCTAGGTCAAGCGATCCTGCAGACGTTCGGCGCCCAGGCCTAGGAGCTCAGGCCTTGGTGTCTGCCTGAGTGCCCGGACCGTGGCCGTAACGCTGTTTCAGATGGACCTGATCGCGACCCTGCTTCGCCCTCACGCGAAGGTTGATCATCTCCACCAGTAGCGAGAACCCCATCGCGAAGTAGATGTAACCCTTCGGGATCTCCTGATGCAGACCCTCGAGCAGAAGCGTCAGTCCGATAAGCAGCAGGAAACTGAGCGCCAGTATCTTGACCGTGGGGTGCTGCTCGATGAATCGGCTGATCGGCCCGACGGAGAAGAGCATCACCGCCACCGCCACAATGACGGCCGCGATCATCACAGGGATCTCGTCCACCATCCCGACCGCCGTGATGACCGAGTCCAGCGAGAACACGATGTCGAGCAGCATGATCTGCACGATGACTGCGACGAACGAGGCTGCGACTTTCTTCTCTGCATGGCCCTCGTGGCCTTCGAGCTTGTCGTGGATCTCGTAGGTCGCCTTTCCGAGTAAGAACAGACCTCCTATGAGGAGGATCAGGTCTCGCCCCGACAGATCTTTGCCGAAGATCGAGAACAATGGCTCGGTGAGCCCGATCAGCCAGGACAAGGTCAACAACAGGATGATGCGGGTGATCAACGCACCGGCCAGGCCCACCTGACGAGCCTTCGCCTGTTGTTCCTGCGGCAGCTTGCTCGCAAGGATCGAGATGAAGACGACGTTGTCGATCCCGAGCACGATCTCTAGTGAGAGAAGCGTGAAGAATCCGATGTAGATGTCTGGGTTGGTGAAGTCCATCAGCTCTCCTGTTGGCTCAGCACCTCGAAGAGGTTGACCTTCCAACCGCCCTCGGGTGTATCGATCAATGTCAGTCGCATCACGTAATTGAAGGTCCGGCCCCCTGGGTTCTCGTTCGATTGCGTCGTCTGGGTGGTTTCGAGGATCGCGATCGCCTCCGAAGGAGAGGCGAAGCTGATGTCGGGGCCCTGCAGGATCTGACCGCGCGACGAGGCGGCCGTGTCCTCGAGGGCTTCACCCAGGCCCTGCGAGACCAGCTCTTCGTACTGCTGCCGGAAACGACCCACGGACAAGGGAACGATCTGGTCGGCGCGCTCGTCGAGGTTGGTGGAGTCGTAATTGATCAGCAGGGTGGCGACCTCGCTCGCGACCTCGTGCACCTTCGGGGTCTCCTCGGTCAGGTAGGTGCCCACCTCCTCGGGGGAGGTGTCCACCGCTTGCAACCAGAGGAATCCGAAAGTGCCCGCAAGGGCAAGCGAGATGACGAGACCCGCTGCGAGCGCCGGAACCAGCCAGCGCTTGCGACCCTCGGGGGCCGCCGGCACGTGGTCTGGGGCGTCCTGGGTGGGGGTCGCGGGGCTATCGGTCACGGGCGACAGTGTAGGTGCGCCGAAGAGCGGACTAGAAGCCGTTCAGGTACAGCAGCGACCAGGACCAGTCCGACATGCGTCCCGGAAGCGCCGGAACCGCACCGGTTCCGATCGATCCGAGGTCCTCGAGGGAACTGCCGCTTCCGGACGACCCGCTCTGCGGCAGGCCGAGGGATCGATCGGATGAGCGGCTCGTATCCGAGGTCGAAGCCGAACCGCCGCACTGCGCGTTCTTCGGCGGAAGGCGGAAGCTCCGGTCCGAGGGCCGCCGCCGCTCGGTGCCGTAGCTGCAGGCGTGGTTCTCGTTGTCGTTGACGAGGCCGAAACGGATCATCCCGGTCTTCGGTTCGAAGGCTTTGGCGATGTTGCCCAGCCCGTCGGGCAGCCAGACGAAGAGTTGAGACAGGTCGCCGGCGTGGTCGGCTTGGAGATCGTTCAGCTCCGCGAACGCGGGGAGGAATTTGTCGATGTTGCCTTTGTAGTCCCGCAAGAGGCCTACGACCTCCTCGGACGTGAAGTTCGTGTTCTCCATCAGTCGCTTGAGCGCGTCGCGGTCCTGCGATAGCTCTTCGGAGACCTCGACCAGATCGCGTATCGCCGCTTTGAAGTCATCGCTGGAATCCACGAAGGCCGCTCCGACCTTGGTTCCCTCGCGCAGGATGCCCTGCACCTCGGGAGCTTTCTCGGCGAACAGCTGCGCCAGCTCGGCCATCGACTCGATGATCGTCGCGATATCCGGGCCGTGACCGGTGAGACCCACGCCCAGAGCGTCCACGGCCCCCTCGAGCGCGTCGGGCGGCACCCCGCGCAGAACCGCCTCCAGGGTGGTCAGCAGTTCTTGGGTGCTGACCGGGATCGTGTTCTGCTCCATCGGGATGACGTCTTCGTCCTGGAGATAGGGCTCGCCGTCCGAGGCCGGCAGGATGTCGACGAACTGCTCTCCGACCGCGCTCTTGAACATCACGCGGGCCTCGACATCTTCCGCCGGGATCTCGTTGTACTTCTCGTCGATCAGCAGCTCGATGTCGACGCCCTCTTCGGTGACCTTCATCTCTCCGACCTGGCCCACCGTGATGCCGCGGTAGGTCACCTCCTGGTTGGTGAAGACGCCACCGGCGTCGGGGAACATCGCGTGGACCGAGTAACGCGGCTGGAGGATCGACAGGACCTGGGTTGCCATCGCGAAGACCAAGCCCAGCGAGATCACCAGGAATGCGATCAGGTTGACCTTGATCCGCCAGCCGATCATCGGGCGCTCCTCAAGGGCTGGTACAGGATCAGCTCGAGTGAGTTCTCGGCCGGGTAGCCGTAGGAGCTTGAACTCCCCGGTGCGGTGCCCAGCGAGTCAGAGGGAGCCTCCGTTCCCGCGCTGCGGCTCGGGTCGTCGTTGCGATCCGACTGCTCGCAGGTGAGCCCCTGTCCGTATTCCTCGGGGGGCGCCTGACAGACGTCGAGCTGGACGTAGTCGCCCGGGGCGGTCTCGGGGAACCATTCCGCGAAGGTCGCCAGTGTCTGCAAAGCGCGTCTGAGGTTCTCGCTGTTCGCCACGGCCGTCGACAGCACCGGACGCAGGTCCTCGAGTTGGCGGTTGACCCCTTCTTCGGTCTGGTCGAGGAGGCGAACCGAGATGTTGGTGAACTCCTCGAGCGTCACGAGCAAGCGCTCTAGGCCCTCCTTCTGACGGTTCAACACCCTGGAGGAGTCGGCGAAGGAGGCCAGGAAGCTCTCGAGGACCGAGCGATCGCCCAGCACCGTCTGCGCGACGGAATCGAGCGAGTCCACGGAGCTGGCGATCTGATCGCTGCGACCGGCCAGAACGTCGGTGAACCGGCGAAGGCGGCTGAGGACCTCGCGCAGGTCGCCGGCGTTGTCTCGCAGGATGTTCGCCTGGGCGCTCGTGAAACGGTTCAACTGCTCCAGGTTCCCTGTGCCCAGGATGCTGGCGAGCTTCGCGAAGACCTCTTCGAGCTCCGTCGCCTTGCCGGTCTGATCGGTGTCGAGGATGTCGCCGTCCTCGAGGAACGGCGGCCCGGGGTTGATCGCCTGGACGTCGACGAACTTCTCTCCCAGCAAGGAGGTGGTGCGCACGACGAGCTTCGCGTCCGCAGGCAGTTTCTCTTCGGGGTCGATGCACATCGAGACCTTGGCGTTCCACCCGTCGAGCTCGATCGTCTGAACGGTGCCGATCTTGACGTCGGAGGACTGCACGTTCGAGTTCTCGACCAGGTCCCCGACCTCTTCGAAGATCCCGATGATCGCGGTGCCGTCACAGCCGCCGGCGAAACCGAGGACGGCGCACGAGGAAGTCAGCATCATGAGCGTCAGGGCGAGAGCGGTCTTCTTGAGGCGCGAGCGCATCACGAGCTCACCCCCACGTAGGACAAGAAGCCGTTCATCCAAGCACCGAACCGGCTCCACATCGAGGGACCCTCGGTCGCGGGCACGGGCCTGATGCCGGCGTTGCCGGTCAGATCGCCGACGCCGTCCAGAGGCTCGTCGAGGTCGGGCAGCCCACCGATGCCTTCCTCCAGCCGCTCCAGCAGCCCCTGATCCTCGATCTCACGGCCCAGCTCCCTGCACTTCTTCTTGAGCTTGCGGAGCTGCTTCCGAAGCGGGTCGAGCAGCTCGTCCTTCACGTCTTCGGGCAGACCGACCGCCTCCACGCGACGCAGCTGCCGGGTGACCTGGCGAACGCCGTCATCGCAGTCGAGTTTCCGCAGCACGTCGAGGGGCTGTGGAGCGGCGCGCATCGGGCGCCCCGGCTCGCCGGTCTGCTCGCGGCAGTGCTCGCGCAGGGCGTCCTTGATGGGCGAGTCGGGCAGGGGACCGAGGATCTCGCACTCGAGCTTCGCGTTGGCGTTGTCGCGCACGTCGATGTCGCGGAACTCTGGGTTGTATGCCCTGGCTGCACCCTCGCCGACGACCGGCAGCCAGCGCAGGGACTCCTCCACCGAGGCCCGGCTCTCCAGGATCGTGGTCACGATCCGCGCCGCGATGCCGAGGTCCTTGCCCAACCTGTCGCCATGTTCCTCGACCAGGCTCCCTACCTCGTCCGTCAGATCGCCGAGGTTCACGAGCGTTCCCTCGAGGTCGTCCCGGCTCTCGGCCAGGGCGGCCATCACCAGGGCCATGTTCCGGTTGAGGGAGCCGAAACTGTTGGCGCGTGTCGCCAGCTGGTTGAACAGCCCGTTCAGGTTCGTAAGCAGGCCTGAGATGTCGTCTTGAGCGTCCGCCAGGGTCGAGGTGAGCTGCGAGCCGGTGATCAGCGTGCCCTTCAGGTCTTGCTCTCGGTCCTGCAGCGTCTTGTCCAGCTGGACGATCAGGTCGCCCAGAGCCCCAGGCTCACCGGCTTGGCCCGGCTCGATCGCGTCGAGGAGTTTCTTCAGTTGCTTAAACACGTCATCGAGCTCGGAGGGGATGTAGGTGTTCTCGACCGGGATCTCGGCGCCATCTTCCAGCGCTGCGCCACCCTCGTAGACGGGAGCGAGCTGCACGTACCGATCGGAGATGACCGAGATCGGGACGATCTGAGCGATCGCGTCCGCAGGGACCTTGTGCTCCTTGCTGACGCTCATGACCACTTTCACCTTGCTGCCGATCGGCTCGACCGATTCGACCTTCCCGACCGGCACCCCGAGGATGTTGACGTCGGAATTCGGGAAGAGCCCGATCGCCTTCGTGAAGTAGGCGGTGATCCTGTAGGACTCGTCCTCTCCCTTCAACGCGTCGTAGCCGAGGTAGCCCCCGCCCAGCACCAGCAGGGTGGAGACGGCGATCGCCAACGGTTTGATGAAACGGCTCATGTCGCTCATTCGTCGTTCTCGCAGCTCTGGGATAGGACGAGGGCGCACGAGTAGATGTCGCCCCAGCGACCCTGCGTCCAGATCGAGGCGAAGTAGCGACTGGAGGGGCCTGCGTACTGGAAGGCGACGTCGAGATGTTCGATGTTCCGTTCCAGGACCAACAAGGCGTTGTGGAGGTCATCGAGGATCGTGTCGAGGTTGCCGCGGTTCTCCGCGAGCACCGTCGTGACGGTACGAGCCATCTGCCGGGTGACCGACAGCAACGACTGGAGCTCTTCGCGCTTCCGGGCCAGAGAACCGAGGACGCTGTTGGACGCGTCGATCAGCCGGACCAACTCGTCGCCTTCATCGTTCAGCAGCGCCGTGAGCTCCCGCGATCCGCTGAGCAATGAGCGGAGCTCTTTGTCTTTCTGGGTGAGCCCCGTGCCGAGGTCGTTCAGACCCTCGAGCGCGAAGCCCACTTCGTCCTGCGCCACACGCGTCAGCTTGGTGAGCTGGACGAGCATGTCGTTGAGCGCCTGCCCGTCGAGGTCTTCCAACACGGCCGTGCCCTGGTTGGAGGCCTGGTAGATCTCGTACGGCACCGACGTCTTCTCCAAGGGGATGATGTCGCCGTCCGCGAGGTAGGGCTCGCCACCCTTCGACTCGATGTCGATGAACTTCGTGCCGAGGAGAGTGGCCAGCTTGATCTCGGCGAAGGCATCGCTCGGGATCTCGATGCCGTTGTCGATCTCCATCGTTACGAGCACCCGGTCCCCGGCGAGCTCTATCTCGGAGACGGTTCCGACCTTGATGCCCGCGACGCGCACCTGGTTCTCGGTGGAGAGTCCGGCTGCGTCCGAGAACTCGGCCTGTACCTCGTAGGCCTGCTTCAGAGCCGGGATGCGATCGATGAAGAAGGCGAACGTCGTCATGGCGGTGATCGCGAGGATCGAGACGATCCCGACGAGGACCGGCGAGCGCTCGCGGAAGTTCTTGATGCTCACCGTGCGCAGTCCAGTCGCGCGGGCAGGTCGGGCGCTCCGAAGGCGCCGGCCTCGGGGCAGAAGTTGACGACGTAGAGGTTGTACCACTTGCCGTAACCCTGGGAGCGACCGGTGGAGAGCAGGACCTCCTTGAGGTTCTTGGCCACACGGTCGAGGGGGCCGAGGTTCTGATTGACGATCTCGAGGAGGGTCGCCAGGTCGGCCAGGTCCGCTTCGAGGTTCATCCGGTTACGAGCGATCAACGTGCCGAACTTGTCGGACGCCACGGTCAGATCGTCGATGGTCCGCTTGAGCTGAGGCGTGAGCTCGACCAGGGATTCCATGAAGGCGGTGAACTCTCTGAGGCTCGTGCGGATGTTTCCTTCCTGCGAGTTCAGGACGGCGGTCACCTGATCGAGGTTCTCGACCAGGCGCGCCAGGCGTTGATCGCGGTCGGCCAGTGTGCTGGTCAGTTCTCCGACGTTTCCGAGGATCGCCGCCAGATCGCCTTCCCGGCCCTCGAACACCTCGAGCACCGCGCGAGCGACCGTGTTGATCTCCTCAGGGTTGGTGGACTGGATCAACGGACGCAGGTTGTTGAACACGACCGAGAGGTCGAGCGCGGGACGTGTGTTCTGCACGGGGATCGTGGCGCCGGCCTCGAGGACCTCGGACGATGGCTCCTCGGGCTTCACGATGTTGATCACGCGCTGCCCAAGCAGGTTCAGGAATTTGATCTCTGCGATCGCGTTCTCGGGCAGGTCGACGCCCCCTTGTATCTCCATCTCGACATGGGCTTCACCTTCGATCACCTCGAAACCCACCACCTTGCCGATCTCGACGCCGGCGATCTTGACCGAGTCGCCGTTCAGAACGCCCGTCGCGTCTGTGAAGACGGCCTTCACCTGATAGTTGGTGTCGAAGAACGCGAGCTTGCCGATCACCGACGCGAGCCAGACGGTCACGATGATCGTGAACACGGTGAAGGACGCGAGCTTGAGAGCGGTCGACCTCATCGCTCCGCCTCCGCCGGCGTGAACAACTGCTCCAGCCCTCCCGGTCCGTTATCTCGGGGCCGTGGCTCGTCACCCGGCGCGTAGGCGCCCTGGCTGTGGCTGATCAGGTTGTGAACCCGCCAGCATCGACCGGGAACCGGGTCCCCGACCGATTTCCCAGGCTCGTCCGTCGCCTGGCGGTAACGGCACTGGTGATCGAGGTTGCGGATCCAACCGGAATTGAACCTCGGAAGCACGTCGAGCAAGCGATCCAGGTCGTCGGCTCTCGCTGCCAGGACGCCGATCACGGTGGCCCCTCGATCGACGATGCGCGTGAAGTCGAAGAAGTGAGTGTCGAACAAGGTCGAGAGCTCCTGGAGCAGCTCGGGAGCCTTGTCGAAGTTCTCCTCGATCAGGGCCTCGTTCTCGACGGCGAACCGGTTCACGTCGTCGAGGTTGTCGAGGGCATCGAGGAGGTCGTCATCGACGTCGGCGAAGACGTCGGCCGAGCTGGCGAGCTGGTCGATCCCGGACTTCAGCCGATCCTCGTTGTCGTTGAAGGGCTTGAGGGCCTCGATGCCGGCGTCGATCCCGGCGATCGCTGCGTCCTCGTGCCCGACGAATCCGTTCGCCAACGCCTCGAGGGCCCCCGCGAGATGCTCGGGATCGATCGCGTCCAACAGCGGAAGCGCGACGTTCAGGATCGTTTCGACCTCGAGAGGATCCAGCGTGTTCTCTTTGTCGATCGTCTGATCGGCAGCGATGCGAGCTTCGTCGGGCTCATCGGGGAACAGAAGCTCCACCCACTTCTCTCCGAAGACGGTTTTGGCCCTGACCTCCGCTCCGACGTTCGCGGGGATCTGCTCCACCGATTCCGGGAACAGGTCGAGCCCGACGAAGCAGTCACCGTCGCGGAGCTCGATCGACTCGAGCCGGCCAACCAGCACACCTCGCAGCTTGACGTCGCCGCCGACGCGTAAGCCCTGGCCGCAGTTCTCGAACACGGCCGTCGTGTTGACGACCTTGCTCTTGATCGCACCGGTGAGCATCATCCCGGTGAGCGCGACGGCACCGACCCCCATGGCGAGAGCCAGGATGCCCACCAGCACATGCCGCAGCCTTCTGATCTACGAACTCCTTTGAGTTGCTAACCGGCGATGCGGACGGTGTCCGTAACCCCCCACATGAACGCCGACATCATCAGGTTCAGAAGGTTCACCGCCACGATGGACGCCCGGATCGCCTTGCCCACGGCGATGCCCACTCCGGCCGGTCCACCAGATGCGTTGAACCCGTAATAGCAATGGATAAGTGCAACCGTGATCGCGAAGACCACTGCCTTTATCAACGAATAGAACACGTCGACGGCAGGCAGGAAGAGAGAGAAATAGTGCGCGTAGGTACCGCCGGAGAGCCCCAAGAGCTTGGTGACGACGAGCTCCGTCGCGATGTAAGAGGCGAACAGCGAGATCAGATAGAGAGGTGTGATCGCCACGAGGGCGGCGATGATCCGGGTGGAGATCAGGTAGGGGACCGGTCGCACGGCCATCGTCTCGAGGGCGTCGATCTCCTCGTTGACCCTCATCGCTCCAAGCTCGGCCGTGAAGCCGGCACCGACCTGTGCAGCCAGCGTGACGCCCGCGATCAATGGCGTGATCTCGCGGGTGTTGGCGAAGGCGGACACGAAGCCCGTGAAGGCCTCGGCCCCGATCAGCTGCAGGCCCTTGAAACCCTCGAGGCCCACCTGCGTGCCGGTGAAGAAAGCCATGAAGAAGATGACGCCTGCGGTTCCGGCCCCCACGATCAGAGCGCCGGCCCCCAGTGTGATCTCCGAGATGAGCCGGGCCACCTCGCCGCCGTGGCGGATCGCAGGAACCACGTCGAACAGCGACTTCGCCATGAAGATCATCTGCTCGCCGATGTTCGCCAGGCTGTCGATCCCGCGGTTGACTATCCGGCCCGGTGCGCCGAAGGTCCTCCTCAGTCCCGCAGATGCCTGAGCCACGCCTCTCCTATCCGAACTTCTGGGGAACGATGGCGAAGTTCGCGATCGTTACGCCGAAAGGATCCAGAAGAAACATCTCCTTCATGATCAGCCGAACTTTTGAGGAACGATCGCGAAATACAGGGCGGTCAACACGAAGTTGACGAAGAAGATCAGCATGAAGGTCACGACCACGGCGCGGTTCACCGCATCGCCCACGCCCTTCGGCCCGCCCTTGGCATAGAAGCCGAAGTAACAGGCGACCATCGCGGCGATAAGCCCGAAGACACCTGCCTTAAGGATCGCGACGACGAGGTCCGCGGTCTGGGCGAGTAACGAGAACGAGGCGAGATACGCACCGGGCGTACCTCCTTGGATCACCACGTTGAAGAAGTAACCGCCTGCGATACCGGCTACCGAGACGAAGCCGTCCAGGAGCATCGCCACGAAGATCGCCGCCCAGATGCGGGGGACGACGAGGGTCTTGATCGGGTTGACCGCCAGGACCTCCATGGCGGCGATCTCGTCACGGATCTTGCGCGAGCCGATATCGGCGCACATGGCGGAACCTCCTGCACCGGAGATCAGCAGGGCGGCGACGATCGGGGCGGCTTCACGCACGACCGCGAGGACCATCGCCGCGCCGGTCTGGGATTCGGCGCCCAGCTGTCGGGCCACGTTTCCGACCTGGAGGGCGATGGTTGCCCCGAAGGCGATCGAGACCAAGACGGCGGGGAACATCGAGACGCTTGCGATGAACCAGGACTGCCTGATGAAGTCGCGCCAGGGGACCGGACGACGCGGCATGAGCCGGAATGCCTCGAGGGTGATGGCGAACATGTTGCCGGTCTCGGTGACCAGCGTCCGAGCAGCCCCGACCATCTAGAGCGACTTTCGCCTGGGGGCCGTGCCGTAGGACTTCTGAGCCCGCTCGGTCTCGAAGTCGGCCTCTTCCTCTTCCCTGTCGCGGATCTCGGTGTCGTCCGGGGCGCCCGCGTCCCGCTCCATCTCCTCGGTCTCCTTGGCGGTCATCCCGGAGCTGCTCTGGGCGCTCTCGGACGGGCTGCGGGTTGCATCGGAGGTCTTGGTCGAGTCCTTCTCCTCGGACATCCCGATGGGTCCCTCGGTGTCTCCGGCCAGGAACTGGCGAACGACGGGGATGTCGGACGTGAACATCTCCCGAGCAGGCCCGAACTTCACGAGGTTCCTCCGATAGAGCATGCCGATGTAGTCGGCGACCTGTTTCGCCGTGGCGATGTCGTGGGTCACCACGATGAAGGTCGCGCCCAGCTGCTTGTTGAGATCCATCGTGAGCACGTTGAGGAAAGCCGTGCGAACGGGGTCGAGACCCGAGTCCGGCTCGTCGAAGAGAACGATCTCCGGGTCGAGGACCAGAGCGCGGGCAAGTCCGGCCCGCTTCTTCATCCCACCGGAGATCTCACCCGGAAGCTTCTTCTCCGCTCCTGTCAGCCCCACCATGTTGAGCTTCTCTTCGACAACTGCCTTGACCTCGCTCTCCTTCTTCTTCGTGTGCTGACGGAGAGGGAAGGCGACGTTGTCGAAGATGTTCATCGAGCCGAAGAGGGCCCCGTCCTGGAACAGCACGCCGAACTTGCGGCGCACCTCGTAGAGCTCCTTCTCATTAAGGGCCGGGACGTTCTTATCCCCGATCCAGATCTCGCCGCGGTCCGGCTTCAGGAGGCCGACCAGGTGTTTCAGGAACACGGACTTGCCCGTACCCGAGGGCCCGAGCATCAGCGTGATCTTTCCCTGCGGGATGTCGCAGGTGATGTCTTCCAGAACGGTCTGTGGGCCGAACGACTTAGTAAGGCCCTTGATGCTGATCTCTACCTCAGGCATCCATCCCCCAACCCAGGCGTCTCTAGCGGGCGGACCTCCCCCATGTCCCGAGGCCCCGTGTAAGTGGAAAAGGGTACTCCTACCAGTTGCGCTACGTATTCGCCCGCTCGCGTGAGACTCCTCCCGCTCGCGGGGAGGCGCCGATATAGTCGGCCGCCATGGATTTCAGGGACACCCCAGAAGAGGCGAAGTTCCGAGCCGAGCTCCGAGCGTGGTTCGAGGCCAACCTTCCCGAGGGATGGCGGGACAGCGGCCCGGCGCGTGGGCGCACCGAGGAAGAGATCTCGCGGGAGTGGTCGAAGAAGCTGTCCGAAGCCGGCTACGCGGGCCTGACGTGGCCCAAGGAGTACGGCGGGGCGGGGGCTCCGTACACCCACCAGGCGATCTTCCTCGAAGAGAGCGCCCGGGCCGAGACCCCCGATCACATCGGAGTCATCGGGCTGGGCATGGCAGGGCCGACGATCATCGCTCACGGGACCGACGAGCAGAAGAGCGCGCACCTCGGAAAGATCCTTTCGGGCGAAGAGGTGTGGTGCCAGGGCTTCTCCGAGCCGGGGTCGGGCTCCGACCTGGCATCCCTACGCACCCGTGCCGAGGTCGACGGTGACGACTACGTGGTCAACGGCCAGAAGGTGTGGTCGAGCTTCGCTCACATCGCCGACTACTGCATCCTGCTCGTCCGCACCGACGCTCAGGCCGCCAAGCACCAGGGGATCACCTACCTCTTGGTCGACATGCGCTCGCCGGGCGTCGAGGTTCGGCCGCTGAAGCAGATCACCGGCGACCCCGAGTTCAACGAGATCTTCTTCTCGGACGTGCGCGTACCTCGCAAGAACATCCTCGGCAACGAGAACGAGGGCTGGAAGGTGGCGATGACCACGTTGCTGCACGAGCGCGGCACGCTCGGGTTCGCTCTGACCGCCCGCCTCGAGGTCCTGATGCGGAAGCTGATCGCGTTGGCGAAGGAGACCAAGAACAACGGCTCCTTCGCGGCCGACGACCCGCTTCTCCGGGACCGCATCGCGCGCCAGTGGGTCGAGCTGCAAGCCCTGAAGTTCACCAACTACCGCGCGTTGACGTCGCTCGTTAAGACGGGCGTCCCCGGCCCGGAGGGGTCGGTGGCCAAGCTGCACTGGTCCGAGTCCAATCAGCGACTGACGAAGCTGGCGCTCGAGATCCTCGGCCCCGCTGCGCAGCTGGACGGCGATGACGGGCCGTGGGCCGGCTTCTGGCAGTACCAGCAGCTGCGCAGCCGCGGCAACACGATCGAAGCGGGCACCTCGGAGATCCTGCGCAACATCATCTCCGAGCGCGTCCTAGGCCTCCCCAGGAGTCGCTAGATGGATTTCGCTTTCTCTGAAGAACAGCAGATGCTGCGTGACTCCGCCCGGGGTTTCTTGCAGTCGAAGTTCACGCCGGAGCGCGTCGCCGAACTTGCGGACTCCGACGAGGGTTGGGACCGCGCCTCGTGGGGCGAGATCGCAGAGCTCGGGTGGCTGGGCCTCTCGGTGCCCGAGGACAACGGCGGCGCCGGTTTCGGATTCATCGAAGAGGCGGTGGTGTTCGAAGAGCTGGGTCGCGCTCTGTACCCGGGGCCGTATTTCTCCACCGTCGGCCTCGCCCTGCCCGCCCTGATCGGCAGCGATGCGCTCGAGAAGGTCGTGTCGGGAGATTCGGTCGTCACGTTCGCGTGGGCCGAGGGCTCCGGCCCCCAGCGCCTGGCCGATCTGGACGGGTTGTCCACCAAGGCCGAACAGGACAACGGTGGCTGGAAACTCTCCGGCGAGAAAGCCTTCGTCCCGGACGCTGCGGCAGCGGACCTCGCCGTGGTCGCGGCATCGGCGACCGAGGGAGTGGGCCTCTATCTGGTCGATCTAGCGGACGCGCAGGTGACCTCGGACTCGACGATGGACCCGACCCGGCGACTGGGTCGCATCCGCCTGGATGGGGTCCCGGCCCGGCAGCTCGTCGGCCCCCAGGACTCAGGCACCGTCTTGTCCCGGATCCGGCTGCGAGCCCTGTCGGCTCTCGCCCTCGAAGCCGTCGGCATCGCCCAAACCGCACTCGATCTCGCCAAGGCCTATGTGACCGAGCGCAAGCAATTCGACAAGCCCATCGGTGCCTATCAAGCCGTCTCTCATCAGGTGGCCAACACCTACGTGGACCTGGAGCTAGCGCGGTCGCTCGCCTACTGGGCCGCGTGGTGCGTGTCGGAATCCGACGATCAGGCCCCCGTCGCGGTCGCGGCCGCGAAATCGGCTGCCGCGGAGGCAGCGGTGAGTGCCTGCGAACGCTCGATACAGGTCCACGGGGGGATCGGGTTCACCTGGGAGCACCCGCTGCACCGGTACTACAAGCGGGCGCAGTGGATCGACTCCTTCGACGGGTTCGGTGCCGAGCATCGCAAAGAGGTAGCCGCCGCGATTCTCGGATGATCGGCTCCGCGCGCTAGCGTCAGGCCCCCAAGATCGCACCGGCGATCATCAGACCGAGGCTGTAATACCCCCCGAACAGCGCGCTGAGCACGGGCTTCTTCTGTTCGTACGCTCCGTTCATAAAGGTGGCTACGGTCACGAAACCGACCCCTGCCATGGCTCCGAGCGTCGCGCCGTCCGCAACGGTTGGATCCTCGAGCGCCGTCATGATCAGGGCGAGCGTCGTCACGCTCACGAGAGATGCGAAGCCTCCCAGCACCATCTCGCCGCCGGCGGATCCCTCTTCGATCTCCTCAGGCCGCTTGCCCATCCCCTCGAGCCAGGTGTTCTTGAAGATCACGCCGTACCAGAGGCCTCCCAACCCCTGGTGCGCGATCGTGCCCGCGAGCACCGCAAGCCAGTTGACGTCGAAGTCCATCGAAGCCTCCTCTCGTGCGCTCTCGACTCGAAGCTATAGGAGGAAAGAGATCCGGAGCCGGAATCGATTGCCACGCCTGCCGCTTCGACGGGCCTATCCTGTTCGTGTGCCGACGGCGAAGGTGGTCAGGTCGATCGAATCCCTACCGGAGCGATTCATCGGCTCCTCGATCGACGCGAGGTACCGCTTGCGGGTCGATGACCACGTCAGCGACGTGGTCATGGATCAGCGCTCGTGCGAGATCCGCCTGCCCTCGCCGGACCATTTCGACGCCGAGATCTGTACCGACTCTCGAACGTGGAGCGCGATCGACTCGGGTCGGCTCTCCGGACTCGAGGCCTTCGCCAGCAAGCGGCTGGTGATCAGAGGAAGCATCGAGCGCTCTCTCCATTTCGAGCCTTCGTTCGATCGGCCTCAGCGGGGTGGCGTCCGCTACGAGATCCGGCGACTGGCGGTCGGGCGAACCAGGATCTCGACCCTTGTCGCCGGACCGCGCGAGGCCCCCCCTCTCCTTCTGATCCACGGGCTGGGCGCGACGAAAGCCTCCTGGCTCACGATCGTCCCCGAGCTCGCTCGCTATCACCGCGTGATCGCCGTGGACCTCCCGGGCTTCGGAGCTTCCTCCAAGCCGAACGCGCGCTACAGCGCCGCCTGGTTCGCCGACAAGATGCTTCGCATGCTGGAGGAGATGGAGTACGACTCGGTTGCCCTGGCGGGCAACTCGATGGGCGGCCGGATCTCGATGGAGATGGCGTTGCGTGCTCCCGAACGCATCCGCAGCATCGTGTGCCTCTCGCCTGCAGCAGCCTTCTCCCGCCGTCCAGCTCTCGCCCTGGCCCGCCTCGCACGTCCCGAGCTGGGCGTCCTGGTCGGACGGTTGCCGCGCTCGCACGTGAAGGAGGGGCTGAGGAGCCTGTTCGCGGATCCGTCACGGCTGGAAGACAGCTGGTACGAGGCGGCGATCGACGATTTCCTCTCGACCTGGAAGAGCCCCCGCGCCCGGGTTGCCTTCTTCAGGGCTTTGCGCAACATCTACCTGGACGAGCCCATGGGAGAGAACGGCCTATGGACGCGCCTGTCTGCGATGAAGACGCCGGCTCTGTACGTCTACGGCAGGCGAGATGTGTTGATCACTCATCACTTCTCGAAGAAGGTCGCGCGCCACGTTCCCCACGCGCAGGTGGCGGTGTGGCGGGACTGCGGCCACGTACCCCAGATCGAGTTCCCGGAAAGAACCCTCGGGCTCATGCTCGAGTTCCTGCACGCCCCCAGCGCGCTAACGAACCGTCGGCTGGCCGCGGCCCGCTAGCAGCACTCCCGGCTCAGCTCAGCAGCTGAGCTCGCGGTCTATCCCCGGTCCTTCCCCACAAGTGTCGCGACCAGCTCCTCCGTTCAGGGTGTCGTCGCCGCGCCCTCCGGCCAGCGAGTCGCTCCCGTCGTTCCCGCGCAGCGTGTCGTCTCCCCCTCTGCCGGCAAGTCTGTCGTTACCATCTCCGCCGGACATGAGGTCCGAACCATCTCCGCCGGTGAGCACGTCAGCATCCTCACCGCCCGAGATCCGATCAGATCCCTCTCCGCCGGTGAGAACGTCAGCATCCTCACCGCCCGAGATCCGATCAGATCCCTCTCCGCCGAGCAGGATGTCCACGCCAGCTTCGCCTAGCAAGAGATCGTTCCCGGCAGAGCCCACGAGGCGATCGTTCCCTGCCCGCCCGCAGATCACGTCGGCTGCGGAGGTGCCGGCGATCACGTCGTTGCCGTCGGTCCCGATGAAAGCGCCGGGCGTCGTCTGGCAGATGGCCGGTACGGGCGATCCCGTGGTTGGGAGGGTCCAAGTAACCGCCACGGTGTCGGAGCACGCTCCGATGGGAGAGCCAGAGGGGTCGCCTGCATTGCGATCGCAGTCGTCGACCTCCGTGGGCTCGGCCCCCAGAAGGTCCACCTCCAAGGTCGCTGTGATCGACTGGGTTCCGAGCTGGAAGGAGCGAGGGGTAGCGGAGGCGCGTCCGCTGGCATCCGTGACCACTCGTTCGGCAGAGGAGAGCTCGCCCGGGCCCGTCGAGCTGAAGACCACGGCTTGTCCGGTGAGAGGTGCGCCGAACCGATCCCTCACCAGACAGCTAACCGTGGGGGCCGCGCCCAGCTCGACGGTGGACGTCTCGGGCTCGCAGTCGATATAGCGAGCCTCGGCCACAACCCAAGTCTTGGTTGCGGTTCCTGTGGTCTCGCCCGTCGCCGGATCGTCATTGTCGGTTCCCGAGTCCTGCCACGCGGTCACGGTCACGTTCCCGGTCCCGTTGCTCGTCCCGGTGGGGGATACCGTGATCCCGATCGTTACCTCACCCTTCGAGTCGGTGACCGCCATGGTCTCACCGCCCGCCGTTCCGGCGTTGTCGGGATTCTCGACGCGGTCCCCCTTCGAGGCGTCGACGTTGACAGGGTTCGGTCCACTGCCTGGAGTGCAGAAGCCCACCAACGGTTCGTCTCCGCTCGACCCGTTCGTCGCACTCGAGTGCACCTGCTCCACGTCGAGTATGACCCCTGAGATGCCTCGGTTGGCTGCGTCGCGAAGAGCGATCGTGAAGACATTGCAGGTACCCACCGAGGCGGTGTCGCTGGACGGCGTAAAGGTGAGGGTCGGCGGCATCCATGTCTTGGTCACCGTGTCGGTCGGATCGTTGCCGAAGGTGTCGGATCCGCCTGCGGAGGAATCCTCGGTCTCGCCGACGGCTTCTTGGTCGCAATCTCCACCGTCGGCTGCGACCGAGCCGAACGGGGCGTACACGTCGTCATTCTCCGGGTCGAGCCAGGCACAGATGGTGTCTACGTTGTTGGGAGGAGCCGGATTGCCTGCCGCATCCGTGTAGTCGACCGTGCAGGAGCCGGTAGCCCCCGTGGAGCACTCGAGGTCGGCGCGGGTCGAGTTCAAACCGGTATTCGGCCCCGAGATGATCTCGAAGTCGACGTTGACTCCCGAGACGGCTGTCCCGGTGGCATCCCGGACGGTGGCCGTCAGCACATGATCGGTTTGCGGCGGGTTCGAATCGCTCTCGGGGGAGACATTCAGCAAGGACGCCTGCGGGGCGGTCCACGTCTTCGTCACGGTGTCGCTGACGGCCTCTTCGTCGGCGATCCAGCCAACGATCGTGTCAGTGGTGGCTCCTGCCGTCCTCGTGTAGGTGACCGTGCATGTGTTGCGGGTGGATGTGATGGTGCAGCCCATGTCGGGCTGGAGACGAGTGTCCTGCCTGTCGATGCTCGTTGGGTTATAGGTCGCATTCGTGTCCGCCGAGGTCACTTCGAAAAGGACGTCTACAGCACCTCCCTCCCTAGTCGTGCAGCTGGCGGTCGAGGGCGCATCCGGATCTGTATCGGCAGGCCGAAGAGCAGCCGTGACCGTGTGGGTGGTGCCCAGCGTGCTCGTACTGGTTTCGGGGGTCAGGTCAAGTTCGCAATCCGCATGGGCTCCGAACGCCGGAGGTACCGGCAGCAATGCGGCTGCAATCGCGACCACGGTGAATACCGATGCCTTGAACCGCAGTCCCTCCAAGAATGTCATCCCCGTTCCTCTCATCCGTCGTTATGCGCGAATGTGCTCATACCCCCGGGTCGGGGTCAAGGGATTAGACGCTCGGTTGCGGCCGAAAGGTTGCATCCGGCCTGGAGGTCCTAGCTCTTCAGGCCCAATCGACGGGCGATCACGCGAAGGTGGATCTCCTGAGTTCCCTCGACGATGGCGAAGTAGCGAGCGTCTCTCGCGTATCGCTCGATCGGGTACTCGCGCATGTAGCCGTAACCTCCGAACACACGGATCGCGCGATCGGTCACCTCGAGAGCGGTCTCACCCGCCAGGTACTTCGCGACCGAGGTCTCCTCGACCGGATCGCGGCCCTCGTCGAACAACCAGGCGGCTCGGTAGACGGCGAGTCTTGCGGAGTCGACCAGCGCGTGAGCGCGGGCCAAGGGGAACGAGATCCCCTGGTAGCTCCCGATCGTCTGTCCGAACGCGCTCCGGTCGTTCGCATAGGCGACGGCCGAGTCCAGGGCGGCCTGGGCTACTCCCAGCGCGCCACCCGAAACGAGCACGCGTCCGATATTGAGGATCTTCATCACCTTCTTGAACGCGCCGGTGGGGCCCCCGAGACACGCTTCCTCCGGCACGACGACGTCCTGAAGCACGACCTCCCCTATCTCGGACGAGAGGTTGCCCATCTTCTTGATGCGGTTGACCGTGATCCCCGGAAGATCTGCGTCGACGACGAAGAGGGCCATGCCCTCGATCCCCGCGCTGGGATCGGTGTAGGCGGCGATGATCATGAAGTCGGCGATCGTGGCGTTGGTGATGAACGTCTTGGTCCCGTTCAGCATCCAGCCACCGTTGTTCCGCACGGCTTTCGTCTGGATCCCGCGGACGTCCGAGCCCGCGTTCGGTTCGGTCAACCCGAAGGCGCTGATCTTCTCTCCCTTGAGAGCCGGGAGGAGGTAGTCGCGTCGCTGGGCGTCGTTGCCGAACGCGTAGATCGGGTAGGTCCCGAGGTGAGACGACACCGACAGAGCCGCCGCCAGTCCAGAGCAGACGTAGCCCATCTCCTCGCGCAGGATCGTCTCGGCCAGGCAGCTCGCGCCGGACCCTCCCAGCTCCTCCGGGTAGCGGACGCCGAGGAAGCCGGCCTCTCCTGCGGCTCGGAACAGGTCCAGGGGGGTCCGCTCGGTCCTCTCCGCCTCCTCCACGCGCGGCGCCAGTTCCCGGCGCGCGAACTCCCGCGCTGCTTCTCGGAAGAGGGTGAGTTCCTCGGGCAGATCGAAGTTCATCGGCCAAAGGCTAGTCCACGGCTGCCGTACGCTCGCGGGTGTGACGCACCGCATCTTCTTCGCCGACCGTTCGGACCGTGGAAAGCTCCGGTTCACCGGCGACCAACGAGCCTGGTTCCTCCATCAGATGCTGACCCAGGCCTTCGAGGACATCGCGCCCGGTGAGGCCCGCGAGGCGGCTCTGATCACCGTCCACGGCCGCATGCAGGCTCATGTGGAGGTGGTCGCGACCGAGACCTCGCTGTTGATGCATTTCGAGCCCGAGCTACTGACGACCCTGCCCGACGAGCTTCGCCGATACGTGTTCGCGACCAGGGTCGAGATCACCGACGTGACGGGGGATCACGGGTTGATCCTGGTCGGAGGGGACGGCTGGCAAGAGGCGATCCCGGCCGACGATGCGATCGTTCATCCCACACACGCCTTGGGCGTGGCGGCCGGCTACCTATGGGTGCCTGCCGAGCGCAAGGCGGCCACCCTGGATGCGCTCGCGGGATCGGGAGCCGGCAGCGCGACGGAGGAGGAGCTCGAGGCGATCCGCGTCGCGAACGGCGTCCCTCGCTGGGGCCGTGAGATGGATACCAAGACGTTTCCCCAGGAAGCCGGCGTCGACGAGCGAGCCGTTCATTACGACAAGGGCTGCTACCTGGGCCAGGAGGCGATGGCGAAGATCCACTTCCGTGGCAAGGTCAACCGTCGCCTCGCCCTGCTGGAGACCCCGGAGCCGATCGCGCCCGGAACCGATCTGACCCTGGCGGACCAGAAGGTCGGCACGGTCACCAGCTCATCCGAAGGGGTCGCCCTGGCCCTCGTGCGTCACACGGTCGAGCAGGGCACCGTCGTGGATGCTGCAGGCGTCTCCGCCACGATCGCTTCCTGAGGAGGGATGTTGGCTCACCACTACGAAGGCACCGATCTGATCGTGAGGAAGATCCAGGTCGGCAACATGGAGAACAACGTCTACGTGCTGGAGTGTCCCGAGACCCATGAAGCCTTGCTCGTGGATGGCTGTTTCGAGTCCGACTCGATCCTTCAGGCGGCCGAGGGGGCCAGGGTGGTCGCGATCGTGCAGACCCACGGCCATATGGACCACGTGCAGGCACTGCCCGAGCTGAAGGAGAAACTCGGGGTGCCGGTGATGGCGCATCCCGGCGAGGATTACCCGGTCGAGGTCGACCGGGAGTTGAGCGACGGCGACACGATCGCTTTCGGCAAGCGGTCGGTCCGGGTGATCCACACGCCGGGCCACACCCCGGGAGGGATCTGCCTGTTCACGGACGGGCACCTGATCAGCGGGGACACGTTGTTCCCGGGGGGGCCGGGCAACACCTGGGGCGACGCTGATGCCTTCGCCCAGATCATCTCGGAGATCGAGACCAAGCTGTTCGTGCTGCCCGACGAGACCGCCGTTTACCCCGGCCACGGCAACGACACCACGATCGGCACCGAGCGACCCCACCTCCAGGAGTGGAAGGAGAGGGGCTGGTAGCGCCCGCCTCCAGCAGGGCAAGGTAACGTTCCCGCATGGCTGACGACCGCGCGGGGGTGGCCGATCCTTTGCTACGCCTGCCTCAACGCATAGGCAACGTTGTGGAACTGCTGACCACTCTGGATACGCGGCTCCTCAATGCGCTTGACGCGCTCGAGAACATGCAGAGGTCGGTCTCCGCCTTCGATCCCGTCAGCGAGGACGCAGACCGCCTCGTGGCCGACACCCAGCAGCGGCTCGCGGCCCTGGACGAGCGACTGAATCGGGACCTCGACGAGTTGAAGGCGGCCGTCCTGGCCAAGCTCGGCGAATTGGATCTCGGTGGCTTCGGCGAGCGCTTCGATCGGGTCGAGACCGCCATCTTCAACATCGAGCGAGCCACGCTCAGCCTCGATCAGTCCTTCGAGGGCGCCCTCGAGCTTCTCCCCGATTTCATGACCAGGAAGCTGAAAGCCGAGGGCAAGAAGGTTGCGCCGCAACCATCGGGCGACGGTCAGGATCCGCGATGACACCGAAGAAAGTGCTGATCGTTGACGACGAGGAAGGGGTCCGCTCTCTCCTCAGGTTGATCCTCAGCGATGACAAGCAGTTCGAGGTCGTCGCGGAAGCGGAGGACGGCGTCGAGGCTTTGTCGCTCGCGATGATGCATCACCCCGATTACGTGATCCTCGATTACTCGATGCCACGGATGAATGGCGAGGAGGCAGCTCGCGTGCTCCGTCAGATCCGTCAGGACCTCTGCATAGTTGCCTTCTCTTCGATCGTCTCCGAGAAGCCGGAGTGGGCCGATGCGCACCTTTCCAAAGAACAGTTCAATGACATCCTTCCGCTGTTGCAGCAGCTTGAGGCCAACGACTGCTCGATCGATCAGGACGGTGCGGTAGCCAGCTAGCCCGGCTCGAAATGGATCAGGACGTCGTCTACGTCTGGATGACTGGCGTTCAGTCTCTTCTCGATCCTCTCGGACGCGTCGTGCAAGCGGGATAAGGGCAGGTCCTTGCGTCCGCGAACGTGGGCGACGACGCTCAGCCCGCCTCCGCTGGACGTGACCAGCACCTCGTGACAATCCAGTACGTCCGGCTCCTCGAGAGCGGCGCGCTGGACCGCCGCGACCAGCTCCTGTTCGGTTTGCGTGACGTCTCGTCCTAGAGCTGTTCGCTTCAGGGGCTCGATGTGACTGTCCACACGCACGCGGCCCCCTAGCTCGTCGGCTACGGAATCCTCGACCGAATCCGAGAGGGCGTGTGCATCCGAGACCGAGGTGTCCTTCGCCACCTTGGCGTGAAGCGTTACGTGCAGCCACTGATCGCCCGATTCCTCGAAGGCGTGCACGGATACGTCGTGGACCTCCCGCACTCCCTCGACCCTGCTGGCGGCCGCCTGAGCGCGCTCGACCAGGCCGGTGGTCTCAGAGATCGGCTCGACATGAACGACGACGTCGGTTCCCGGAACGACCTTCGCGATCTCCTCCTCCACGGCCTCCGCGATGTCGTGAGCGCGTTCCAGAGATGCAGTGCGCCCCGCCGCAACCGTCACGTCCGCGAAGAGCTGGTCGCCTACGCCACGGACCCGGACGCGTCGGGTCTCGGCGACCCCGCGCGCTCTACTCGCGGCAGCTTCGATCTCGGCCACGGGAGCATCGGGGGCGCGGTCCATCAGCACGTCCACCGATCTGCGCCCCAGTCGATAGGCAGCGATCGCAACGGCTACGGCAACGAGCAAGCTTCCGATCGCATCAGCGCGCTCGAAGCCGGCCCGAGTGAACAAGAGACTCCCGAGCGCGATCAGCGCGGTGCCGACATCGGTGGCGATGTTCAGGGCGCCCGCCCTCAGCGCATCCGACCGATCGCGACGCGCCGCGCGCGCAAGGACGATGGCTCGGATCGCGTCGACGAGGGCCGAGCCTCCGAGGAGAGCGAAGGCGTACCCCGGCGTTTCGACGTCGCGCCCCTCCGCGAACAGACGTCGAACCGCCTCGAAGGCAACCCCACCCACGATCGCGCCGAGGAAGATCGTCTGTACGAGGGCGGCCACGTTCTCGGCCTTCGCGTGGCCGTAGTGATGACTTGTGTCGGCCGGGCGCGCGGACACGCGCACCGCCACCAGGACGAGTGCGAGCGCGACGAGGTCGAGCAACGAATCCAGGGCCTGCGACAGGATGGCCAGGCTCGACGTGGCTATCCAGGCGACTATCTTGGCGATGGCGAGCGCGGCTGTGATCGCCAGCGCGAGGCGCGCGGCGCGTTCGGCGCCTCTGGGCGTGTTCCGCTCCACTGATGGAAGGGTAGCGGCGTGATGGGACAACAGGCGAGTCCGGGCCGGATGTTCGGGCGCGCCCTGCGCCGGCGCTGCCCTCGTTGCGGCGAGAAAGAGATCTGGCGCTCCTGGTTCAACCTCGAACCGGCCTGCCCCCGCTGCGACTACCGCTTCGAACGGGAAGAGGGCTACTGGGTGATGGCGATCATCGTGAACACGGCCCTGGTGGAGGGGATCTTCGCGGTCTTGTTCGTAGGCGGTCTGATCGCCTCCTGGCCCGAGATCAACTGGCCCTACCTGCTGGGGGTCGCCCTGGCGACCAACGCGATCCTGCCCTTCGTCTTCTTCCCCTATTCGAAGACCGTGTGGGTGGCTCTCGACCTCACGACCCACCGGAACAGCGGGATGTCGGACCAGAATTTAGTTTAGGCTAAACTAGGGTTGTGATACACCACAGCCCCGCCGTCCAGGACTACCTGAAGGGCATCTACATGCTCTCCAAGGAGCTCGGCGCGAGCCATCCCGTGCCCACGAGCGCGCTGGCGGACCGCCTCGGCGTGACCCCTGCGTCGGCCACCAACATGCTGAAGAAGCTGGACTCCCTGGGCCTGGTCGAGCACGTCAACTATCGGGGCGCCGCGCTGACGGAGCCGGGTCGCAAGATCGCCCTCGAGGTGATCCGTCACCACCGTCTCCTCGAGACCTATCTCGCCGAGGCTCTCGGGGTGCCGTGGGATCAGGTTCACGCCGAAGCCGAGGTGCTCGAGCACTTCCTGTCGGAGGAGCTCGAGGAGCGGATCGCCGCCCAGCTGGGCCACCCCGAGTTCGACCCCCACGGTCACCCGATCCCGACCAAGGACGGCGCGATGCCGGAGCGCTCCGAGCAGCTCTTATGGGAGACGAGCGAGGGGAGCAAGGTCGCGGTCGAGCGCGTCTCGGATCAGGAAGCGGAAGCTCTGCGGTACCTGGGCTCGATCGGGATCCTTCCGGGTGCCGGTCTCGAGATAGTGGGACGCGGCCCCCTCGCCGGCCCCCTCTACGTGAAGGTCCAGGCAGGCGACGACGTGCACGCTTTGTCCAAGGAGCTCGCGGAGGCCGTATGGGTCGCGTAGATCGCCGCGGCTTCTTGAAGAGGGCCGGGCTGGCCGGGGCACTCGGCGGCGCCGCCACCCTCGGGGGCCCCGAGCTCCTGCGCGCCCAGATGGATCACAACGCGCACGACGATGGCGGCATCTTCGGCTCGGGGATCCACGGTCACGGTCCGGTCGGAGAGGTCGACCACGCTCGCAACGGGTTCGACCCGCACGAGATCCTCACCGACTTCGACTTCGGAGAGACCAGCAAGGACGCCTCGGGGCGCACCGTGCGCGAGTACGAGTTCGTGGCCGTCAACAAGGAGATCGAGGTCGCGCCGGGCGTCTTCTTCCCCGCCTGGACCTACAACGGACGGGTCCCCGGTCCCACCATCAGGTGCACCGAGGGGGACCGCATCCGTATCCGTTTCATCAACACGACCGAGCACCGGCACACGATCCACTTTCACGGGATCCACTCTGCCGCGATGGACGGCGTTCCCGGAGCGGGCGAGATCGCCGGGGGCGAGGAGTTCGTCTACGACTTCGTCGCCGAGCCCTTCGGGACCCACCTGTATCACTGCCATTCGATCCCGCTCCCGGTGCACATCCACCGCGGTCTCTACGGCGCGTTCATCGTCGACCCGAAGAAGGGCCGGCCGAACGCGAACGAGATGGTGTTGGTGATGAACGCCTTCGACACGAACTTCGACAAAGAGAACGAGATCTACGCTGTCAATACAGTTGCGTTCGCCTACGCGAACCGGCCGATCCAGATCGAGAAGGGACGTCTGCAGAGAGCTCACGTCATCAACGTGACCGAGTTCGACCCGTTGAACTCGATACATCTCCACGCGAACTTCTTCCACCTCTATCGAACGGGGACGTCGCTGGTTCCTGACGAGTTCACCGACATCATCTCGATGGGTCAGGCCGAGCGGCACATGATCGAGTTCACCTACGACCAGCCCGGTCACTTCATGTTCCACGCGCATCAGTCCGAGTTCGTAGAGCTCGGTTGGATGAGCGCGTTCGAGGTGAGTTGATGGCACAGGCAACCGAGCGAGCTCCGCGTCTGCCGAGTTGGGTCGCGGCGGTCGCGCCTCTGTTCTTCATCGCGGCGCTCGTGGCCGCGTTCCTCGCTCTCGACCCGATCGGCGAGCTGCGCGAGGTCCCTCCGGCGGAGGCCATCGCGATCGAGCGAACCGTCGTACACGAGGGATCGATCGAGCTGCATCTGCGCAACGACGGTCCCGACCCGGTGACGATCGCGCAGGTGCTCGTCGACGACGCCTATCGCCCCTTCGAGATCTCCGACCCGACGCTCGGACGCTTGGAGTCGGCGACGCTCGATATCCCCTACCCGTGGGAGCCGGGGCTCCCGCTGAACATCGCCCTGCTCACCTCGACGGGGCTCACGATCGAGCACGAGATCGAGGCCGTCGCGCTCACGCCCGAGGTCGACTCCCGCACGTTGCTGACCTACGCCCTCCTCGGCCTCTACATCGGGGTCATCCCGGTGGCGGTCGGGCTGCTGTGGTTCCCGTCCCTGCGGCGTGCTTCCCCCGCGTGGGTCGCCTTCTTCCTTGCCTTCACCGTCGGGCTGCTGGCGTTCCTCCTGATCGACACTGTTGCCGAGGGCCTCGAGCTCGCTGCCGAGACCGGCGCGGCCTTGGATGGCTTGGGCCTCTTCGGCATCGGGGCCCTCGGGTCGTTCGCGGCTCTCATCGCGTTGGGACACGGGTTGTCGCGAGCGAAGGGGGCCAAGAGGCTTGCCGGGTTGAGGCTCGCCTATCTGATCGCCGCGGGGATCGGTCTGCACAACCTCGGGGAAGGCCTCGCCGTCGGCGCCGCTCTGGCTGCTGGTGAGGTGGCGCTCGGAACGTTCCTAATCCTCGGATTCATGCTCCACAACACCACCGAGGGGCTCGCGATCGTCTCCCCGCTGGGGGCCGAGCGCACTCGCCCACGCTTCGCTCACTTCGTAGGTCTCGGCGCTCTGGCCGGGGTACCGACCATCTTCGGGGCCTGGATGGGTGGATACGCGTTCTCTCCGTCGTGGGCCGCCCTTGCGTTCGGCATCGCCGCCGGTGCGATCGCTCAGGTCGTGTGGGCCGTGGCCTCGACGCTGCCTGCCGAACACCGACTCGGTGCGCCCGTGGGGGCAGCCGGCTTCATTGCAGGCCTCGTCGTGATGTACGCGACCGGCCTTCTGACCGCGTAGCTTTTCGCACATGTACCCGGCCAAGAGCCTCGTTCTTGCCATCGCGGCCGCCGCTGCCCTCGGTGCCTGCTCCGGAGACGCAGCGCCGACGGTCGAGATGACCAGTGGCCAGCGATTCACCCCGGGGGAGATAACGATCTCCGCAGGAGACGAGATCGTCTTCACCAACACATCGGGCGAAGCTCATTCGGTGACCGCTTACTCCGACGGCTTCCCGGAGGGAGCGGAATACTTCTCGAGCGGCGGCTTCGCGACCGAATCCGAAGCGCGCGACAACATCACCCAGACCCTCGTGAAAGCTGGCGACTCGTTCGAGCTGGCTTTGACCGAGCCGGGCACCTATCGCTATTTCTGCATCCCGCACGAAGAGGCCGGCATGGTTGGCCGGATAGTGGTCGAGTGATGAGCATCACCAGGCGACCGCTCGAGGTCACCTCAGATGGGATCGCTCTCGTGGCCGGTGTCGTCGTGCCACAACGTCCGCGGGGCGCGGTCGTGCTCCTGCACGGGCTCCCGTCGGTCAACCCGCCGCCGCCGGACGACACCGGTTACCCGGGGTGGGCCGAGGAGTGGGCCGAACGGGGATGGCTCACGGCGTGGGTCGACATGCGCGCCGTGCGCGGCTCGGGCGGTTACTTCTCGATCGAGGGCTGGGTGCGCGACGCTCTGGCCACCGTCAAGGCGGCTCGCGAGCTTCCGGAGGCAGCTGGGTTGCGGCTCGGGCTGATCGGATCTTCGGCCGGCGGTTGCGTCTCGGCCGTGGCCGTGAGCCGCGGGGCGCCTGTGGACGCCCTTGCACTTCTCGGCGCTCCCGCCGCCTGGGTGTCGTTCGCCGGGGATGGGCTCGCAGGACTGCGACGGATCACGGAAGAGGCGGGGATGGCGGTCGCGCCCGAGGTGGCCGAGGACCCGACCTCGTGGGCGGCCGAGTTCGACGCCGTGACCACCACCACTGCGATCGCCGGGGTAGACGTGCCCACCCTGATCCTCCACGGTTCGGCCGACGACGTGGTGCCGGTGAGCCACGCGCATGACATCGCCGCGAGAGCGCCGCAGGCAGAGCTGGTCATACTCGAGGGCGCCCCGCACGTGCTCAGACGCGAGCGGGCCGCGACCGAGTTGCTCTACGACTGGGTGGGCAAGAGGCTCTCGTGAAAGCACTGACGTTGCTGATAGTGGGGGCCGGGCTGCTGCTCGCTCTCGCCCTCGGCGTCCGTCAGGGGTTCGACACGACCAGCGTCACGATCCTGGCACTCATCGCAGTGACCGGAGCCGTCGCGATCGCGGCGGTCAAGCGGTCGGAGAGGGGCGCGGTCGGACCGGCTCGCTGCGACTCGTGTGACGGGGTGATCTCGCCGAACGCTCCCTACTGCAAGCACTGTGGAGCTCCGCGGCCCTCTGCTCCCTAGAGCATCGAGGCCTGGCTGGAGGGCTTCTTCCTGCTCGTGGGCTGACGCTCGTCCTCGGCGGGGTGCTCGATCACGGCGACGACCCGCGCGGCCATGAACCGTCCGCTGCGGACCACGACGCCGGTGCGGGTGACCTCGGAGACCTCGACGGTCCCGCGCACGTTGGAGACCTCGACGCGCCGCCCGGCCTTGCTGGCGACGATGTCGTAGGTCTTGGTCCCGTCGCCGATGTCGACGACGACCTCGACCCGGTCGCCCTTCATATGGCCGAGTGTATCTTCGAGGCTTAGATCCAGGCGCCCGAACAGCGAGCGCCGGTCACACGCATCCACGTCTAGGAGGTCCACGGTGGCGGAAGGTTCCGACAGCTTCGATGTAGTCATCCTCGGCGGCGGCAACGGGGGCTACTCGGCGGCCTTCCGGGCCACGAAGCTCGGCCTGTCCGTCGCCATGGTCGAGAAGGACAAGGTAGGCGGCACCTGCCTTCACCGCGGCTGCATCCCCACCAAGGCGCTGTTGCACGCCGCCGACCTCGTAGACGAGATCAAGTCGTCGGGCGAGTTCGGGATCATCACTCAGGAGCCGCAGGTGGACTGGGGCAAGGTGCTCGACTTCAAGGCGTCGGTGGTCGGACGCATGTACAAGGGCCTGTCGGGGCTCGTGAAGCGGGCCAAGGTCGAGCTCGTCGAGGGTGAGGGCCGCCTGAGCGACGCTCGCACGGTCGTCGTGAAGACCGCCGACGGCGAGAGGTCGCTCACCGCGAACAAGGGCGTGATCCTCGCTACCGGCTCCTACCCGCGGGACCTCCCGTTCATCAAGGCCGACGGCGACCGTGTCCACAACTCCAATCACGCGCTGAACGCGACCGACATCCCCTCCTCCGTCGTGATCGTCGGCGGCAACTACATCGGCTTGGAGTTCGCGAGCGTCTATCGCTCCTTGGGGGCCGAGGTTCAGGTCGTCGAGATGCTGCCGAAGATCGCCCCTGCCGAGGACGACGACATCTCAGAAGCCCTGCACAAGCTGCTACAGCGCCGAGGCATCAAGTTCCACCTGGGCGTGTCGGTAAGCGGGGCCGAGACAACAGACTCCGGCGTAAAGGTCGAGATAGAGAAGGAGGGCGCAACCGAGACCCTCACCGCCGACAGGATGTTCGTCGCGATCGGCCGCGCTGCTCGCACCGACGGCATCGGCCTCGAAGAGGTCGGCGTCGCCACCGACCGCGGCTACATCACCGTCGACTCGTCGTTCCGAACCAGCGTCGAAGGGGTCTACGCGATCGGCGATGCGATCCACGTCACCGACTCGGACTCACCCCATCCCCAGCTCGCCCACACCGCGTTCGCCGAGGGCCAGAAGGTCGCCGAACGGCTCGCAGGGGAAGACCCGACGCCGGTCGACTACCGCAACATCCCGCACGTCATCTACTGCCAGCCAGAGGTCGCGGCGGTCGGTTTGACGGAGGCCCGCGCCAAGGAGCTCGGGATGGAGGTCGAGACCAAGCGCTACCCGTTCTCGGCGAACGCCCGGGCCCTCATGCTCGGCGGCGGGCAGGGCTTCGTGAAGACGGTCGCGGAGAAGGGCGGCGCCGTGGTCGGCGTCCACATCGTCGGCCCCCGAGCCTCCGATCTGATCACCGAGGCTCAGTTGGTCACATCCTGGGAGGCCTATCCCTCCGAGCTGGCCGAGCTGATGCACCCGCACCCGACCCTGTCCGAGGCGATCGGCGAGACCTTCCTAGAGCTGGCGGGCAAACCCCTGCACGGCTAACCGCCGAGCCCGCCCCGCCCTCTACGGAGGACCCTCGGCCTTTCTTTGCTATGGGAGCACCGCTGAGCGAACTTCCCATGGAAAAGAACGCCGGGCCTCGGCCCGGTCTGTAGGGTCCGAGGATGAAGGACAGCAGGCTCGGGAACGCCTTCCTGGACGTAGTTCTCGTTGGCCTGATCGGGATCAGCATCGCCGTGGTGGCCGACCTCGCTCGGGGAGGCGGGGTGAATCTCTGGCTACTGGGCGCAACCGCGCTGATCTACGCCACCTACTTCATCGCAGCGATCCGGTTGGGGGCCTCGCCGGGCCGGTACATCCGCTTCGTCGGTCGCCGGGGCCAGCCGCCGCTCTAGGGCGCTCTCTCCGAAGCTATGAGCCCCGGCCTTTCTCTGGCACGGGAGTTTCGCTGAGCGAAAGCGCTGTGGAAGAGAAAGCCGTGCGGATCCTGGCCCGGCCTTCATACGCGCCCGACCGGCTTCGGTTCGGGCGGTCGCGGGTACTCTGGGGGCTCGCTTTTCCTTTCAAATCTTCCGACCGGGACAAGGGGGTCTTAAGTCGATGGGGACCGAGATCAAGATGCCGCAACTCGGCGAAACCGTCGTCGAGGGCACGATCACGAAGTGGCTTAAACAAGAGGGTGACAAGGTCGAGCAAGACGACCTGCTCGTAGAGATCTCGACCGACAAGGTCGACTCCGAGGTTCCCTCTTCGGCCGCCGGAACCCTCCAGAAGATCCTCGTCCAGGAGGGCGACACCGTGAAGGTGGGGACGCCCTTGGCCATCATCGGCGAGGACGGCGAAGCCGGGGGAGATGCCGGCGGCGAGCAGGAGGCCCAAGCCGAGGAGAAGCAGCCCGAAACCGAGCAGCAGTCCGAGGCCCAGGCCCAGGCGGCCCCCGCAGACGACGAGAAGCTCCAGGACATGGACGCTTCCCAGGAATCCGACGGCAGCGAGTCCGAGGCCCCCGCGGCCGACCAGAAGTCGTCCGGCTCTAACGGACAAGCCCAGCAGCAAGGCGACGCGTCGCAGCAGAAGGGCGCGCAGGAGACGCCGCCACCGCCGCCTCCGGGTGGCACCGGCAAGCCCGGCGACACCTCGAAGCGAGGGATCATCTCACCGCTCGTTCGCAGGTTGGCGGACGAGAACTCCGTCGACCTGGGCGAGATCGAAGGCACCGGCACCGGGGGCCGCATCCGCAAGCAGGACGTCCTCCGCTTCGTGGAGGAACGCAAGGCACGTCCCGCCGCTAGTCCGGCGGCGTCGGCCGAGCCCGCTCCGGAAGCCGAGCCTCAGCGCCAGCCCGAGCAGCAGCCAGCGGCCGCTCCCGCGGCTTCCGTGGGGGGCCGGGAGGAGCTCGTGCCCTGGACGAACATCCGCAGGCGTACCGCCGAGCACATGGTTGCCGCCTCGCGCGAGACCGCTCGGGCGTGGAACGCGGTCGAGGCCGACTGGACGAACATCGCGAAGCTGCGGGCCGAGGTGAAGGACAACTTCAAACAGCGTGAGGGCTTCTCGCTGACCTACATGCCGTTCCTCTGCAAGGTCATGTGCGACACCTTGATGGAGATGCCCGAGGTGAACTCCTCGTTCGACGAGGAGAACCAGGCGAACCTCGTGAAGCGCTACGTCAACCTAGGGATCGCGGTCGCCCTGGAAGGTGGCGGCTTGATCGTTCCCGTGATCAAGGGCGCGGACGAGAAGAACCTCGTAGGTCTGGCCCGAGCGGTGAACGACGTAGCGACGCGAGCCCGCTCGAAGAAGCTGTCGCCCGACGACCTGACCGGCGGCACGTTCACGATCACGAACCCCGGCCCGTTCGGTTCGATCATCTCGGTTCCGATCATCCCGAGGGGCCAGACCGGCATCCTCGGATTCGAAGCGATCCAGAAGCGCGTGGTCGTGACGGAAGACGACTCGATCGGCATCCGCAACATGGGCTTCCTGTCGATGTCCTGGGATCACCGCACGATCGACGGCGCCGAGGCCGCCAAGTTCCTCGCCCGCTTGCGCGAGCGCATCGAGACGACCGACTTCTCCGCCGATCTCTCTCACTTCGCGTAGATGGCTAGCCCTTCTCTCACCGCCTCGTGGTTCGGCCGGGTCGATTACCCGGCTGCTTGGGCGTGGCAGAAGGAGCTGTTCCTGGCCCGGCTCGAGGGCGAGCGCAACGACTCGTTGATGTTGCTCGAGCATCCACCGACGTACACGTTGGGTCGGCGCGCCGACGGCACCGATCTGGTCTACGGCGAGGCGGAGATGGCCGCGCAGGGCATCGGCCTCTACAACGTCGACCGAGGGGGCCGCGCGACGTATCACGGCCCCGGGCAGTTGGTCGGCTACCCGATCCTTCAGCTCGGCGAGCGCTACGACGTGCTGAGGTACCTGCGGATGCTGGAAGACGTCGTCATCAAGACAGCGGCCGACCTGGACGTAGAGGCTCATCGCGATCCCGAGCACACCGGGGTCTGGGTGGGCAGCAACAAGATCGGCGCGATCGGCGTCAAGATCACGCGCGGCATCACGATGCATGGTTTCGCCTTCAACGTCACGACCGACCTCAGCATGTTCAAGGGCATCGTTCCCTGTGGCATCCAGGACCGGTGGGTCACCTCGGTGGCCAACGAGACCGGTGTCCTTCATGACGTGAAGGACGTCGGTGCCCTCGCGGCGAAGCATCTAGCCGAGACCTTCGATCGAAGGTTGACGTGGGCGGATCCCAGATCACTGATCGCTTCCGGGCTGTTCGACGGCGGGGTTCTCTCGCCTAACTAGAGACACATCCAAGCCTCTCGAGGAGGAGAAGCTGACATGGCTAAGGGCAACGACAGACACACCGAGCTGGGTCTGAAGGAAGAAGACCTGATCGAGATGTACCGCTTCATGCTGCTGGCTCGGTTCTGTGACGAGCGCCAGTGGGGGCTCAACAGGCAGGGGAAGGCTCCGTTCGTCGTGCCCGTCTCGGGCCACGAAGCCGCGCAGGTCGGATCCGCGTGGGCGTTCGAGCGCGGCAAGGACGTCTTCTGCCCCTACTACCGGGACCTGGCTCTGACCCTGGTCGCAGGCTTCACCCCCCGCGACGTGTTCCTGGGCCTCTTCGGTAAGGCCGACGATCCCTCCTCCGGTGGACGTCAGATGCCCGCCCACTGGGGTGCCAAGGATCGCAACATCATCACGGGCTCCTCGCCGATCGCAACGCAGTGCCTGCATGCGGCCGGCATCGCCTTCTCGAAGAAGCTGAAGCGCAGTGATGCGGTCGTAGGGACCTGGTTCGGCGAAGGCGGCACCTCGGAAGGCGACTGGCACGGCGCGATGAACTTCGCCGGGATCCACAAGCTCCCCCTCGTGCTGGTCTGCGAGAACAACCAGTACGCGATCAGCGTCCATGTCAGCAAGCAGGTTGCAGGATCGGTGCACGGCCGCGCAGCCGGTTACGGCATGCCGGGTGCGGTCGGCGACGGCAACGACGTGCTCGAGGCCTACAAGCTCACGAAGGAAGCGGTCGATCGGGCCCGAGCGGGCGAGGGACCCTCGTTGATCGAGCTATTGACCTACCGCCACTACTCGCACACCTCGGATGACGACGATCGGACCTATCGCAAGAAGGAAGAGGTCGAGGAGTGGAAGGCGAAAGATCCGATACCGCGCTTCGAGAAGTACCTGAAGTCGGTCGACATGATCGATGACACCAAGATCGCAGAGATGCGTGACCAAGCGAAGACCGAGGTGACGGAGCAAGCAGCCGATGCCGAAGCGGCCGACTTTCCCGACCCGTCCACGGCCTACGACAACGTCTACGCCGAGCGCGTGGAGGTGAAGTAGCCATGACAGAGAAGAACATGGTCCAGACGATCCACGACACCCTCTTCGAGGAGATGAAGCGGGACGACCGCATCGTGGTCCTCGGAGAAGACGTCGGTGCTCGTGGCGGTGTGTTCCGCGTCACGATGGGCTTCCTAGACGAGTTCGGTGACGAGCGCGTGATCGACACGCCGCTCGACGAATGCCTCATCGCCGGCGTCGGCATCGGTCTTGCGATCGACGGCATGCTTCCCGTAGCGGAGATGCAGTTCGCGGACTTCAGCTTCCCCGGCTTCAACCAGATCGTGCAGGAGGCCGCCCGCATCCGTTACCGGAGCAACGGCGATTTCTCCGTTCCGATGGTCATCAGAGCCCCCTATGGCGGCGGTGTCCACGGCGCGCTCTATCACTCGCAGTCGGTCGAGGCTTTCTACGCACACGTCCCGGGTCTGAAGGTCGTGGTCCCCTCGACGCCTCACGACGCGAAAGGCATGTTGCTGCAGGCGCTCGAGGACCCGGACCCCGTGCTCTACCTCGAGCACAAGAAGACCTACCGTCTGATCAAGGGTGAGGTCCCCGACGAGCGCTACACGATCCCGTTCGGCAAGGCCGAGGTCCGCAGTCCGGGCAACGATCTGACCGTGGTGTCGTACGGCCTGATGCATCACTACTGCGTCGAGGCCGCCGAGCGCCTGGCGAGCGACGGCATCGAGGTCGAGGTGATCGACCTGCGCAGCATCTTCCCGCTGGACATCGACACGGTGCTGGAGTCGGTCGGCAAGACCAGCAAGGCGATGATCGTGTACGAGGACAACAAGTTCCTCGGAGTGGGGGCCGAGGTGGCCGCGCAGATCGCCGAGCACGCGATGTTCGAGCTCGACGCTCCGATCAAGCGCATCGCCGGCCCTCACGTCCCCGCCATGCCTTACGCGCCGACGCTGGAGGCCTGGTTCCTACCGAGCGTCGACAGCCTCGAACAAGAGATGCGCAAGCTAGCCGAGTTCTAACCGTTCTGGGTTAACTGGAGCACGTCTGAACGTGCTTTTCCAACGTCAGAACGGCCGGGAGGAGTAGATGGCCCAGGTCCTGCAGCCGACGATCCGGACCCGCGAGCAGATCGACAAAGATCTGCGCCGCGGTGTGCGTCTTAACGACGCGCCCGGAGAGGCAGCGGGACGGCCCACGCGCAAGCCGGAGTGGCTGAAGGTCCGGGTCCAGCAGGGCGAGAATTTCACCGAGCTTCGCAACATCATGCGCGAGCGCGGTCTAGCGACCGTCTGCGAACAAGCCGCCTGTCCCAACATCTACGAGTGCTGGGAGGCGCGTGAAGCGACCTTCCTCTTATGCGGGGATCTCTGTACGAGGCGGTGCGGCTTCTGCGACGTGATGACCGCGAAGCCTCAGCCCCTAGACCCCGAGGAGCCGGCGAAGGTCGCGGAGGCCGTCCGGCTCATGGGGCTCAAGTTCGCAGTGATCACCGGCGTCGCCCGCGACGATCGCGACGACGGCGCGTCCGCCCACTGGGCCGCCACGATCCAAGCCGTCAAGGCCGAGATGCCCGACTGCGGCGTCGAGGTCTTGATCCCCGACTTCAAGGGACGGAAAGAGTCCCCACGGAACTCGCTCGCCCGGGTCATCGCCGCGAAGCCGGACGTCTTGGCTCACAACCTCGAGACGGTCGAGCGACTCCATCCGTCCATCCGCCCGGGCTTCGGCTATCGCGCCAGCCTGGATCTGCTCGTGTGGGCGAAGGAGCTGCGCCACGACCAGGTCACGAAGTCCAACCTGATCGTGGGCATGGGCGAAACCGAAGAAGAGGTCTACGAGGCTCTGCGGGACCTGCGGGAGACCGGTTGCGACATCGTCACGATCGGCCAGTATCTGCAGCCGACGGTCTCCTGGCACCTGCCGGTCGATCGCTGGGTGCACCCTGACGAGTTCGCCCGCTACAAGACTTACGGCGAGAACGAGCTGGGCTTCGCCTGGATCGAATCCGGCCCCCTCGTCCGTTCGAGCTATCACGCAGGCAAGCAGTACGAAGCCGCCGCGGCCCGCCTCGCCCTTCGCTAGAAGTCGGTGATGAAACGCCCGGCGGTATGCCAGCGTCGGTCGCTGCAGCTGGCGCGGAGCATGTGAACCCCGCGGCCCCCGAAGTGGTCTGACGGCCGGAAGCGGATCTTCGGCAGGATCCCGGTCCTCACCTGGGAACGCTCCACGACTCGCCCGAAGCGTGCTCGCGTCAGCCTTCTCCCGGGAGCTTCGAGCATCCGTTTGATGGCCTTCGAAGTGGCCCAGCCCAGCCAAGTGACGTCGTCCTTCGATGCCTCTGGGTAGATGCTGTTCATGGCCCGGTCGTGACTCCGGTCGAACTCGTTGCGATCGTCGAAAGCGGGGAGGGCGGAGAGGAAACGGGCGCCGTCGATCGAGTCGCCGTCGTTGCAGCTGATGTTCACGACCTGGTCGTTGCCGCCGATCCCGGGGCCGATCCCGGTCCAGGTCGGTTCGAAGTCCTGCGTGTTCGCCTGTTTCAGCACATTGAGGAAGAAGATCGGGGTGTGGAAGAAGAAGACATTGTCGACGCCCCTCAACCTCATCTCCTCAACGATCGTGCGAGCCTCCACGGTTCCGGCCGTTCGCGGCACGGAGCGGTCGTAGTCGATATCGGCGTTCTTCGCCTCCATCACTCGCACGAACGCGCTATGTGCCTCTGAGCTGAGGGGGTCGTCGATCCACACCACGCCGTTCGTGCGCCTCCGCGCGCTCAACCGATCCACGAACATGTCGGCCAGCAGCTCTGCTTGTCGCCGATAGGTCGCGGTGAGCGCGAAGTAGCGCTGCAGAAGCCGCAGGTTGCTGCGCGGCCCCCCCAACCCAACATAGGGAACGCCAACCGATTCGGCGTAGCGCGCACATGCATAGCTCGCGGAGGGGACTCCGGACTGGAGCGTCCCGGCCAGCAGGAAGACGTTGTCGTCTTCGACCATCTCCTTGCACACTGCAACGGCGGTGCTGGGATTGGCTTGATCGTTCCGGATGAAGACGCGGACGTGACGGCCGTTTATCGGCTGGTCCTTCACGCGCAGCCATCGCCAGAAGACCCGAGCTGCCCTGTCCACGGATCCGCTGGGGAGAGGGACCGCGCCGGTCAGGGGGGCGTGAAGTCCGATCTTGATCTGGCGCCTCGACACGCCGGGACCGGATGTAGCGGTGGACGGAAGCATCGCCACCGCCACGGTCACCGCTGCGGTCGCTGCCATGGATCTGATCAAACTGCTGCGCGCCCCCACGTCCCTAGTATTCGTCGATGGATCGGACGTTCCCTCCCCTCGTCTTGGCCGTCTGTTTGCTGTTGGGAGCCTGCAGCGGAAGCGACGAAAGCCGGGCCGAGGCCTGTCCGGCCCCCACGCCGCTTGACTCCCTTTCGTTGCTTCCGCGGGATATCCCCTTGGATGAGTGGGGCGTGGTCGAGACCCTCGAGGTCACGAAAGGTTTCCTTCGAGGCCGCGCTGTCAGCGATACGCAGATCGTCGAGCTCTATCCCGTCATGGCCCGCGCTACGGTCGCGGCCGGATACGAGATCCTGAGCGGCGACAACGAAGGATTCGAGGCGGAGATCTTCTTCGTGCGAGGCGAGGACACGACGGGGACCTACGTCCTCCGTGAAGGGCCGTGCGGCGACCAGGTCACGATCAGGCTCCTCTACGGGTCGAAGCGCTACCGAGAGGCCTCATGAACACGGATGCCAGGCGGCCCGGGAGGACGTTCGCGGCGATCGCGATCGCGGTCATCTTCCTCACACCGCTCGCGTTCATGGTGCTGGGCTCGCTGCGTGCCCCCGGCCTGCCTCCACCCGACGGTTTCGAGCTGGTGCCGGAGGGAGCGAGCTGGTCGAACTACCGCTCGGTCTTCGCGTTCGTGCCCCTGGCGCGGTATCTCGTGAGCTCGCTGCTGATCGTCGCGGTCGCCGTGCCGATCACTGTCGTCGTCGCGTCGTGGGCGGGCTTCGCGATCGCGGCTGCGAGCCCGAAGGTGCGACGCCGGTTGATCGGCATCAGCGTGATCGCGCTGATGGTGCCCACCAGCGCGCTGTGGGTGCCGCGCTTCGCCGGCTTCCGGTGGCTCGGCATGATCGACACCTACTGGCCGCTCCTCGCCCCGGCTCTCATGGCGACCACGCCGTTCTACGTGTTGCTTTTCGCCCTCGCTTACTCCCGCGTCCCGAAAACGCTGTTCGAGGCCGCCCGTCTGGAGAACATGTCTCCGTTCCAGATCTGGCGTCGCGTCGCGTGGCCTCTCGCCCTGCCCGCCGCCTTCGCGGTCGCGATCCTCGCTTTCACGTGGCACTGGGCGAACTTCATCGACCCGCTCCTGTATCTCTCGACGAACGAGCTCTTCACGGTGCCGCTGGGGCTGCGGGCGTTGCAGACGCTCGAGCCCACGAACCACCCGATCCTTCTCGCCGGATCCGTGATCGCGGCCCTCCCTCCCGTCATCGCCTTCTTGATCGCTCAACGTTCCTTCTTCCACAAGACGCTGGAGGTCTGAGGGTGAGACGCGGTCTATCTCTCCTCGTCCTGGTCGGCATGCTGGCCGCGGCCTGCGCGGGAGACGCAAGCGAGAGCGGCTCCCGTTCCCTGCGCGTGCAGGTCTCCGGGGAGCCGGAGGAGACCAAGGTCTACCGCACGGTCATCGCCGCTTTCGAGCGGCAACACGAGGACATAGATGTGACGCTCGTCGAGGTTCCCGAGAAGGACGAGCACCTGGCCAAGCTGGCCACCTCGTTCGCGGGAGGAGACGCGCCCGAGGTCTTTCTGATCAACTACCGCGAGTACGCGCAGTTCGTGGTCCGGGGTGCGATAGAGCCCTTCCAGGGATTCCTCGAGAGCAACGACGTGGATCTCGACGGCTACTTCCCACAGCCGATCGAAGCATTCACCTATCAAGGGGTGTTGCAGTGCATGCCCCAGAACGTCTCTTCGCTGGTCGTCTACTTCAACAAGGACCTGTTCGCGGCAGCGGGCATGTCAGCTCCTCCCCGGGACTGGGACTGGGCAGGCTTCCGGGAGGTCGCCGTCGCTCTGACGCAGGGCGACGTGCACGGGCTCGGCATTGAGCCGTCGATCGTCCGTCTGGCCCCCTTCGTGTGGGCCAACGGAGGCGAGATCGTCGACGACGACGCCGATCCTTCACGGTTCACGCTCGACCAACCGGCGTCCAGAGAGGCACTCGAGTACCTGGTGGGATTCGTGCGCGAGGACAGGGTCGTTCCCAGTGAAGCCGACGTCGCGGCTCAGGACCTAGAGACCCGCTTCGTGTCGGGCAAGCTCGGGATGTACCTCTCGTCTCGGCGCGATACGCCGGTGTTCCGCGAGGTGCAGGGGCTCGACTGGGACGTCGCCCCGCTTCCGACCGGCAAACAGCAAGCCGGGATATTGCACTCCGACGCCTACTGCCTGGCCGCGGGGGTCGATCCCGAGAAGCAGGCGGACGCGGCGCGGTTCGTCGCCTTCGCGACCGGAGAGCAGGGTCAGACGATCACGGCCCTCGGGGGCCGGACCGTTCCGTCGCTGAAGGCAGTGGCTCGTTCCGGCGCTTTCCTCGATCCCACGCAGCCTCCTGCCCACTCGAACGTGTTCCTCCAAGGCGTTGCCTCCATCCGCAGGACGCCCGTCACCTCGACGTGGACGGAGATAGAGGACATCGCCGAGGAGATCCTCACCCGCGCCTTCTACGAACCCGGCTACACGATCCAAGATGCGATCGACGCCCTCGAGACCGAAACCGAGGGACTCTTCGAGGAAGGGCGGGCTTCCTGAGCATCCGGGTAGATCGACTGTCGAAGACCTTCGAGGCGCGCGGTCGCAGGCTTCATGCGCTGCGCGATCTCAGCCTCCAGGTTCCTGATGGGCAGATGCTGGTCGTGGTTGGTCCCTCGGGTTCCGGGAAGACAACCTTGCTCCGATGCATAGCCGGACTGGAGGAGCCAGACGACGGTCGCATCGAGGTCGGGGGCAGAGACGTCGCCGCGGCCGCTCCGGGCGACAGGGACGTTGCGATGGTGTTCCAGGACTACGCCCTCTATCCGCATCTGTCGGTGCGCGAGAACATCGCCTTCGGGCTAAGAGCGAGAGGCGCGGGCGCGAGCGAGATCGAGACGAAGGTGCGCGAGGCGGCTCGCATCATCTCGGTCGAGCACGCGCTGGACCGGTCACCGTCCTCCCTGTCTGGAGGGGAGCGGCAGCGTGTCGCTCTGGCGCGGGCCTTGGTGCGGAAGCCGGCCGCGTTCCTTCTGGATGAGCCGCTTTCGAACCTCGACGCAGAGTTGCGAGCTCAGACGCGCCTCGAGATACGCGAGCTCCAGAGCCGTTTGCAGGTGACCACTCTGTACGTGACCCACGACCAGGTCGAGGCCATGACGATGGGCGATGTCGTCGCCGTTCTGCGAGACGGGCGCGTCGAGCAGATCGACACCCCGTCGCGGGTATACGACTCTCCAGCGAACACGTTCGTCGCCCGTTTCCTCGGCAACCCACCGATGAACGTGTTCCCTGCGAAAACGCTCGGGCTCGCGCTCGAGGGTGGGTACGTCGGGATCAGACCCGAGCGGATCGGTCTCGTGGAGGGCACCTCCGGCCGCTTGAACGGGGCGGTGTCGGTCGTTGAGAACATCGGCGGCGACGCGGTGGTGCATGTGGCCGTGGGCGACGAGCGACTGCTGGTTCGCTGCGACGTCCGTGCGGCCCCCGCCACCGGCACGCACGTCGGTCTGATGTTCGCCGACGCGGATCTCCATCGCTTCGACGACGACGGCAAGGCGGCGCGGTGAGACGAACCGGGGTGCTCGCGTGGCCCTTCGCGACGGGCCTGTTCCTCATGGTTGCCCTGCCCGCCGCGGCCGCCTCGGTGCTCGCCTTCACGGAGTTCTCGGGTGTGCAGCCACCCCGCTTCAACGGCCTCGACAACCTCCGACGTCTGGCGGCCGACGGCGCGCTATGGCGCTCGCTCGGAAACACCGCGATCTACATCCTGCTCGCCGTGCCGCTCCGGCTCGCGGCCGCCACCGGCATCGCCCTGCTCCTGAGCCGTCGCACGCGCGCGGCTGCGATCGCTCGTCCGGCCGCCTACCTGCCCACGGTGGTGCCCGATGTCGCTTATGCGCTGTTGTGGTTGTGGCTGCTCAACCCTATCTACGGCCCCCTGGCCGCGGCTTTCGGGACGGCGGGTCTCCTCACGGAGCCGTGGGGGGCGCGGATCGCGCTGCCGGTGATGGGTGCCTTCCAGGTCGGGGAGGCCTTCGTGGTCGCCCTGGCGGTGCGCAGGAGTATCCCGGCCTCCCTCTACGAAGCCGCGGCTGTCGACGGTGCCTCCTCGTGGTTCGTGCTCCGCAGACTGACCCTGCCTCTGATGGCGCCGGCTCTGGCGCTGCTCGCGCTGCGAGATGTGATCCTGTCGCTGCACGTCAACTTCGTTCCTGCCCTGCTGATGACCCAAGGGGGGCCGCGCTACGCCACCACCTACCTGCCGTTGTACGTGTACCAAACGGCCTTCAGGTATCTCCGCTTGGGGTATGCATCCACGATCGCGTTGTCGATGTTCGTCCTCACCGCCTTGATCGTCTACCTCCAGTACCGCATCGCACGCCGCTGGCGTCTCGCCTGAACGAAGGGAAAGACCGGATGGAGCTCAGGAACAAGATCGGCATCCTCACCGGAGCGTCGCGCGGCATCGGCCTTCATCTCGCGGACGCTTTGGCCAGAAAAGGTGTTCATCTGGCCCTCGCCGCCAGGTCGGAGAGCGAACTCGCCGACACGGTGGCGAAGGTCCAAGCACGTGGGGTCAGGGCCATCGGGGTTCCGACGGACGTCACCAAGAGGGAAGACCTGGAGAGGTTGCTGCGCAGGACCCACGACGAGCTCGGTCCCCCCGATCTTCTCGTCAACAACGCGGGTGTGCAGAAGGTCGCGCACTTCACCGAGCTCGACCCAGATGACATCGCTTGGATCATCGAGACGAACGTCGTTGCGCTGGAGACCCTGACCCGTCTCACCCTTCCAGGGATGGTCAAGCGCGGACGAGGCCATATCTGCAACATCGCGTCGCTGTCCGGAAAGACCGCGTATCCCTACAACACCGTCTACGCGTCCTCTAAGCACGCGGTGGTTGGGTTCTCGTGGTCGTTGCGCGAGGAGATGCGTCCGCTCGGAGTGGAGGTGTCGGTCGTATGCCCCGCGTTCGTATCCGGCGACGGGATGTTCGCCCGCCGGCATCCGGAAGACGATGCTCCGCGCATCGCCAAGCCGGTCACGCCGGAAGAGGTCGCGGCCAAGACGATCGAGGCGATCGAGAAGAACAGAGCCGAGGTGCTCGTTGCGAACGGTCTCGGGAACATCGTGGATGTCTTCCACGCGATATCGCCGGACCTCACCGCCAAGGTCCAACGCAGGGCCGGGGTTTACGGCTACATCGAGGACGAAGCCTCTCGGGGAAGCTCTGCTTGAGGTCGGTGGCCGGAGTGGCCCTCGCTCTCATGCTGGCCGGATGCTCGCAGGGAGCGGGAAGCAGCCCCGATGCGCGCCCGACCAACTGTGGCCTCCTCGCCGTGAAGCGATCTGCCGACCCGGCCCTCATCCCGGAGGCGCTGCGTCTGGGAGGCACGGTTGAGGTGGCGACGACCGAGATAGAGCGGGGCCGGCTCCTGGCCGCGATCAACGTCCGGCTCTCCGTGGACGACTCCTTCGAGGCCTACAGGAAGGCCTCGAAGGAGGCCGGGCTCGAGATCCTTCAAGAAGACAACGAGGGATTCGAGGCGGAGCTGTACGTGGGGGCCGGGAAGGAGCTCGGATCCGTGGTGATCAGGAGGTCCCTCTGCGAGGACGCGGTGGTCGTCTATCTGAACCTGCCGGCAGGGGAGGAAAGAAGCCCGTAGATAGACGGGGAGTGGCTCGGGCGTGGTTATCATCGGCCCCGCAGACAACTAACCGACCAGGAGGGAATGACGAGATGACGTACGTCATCGCTGAGCCTTGCATCGGCGTGAAGGACCGGGCGTGCGTCGACGAGTGCCCTGTCGACTGCATCTACGAGGGTGAGGAGCAGCTCTACATCCACCCGGAAGAGTGCGTGGACTGCGATGCCTGCCTGCCGGCCTGCCCCGTGGACGCGATCTTCCCGGCCGACAATGTGCCTGCCGAGTGGGCGAACTTCACTCAGGTCAACGCCCAGTGGTTCGAGGAGCATCCCGACGCTTCGGGCGGCGCCATGGAGAGCCCCTACGCCCCCTCAGAGGAGCGCAGCGAGTAGCACGGCCTCCGCAGATCGACGACTGGAAGCCGCATATCGGGCGAAAGGTCTCGATCCGCTTCGCGCTGCACGACGACGAGCATCCCTTCTCTGAGGCGATCGGCGTCATCATGAGTGTCGGCGCGGATCCCAACGGCGGCCAGACCCTGGAGATCCTCACGAAGCGCGGCGTGGTCACGTCCGTGAGCACTCGCGACCTGATCGCATCGAAACTCTTCCCGTTGTAGCCAAGCAACCTAAGCGTGCGTCGGTGCTAGAGACCGCGACAGCGCGGCGTTATCATGGCGCTTCACAGCCGAGCTTCTAGCAAGAGGGGATAGCGATGGCCGCGCAGGCCGCTCCGCCAAGGAAGGAGCGGAAAGAGCTAGACAGGGTCGTCATCCGCTTTGCAGGGGACTCCGGCGACGGGATGCAGCTCACGGGCGACCGGTTCACCAGCGTCAGCGCTCTCTTCGGCAACGATCTCGCCACGATGCCGGACTATCCGGCCGAGATCAGAGCCCCCGCAGGCACCCTGGCCGGTGTCTCGGCCTTCCAGCTTCACTTCTCCGACCACGACATCCTCACCGCCGGCGACCAACCCAGCGTTCTGGTTGCCATGAACCCGGCCGCGCTGAAGGCCAACCTAAAGGATCTCGTCACGGGCGGCCTGCTCATCGTCAACACGGATGCGTTCGAGGATCGAAACCTCGAGAAGGCGGGCTACTCCGCCAACCCCTTGAAGGACAACTCGCTGTCTAGCTACCAGGTCTACGAGATCCCGATGACCAAGTTGACGATCGAGGCGGTGAAGGACACCGGGGTCAACAAGAAGGAGGCCGAGCGGGCGAAGAACATGCTGGCGCTCGGCGTCGTCTCGTGGATGTACTCCCGGCCCCTAGAGCCGACGATCGCGTGGCTAGAGAAGAAGTTCGCCAAGAAGCCGGCGATCGCCCAAGCGAACATCGCGGCCCTGAAGGCGGGCCATGCTTTCGGCGAGACGGCCGAGCTGAGTGCCTTCGAGGTCAAGCCGGCCACCCTCGCGCCCGGTCGATATCGCCGGATCACCGGCAACCAGGCGATGGCCTTCGGCTTGATCGCAGCGAGCGTCCAAGCGAAGCTGCCGCTGTTCCTCGGCTCCTATCCCATCACCCCGGCCTCGGACATCCTGCACGAGCTATCGCGCCACAAGAACTTCGGCGTACGGACCGTGCAAGCCGAGGACGAGATCGCCGCCATCAGCATGGCGATCGGGGCTTCCTTCTCCGGCCACCTTGGCGTGACGACGACGTCGGGGCCGGGACTCGACCTGAAGTCCGAGGCGTTGGGCCTGGCGCTGTCGATGGAGCTCCCGCTGTTGGTCGTGGATATCCAGCGTGGTGGCCCATCGACCGGCCTGCCTACCAAGACCGAGCAATCGGACCTTCTCCATGCGATGTACGGACGTCACGGCGAGGCGCCGCTGCCGATCGTTGCGTCCTGGTCGCCGTCGTCATGCTTCTGGGCACCGATCGAAGCGGCCCGGATCGCGATCAAGTACATGACGCCGGTGATCATCCTGTCGGACGGGTATCTGGCGAACGGGGCCGAGCCCTGGAGGATCCCGTCCGTGAGCAAGCTCCCGGATATCGCGGTCCGGTTCGCGGCCCAACCCAACGCGGGCGACGACTTCTGGCCCTTCCTTCGTGACGACGAGACGTTGGCCCGGCCCTGGGCGATCCCCGGCACCCCCGGATTGCAGCACCGCGTGGGAGGTCTCGAGAAGGCCGACGGGACCGGGAACATCTCCTACGACCCGGACAACCACCACCTGATGACCCTCCTTCGCCAGGCCAAGATCAAGGCCATCGAAGAGGACATCGATCCGCTCGAGTTCGACGCCGACGAGGGCGCCACCGTCCTGATCCTCGGTTGGGGCTCTACCTACGGAGCGATCGGTGCGGCCGTCCGCCGGTTGCGAGCCCGGGGACTGAAGGTGGCTCGCGCACACCTGAAGCACCTCAACCCGATGCCCAAGAACACCGGTGAGGTGCTGGCCCGCTTCGAGAAGGTGGTCGTCCCCGAGATGAACATGGGGCAACTGTCGAAGCTGATCCGGGCGGACTTCCTGATCGACGTGATCCCGATCAACAAGATGAAAGGTCTTCCGTTCCGGGCGGCCGAGTTAGAAGAGGAACTGGTGAAGCTCATATGACGCTGCACGAAGGTTCGGATACGCGAGGCATCACCGAGGCCTCCAACGTCGCCACGCTCTCGCGGCACGATTTCGTGTCGGACCAGGAGGTTCGCTGGTGCCCCGGCTGTGGCGACTACGCCATCCTCGCTGCGGTTCAGAGCGTCATGCCCGAGCTCGGCGTACCGCCCGAGAAGATGGTCTGGGTCTCGGGGATCGGTTGCTCCAGTCGCTTCCCCTATTACATGAACACCTACGGCATCCACGGCATCCACGGACGCGCTGCGGCGATCGCCACCGGTGTAGCGACCGCTCGGCCCGACCTGCAGGTCTGGGTGGTAACGGGCGACGGCGACGGGCTCTCCATCGGCGGCAACCATTTCATCCACGCCCTCCGCAGGAACGTCAACCTGAAGATCCTCCTGTTCAACAACCAGATCTACGGATTGACCAAAGGGCAGTACTCGCCCACGTCCGAGAAGGGCAAGATCACGAAGTCGACCCCGTTCGGGTCTCTCGAGCACCCCTTCAACCCGGTGTCGGTCGCGCTGGGGGCCGAGGCTTCTTTCGTAGCTCGAACGATCGACGTCGAACGCAAGCACCTGCCGGAGATCATCCGCAGAGCAGCGGCTCATCGCGGCTCGGCCTTCGTCGAGATCTACCAGAACTGCAACATCTTCAACGACGGTGCGTTCGTGGCGTTGACCGGCAAAGAAGGTCGCTCCGCCAACCGCATCTACCTCGAGCACGGCAAACCGATCAGGTTCGGGCCGGCGGGTGAGAGCGGAGTCGTCATGACGGCCGAGGGCCGGGTGGAGACGGTTAAGGTCGCGGACGTCGGTGAGGACAAGCTGCTGGTCCATGACGAACACCGGGACGACCCAAGCCTCGCTTTCGCTCTGTCTCGGATAGCGGACGGGCCGACCCAGCCGACGCCGATCGGCGTGTTCCGCGACGTACAGCGTCCGGTCTACGGCGACGGCATCGAGCATCAACTCCGCGTAGCGTCGGAGCAGCAGGGCCCGGGTGACCTGGAGCGTTTGCTGGGCTCCGGTGACACTTGGACCGTGGACTGATCGCTTAGAGGAGGCCGTGGGTGGCTGACAACGCCGAACCCGAGTACATCGAGAAGGTGACCGACGACCCGGCCTACGAAGAGAGGGTCGAGCGCCTGGCGCAGAAGCTGCTCCGCGAGAGTGATGACAACCACGGCGCGGCGCAGGACGGTCTCGAGGCGGCGCGCAGGACCGCGCGCAGGATGCTGGAGGACTCCGAAGCCCGCACCGCCGAGGCCTACGACCTGGAGCCCGACGACGATCACGTGATCCGGCGCTCCTCGTCGGAGACCGCCGCCAGCGGGGACACCGGCGGCACCCGCTGGGTCTCGGACGGGGAATAGCAGCAGACACCTTCGCTCACTGTTTGTAGGCTGCCGCGATGTCTGTTTCCTGGACCCCGTCGTCGGAGGAGTTGCGGAAGGCCGCGGCCTCGCTCGAGGGCAACGGGCACGGGGGCCTGGTGGCCGTCAAAGCCCTGAAGGCCCTCGGCGTGCGCCACGTGTTCACCTTGAGCGGGGGGCACATCTTCCCGTTCCTCGACGGTTGCCACCAAGAGGGCATCCGCCTGGTCGACGTGCGACACGAGCAGAACGCGGGGTTCGCAGCCGAGGGATGGGCTCGGATCGCGCGCTCGGTGGGCGTCGCGGCGATCACGGCAGGTCCCGGGGTCACCAACGTGATCAGCCCTCTGGCGCAAGCCTCTTTCAATCGGGCTCCGGTCCTCGCTCTCGCGGGGCGCGCTCCGGCTTTCCGGTGGGGGCAGGGTTCCCTCCAGGAGATCGATCACGTCCCGTTCGTCGATCCCATAGCGCCGGCGCAGACCGTGACCGACACGGCGGGCGCGGGAACCGCGGTCCTGGCCGCCGCACTGGATGCAACGACCGCGCCACGAGGGCCGCGTTTCCTCGATTTCCCGCTGGATGTGCTCTTCAACATGGCGGACTTCACCTTCGAGGTGCCGGAGCAGGTGCACCTCGAGCCCGACGCGCAGGGGATCGACAACGTGGCGGCGCTCCTGTCGCGATCGGAGCGCCCCGTGGTGATCGCGGGCTCGAACGTGTGGATGGACGGAGCCGAGCACGCGCTGCGCGCGTTCGTCGAAGCTGCCGAGGTTCCGGTCTTCATGAACGGCCAGGGTCGCGGCTGCGTTCCCGCCGACCATCGACTCGCCTTCTCACGCGCCCGGTCCAGGGCCCTCAAGGAGGCGGACCTGGTCATCGTGGCGGGCACGCCGCTGGACTTCAGGCTCGGTTTCGGGCAGGGGTTCAAGAACCTCGTCCATCTCGATTCTCATCCCGATCTGATCTCCCAGCATGCGGAGCCGGCCGCGGCGGTCGGGGCCCCCTTGGACGCGACCTTCGATGCTCTGGCCGCGGCGCTGAGCGGCGCCTTGGACACCAAGTCGTGGCTGGAGGCGTTGTCGGAGACCGAAGAGCAGAAGCGCGCGGCGGCTCAAGCCGAGCTGGCCTCGGATTCGACCCCGATCCACCCGATGCGTATCTACGGCGAGCTGGTGCCGCTGTTGGATCGGGACGCGATCGTCATCGGCGACGGCGGCGACTTCGTCTCCTACGCGGGACGCGAGGTGCCGTCGTACGAGCCGGGGTGCTGGCTCGATCCAGGCCCCTTCGGCTGTCTCGGCGTAGGGCCCGGCTACGCGATGGCGGCGCGGCTCGCTCATCCCGACCGGCAGGTGGTCCTTCTCTATGGGGATGGCGCCATCGGTTTCTCTGCCAGCGAGCTGGAGTCGCTCGTGCGTCACAAGCTGCCGGTCGTCTGCGTCGTCGGGAACAACGGGATCTGGGGCCTCGAGAAGCACCCGATGCGTGGTCTCTACGGCTACGACGTAGCGGCGGACCTTGCGCCCGGCATCCGCTACGACCAGATGATGGAGTCGTTCGGGGGCCGCGGCGAGCTGGTCACCGAGCCGAACGAGATCGGCCCTGCCATCAAGCGAGCCTTCGATTCTGGCGAGCCAACCGTGGTGAACGTGCTGACGGATCCAGACGTGGCTTATCCCCGCTCCGCCAACCTCGCTTGAGAGATCTGCTCCGATCCGCTCTGGACGCGGCGACCGCCGACGGAGCGACGTACGCAGACGTGCGTGGTGCGGTGGTCGACTCGGAGTCCCTCTCCGTGCGCGGCCCCACCGTTGAGGGTTTGGACCGGAACACGTCGGAGGGTTTCGGGGTGCGTGTCTTGGTCGAGGGCGCCTGGGGGTTCGCGTCGTCGCCGCATCTAGATGCACAGGAGGCAGGGAGCGTTGCTCGCCTGGCCGTCGACGTTGCTCGAGCCAGCGCCACCGCCGTTACCCGGCGCGTCGAGCTTGTGCCGGAACCGGTCCACGTCGATGTCTGGACATCGCCGTACACCGAGGATCCCTTCGAGGTCCCGCTGGAGGAGAAGATCGGTCTCTTCGTCGCCGCCACCGAGCAGATGGACCGTGTCGACGGGATCAGGATCGCGCGCGGGACCCTCGATTGCGTGAAGCAGCGTTGCTGGTTCATGTCCTCGGAGGGCTCCGACATCGAGCAGACGATCGTGCACACCGGCGCGGGTCTCGAGGCCACCGCGGTAGAGGGCGATGACGTCCAGGTGCGGTCTTATCCAGGGTCGTTCCGCGGGCACTACGCCTCTGCCGGCTACGAACTGGTCCGAGAGATGGACCTAGCGGAGAACGCGCCCCGGGTCGCGGAGGAAGCGGCCGCTCTCCTCACGGCCAAGGAGTGCCCGTCGGGCTCGACCACGCTCGTGATCGATGGACACCAGATGATGTTGCAGGTCCACGAATCGGTAGGCCATCCGACCGAGCTGGACCGGGTGCTCGGCATGGAGGCCGCGTTCGCCGGCACCTCCTTCGTCGGGATCCCCGATCTAGGGGCACTCCGTTACGGGTCGGAGCTCGTGAACATCACATCCGACCCGACCGTGGCAGGTGGTCTTGGTTCCTACGCCTACGACGACGAAGGCGTGGCCGCGCAGAAGGTCGATCTGGTGCGAGCCGGAACGCTGGTGGGCTTCCAGACATCACGAGAGACGGCCGCGGCGATCGGGGCCGACCGCTCCAACGGCACGATGCGCGCCGAGGGTTGGGAGAACCTGCCCTTGATCCGTATGGCGAACATCAATCTGTTGCCGGGTGAGGGATCTCTGGACGATCTGCTGGCGGACGTGTCGGACGGCATCTACATGGCCACCAACAGGTCCTGGTCGATCGACGACAAGAGGAAGAACTTCCAGTTCGGATGCGAGATCGCCTGGGAGATCAAGAAGGGCAAGCTGCGCCGGATGCTGAAGAACCCTCGCTATACGGGAGACACGCCCGTGTTCTGGTCCTCTTGCGACGCGGTTGCAGGCCCGGAGGAATGGAAGATGCGAGGGACCCCCAACTGCGGGAAGGGCCAACCAGGACAGACGATGCGCGTCGGACACGGGACGGCTCCCGCTCGCTTCCGCAACGTGAGCATCGGGGTCGAGCGATGAGCGTGGTGGCCCACAGCTTCCCTCTGACCGCGGGGGCCGCGCGGGCGGCGGCCGGACCCGTGTTGGGCCTGCCGGATACGGACGCGGTCGAGGTGGTGCTGACCGCGTCCCGGATGGGACTCACGCGTTATGCAAGATCCGAGATCATCCAGAACATCGTTCGCAACGAGCTCCGGGCCCAGGTCCGCGTAGTGGTGGGAGACCGCGTCGCCAGCGCCGCCACCAACCAGTTGGACGCCGCGAGTTTGATGAGGGCGGCCGCTCGCGCTCGAGAGGCAGCCGCCGTCTCGTTGCCGGATGAGGACTTCCCGGGGCTTCCTTCTCCAGAGAGGGTCGGACGTGCCGAGGGCATCTTCCGATGGGACGAGGACACCGCGACCGCCTCTCCCGACCGGCGCGCTGCTGCGGTTCGAGCGATGCTCGCCGCTTCGGGATCGGACAACAGCGCGGGGATCTTCGAGACGAGTGCGCACTGTTTCGCGGTGATCAACTCGCTAGGTATCGACTGTTTCGACGCTTTCACGCGTTGCGTGACAACCTGCCTGGTCGATGATGGTGAGGCGACGGGCTGGGGGGAAGCGAGCTCGCATGCCGTTTCGCAGATCGATCCCGAAAGCGCCGCTCGCACCGCGGCCTCGAAAGCGGCGCGCGGTCACGATCCGGTAGAGGCGGAACCGGGTGAGCATGCTGTTCTCCTGGAGCCCTCGGCCGTTGCCTTGATGCTCGATTACCTCTCGTACGTCGGGATGGGGGCGAAGCAGGTACTCGACGGCGAGAGCTTCTTGGCGACGCGGGCGGGGGAGCAGGTTGCCGCCCCCTGCGTGACGGTCGAGGACGACGTCCGCCACGGGGATTCGGTCGGGATCGGATTCGACTTCGAAGGCGTGCCTCGCCGGAAGGTGTGCATCATCGAATCCGGACGAGCCGTGGGCCCGGTCACCGACCTGCGGACCGCTCCGGCCCTGGGCGTGACCCCCTCCGGTCACTACTCCGGGTGGAGCGAGTTCGGTCCCTATGCGTCCAACGTCGTCATGCACGACGGCGATGCGTCGACCGAAGACCTGCTGGCGGCGGTCGGTGACGGGTTCCTCGTGACCAGGTTCCATTACGTGAACGTCCTCGACCGGCCCAGCACCCTGTTGACCGGGATGACCCGGGATGGCACCTTCCGGATCAGGGGAGGCGAGATCGCCGAGCCCGTGCGCAACTTCCGGTTCTCGCAGAGCGTGCTCGACGCTCTCGCGGCCACCACTCGCGTGGGCTCCGAGGTGCGCGCTTTCCCGCCGGACTTCGGTTCGTTCGGGTCCTTCGTAGCGCCCTCTGTCGCCGTGGGCGCATTCAACTTCGCCTCCACCACCACACACTGATGCACGAGCTGCTCCACGTGGCCGTCCTCGTGTTCACGCTGTGCGGGGCCGCCTCGATCCTGCTGGTGGTGCTGTGGCCCCTGATCGCAGAGAAGCCGCTCCCGGGAGCCACGATGACCGTTATGGGAGCTCTGATCGCTCTAGCGGCGGCCGCTCTCGTCCTCGAATGGGTGCTGGTCCACTGACCCGCCCTTGGGTCGAGGCCCGGAATGGCCGAAGAGACACCGGGGTGTCCCTATAATCGAGGACGCGCCCCCGATGAGGCGCCCTATGAAGGAGGAACATCGTGTCGATGACCGAGACCAACACCGAGACCAACACCTTCTCCATCACGCCGACCGCGGCCTCCAAGGTCACGGAGCTACTCGACCGCGAGACCGCCGCGGCCCCGGAGGAGCACCAGGGCAAGGAGTACGCCTTGAGGGTCGCCGTGCAGCCCGGCGGCTGCGCCGGCCTGCGCTACGCCCTCTACTTCGACGACCGCAAGCTGGACGACGACCACATCGAGCAGATGCACGGCGTCGAGATCCGGGTCGACAAGATGAGCGCCCCCTACCTGCGTGGCGCCAAGATCGACTACCTGGACACCCTCGAGCAGTCGGGCTTCACGATCGACAACCCGAACGCGAAGGGCACCTGCGCCTGCGGGGACTCCGCTCAGTTCTGACGGGTCGCATCACCTCGATCTAAAGGGCCCCGGGCGACCGGGGCCTTTCCCTTGCGGGCTCAGCGCGGATCCTGGCCATCTAGGCGTCTATAGTTAGACCGCTCATCAAGAGCGGGGGAGGGCCCGGCCCGGTGATCCCGCCGCAACCACCGGCTGAAGCCGGCAGGTGCGAATCCCGGACGGATGAGCGGGCTTCTTCCCTAGGCCTTCCGTCCGGAACGGGAGGCTTTTTCAGTTGTCGAGGAAGGAGAGACATGCCGATCCAGACCACGGTGGTGGGCTCGTACCCGAAACCGCCCGAAGAGGGCCAGGTCTTCAAGGTGCGCAAGACGCTGCACGGGCTCGAAAAGGGGAGCACCACGGTCGAGGACCTTCGGGCCGCTCAGGACGAGCTCGCCCGGGAAGTCATCGGCGAGCAAGAGGCGGCCGGGGTCGATCTGATCACCGACGGGCACGTTCGCTGGGACGACATCCTCACGCCGTTCGCACGCAACATCGCGGGGTTCGAGATCGGTGGGCTCCTGCGTTGGTTCGACAACAACGTCTACTACCGGCGGCCTATCTGCATCGGTGATCTCGACTGGCGCGGCCCGTCATCCGTAGAAGCTTTCCGCTTCGCAACGTCGGTGGCCACGAAGGAAGTGAAAGCGGTCATCCCCGGCCCGATCACGTTCGCGCGGCTGTCTGTCGACGAACACTACGGGGACCATCGTTCTTTCGTGCTGGCGATCGCCAAGGTGCTGGCTCAGGAAGCCTTCGAGCTTCAGGCCGCGGGAGCGCGCGTCATCCAGATCGACGAACCGGCTCTGTTGGACGCTCCCGAGGACCTCGCCCTCGCCAAGGATGCGTTCGACGTCCTGACGGGCGAGCTGTCTGACGTCGAGCTGGTGCTGGCGACGTACTTCGGTGACGCGAAGCGGTTGGGCACGGAGCTCTTCGATCTGCCGGTCCAGCGCTTCGGACTGGATCTGGTGGCGGGCCCTGAGAACCGCGAACTGATCAACTCACTGCCCAAAGGGACGAAGCTCCAGGTCGGACTCGTAGATGCTCGCAACACCAAGCTGGAAGACCCCACGGAGCTGCAGAAGACGATCGAGGATCTGGTCAGCGCGGTGGGCGCAGACAATCTCAGCGTGTCACCGTCGTCGGGACTCGAGTTCCTCCCCCGCGAGAAGGCCAGGGCCAAACTCCATCGCTTGTGCGAGGCGGCACAGAAAGTGGGTGCATAGACATGTCGAAGGTGGACCTTCCGGGCCCCGGCTTGTGGACAACGTCCGTGGGGAGCTTCCCCAAGCCGGATTACGTGCAGAAGGCGCGCGGCCAGTACGCGCGTAAGGAGATCGATCGCGAGGAGCTGACCGAGCTCGAGCGCAAAGCGACCAAGGAATGGATCGAGTTCCAGGACTCGATCGGCACGGATCTCGTCGTCGACGGTGAGATGTACCGGGGCGACATGGTCGCTTACTTCGCCGAAGAACTACCCGGCCTCGAGATCGGGGGACTGGTTCGTTCCTACGGCAACCGTTACTACCGGAAGCCGATCGCCACGGGACCGATCGGCCGCGACCACGCCATCACGGTGGAATGGTGGAAGTACGCCCAGTCACTGACCGACGCTCCGGTCAAGGGGATGCTGACGGGTCCGTACACGATCTGCGACTGGTCGTTCAACGAGCACTACGCAACCCGACGCGACATGGTGCTCGACCTGGCCAATGTGATCCGCGACGAGGCGCTCGATCTGGAGAAGGCCGGGGCGCGCTATATCCAGATCGACGAGCCCGCGGCGTCGACCCGGATGGACGAGCTCGATCTGGTGATCGAGTCGATGGCGATCGTCACCGAGCCTCTGAGCGCACACACCATCACGCACATCTGCTACGGCGACTTCCACAACGCGTATCCCAAGATGCTGGACATCCCGGTCGACCAGATCGATCTCGAGTTCGCCAACTCGGACTATTCCCTGCTCGATGAGTTCTCCGACAACCCCTTCACGAAGTACGTGGGGCTGGGCATCTCCGACGTCCACACGCACGAGCTCGAGCCGGTCGAGACCTTGGTGGACGGCATCCGCAGCGCCCTCAAGCACATCCCGCCCGAGCGGATCTTCGTCGACCCCGACTGCGGATTGAAGACGCGTACGGTCGACGAGGCCAAAGCGAAGCTCACCAACATCCGCAAGGCCGTGGACATCGTGAAGGCGGAGCTCTAGCCGGTAGTCTCGCTACCTCGACAGCAGGGGAGCTCGGTGGTACCGGGCTGAGAGGGCGGCTGGTAGCCGCCGACCCTTGGAACCTGATCCGGGTAACGCCGGCGAAGGGAGAGCGCCATGAGCACGCTGACGGAAAGCGACGTCGCAGAACGCCCCGTTGTCCAGCCGGTGCCGCCCGGGGAGCGGCATCTGTCGGCGCTCGACCTGGGGGTGTTGTGGGGCGATCTCGGTGTAGGTCTCCTGGTGCTGGTCACCGGCGCGCTCTTGGTGCCGGGACTGGGCTTCGGGATGGCCCTGGTTGCCATCGTCGCCGGCTCCATCATCGGCGTTGGGATGTTGACCCTGATGGCGGTGGCAGGGGCGCAGCACGGGCTGCCTTCCATGGTCCTGCTCCGACCGGTCCTGGGCATCCGAGGGTCGTGGCTCCCAACCGCTCTCAACATCGTTCAACTCGTGGGTTGGACCGCGGTGGAACTCTGGGCGATGAGCTACGTCGCCGACCTGATCTCGCAGGAGGTGTTCGGGTTCTCGGCGCGTGGTGTCTGGTTGGCCATCGCTGCACTTCTGTGCGGGGGACTTGCGCTCTGGGGGCCGGTCGGGGTCACCCGGGTGTGGATGGAACGTTTCGGCGTCTGGGTGGTGGGCGCGATAACGATCGCCGTCACGATCGCGGTGGCGTCGAGCGGCGAACTGGAAGAAGCGATCCGCTCCTCGGGTGAGGGCGGTTGGCCGACCTTCGGACCTGCGCTGGACCTGGTGATCGCGATGCCGATCTCGTGGTTCCCGCTGATCGCCGACTACACGCGTTACGGGAGGGGCCCCCGTGCGGCCTTCTTCGGAACCTTCTGGGGCTACCTCGCGGCGAACGTGTGGCTCTACTCCCTGGGAGCGCTCCTCGTCCTGACCGCGGACGCGACCGCCGATCCCGCGGGGATCGCGCTCGGCATCCTCACCCTCGCGGGGGGCTCGATCGCCGGCGTCGCCTTCCTGGTTGGGCTTCTAGCTGGAGAGACCGACGAGGCGTTCGCCGACATCTATTCGGGTGCCGTCTCGGTGCGCAACATCTTGCCCCGTATCCCGCAGCGCCTCTTGGTGGTGGTCATCACCGCGATAGCGGCGGTTCTGGCCGCGCTGTTCACGATGGCCCTATACGAATCGTTCCTGTTCTTGATCGGATCCGTGTTCGTGCCTCTTCTGGGCTTGGTAGCGGCGGATCACTTCGTCAGGCGGAGAAGCCGGGTCGAGGTCCGCAGCCTGGACGGGGCCGGTGCGTACTGGTTCGCCGGGGGCGTTCGGTGGGGAGCGATGATCCCCTGGCTCGCGGGGTTCTTGGTCTATCACTGGATCAATCCCAGTCCGCTGGAGTGGTGGCTGAAGCTGAATCAGAGCGTGTTCGGCGAGCCACTGTCGGTTTCGGTCCCGTGGCTCTGCGCCTCGGTGCCGGCCTTCGCGACCGCCTTCCTGCTAGGGCTCCTGCTGCCTCGGGACATATCATCGGGCGACCGACATAAGAGAGGTGACCACCATGAAGATCGAAGCCAAGTGCGATAGGTGCTCGCGCACCTTCTTGTTGAAGCAGATCGGCCCGGAGTCCGACGCACCCGGACGTTGCCCGTTCTGCGGGGCTCGGTTCGCTCGGCATTACTCGACCGTTCTGGTCGACGCAGTGGAGGACGCAGAGGATTCGGCGGTCCGATTCGTGAACACGATCGCCCGGCTGCAGTCGATGGAGACCGGGTTCGACATCGATGTTGAGGGTCTGCTTGCAGCCGTCAGCGAGCAGGTACGCGAGCAGCAGAACGCCGCTCGAGCGGTCTGAGCAGGATTTTTTCCCAGATGGGAACCACCGAAATAGAGGCTCCAACGAAGTGGATCTTCGTCGTGTCGGACGACCCGCGCGTCCGCGATGTCGCGGGCTTCGGTTTCGGTTCGTCGGTTGAGGTCACCTTCGCCACGGACGCCCGCGAGGCTTTGGAGATCATGCGCGGAGGGATACCCGCAGTGGTCGTCGTGGATATGCATGCGGGTAGTGCGGGCGGCTTCGCACTGGCGAAGGACATGAAGGCCGATCCCCGTCTCAGGCGCGTGCCGGTCCTGATGTTGCTGCAAAGGGACCAGGACGCGTGGCTAGCGCGGGAGGCCGGGGCTGAGCTTCACAGGACGAAGCCGATCGACACGACGGAGCTCGTCGAGGCGGCACTCTCCCTCACCGATCCCGCCGCATAAGCACTCTTCCGGCGCGCGTTTTTCGCGCTTCTTCTTCGTAAAGACGCAGGTCAGCCCTATTGCGCGCATCGAATACCATCCTTAGAATTACAGAAATGTGATTCGCGGTCACCGCAGCGCTGCGGGGGCCCGGGGTGGTCGGGGATGGCGTCTAAGAGGAAAGGCCGGGGGAAATGCAGCGCATCACGAACAAGCTCCTACAGCCAGTCGACTGGCAGACGAACGCCCGATGCACCGAGGTTGATCCCGAGATCTTCTTCCCCGAGCGCGGCGGTTCGTCGAAGGCTGCGCGTTCCGTCTGCGGGAACTGTCAGGTGCGCGAACAGTGTCTCGAGTACGCGCTGAACAACAAAGAGCAGTTCGGTATCTGGGGCGGTACATCCGAGCGCGAGCGACGTCGACTTCGTAAAGAGCGCACGCGTCGTCAGCTGCGCGCGGTCTCCTGATCGCAACGTTTCCGGCGTGATGTACGCCCCGAAACGGGGCTCGCGCTTACGCGCGAACATGCATCGAATACTTGCAATCTGTTTCGATTCGTGTCTAGCTACATTGTGAATGCGTGTTTGTGATGCACGCGTTCGTGGTGTTGGCAGTCTCATCGTGCGCAATGAACGTGCGTTGGGAGGGGATACGAGGTCATCGACCTTGTAGTGATCGAAGGAGGTGCGAGTAGTGGCAGCGAAGAAGACCACAGGTCGGAAGACGGCCGCGCGCAAGTCAACAGGCGCTCGGAAGTCGACGGCTCGCAAGTCCACAGCCCGCAAGTCCACGGGGGCGCGCAAGACGACCGGACGCAAGTCCACCGCGCGTAAGGCGACCGGCGGCCGGAAGAAGACCACCGCCCGCAAGAAGTCGACCGCTCGTAAGTCGACCGCTCGTAAGTCGACCGCACGGAAGTCCACCGCGCGTAAGGCAACGGGCCGCAAGAAGTCGACCGCTCGTAAGTCGACGGCACGGAAGGCGCCCGCACGGCGCAAGTCCACCGCGCGCAAGTCGACCCGACGGCGCTAGGGCTTTTCGCCTAGAGACGCTTCTAACGAGTGACCCGGCTGCAGTAGGAGCCGGGTCACCGTCGCGTCCGGGCTAGGTAGGAACCTCTCCTCGACCAACCCGACGATCTCGGTGGCCGTGATGGTAGCTCCCGTCGCCTGGGCTGCGGCCGCGACCTGCTGGAAAGCCACCTCGATGCCCGTCACGCTCGGGTCAACCAGGTTCATAGAGACCTGGCAGGTCCTGTCGCTGATGTGCAGTCCGAGTGCGCGCACGCTGGGGCTCCTCATCCGAGCCGCGATGGCGCGCGCCGTATCTGGATCGCTCTCGATCCAGACGTTGAACGCGATCAGCGGGCCTCGCGCTCCAATGCAGACCACTCCGCAACGCGGATCGAACCGTGGGGGTCCTGCGTCGGGAGTCAGATCCGAGAGGGCGCGCTCCTGGAGCCTTCGAAGGCCGCCTCTGCGCAGTTCGGGCAACTCCCGCGCATGCGAACGAGTGGCGGCCGCTCCATAGAGATAGACGGGGATCCCGAGTCCCTGCCCGATCGCGGTGCTCGCCGCCTTCGCTGCCGAGACTGCGATCTCCATGTCGTCGTGATGTGGCACGAAGGGGCAGACATCGAGGGCGCCCAGACGCGGATGGACGCCGCTCTGCCCGGTGAGGTCGATCCGTTCCCGGCAGGCTGCAGCGAGGGCGACACATCCCTCGACCAGGTCTCCCGGCTCACCCGTCACGGTCAGCACGCTGCGGTTGTGGACCGGGTCGCTGTGCACGTCGAGCACCCGATTCGTTCCGACCTGGGCAGCACGCGAGAGATCTTCGATCAGGCGAGGATCTCGACCTTCGGAGACGTTGGGCACGGCGAGCAGGGTCATCGAGAGTTACCGTAGTGCTGAAGGAAAGGTGGTGCTGTGACCGAGTACGGGTACGCGGTTCAGGTCCCCGAGGGATACGACGAGGCGGTCGTTCGGGCGCGTCTCGCTATGAAGGGCCATGGGTTCTCGATCATCTCCGAGATGCACGTCGGTGGGATGCTCGGCCCCGACGCGGGCGACGAGCGTCAGTACCTCATCATGGGCTTCTGGAACTCTCCCGTCTCCGAGCGTCACCTGAGCCCTCAGCTCCAAGCCGGTGTGCACCTGCCCTGCAACGTCGTGGTCCAGGAGACCGGATCGTCGGCCGTTGTGGCAGCCCTCGACCCTGCAGATGCCGTCGACGCCGGCGATGAGGCAACGCTCGCGGCGGCGTCTATCGCGCGGGAAGCCGTCGAACGGATGCTCCGCACCGTGGCCGGCGAGGCTGCCTGACGTGAGGGACGAGGTCCGCGCCGAGATCGTCGAGGCTTTCCTGGGCCGTCTGGACGAGGTCGTCGACCGCTGTCTTGCCGCCATCTGGGACACGGTTCCCTCCTACGCCCGTTCTGGCGAGCCACTGCGCGGGGAGGTGCGCTCTGCCGTGCGCGTGAACGTCGCGGCCCTGGCTCAGGTACTGGCCCAGGACAGGGAGCTTCGACAGGACGAGGTCGCGCAGATCGAAGCGGTCGGAGCTCAGCGGGCGGAAGCCGGCATCCCCCTCGACGATGTCCTGCACGCCTACCGCACGGTCTCGCGGGTCTGCTGGGACGTTCTCGCCGACGAGTGCCGGGCCTCCGAGAGAGAAGCGCTGGAGGCGACGATCGGGCTCGCCGAGGCGGTCCTCCGCTACACGGACCAGCTCTCCACCTCTGTGGCCGAGGCGTATGCGCGCGCTCAGCGGGCGATCGTCCGAGAACAAGAGGGGGCCAGGCGCGAGTTCCTCGCCGACCTCCTGTACGGGACGGAGTCGTCTCCCGAGGAGGTGCTGCAGAAGGCACACACGTTCGGTTACGACCTCTCGCTCAGCTACATCGCTTTGGTGGGGTGTGGGCCCGGCCCCGATGCCGCGAAGGAAGCTGCCGTCACCGCCGCGGTGGCGCGCGTATCCGATCTCGCCAGCGCCGATCCGATCGTCATCCAGAAGGGCGACCTCACGATCGCGCTGTTGCCGGCGGAGCCACAAGCCGACCTCAGCGTCGTTCCCGAGAAGGTCGTCGTCGAGCTGGGCGGCGGTTGGGAGTTCGGGATGGGTGGGCCGGAGCCGGGCCTCGAAGGCATCCGGAGGTCCTACCTCGAGGCCCGGGAAGCTCTCGAGATCGGCCTCGCGCTCGAGATCGATGGCCCGATCTACCGGTTCGACGACCTGCTCCTGTACCACTTCCTGAAACTCGAGCAGGTCCTGGTCGAGCGCTTCGTCGAGCAGATGCTCGGCCCCCTCGTCTCCTACGACGAGCGGCGCAAGGGCGAGCTCCTGAAGACCCTCGAGGCCTACTTCGCCGCCGACGGCAGCGTGAAGATGGCCGGCGAGATGCTGTTCGCCCACCCACACACGGTGACCTACCGGCTGAAGCAGATCGAGAGGCTCACCGGATGGTCGCTGCGCAACCCCGAAGACAAGCTGCGCCTGCAGTTGGCTCTCCGCGCCCACCGCCTCGACAAGGGAAGACGCGAGCTGGACCTCTAACCCCGTTCTTTCTCACATCACCCGATGTGGCCCGCGACCTCGCCCTGCTACCCTCTGCGGGAGTCTTTCTGCGGGTCGACCGGCATCGGTTGGTCCCCGCAAAGCCCTTAGAGGAGGTAGGTCCACCTATGCCCGACAGAGTCCTGATCATCGGCTGGGACGGCGCCGACTGGAAGGTCCTGCAGCCGATGCTCGACGCCGGCGAGCTGCCTAACCTTGCGGCGTTGATCGAGCGCGGCGCCCACGCAGACTGTCTCTCCACCGTTCCGTCCCACTCCTGGTGCGCATGGCCGTCATTCATGACCGGTCTGAACCCCGCCGGTCACGGTGTCTTCGACATCCTCGAGCACAAGCCCGGGGCCACCCGGCGGCTGCCGGTCACCTATCGGTCGATCAAGGCCCGCACGATCTTCGACGACCTGACCGCGGCGGGGAAGACGTCGCTGGCGATCAACATCCCGCTTACCTTCCCGACCCCGGCGATCAAAGGCAAGGTCATCGGTGGCGGTGTGCTGCCGGCCAGCCGCTCCTACACTCATCCGGTCGAGCTCCAGCAGGAGCTCGACGCGAACGCTCCCTTCCCCGTCAACGGGATGAGCTGGACGACCTTCCGCAACCGCCCCGAGGCCTTCCTCGAGGAGTGCGCGCAGATCACCGAGAAACGACAGAAGGCGTTCGAGTACCTGCTCGACACGACCGAGTGGGACTTCGGCGTGCTGGTGTACGTATCGACCGACCGCATCCAGCACTGCCTGATGGAGTACATCTCGCCCGACCACCCCAAGTACGCCGAGCTGAAGGACACGCCGGTCGCCAAGCAGACCAGGGCGATCTACCAGCAGCTCGATGCCGGGCTCGCCGAGCTGCTGAAGCGCACCACGGAGAACGACCTCGTCATCTTCATGTCGGACCACGGCCACCAGGCCTGCTGGCGCTGCTGCACGATGGATCGCATCCTGCAGGGGCTCGGCTACCTCGAGTTCGGGAAGGGATCGTTCGCTTTCAACCTGATCCGCTGGGGGCCGGGCCGCCGCATCGCCCGTCGCATCTACGACCTGTTGAAGCTGCACGGCAAGGTTTCGATCCCCGCGTCCCCGATCGAGTGGAGCAAGACGCGCGCCTACACGAGCGTCGTCTCCACCGGCGAGGGCATCTCCGTGAACCTGAAGGGCAGGGAGCCGGGCGGCATCGTCGACCCGAAGGACTACGAGAAGGTGCGCGACGAGGTCAGGGCCGCGGTCGAGGCCTTCGTGGACCCCGTCACCGGGAAGCATCCTGTCGGCAAGACCTACCTCAAAGAAGAGGTGCTCTCCGGGGCGTTCCTCGACACGGCCCCCGACATCCTGCTGGTGCCGGCCCCCGGCTACTCGCTCACGCATGCGAAGAGCGCCGTAGAGGAGGCCGACTGGCTCTCCGGCGACCACCGCCTCGAGGGCGTGATCGTGGCGACCGGCCCCGAGGTCAAGCCCGGCCCCCTTGCGGAGACGGCTCACCTGATCGACCTGGGTCCCACCGCGCTGGCCGCCCTAGGCGTTCCGAGCGCGGTTCCTCGCGATGGAGCGGTGCTGAAGTCCCTCGTCGGCGATGTGGAGCTCGTCGTCGACGAGACCTCCAACCAGGCGCAGGCAGGTGGCTCGGTCGGCGATGCATCCTCCGGTTTAACCTCAGACGAGGAAGGCGAGATCGAGGATCACCTGCGCGGTCTCGGGTACGTCGAGTAGCCCCTAAAACCAGGAGGGATCAAGTTGCGCGCACGTAGGTCTTGTCTGTCGGTCCCAGGCTCCAGCCCGAAGATGCTCGGCAAGGCTCCCGGCCTGCCTGCGGATCAGGTCTTCATGGACCTCGAGGACTCGGTGGCCCCGCTCGCGAAGGAAGAGGCCCGGGGCAACGTGATCGATGCACTGAAGAACAACGACTGGGGCGACAAGACCGTCGTCGTCCGCATCAACTCGATCGATACCCAGTGGGCCGCCGACGATCTGAAGACGGTCGTCGAGGGAGCGGGGTCCTACATCGACTGCATCATGGTTCCGAAGGTCCAGCACGCGCACGAGGTCATGTTCGTCGACCACATGCTGCGCATGATCGAGACCAACACCGATCTCGACAAGCGGATCGGCCTCGAGCTTCAGATCGAAACCGCTACCGGCCTTCGCAACGTGCACGAGATCGCGCACGCATCCGACCGGGCCGAGGCCATCATCCTGGGCCCGGCCGACATGAGCGCCTCCCTGGGGTTGCCTACGGTCACGGCGGGGCTTCCGATGCCCGGATACCCCGGCGACCACTGGCACTACGTGCTGGAGCGCATCCTGATCGCGGGCCGCGACGCGGGCCTGCAGGTCATCGACGGTCCCTACCTCCTGATCAAGGACCTCGATGGGTTCCGCGAGATGGCGATGCGCGCACGGGCCCTCGGCTACGACGGCAAGTGGGCACTGCACCCCGGTCAGATCGACGTTCTGAACGAGGTGTTCACACCGACCCAGGACGAGTACGACAAGGCCGAAGCCCTGCTCGACGCCTACAAGCATGCGACGGAGGTCGATCGTCG
>JBKHXK010000006.1:0-87852 GCA_046566065.1 Actinomycetota bacterium | reverse complement strand
CGGGTCTTGTCGATGTAGAGATCCGCCCGATTGCTCAGCAGGTCGTCCGCGTCGTACTTGTCGTACCGAGCCGAGAACACGACGATCTTCACATCGGGCCAGCCTTTGCGGATGTGGCCGATCGCGTCGAGACCGTCGAAATAGGGCATGTCCAGGTCGAGGATCACGACCTCCGGCTCCGCCTCGGCCAGGACGTCCAGGGCCTGGGCCCCGTTCGAGCCCTCCCCCGCCAGCTCGAACCTAGGGTCCGCACCTAGGTTGATCTTCAGAAGCTCGACGATGTCGGGGTCGTCATCGATCACGGCCGTTCTGATGGGCTTCACTTGCTCTTCCACGGCCACAAGGTTACGCCGGATGGGCCATCGACATCTATGGGAGTATCGCAAAGATGCGGGCGGAACAAGAGAGGCATTCGGTTGAGAAACTATGCCCTCAATGCGGCGAGGCCATGTACGTCGTCACGGTGCCCGGCTTCGGCAAGATCTTCAATTGCGGACGGTGTCGCGTCTCGTATCACGGTGACACGCTGTACGTGTGGAAGAAGCAGAACGATCCCGTCGAAGAGCAGATCAAAGTCAGAGAGGCGCGCAGCAACAAGTACCGCTCGAACAAGCCCTGCCCGGAATGCGGCAAACCCATGTGGGCACTCCAGGAAGCGGGTTACGGAACCCGGCATCAGTGTGAGGAGTGTCGTCTGACCGTGCTGTTCGGCGGAGCGGTCGCCAGGTGGCGTACGCCGAAAGCGCCTCCGCCACCCGAGAGCTAGAAGGTCTTGTCGGAGTCCAGCAGGATCGTCACCGGCCCGTCGTTGACCAGACCGACCTTCATCATCGCTCCGAACACGCCGGTCTCGCAGTGGACACCCAACGCGGACAGCTCTTCTACGCAGCGCTGATAGATAGCGTCCGCCTCGGCCCCCTGCGCAGCACGGATGAAGGACGGTCTGCGCCCTTTGCGCGCGTCTCCATAGAGGGTGAACTGGGAAACGACGAGGGCCTGGCCGCCAACATCTAGCAGCGAGCGGTTCATCTTGCCCTCGTCGTCCGGCCAGATGCGCAGGTTCGCGATCTTGTCTGCGAACCACTTCACCTCTGCTTCTCCGTCGGACGGAGCGACCCCCAGCAGCACCATCACGCCCGCGCCCACAGCCCCCACGAGGTTGCCGTCGACGGAGACGCTGGCCTCCGTCACGCGCTGGACGACCGCTCTCATCAGAGCTGCGGGAGCACCGCGCTGAGGATGCGTCCGGCGAGGGGGGCGGCTACCTGGCCGCCGATCCCTCCGTACTCGGACACGACCGACACCGCGACCCTGGGAGCCGTGGAAGGAGCGAACGCGATGAACCAAGCGTGGTTCTTGCGCTCGCCTGCGACATCCACCTCTGCCGTTCCGGTCTTGCCTGCCACCTGAGCGCCGGAGATCGCGGCCCCCACTCCCGTGCCGCCTTTGACGACGTTCTCCATCAGGCGAGTCATGGTGGTCGCGATCCGTTGGGACACGACCCGTTCCCCTACCTTCGGGTCCCTGAGAAGGATGCGAGGCTCCATGCGCTTGCCTCCGTTGGCGATCGTCGCCGCCACCGTCGCCATCGTCAGAGGGCTGGCCAGGACCTGCGCCTGTCCGATCGATCCCCACATGACATCGCCTTCGTCCGCCGGCAGGGGGAACGACGACGTCGCCGCAGCAAGAGGCATGCGCGGCTCGGAGTTGAAGCCGAAAGCGTCCGCGTATCGCTTGAGACGCCTGGCTCCGAGATCGAGCGCGACCTGTGCGAAGACCGTGTTGACGCTGAACTTGAGGGCCGAGGCGAAGTCGATCGTGCCGAACGCGCCCGACTCGAAGTTGCGCACACCGCGGTACTCCGCGGGGCCGGGCAGGGTCGTTGTCTCCTTCACGACCTTCTCTTCCAACGCGGCGGCGGCCGTCATCACCTTCAGTGAGGAGCCGGGTGGATACCTCCCCGACAGCGCCCGATTGAAGGGCTCGATCCCTGCCACGCCGACGTAGTTGTTCGGATCGAAGGGCGAGGACGAGACGATCGCGAGCAGATCGCCGGTAGCGGGGTCCATCACCACCGAGCCCCCGGTCGTAGCCCCATAGGCCTGCTCTGCCGCCCGCTGCACATCAACGTCGAGCGTGGTCTTCACGTCCCGACCCGGCTTGCCGACCACGCGACCGAGGGTCGCGACCGTCGGATAGGTGCACTCCGTGTCCTCTTGGTTCTTGTTGCCCCGGCCTCGCTTCTGCCGGCAGCCACTGCTGGGTTTGCCTTGCAGGATCAGCTTCTGCGTGGCGATGCCGGCGAGCACCTCGTCGAGGCCGAGTTCCAGCCCTGACGCGCCCTGCAGGCGGTCGACCTCCTCACCCGGCTCGAGGTGTCCGATCGTGGTGCCCGCCAGAGAACCGAAGGGATAGCGACGCGAGTCCTCTCCCCCGACGGCGAGCTTCTGCCCGGATCGATCCAAGATGGCCGCTCGACGCGGCCACTTCTCGACCACTGCGAACCCCGTCGCACGAGGATGGTCCGGCCACAGGAGCTCCCTGTCGAAGCTCACGCTCCAGGAGTCCGTGTCCCGCTGGTAGGCGAGAGGCAACTCCCCCTCGAACGAGACCGGGCGCACCGAGGCATCGGAGTCGTACGTGATCGAGTAGGCCGCGGACGTTGTCGCTTGAGGTCCGTCGTCGGCGATAAGGGCTTCGTCTGAAGGCTGCTCTACGGGGCCTTCGAGCACGACCTCCAGCGAAGAGATCGCGTCGTCGGGAAGCGCGCGTCGAAGCAACGACTGCAGACGCTGCGCATCCCAAGCGCCGGTGTCCGCGAGATGCTCCTCCATCGCTTCCGCGTCCAGATCGTTCCACGCCTCTACGAATGCGACCGCGGTGTCTTCCGCCCGCGCCGGGGGATCGATCGTGCTCTGGACCTGCTCGCAGGACGCCGCCAGCAGGGCGACGACGCACGACAGGGCTGCACGGGTTCTCATAAGAAGATCAGTTGCGAGCGTTCCGAGGCACCACGCGGTAAGCGTCGTAGACCGAGTCGACACCCTTGACGCTTTGGATCACGTGATCGAGGTGGCTCGCGTCGGCGAGCTCGAAGGTGAAGTTGAGAGTGGCGATCCCATCCTTGCCGGACCTGGTGGAAGAGGACACGATCGAAAGGCCCTGGTCCGAGATGGCGGCGGTGACGTCACGAAGGAGCTTGGTGCGGTCGAGCGCCTCGATCTGGATCGTGACGACGAAGGTGCCCTGCTGCCGATCGTCCCACCACACCTCGATCATCCGGCCCCCCTGATCCTGGGCCTGCAGACTCTTCGCGTTCGGGCAGTCCTCCCGATGAACGGAGACCCCGCGCCCTCGCGTCAGGAATCCGACGATGCGATCGCCGGGGACGGGGGTGCAACAGCGAGCGAGACGTACCAGCAGGTCGTCGAAGCCCTCGGCGATGACCCCCTTGCCCCGGCGAGCCGAGCGCGGCCTGCGGGTCGGAGGTTGGATCGGCTCGGCCTCTTCCTCGAGGTCTGGCTGGAACAGACGGATGACCCTGGTAGCCACGGATTGCGGTGACAGGTGCCCCTCTCCGATCGCTACATGCATCGAATCCACGTCGGAGTACCTCAGCTGTTCCGCTACCTGGTCCAAGAGATCGCTCTTGGAGATCTTGTCGACCGGGAGTCCTTGCTTCCGCATCGAGGCCAGCAGGCTCTCGCGGCCCTGCGCCAGGGCATCTTCGCGGCGTTCGCGCGCGAACCAGTGCCGGATCTTGTTACGGGCCCGCGGGGTCTTCACCACCTGCAGCCAGTCGCGCGACGGCGAGGCGGGACCTTTCGAGGTGATGATCTCGACGCTGTCTCCGGAGACCAGCTCGTGGCTGAGTGTGACTAGACGTCCGTTCACCCTGGCCCCCACCGTCCGATGCCCCACCTCGGTATGGATCGAGTAGGCGAAGTCGAGCGGCGTCGCTCCCCTCGGCAGAGATATCACGTCCCCCTTGGGGGTGAACACGAAGACCTCGTCCGCGAAGAGATCGATCTTCAGGGACTCCATGAAGTCCTTCGGATCGATCGACTCGCGCTGCCAGTCCATCATGCGCTGCAACCAGGCCAGGTCCTCTCCGCCGGCCTTGCCTCGTCGCTGCTCCTTGTAGAGCCAGTGAGCAGCGATGCCCGTCTCGGCGGCCTGATGCATCTCCTCGGTCCGGATCTGGATCTCCATGGCTCGGCCGCCGGGTCCCATGACGGTCGTGTGCAACGACTGATACATGTTGAACTTGGGCATCGCGATGTAGTCCTTGAAGCGGCCCGGGACCGGGGTGAAGAGGGTGTGGATGGCACCGAGGGCCGCGTAGCAATCCTTCACGTTCTCGACCACCACGCGCATGCCGACGAGGTCGAAGATCTCGTCCAGGGTCTTGCCGCCGAGCACGATCTTCTCGTAGATCGCATACAGATGCTTCGGTCGCCCCGATACCTCGGCCTTTATCTTGACCTCGCGCAGCTTGGTCTGGATCTGATTGAGGACATCTTCGAGCAACCGCTCGCGCTCCGGTTGCCGCTGCTGCACGAGCGCATCGATCTCCTCGAAGCGCTTCGGGTGGAGCGTGGCGAAACCGAGGTCTTCGAGCTCCCACTTGATCGCGTACATGCCCAGCCGGTGGGCCAGCGGAGCGTAGATCTCGAGCGTCTCGCGGGCGATCATCTCTCGCTTCTCCGGAGCCAACGGCGCCAACGTACGCATGTTGTGGAGGCGATCCGAGATCTTGATCAGCAGGACCCTGATGTCCTTCGCCGTAGCGATGATCATCTTGCGCAGGTTCTCGGCCCTCGTCTGCTCCGCAGAACGGAACCGGATCTTGTCCAGCTTCGTCACGCCGTCGATCAGAGCGGCGACCTCGAACCCCAAAGCCTCTTCGACGTCGGCGAGCGTCAACGGCGTGTCTTCCACCGCGTCGTGCAACAGGGCGGCCGCCACCGTGGTCTCGTCCAAGCCCAGCGAGGCGACGATCCCGGCCACCCCGAGGGGATGGATGATGAAGGGGTCGCCGGACTTGCGCAGCTGGCCCTTGTGGGCCTCTTCAGCGATCTGGTAGGCCTTCTCGATGAACCTGATGTCCGCTTTGGGGCGCTGACGCCGAACCTCACGCAACAGGTTCTCGAGGGCGGAAACGCTTGGATGTCTAGGTTGACGAACCTTCTTCAGTACGGCTTTCATGCCACGCGCCGGCGGAGCGGGCGGCGTGGTGTCGATCCGAACTGCGGGCTCGGGCGGAGAAGCCATACCTCATTGTACGAGCGTTGCCCTGTCAGGTAGGGACGCGGAGGAACTCAACCTCTGCCGACTCGCCCACCATCCTGCCCACCTGCCAACCCGCGGTCAGCCACGCGCGGCTGTGCATCTTGCGTTGATCGTTCCTCCACCAGGAAGGGAAGCGAGCATTGTGCGGAAGCGTCTCCCCCACCACCTCTTCGATCTCAGAGAGCGTGAGCACGATCCGGTCGACGTCTCGAGGCTGCCCCGCCAAGAACGCGGCCAATCGGATGTACTTGAGCGATCGGCGTTCGGTCCGGGCAGCCTCCACCTCTAAGACAGTAGAGACGCCGCGTGTGTGACACCAGGGGGTAGGCGGAATGTCCGTATTTAAAGAGCGCGGACCAGCGCGTGTGCGTCAGTAAGAGATCAAGCTGAAGAAGTCGTAGCCGGCCAACCGCTCACGCCCGTTCAGGAACCCGAGCTCCATGATCGTCGCGATCCCGGCGACCTTGCCGCCACATCGTTCCGTCAGTTTGGCCGTCGCCAAGGCCGTTCCTCCCGTGGCCAGAACGTCATCCACGATGAGGATCCTCTCCCCAGACTCGATCGCGTCGCTGTGCATCTGAAGCTCGTCGGTGCCGTACTCGAGCTCGTAGGTCTCGGTCTCGACCGTCCAGGGCAGCTTGCCCGCCTTGCGGACGGGGATCAGGCCAGCGGTGAACCGGTACGCCAGAGGAGAAGCCACCATGAACCCACGGGCCTCGATACCGAGCACCTTGTCGATCTCGTCGCGGTCGTACTGATGAGCGATCGCATCGATCGTGTAGGCGAACGCCTTCTTGTGGGCGAGGAGCGGCGTGATGTCCTTGAACGTCACCCCTTCCTTCGGGAAATCCGGGATGTCGCGGATGTGCTCTTTCAACCACTCGTGGTTGGGCTCGTAAGGCATCGGTTTCCCTGTTCTCCTTAAAGCAGCTGTGCGCCGTTGATATCGATCTTGAACCGGCATTCCAGGAACTCGGCCGCCCTTCGACACATGGCCATGCGTGACAGGAAGATCTCGAAGTACTCCATCACACCCGCCAGCTCAGTATCGATGGTCAGCTCGAGCGTCAGCGTACGAGCTTCGGAGTCGACCCGCAGGAAGGAGTGCTCGACCGCGTGATTGACACGGTCGTGGATGTCGAAGGTGGACTGGTCCTTCGCCCTCACCCGGCTGCGATGGACATCGGATTTGTCGGCGACGATGAGGGCCGCCGAGGCGGGGTTCACGGGGCTGCCGAACTCTTCCTCGTGGTTGCCGATGGCGGCCATGACGATGCCGATCTCGCCGTAGCTCATCCCTAGATCGCGCAGGATGTCGTAGGTGATCGTGGCGCTCGTCTGCGAATGCATCGTCCGAGAGACGAAATTGCCCATGTCGTGGAGGTAGCCGGAGATGGCGGCCAGCTCCGCCGTGCGGTCGTCGAAGCCCAGGCGGTGGATCACGTTGTACGCGATCTTGGCGACCAGGCCCGCGTGCCTGAACCCGTGCTCGGTGTAACCCATCTCGCCCAGGTAACGGTCCGCGAGCGAGATGAAGGTGCGCACCGCCTCGTGGCTCTCCACGTCGGACAGGGTGACCGACGCCTGCTGGTCGATCGGCTCCGACCCACCCGCCGGCTCTACCGGGGCGGCCTCCTTCGGGGTCCGGCCCAGTGGGTCGACGACGTCGCTCGCACCGGTGCCCAAGGGGGCGTCACCGGCAGAGGGGGTCACGCGCCGGGTTCCTGCGAGGGTTCGATCTCGGCCACGACGTCGTGCTCGTCGCTGTCGACGCGGCGTCCTATGGCGCTCTTAGCGAGGCGGATCGTCGTTCCGGGAGCGATCTCGACGTGGAACTGGTCGTCGGTGATCCTCCGTACGGTTCCGAACACCCCGCCGATCGTTACGACCTCGTCGCCCTCACTGACGCTGTCGATCAGCTGACGGTGTTGGTCGATCCGCTTCTTGTTGGGGCGGTAGAGCATCAGATAGAAAACGATGCCGACCAGGATCAGAAACACGAGGCTGCTGTCGAGTCCTTGCACGCTGAGTCACTTCCTCATAGATCACGGGCTGAGTCTTGGGTCGCCCTGGTTGTGATGGTGAACGACGCCGCCGGACGGCTCGTTACGACGACATCTTAGTGGTTCAGGCTCCGAAGAGCCGGGCCGCTCCCGCTCCCGTAGGAGCCGCAACGCCGACATGACGGAAGGCCTCTTCGGTGGCGACGCGGCCCCTTGGGGTGCGCCTGATGAAACCGAGCTGCATGAGGAACGGCTCGTAGACGTCCTCGATCGTGTCTGGTTCCTCGCCTACCGCCACCGCTAACGTCGAGAGACCGACCGGACCTCCGCTGAAACGCTTGACGAGCGCGTCGAGGATCGCTCCGTCGGTCCGGTCGAGCCCTCTCTCGTCGACCTTGAAGACCTCGAGAGCGCGACGTGCCACGCCACCGTCGATCGAGCCCGTCTCCCTCACCTGCGCGAAATCGCGCACCCGCCTCAGGAGCCGGTTCGCGATCCGCGGGGTGCCTCTCGAGCGGCGGGCGATCTCCTCGGCCCCCTCTTCGTCGAGCGACACCTCCAGGATCGTTGCCGAACGCGTCACGATCTGGGCGAGGTCCCGGGCTGGGTAGTAATCGAGCCTCTCGGCCAACTCGAAGCGACTGCGCAGGGGGCCGGTGATCAGACCGGCGCGGGTGGTCGCTCCGACGAGCGTGAACCGCGGGAGGTCGAGGCGGATCGTGTGAGCGCTCGGTCCTTTACCGATCACGAGATCGAGTTGGAAATCCTCCATCGCCGGGTACAGCACCTCTTCGACGGTCCGCGGCAGGCGATGGATCTCGTCGATGAACAAGACGTCGCCGTCCTCGAGGTTGGTCAGGATCGCGGCCAGGTCGCCGGCGCGTTCGAGCGCGGGGCCGGAGGTCGGGCGCATGCCGGCCCCCATCTCGTTCGCCACGACGTAAGCGAGGCTGGTCTTTCCGAGGCCGGGGGGGCCGGACAGAAGCAGGTGGCCGGCCGGCTCGCCGCGCTGCTGCGCGGCCTCCAAGACGATGCCGAGATGCTCCTTGAGCTCGGGTTGGCCCACGAACTCCTGCAGGTCGCGAGGACGCAGCGATCCCTCCACCTCGCGCTCGACCGGGTCGGCAACCGTGGACAGGACCTCGGCCCCCGGCTGCTCCAGTGGGTCCACGCTCATCCTGCGAGCACCCTGAGCGCCGACTTGATCACATCCTGCACGTCGGCATCGCGCTCGGGAGTGAGGGCCGCGAGGGCCGCGCGCACCTCGCTCGCCGAGTACCCGAGGTTCTGGAGTGCGGAGCGCGCCTCGACCAGCGCGTCGCGTCCGACACCGACGACCTCGAGATCCGGAAGCTGGAGCTTCTCCTTCAGATCGAGCACGATGCGGGCGGCCGTCTTCTTGCCGAGGCCCGGCACGGACGAGATCGACGCGATGTCCTCCGTCACGAGCGCGAGCCGGAACGCGTCCGGAGTGAACGCCGAGCAAACCTGCAGCGCGACCTTCGGCCCGACGCCGGAGACTCCGAGCAAGGCCTCGAACATCGCTCGCTCCGCCTCGGTGGCGAAACCGTAGAGAGCCAGGATGTCCTCGCGCACGTGCATGTGGGTGAAGAGCCGGGCGCGCTCGCCGACCCCGGGCAGCGCTGCCAACGTGGGGGCCGGACAGGCGAGCTTGTATCCGACGCCGTTCACGTCCAAGAGACAGCCGTCGTGCATGCGGGCCGCGACCTCACCGGTGAGGAACCCGATCATCGCCCGGCCCCCGCTATCGCACGCGCCAGACCGCTTCGGTTCAGGTGACAGATCGCGAGGGCACAGGCATCGGCCGCATCCGGGGGCTTGGGCGGCGCGCTCAGCCGGAGCAAGGAGGCGACCATCGACTGGACCTGGTGCTTGGAGGCGTTGCCCACCCCGACGACCGAGCTCTTCACCTCGGTCGGCGTGTACTCGTTGACGCTCAGCCCCGCTTCGGCCGCGGTCACCATCACGACGCCGGAGGCTTGGCCTACGCCCATGGCGGTGCGGACGTTGGCGTTGAAGAAGAGCCGCTCCAGTGCAACGGCATCGGGACGATGCTCCCGTGCTATGCGGCTGAGGGCCTGGCGGAGCTCGAGGAGCCGCTCGGCCTGGGGCAGCCCGGGAGTGGTCTTGATGGCCCCCACGGCCAGGGCCTGGAGCCGTCCCGCGGCCCTCTCCACGACCGCGAAACCGGTCGTGGCGAAGCCCGGGTCGACACCTAGGACTCTCATCGGCCTCCCGCCCTCAATCGAACGCCTGTTCGCCGTTCAGCCTAGCGGACCCCCCCGCCCGAAACCGGGATATCGCGTTCTGAGGGAGCTCCGTAGCCGTAATTGCCACCAAGTCTCCACGGAATGTGACACCGGCCACCCCGGGAACGACCGAGGGCGGCTTGCATGTGGTGGTGAACGAGCCGGAGCAGAGATGTCTCGAGATCGCCAAGGGGCAGTATGGGCTGATCACGAGGAGCCAGGCACTGGCCGCCGGCATGACGACCTACGTCATCAATCGCAAGATCGAGCTCGGGCGGTGGGAGGTCCTCCACCGCGGCGTCTACCGGATAGCAGGCCTCCCGGATTCTTGGCACGCACGACTGATGGCCGCCTGCCTCGCAGGGGGGCCGGGCGCCGCGGCATCCCACCGGAGTGCGGGTGAACTCTGGCAACTGGATGCCATCCCCGCTGGCTTGATCGAAATCACGACCACCAGACGGATCGAGCGGACCCCACTCCTGGCGCACCGCAGCGCATTGGGCGAATGGGAGTTGAGCAGGAGAGCGGGGATCCCGGTTACCGATCCCACCCGCACACTTCTCGATCTTGCCGCCGTCATCAACAAGAAGGATCTCGAGCGCGCCTACGAATGTGCGCTGCGGCGACGTCTCACCCACCCCGAGTTGCTCGCCGAGCGGCTGGAACGCTGGGCCCGGAGCGGGCGCACCGGAGTCACTGCATGGCGGCATCTCCTTCAGAAACGAGATCCTTCCCTTAAGCCAACCGAAAGCGACTTCGAGACGCTTCTCAACCAGATGCTCGAGAGGTTCGGACTGCCGCAGCCCGTCCGGCAGCTCGAGATCAGGGATGAGAAGGGTCGCTTCCTCAAACGAGCCGACTTCGCCTTCCCAGATGCTCGGCTGGTGATCGAAGCCGACAGCATCGAGCATCACATGACCCCAGAAGAGTTCCAGCGAGACAGGACCCAGACGAGAGAGCTGGTGACGGCAGGCTGGACGGTACTTCGGACAACGCATCTGGAGCTCGCCGATAAACCGGAGGTGCTGGCGGACTCGATCCGTCGGATTCTGTGGAGACTTAGTGGCAATTAAGGCTACGGAGCTCCCTCAGAATCGTTAGAGGGGGGTTACTGGGAGGTCGGAGGCGTCCCGGCGGGCCTTCTCGCTGGAGGTCGGGAGCTCGCCGAGGGTGCAGTAGAGCACGGCGTCCGGATCCAGCTCGAGGGCCGCGGCGTCGGCGTCGTTCAGGTGCTCGAGCAAGCTCTTGGAGGCCAGGATGGCGCCGTCCGCGGCCGACTCCTCGATCCGGGCGCATTCGTTGACGGCGTCGCCCAGAGCGGTGACCTCGAGGCGGCCCCCGGTGACGAGCTGGCCCATATAGAGGCGGCCTCCCCAGTGGACGCCGACGTTGATCTTGCAGAGCTCCTCATCCAGAACGCCGATGTCCGCAGCCAGCTCCCCGGCGACCTCTTTCGCCAGCCCCGAGATCTCCCGCGCCGCGCTGATCGCCGAACGGGCGGCCGCCGAGGCATCCCCGAGATCCTCAGCCAAGAAGAACGCCACCACCCCGTCTCCCGCGTGCTTGCCGACGATGCCCTGATGAGCCCCCACCACATCGTCGACTGCGGTGGTCAGCGCCCTGATCAAGCGGAAGTAGGCCGCGCTCGGCAGCCGACGCGACAACGACGATGACGACTCGAGGTCGGCGAAGAGCACCGCGGCCTGCTTGCGTCCCGGCGCAGTGAGTCGAGCCATGCGTTGGAACATGCCCTCGTCGCCGCGGGCGACCAAGGACAACACACGGGCGGGCAGCGCGGGCGTGTAGAAGACGACCGTGCCGAGGAAGCGGCCATCGGAGTCGCGGATGCGGAAGTTGGTCTCGGTGATGGGGGTTGGCGGCAGGTCGCCCTGCACGAACTCGAAGGAGTCCGTATATACGGGGGGCGGTGTCTTGGCTTCGTATTGAGAGAACAGGACGTCGAGCGCTTCGTCGGAAACGTCGTCGAAACCCAGCGGCCCCCCGGGGTTGGTCGTCAGGCCCCTCTTGAAAGCCGCCTTCAACTCGTCGACGCCGCCCGGGGTATCCGCTGCGATGAGCGGCCACGTGTCCATGAACATCTTCACCTGTGCACCGGGATCGACGGTGCTGGCCCAGGGGCCGGCAACGAGTGCCTCGACGATGTGCTTGCCGATCCCTAGCCGGGCGGGGTCGTCCTCGCCCATGAGCGCCTGCAACTCGTCAGACACCCACACCAGACGCCACTCCGAATCGCAGATGAGAGCGGCGCCACGCGTTCGCTCGAGTTCGCTCGCGATCTCGGCGAGCTGAGGATCGTCAGGAAGCGACTGCGGCGAGGACATGGTCCGGGATGTCGAAGTTCGCGTACACGTCCTGGACGTCATCGAGCTCTTCCAAAGAATCGACCAGGCGCAGGACCTTCTTCGCATCCTCTTCGTTGAGCTCGACCGTGGTCTTCGGGAGCTGGGTGAGCTCGCTCGACTCGACGGTGATCCCGGCCGCCTCGAGGGCGTCGTGTACGGCTTTCATCGCATCTGGTGGAGTGATCACCTCGAAGGATTCCTCGCCGCCGCGGACGTCTTCGGCCCCCGCGTCGGCCGCGACCAGTAGAACGTCGTCTTCGGTGGTGTCGGCAGCGGGAACGATGACGACGCCTTTCGGCTCGAACATCCACGACACGGCCCCCGGCTCGGCGAGCTTCCCACCCGCGCCGTTGAAAGCGCTTCGAACGTCCTGGGCCGCGCGGTTGCGGTTGTTGGTCAAGCAGTGCACGAGCATCGCGACACCGGCAGGGCCGTAGCCTTCGTAGGAGGTTTCCTCGTAGGACTCGCCCTGCAGCTCGCCGGTCCCCCGCTTGATCGCTCGCTGGATGTTGTCGTTGGGAACGCTGGCTTGCTTGGCCTTCTGCACGGCGGTGGCGAGGGTGGGGTTGTTCTCGATGATGCCGCCCCCGTCACGCGCCGCCACCTCGACGAACCTAAGGAGCTTGCCCCAGACCTTCGCGCGTTGAGCGTCGGCCGCGCCCTTCTTGCGCTTGATCGTCGACCACTTGGAGTGACCAGACACCTAGGCGTTCCCCTCTTGTATGAGTTTCACGAATAGCTCATGCACCCTAGCGTCCGGGGTCATCTCGGGATGGAAGGTGGACGCGAGCAAAGCCCCCTGCCGCACGAGAACCGGCTGATCGTCGACGGTCGCCAGGACCTCGACGTCATCTCCGACCTGCTCGATAGAGGGAGCGCGGATGAAGACGGCTCTGAACGATCCTTCGATCCCGCTCACCGTCAGGTCGGTCTCGAACGAATCGACCTGACGGCCGTAGGCGTTCCTTCGCACCGAGATGTCCATGACGCCTAGGCGATGGGGGGCGTCCTGAAGACCGACGACACGGTCGGCCATGAGGATCGCTCCCGCACACGTGCCATACAGCGGCATCCCGGCCCTGGCCCGCTCCCGCAGCGGGCCGATCAGTCCGTAGAGGTCGAGCAGCTTGCCGATCGTGGTCGATTCACCACCGGGGATGATCAAGGCGTCGACCGCGTCGAGCTGGTCGATCTTCTTCACCACCGATGCCGCGGCCCCCACGTCCGTCAGGGCGCGCAGGTGCTCCCGAACGTCTCCTTGCAGACCTAGGACACCGACCTTCACCGGTTACCAGCCTCGCGAGGCGAGCCTCTCTCCCTCGGGGATATCGGCGATGTTGATGCCGACCATCGCTTCGCCCAAACCACGGGAGACCTTGGCGATCAGATCGGGGTCTTCGAAGTGCGTGGTTGCCTCGACGATCGCTCGCGCTCGGGTCGCCGGGTCGCCGGACTTGAAGATCCCCGAGCCCACGAAGACGCCGTCGGCGCCGAGCTGCATCATCAGCGCGGCGTCGGCAGGGGTCGCGATGCCGCCGGCCGTAAAGAGCACCACCGGCAGCGTGCCCGTCTCGGCGATCTCCTTCACCAGCTCGTACGGAGCGCGGAGTTCCTTGGCAGCGCTCATCAACTCCTCGGGTCCACTGACCGACAGCTTCTTGATCGAAGATGTGATCGAGCGCATGTGACGCACTGCCTCGACCACGTTGCCGGTCCCGGCCTCGCCCTTGCTGCGGATCATCGCCGCGCCTTCGCCTATGCGGCGCAAGGCCTCGCCGAGGTTCGTCGCACCACACACGAACGGCACGTCGAACGCCCACTTGTCGACGTGGTTCGCTTCGTCCGCCGGAGTCAGGACCTCGGATTCGTCGATGTAATCGACGCCGAGGGATTGGAGGACCTGCGCTTCGACGAAGTGACCGATCCGGCACTTGGCCATCACCGGGATCGACACGGTCTCGACGATCTCGGCGACCTTCTCGGGATCGGCCATCCGAACGACGCCGCCCTCGGCCCGGATGTCGGCCGGAACGCGCTCCAGAGCCATGACCGCCACGGCACCTGCATCCTCGGCGATCTTCGCCTGTTCCGCTGAGGTGACGTCCATGATGACGCCGCCCTTCAGCATCTCTGCGAGCCCGCGCTTGACGCGGACGCCGCCCGTCTCTCTCTGGATCTCGGCCATGGGGCGCTCCTCTACACGCTGGATCGGCGGAAACACGATCCTACCGGGGCCTCGGCCCCCGCGATCAGTACGTGAGGACGACGTCGCTTTCGAAAGAAAGGCGGACGAGCACGTCGGGCATCGCCATCTCGGCCGGTCGGCCTTCGATATCTGCCTCACCAACGCCGCGAGCCTTGCTCGACATGCCCGAGAGATAGAAACGACCTCCCCCCGCCACGATGGCGTCGTGGTGTTCCCTCAAGGAGCCGGTGCCCACACCCGTCAACGAGTCGAGGACGGCGTCGCGAGCGAGTTGCACCGCGTCGGCTGCCAGGAAGACGCTCACCTCGTGACCCTCGGCCACGGCGGTCTTGGCCACCAGGAACGCTAGAGCAGCGCGGCTTGGATCCTCCGGTCCGCAGGTTACGTGCACCAGCATCTTTCCCATCGACCCCTCCTCGCTCGTGGATCTCAACAAGCTATCGATTAGGGGAAGCGATGAACAGCTACCTGATGGAGAAAGAGCCTTTGATCTCGCCCTTGCGGTCGGGAAGGAGCTCGACCCAGATCGTGCCCGGAGCGAACACCATCGGCTCGCCCGACTTCGTGATGAATCGGACCGGCCCCTGGGCCCTCTTGCGGATCCAGCTGCCTTTGATCTGCTTGCCGTCCCGCAGCAGCACCGCCGGTCCGCGCCCGGTGTCATCGGCGATCTCGATCGAGGGGTTCCCGGCTACGTCAACGATCGTGCGCGAGTTCCGCACCGTGTGTTGCTCGATCACGACGTTATCGACCGCTATCTGCTTCCCGTCCTCTGACAGGAGCGGGCTGCCGTCGTCGAAACGCAGCCACTTCCCGTTCTTCCACCGGTAGCTCACGGTCGCCTGGCCCGCGAAGCTCGCGGTCAGTTCGCGCGCTCGTTTCGCATCCCCCTCGAGGGGGCCGAACTCGAATGCCACCTTGGGTGGCTCGTCGAAGGACCTGCTGCCCAGCTTCCGCAGTGCCTTGGTGTTCGCGTAGAGGGTGTGCTCGAGGCTGATCCCAGCGCGAGGGATCCGTCGCATCGCCTCGCCGGAGGTGTCCTCGTCGAGGATCACCACCTTCGCCTTCTGAAGTTCCTTGCGGACGATGTCGTTGCCGCCGGCCGCCCCCAGGATGCGGGTGATCGGGATCATGATCCCGGGATCGATCACGCGCGAGCTGCGCACGGGACCCACCTTCGCCGCGTCGGTGCAGTGATAGATCGCCATGAAGCGCGTGATGCCTCCCTCGACCAGCTCCTCGAACACGATCTCGGCTTCCTCGAGGCCCGACAGCGGATAGGCGACGGGATGGTTCTCGACCTTCACCGCTACGGCGGGCCGGGACACCAGAGCCGGGTCCGCCGGGTCCTCGCCGGTCAGGGGGCACTTCGGATCCGGCGTCGGGGTGGGCGTGGGGGTCGGAGCGGCCACCGCGGGCGGTTCAGGGTCATCGCTGCTGCACGCGCCCGCAACCAGAACGACGCAAGCGGCCAGGACGGCCAGGAGCCGTGCCTTCCTACTTGCGGGCATAGTCGAAGGATCCCTTGGCCTCGCCCTTGTCGTTCGGGACCAGCTCGATCCAGGTCGTGCCTGCGGCGAAGACCATCTCCTCGCCGTCCTTCGTCAGGAACCTCACCGGGCCGTCGACCGACTCGCGCTCCCACGTCCCCTTGATCGCCTTCCCATCGCGGAAGAGCACTGCCCGACCGGAACCGGTGACGTCTTTGATGATCGTGGACGGTGCGCCTGCGACGTCGGTGATCTCGGAGAAGTCGATCGTGTGCTCCTCGATCAGGACGTTGTTCGCGAAGAGCTGTTCTCCGGACTCGGACATCAGCGGTTGGCCCTCGTCGAAGCGCAGGTACTTCTCGCCGTCCCACTCGTAGCCGACCGACGCGGCCCCGAATTCGATCGTGATGGTCTTGGCCGGCTTGGCCTTGCCCTCCAGCTCGCCGAAGCGGCGTAGGTCCTCAGGGGGAAGCTCGTCGAACTCTTTGCGTCCCACCTTCCGCAGGGCGGCGGTGTCGAGGTAAAGGGTGTGCTCCATGCTCACGCCCTCGCGCGCGATGCGTTCCATGGCGCCGCCCTCGGCGTTCTCGTCGATCAGGACGATCCCGGCCTCTCCGAGCGTTTCGCGGACCTGCGTGTTGCCACCGGCGGCCCCCAAGATGCGGGTGACCGGGGTCATGATCGCGGCGTCGACCTCACGGGAGCTGCGAACGGGGCCGGCTTTCTCGGCATCGGTGCAGTGATACAGGGCCATGAACCGCGTCAAGCCACCCTCGACCAGTTCTTCGTAGACGATCTCTGCGTCCTCGAGGCCGGAGAGCGGGTAAGCCGCGGGGATGTTGGAGATCTTGACCGCCACGGCCGGGCGCTCCAGCAAGGACTCCTTGGCAGGCTCCAGGCCCGTCAGCGGACAGGTCGCGGGCTCGGGGTCCACGACGTCTTGGATCGACTGCAGTGGGGACTTCCCGTCCCGGTTACCCAGCAGGAAGAAAGCGACGATGCCGAGTAACAGCACCCCGCCGCCGATCATCAGGCCGCGCTTGGCCGTATCACTCACTTGGTGGTCCTCCTTGATTTAAGTGGACGTCTAAGGCCCTCGGGCCCGTCTTACCGTCGACCGCGCCGCACCGGACGGGGTCTTTCTGGGAGCCCTCCGGGGGCCGGACGAACGTAACACGCACCCGGCTCTGATCCGCGGATGTTTGCCCTGTTACGTCAGGAATGTAGAGCGCGCTATCGTCGCCGCATGAGGGCATCCCGGATCGTCGCTGTGGGCGGAGCTGTGGCTCTGGCCCTGTCGATCGCCGCCCCGGCGGCGCCGACGCCACCGGCCTACGACTCCACCGGGCGCTACCGCATCCGGTCCGAGAGGGTGGGGCCGGGTCTCACCCTGCTGCGAATCAGGGACGCTCGGGGGCCGAACCGGATACGGGTGCTCAAGCTCAACCCCGACAGGTCGCTCACGCTCCAGATGGAGCTCGCCAACGATCTGATCCCCGATCACGAGACCACCAGCTCGATGGCGGCCCGCAATGGGGCCGTGGCCGCCATCAACGGGGATTACACCTTGTTGCCCAGCGATCCGGCGAAGGGCCGACCGGTTCACACCTTCGCCCATGACAGCGAACTGGTCACGTCTCCCCTGGTGTGGGGGAGGAACTTCGCGCTGACTCCCGACGACCAGACGGTCTACATAGGGCATCCCAAATTCCGCGCTTCTCTGACCCAGCAAGACACCGGAGAGACCTGGGCGATCGACGCATGGAACAAGGTGCCTGCGAGCTCGGACGAGATCACCGCCTACACGATGAAGGGTGGATACAACCACCGGCCCCCACACAACGCCTGCTCGACGCGGTTGCTCCCGCTCGACTCCCCCACTCTGCAGGCAGACCAGATCAACGTCGTGCAGACCTTCTACGTCGACATCACGAAGTGCACGTCGAGGCGGATGTCACGCCAAGGCGGCGTCGTGCTCTCCGCCCCTTGGGGCAGCGTCGAGGGCGACATGATGGTTGCGAGCCTCCTCTCGGGAGAGACCGTGACGCTCGGGTGGACGACCGGGTGGCCTCAGGTGATCGAGACGATCGGCGGTAATCCCACGCTCCTCGAGAACGGCTTGATCACGGCGGAGAGCTGCACCGACTCCTACTTCTGCGAGCGCAACCCGCGCACCGGGATCGGCGTCGACGCCATGGGGAAGCTGTTGTTGGTGACCGTCGACGGCCGGCAGAAGGACTCGGTCGGGATGACGCCGGTGGCCTTCGCTCGCCTCTTCGAGTGGTTGGGGGCCACCTCCGCTCTGAACCTCGACGGTGGAGGGTCGACGACGATGTGGGTGCGAGGGCGGGTCGTTAACCGCGTATCGGGGGCCTACGAACGTCCCGTGGGCTCCGCCATCCTCGTCGTGAGCGAGACGGCACCGGCACCGGCCCCCACTCCCACAGAAACGCCGGCGCCGACTCCGACACAGTTGCAGGGACTCGAGGGCGAGACCGTTTTGGGAGAGCCGATCGAGACCCGCCGCGTTTGCGCCGGGCTGCGCGACCCCGGTTCCACTGGAGGCCTTCTCGACTACCTGGAAAGCCGCGAACCCGGTCGCAAGTTCAGCGGAGTATTGGGTCGCGCGCTCGACGTCTACCGGGGCCGGGCGACGTGCGCCTCCATAACCAGCCGCTAGCCGCTTGAACGCACCGATCCTGGTGACCGGCTCGCACCGGTCCGGCACCACCTGGGTCGGCCGCATGCTGTGCCAGTCCGGCGAAGCCGCTTACATCCACGAGCCGATGTGCCCGAACCGCTCCCCCGGTTGGTTGACGCGGCCGATGCCGCGCTGGTTCATGTACATCACGGAGGAGAACGAGGGGCCCTACGTGGAGCCCATGCGCCGCGTGCTCGAACTGCGCTTCCCGGCCCGATCGATCGCAGCCATCCGGCACCCGAAGCATGCGGCCCGGATCGCGCCGGAGCTAGGCCGAGCCCTTGCGTATCGGGCCCGGAAGCTCCGCCCTCTCCTGAAGGATCCGTTCGCTCTTTTCTCGGCCGAGTGGCTCGCCGATCGGTTCGGCGTCCAGCCGGTGGTCATGATCCGGAGGCCCGTGGCCTTCGTCAGCAGCCTGAAGAAGCTGAACTGGGGCTTCGACTACGAACGCGAGTGGTTGAGCCAGGACCTGCTCGTGCGCGACCACCTGAGCGCTCATCGCCAGAACTTCGTGGGATACGAGGGGGAGGTCGACCTCGTCGGCGAGGGCATCGTCATGTGGAACGCGATGTATGACTACGTCGCCGAGCTCCGGCGCAGGCGACCGGGGTTCACCTTCGTCCGTTACGAGGAGCTCGCCGCCGACCCCGTTGATGGGTACCGGCGGCTGTACGAGACCCTCGGGCTGCGCTGGAACGACGAGGTGCGCGCCAAGATCGCCTCCTACAGCGACAGCGCCAACCCCAAAGACGTCTCCCCGAGGCGTCGAAGAGCGATCAAGCGAGACAGCACCGCCGCAACCGAGACCTGGAGGAGCCGGCTGACGCCGGAAGAAGCGGCACGTGTCGAAAGAGAGACATCTGAGGTGGCCGCAGCTCTCTATGCGGAAGGCTGAGGGCTCCGGCGGCGCGCGATGACGTTCCTCAGGTAGTCGAGCTCCTCGACCTTGAACAGCCCGGCGAGCGCCAGATAGGCGGCCCCTCCGGCCACGGTGGCCGAGATGAGGCCGACCAGGGGTCCCGTGGTCCCGCCCGAACCGAGCCACGCCTCCACCGCCCGCAGCGTGGGCCAGACGACCACCGACATCCCCACGGTCGCTGCGGCCATGCGCAGGAAAGACCGAACGGCCCCGCTCAGATCGACCTTGCCGATCCGCCGAGTGAGAGCCCGCAAGAGGAAAGCGACCCCGATCGTGTAGGCGATCGCATGACCCGCGGCCAGGCCCTTGATCCCGAGCCATCCATACATCACGACGTTGATCGCGATGTTCACTCCGATCACCAAACAGTTCACGAGGAAGGGGGTCTTTCCGTTCTGCATCGCGTAGAACGCGCGGGTCAGCACCTGGAACAGCGAGAACTGAACCAACCCCAGGACCAAGAAGGTCAGCACGTCGACGACGAGATCCGTCGATCCAGCCGTCACGACACCGTGTCGCAGGAAGGCTTCCACCAGAGGCCGGGCGAGCAAGAGGAACCCGGCGGTCGCGGGAAGGGTCAGGAACGCGGTGGCGCGCAGCCCGGTCATGAGGTCGGCTTTGAACGCATCCCAGTCCTCGATCAACGCGTTGCGGCTTAGCGTGGGAGCGAGAGCGGTGGTCAGGCTCCACACGAAGAGCCCGATCGGAAGCAGGAAGAACGCGAACGCCGAGAGGTAGGCCGTGTACCCGCCCTGGCGAGCGTTGGCGAGCCACTGCACGACGAGATAACCAACCTGGTTCGCCGCTACGGTGCCGGTGATGTAGGCGGAGAGGCGAACCAGCTTGCGCACGAGGTCCCGGTCGACCGCCAACGTCAGCCGGTACCCGCCCAACCTCCGCACGGCGGGCAGCAGCATCAAACCCATCGGCGCAACGCTCGCGGTCGTGCCCAGTCCGAGCAGCAGGAGCTGCGAGGTCGTCACCGAGTCGATGTCCACCAGACCGTAGGACTGGTGGAAGACGATCAGGACGATGATCAGAACGATGTTGTTCGCGATCGGGGTGAACATCGGCAAAGCGAACCTCTTGTGGGCGTTCAGGAGCCCGCTGCTCATGAAATAGATCCCGTAGAACACCACCTGTGGGATGAACAGACGAAGCAGGAAGGTGATCACCTCCTGTTGGTCGCGCCCCAACTCGCCGCCCAGACGACTCGCATAGAACCCGGCGATCCAGGGGGCCGCGATCATCCCGATCAGAGCCAACAGGGTGAGGCCCAACAGCGACCAGTTCACGATCGCGCTCAGGTTGCGCCATGCCTCATCGGGATCGTCCTTGTGCAGCAGCTCGACGAACACCGGGACGAAGACCGCCGTGATGACTCCGCCGAGCACGAGCTCGTACAGGATGTTCGGAGCCATGTTGGCGAGGTTGTAGGTGTCCGTGAAGCGCGTCTCGGTCACGCCAAGCGTGGCGGCCAGGACCGCCAAGCGCAGCACTCCCGTGACGCGAGAGATGACGGTTCCGGCCGTCATCAGGGCGGTGGATCGAGCGAGACCCGACCGCACCTCGATCGCTTCCTCGCTCACGTTCGAGCGGGCGAGCTTGCGCTCCTCACTAGAGGTCCTCGAGAGCTTCCACGCGACGGTCGGCCGGCACATGCGACGGTGCGTCCGCGACGAACCACAGCGGCGCGTAGCGGGCGACTTGCGGATCGCACTTCGAGATCGCGGCCGCCAGCGCCGGCGGGTAGCGCGTGAGAGCCGCGGCCCGGACGTCGTCCGAGGTGCCTACCTGCGGAGCCAGACCCGCACCCAGGTCGCTCCAGCGCGCGGCGAGGTTCGAGTAGATGAACTCCCTCGAGTGCAGCCGCACCAAGCAGTGAGCCACCACCGCCTCGAGCTCCGTGCGCGTGAAGGTGTCCAACAAGGCCTTCCTGACCGCCAAGACGCCACTCTTGCCCCCGCTCGCTACCAGCGCGTTCGGGCCTCCTTCGCGGAGCAGATACAGCGTGGGCGGATCGACCCCGAGGTCCGAGGCGATCCCCGCCGCGAGGTTCTCGAGCCTGGGTGCGTCGTGTCGATCGAGCATCCCGGCCCCCAACCGCCGCAGCATCACTCGATCGGTCCAGCGAGCTTCCGCGAGCGTCTTCAGCCCCCACAGGATCAGCAGAGCGACGCCCGCCCACCACCGTCCCGTGAACACCGCCACCACGAGAGCGACGAGCACCGCGGGGACCCAGATCAGAGCGAGAAGAGCCACTCGATCCCGGGCGGGGTAGCCGGCTTCGGGGACATCCCAATCCCGAGCCGGAGATGCGTTCACCTGCCGCGCCTGAAGGCTCATCTGTATCCGGGGCCGGACGCGAGCCGGGTCGTCGCCTCGGTCGTGTAGCGGCCGAAGGCGCTGCGCAGATCGAGGGTGCCGGACGCTCTCACCGGGACCTTCGTGGCCGGGTCGACCCAGACGGTGCCGGACGACGAACCATCGAACTCACCCCTGAAGGTCATCTCGTAGTCGATCTTGAACGCATGCACCGCCGCGCCGCTCACCTCGACCTCCTCACGTCCGACCACTTCGAAGCGGTAGGTGCCCGAGGTGCTGTCGCGCCATTCACCAGACCAGGAGCGCCCTTCCGACAGAGGGAGCCGAAGGGACTCGACCGGAGGTTGGGGTTGGTAGGAGTTCTCGAAGGTGAATCCCTCGTACGTGAAGCGCGCGTAGACCTCCGTGACGACCGCGTCCGCCCGCGAGAACCGCGTTGTCGTCCTCATCAGACGGTTGTCCGATGCGTGCGCTTCGGTCACGACCGTTGCCGAATCGGACGACCGCTCCTTCACCGTCACCGTCAAGGCTTGGCGGTCGGGAAGCTCCTGACGTTCGCAACTGGCCGTGCTGCAGAATCGCTCGTATCCGGATTGCTCGTAGACGTAGTCCCCCGCGGCCGTGAACAGGGCGGAAGAGCCGTCATCCTCACCGGGGCCCTCGTTGTAGGGCTCGTCCGGATCACCGTTCCCACCTTTGTCGCCCTCGGAGGAGCCCCCTCCGGCGCCCTTCTTCTTGGAGCCGTCCTCCGGAGAGCCGCCCTTGTCCTTGCCGCCTTCATCGTTGTCCTTGCCGGCGCCCCCCGGCCCCGATGAGGCGCTCTCGCTGGGGGCCGCGGCCCCGTCCGATGGCGCGCCGGGCTTGGCCGGCTCGCTGCAGGAAACGAGAGCCAGCGTTAGCACCAGGGCGAGCGCGATCTTCCTCACGAGCCACAGCCTTTCATCATTCGTAGCGGAGGGACTCGATTATCGGCGTCCGTACCGCGAGCCGGCTCGGCAGCAGCCCCGCGGCTGCCGCCAACAGAACGCCTCCCACCAAGGAAACGAGGATCAGAGCGAGCGGGAGATGGAACGGGATGTGCCATGAGAACTCGGCTTCCATCGCCTGGGTCATGAAGAAGCCGGTGACCATCCCCAGCAGGACACCGCCCACGGCGCCGATCGCTCCGATCGTGGCGGCTTCCAACAGCACCGTGGAACCGAGCTGTCGTGCGCCCATGCCGATCGCTCGCTCGAGTCCCATCTCCCAACGCCGTTCCAGGACGGCCGTGAAGAGGGTGTTCGCGATCGTCAGGGCCGCCACGACCAGAGCGGCCAGCTGCACCCCCTTGGCGAGCTCGAAGGTTCCGCCCACGACCTCCAAGATGCGGCCGACCAGCTCGTCCTTCGTGAACACCTCGGCGGGTGCCCGCTCGGCACGCACCACTTCCTCGAGCTCACCTAGAGCGGTGCCGACGTCGGTACCCGGTTCGAGGATCACCCCGAACTCGTCGACCTTGTCGTCATCCCACAGCTGCCGATAGACGCCGAGATCCAGATAGAACGAGTTGAAGCTCAAGAGGTCGTCGAACACCGCCGTCACCGTGAAGGCCTTTTCACCCGAAGGGGTCGGCAGGGCCAACTCGTCCCCGATCGAAAGGTCCAGGCGTTCCGCCGCCAGCCGGGAGACGTTGATCCCGCCGGTCTCTAGCCCGTCCAGGAACCTCTCTGGGTCCGGGGTGATCGCCTCCAGTTGAGTGGTTGCTCCTTCTTCCAGAGCGCGCTCTACGTGGATCGCGTACACCAGGCCTTGCTCGTCGCCCAGATCGAGCAGGGCGAATCGGATCGGATACACGTGGCGAACTCCGTCGACCCGAGCAAGGTCGTCGACGAGATCGCCGCGGAGCGGTTGATCCGAGGTGAGTCCGGTGAACGACTTCGACGTCACGTAGATCGGCGCACCGATCAGGGACGTGGCGGTGCTCTCGATCTGCTTCTCGTACGAGCCGAGTGACGCGGCGACCCCGACGACCAGGCCGAGGGTGAGCACGAGGGCCGCCACCGTGAACGTGCTCCGGCGTGGATTCTTCGCGAGAGCGTCGGCAGACAAGCGCCCGGAGGTGCCGAAGCCTCGAAGCAATAGGGGCCGCGTCAGCCGCAGCGCGAACGGGACGACCCTGGGGAGTAAGAGGGTGATCCCGGTCAGTCCACAGAGAAGGCCCACGGTGACGATCCAGCGCTCCTCCGGCACGAGCAAGAAAGCGATCAGCGTTGCGCCCGCGAGCACGATGCCGATGATGCCGGCAGCCAAAGTGCGGACGGAGCCGAAGCCCGTCGCCCCCGGTTCCCACTCGTAGGCGGCGACCGGTCGAAGGGACTCCATCGGTGCGACGTGCAGGATCCGGCGCGCGGGCAGGTAGGCACCGGCGACCGAAACGACCAGGCCCCCGACGATCGCCAGCGCGAGCGCCGACGGCTTGACAACGATGGGACCGGCCGCGTCCAGAGACAGGATCCGGAAGTCGTCTGCGGCGCGTACGACCAGCACCCGCGCCAGCCACAACCCGCCGAGGACCCCCGTGACGGACGCGACCGCCCCCAGGACGAACGCCTCCGCCAAGAAGGCGCCGAACGCATCCCTCCGCTTCGTCCCCAGGGCGACGATCATCGAGATCTCGCGGCGGCGCTCGGCCAGCGACATCGACATCGTGTTGTAGACGACGAAGAGGGCGACGAACAGAGCGACGGTTCCTCCCATCGACAGCAGCGTGGCGAGGGAGGAGAAGACACGTTCCAAACCCTGTCCTCGCTCCCCGGGCTCACCGACCAGGCCGGCCCCATCGAGCTCGGCCTCGATGTCGGACCGCACGGCCCCCAGGTCTGCCCGCGGGTCCACCACCACGTAGATCGAGTCGACGCGCCCGTCCTTGTCGAAGGTCTGTTGTGCGGCCGGGAGCAGCATCAGCGCCACGTCTCCACCGTTCAGAACACCGACCACCCCGCCCGAGATCGAGCCCGAGACCGAGAGATCCTTCGACCCGGAGGGCGTCTCGACCGCGACCCGGTCCTCGTCCTCCAGGCCCAGCTTTCCGGCCAGCGTCTTCGCGACGAGCAGCCCGGAGCCGTCTCCGCCGAAGCCGCCCGAGACACGTAGTTGGGCAAGGGGGCCGAGGTCGGAAGGGAACAGAGCAGAGAACTCGGGGGTCACGCCGAGGACCAAGCCGCGTTCCGAGCCCTGCTCGCTGCGGAGCATCGTGGTGGTCCGGATCACGGGCACGGCCCGATCCACCCCCTGCACCGAAGCAACGCGCCGGATGAACCCCTGCGGGAGCCCGGCGCTATCCGTGGCGGCCACCTCGAGCTCGGCGGCTCCCGCGAGGTCGCGGATGCTGGAGCGGAACGAAGAGAGAAGCGTCGCGTTGATCACGTTGATCGAGAACATGAGCGCGACGCCCGCCGCTATCCCACCGATCGTGAGAGCGGTCCGCAGCTTCTTCGCACGAAGGTGCCGCAGGTTGATCCGGCGCAGGATGCCGGCCACCGATGCCACCTAGGTAGGGGTATCCACGAGCACACCGTCGGACAGGCGAACCATGCGGTCCGCGAACGATGCGGTGCGCTCGTCGTGCGTGACCATCACGATCGTCTGGCCCCTATCCGCGGTCGCTCGGAGCAGCTTCAGGATCTCTTCGCCGGTCGCGGAGTCCAGGTTCCCCGTCGGCTCGTCGGCCATCACGACGGCGGGTCGCGTCACCAGAGCGCGCGCCAGGGCAACACGCTGCTGCTCTCCACCCGAGAGCTGCGCCGGACGATGCGTGCGTCGATGCTCGAGCCCAACGCTGGCGAGAGCCTCGGCCGCTCGGGACAGAGCGTCCTTGTGGCCGTCGAGGAGCAGAGGGAAGGCGGCGTTCTCCTCCGCGCTCAACGTCGGCAGGAGATTGAAGAACTGCAGCACGAAGCCGAGCCGGCGTCGCCGGAGCAAGGCGAGGTCTTCCTCCGACAGGTCGGCCAGCGTGCGGCCCTCGATCTCGACGCGCCCCTCATCGGGACGGTCGAGTGCACCCAGGACGTGGAGCAGGGTGGACTTACCGGACCCCGAGGCTCCGGTGATCGCGACGAACTCTCCCTCCGCTACGTCGAGATCGACCCCTCGGAGAGCCCGGATCTCGTCCCCGCCCTGGTGGTAGGTCTTGCGTACGCCGCGCGCGACCACGGAGAGTTCTGAGGGGCCCATCGGGTGATTATCGAGCAGCCGCGGCCTTCTCCAGGATCGCCTCGACCCCCACGACCAGCCGAGACCAGTCGTACGACCGCGCTATCAGCCTGCTCATCTTCCTCATCTCCGCGCTCTTGTCGTCGTCCGCGAGCACCGTCCTGATGGCGTCTGCCAGGGCACCGGCATCGCCCGGTGGGACGAGCTCCGCCGCTCCCTGGGCCACCGCTCGGAAGCCGGGAAGGTCGCTGCACACCACCGAGGCGCCGGCCGCCATCGCCTCCACGAGGACGATCCCGAAGGACTCGCCGCGCAGACCCGGAGCGCAGTAGACGTCGGCGCTCCGGTAGAGACCGGGCACTTCCTCGTCCGGAACGCGCCCGAGGAACGTGGCGGGAACCTGCAGCCGCTCGGCCAGGGCCCTGCACGCCTTCTCCTCCGGACCCGAGCCGGCAACGATCAACTCGGCGTCCAGGTCGCGGAGCCTCGTCCAAGCCTGGATCAGCACCTCGAGACCTTTGCGTCGCTCGATCCGTCCGAGGAACAAGACCCTCTTGGTCGTGCCCTGGGGCCGCGGAGCCGGATCGGCTTCTGCGAAGCGGGCGGTGTCGACACCGTTAGGGGTCAGCAGGTATTCCCCGGGCAGGTAGCGCGAGATCAGATCGCGCGCGGCGTCGGATACCGCCGTCCTGACCGTCAGCTTCGACGCAGCTCGTTGAAGAACCGGCGCCGAGATGCGGTATCCGAAACTCTCCTCGGCGGCTGCGTGAAAGGTTCCCACCGTTGGCGCGTTGGCGTTCCACAGCGCGAGTAGCGACAAGCTCGGGATCAGGGGCTCGTGCAGGTGCAACACATCGGGGCGCGTTGCGCGCAGTGCGCGGCGCACTGCCGCAGCCGCCAGCGGCCCGAACGCCACCGGCGCCACCGAGCCGTTCGCCGGGACCCCGAAGGCGTGGCCGACGCGGATCGCGTCGGCATCACCCGGTGGCGTCTCCCGATAAGGAGCGAGCACGGAGACCTCGTGCCCGCGCTCGCGCAACGCGGATGCGAGTGAGCGGACGTGTGACTGGACCCCGCCAACGCGATCCCACGCGTAGGGACAGACGATCGTGATGTTCATCGAGAGGCCGCTCGGTCGCTCGTCCAGAAAGGTTGGAGCACGTGCCATTCCTCCGGGCGTCTCCGGATGAAGTCCTCCAGATGGTCGGCCACCGCCTGAGTGACCTGCTGGATGGCCTCCCGGCCCCCCTGCTCGGGGAGCTGGATCGGCGGAGAGATCTCTGCTTGCCACCCCCGCTTGCCTCCGGCCATCTGCACGCCCCAGACACCGGCAACGAGCAAGGGGGCCCCCGTTCGCAACGCTATCGAGGCCGCGCCGCCGGGGAACGTCGCCTCCTCACCGAAGAACGTGACGGCGGGCCCGGTCGCTTTCAGGTCCCTGTCCGCAAGGATCGCCACCACGGCCCCGCTCTCGACCGCGGCGACGAGCCTCTCCGTCACGCCCTTCTCGGCCGGGTAGATCGTCATCCCCAGCCGGGCTCGGTGCTCGACGAAGAAGTCGAACATGCGCCTCGGTCTCAGGACCTCCGCAACCGTCACCAGGCGGTTCCCCCGGGCCCCCACCCACGCGCCGGCGGCGTCCCAGTTGCCTAGATGGCCGACCGCGACGATCACGCCCTGACCCTGCGCCAGGGCTCGATCGAGGTGCTCCTCCCCCGCGGCATGGAACCGCTCGAGGAAGAAGTCCCGGCCCTCCCTCACCAGCCGGAAGGTCTCGAGCCAGTACCTCGCGTAGGAACGGAAAGTGGCGACGACCAGGCTGCGAACGCGCCTCGAGTCCGCCGCTTCCCCGGTGATGCGAGCGAGATTGGCCGCCACCTGCTCCTGCTTCTTGGAGCGGCGGGCCGCGAAGCTCCCCGCGACGTGGGCCAACCCGTAGGCCAGACCCTCGGGGATCACGCGTGCCAGGGCCGAGAGAGCGACGTACGCGTAGTAGACGCCCTGGATCAAGCGGCCCTCGTCGCGAGGCCGCTTCGCGGGCGACGTCATCGGGGGAGGGCCTGCTTGCGGACGTGCAGCACGCGCTGCACGAAGGTGATGGCCGAGGTCAGTGTCAGCAGCACCAGGGCTATCAAGACCTGGTCGAACGCGAGACCCAGGATCATGATGGCCACGCGCTCTGCCCTCTCGGCCAACCCGACCTTGGCGTCGAAGCCGAGGCCCTCGGCACGGGCCTTCACGTACGACACGAGGAAAGAGAAGACCAGGGCGGCCAGAGCCAGACCCGCGATCCATCGGTTCTCGCGATCGGGCAGGTCCGGCGACACCCCGTAGAGCCACATCAGGGGAAGGAAGAACAGCATGTCGGCCAACCGGTCCGAGGTGGAGTCGACCAGGGCGCCGAAGGGCGATTCGCGCTTCTGCGAACGCGCTACGGCTCCGTCCAAGAGATCGAAGATGGCGGCGACCAGAGCTACGACAGCTGCCAACAAGAGGCGGCCCTGGAGGATCGCCCAGGACGACCCCGCCTGGATCACTAGGCCAAGACCGGTGAGGGCGTTAGGGCTGAGGCGCGACTTGGCCACGACGTTGCCCACGGGGATCATCACGCGGTTCCAGGTCGCTCGGAGCTTGCGGTCCAGCATGCGCGGCATCCTAGCCACGGGCAGCTCTGGGACCGGTCCTGGGCCCTTACGCAGCCGGTCGCGGCGGAATACGATGTCGCCCCTGAACCGTCGCCTTAACAGGGGGGCCGCGTGAAGAACTACCCGACCGAGAACATCCGCAACGTCGTCCTCGTCGGCCACGGAGGCGCCGGCAAGACCTCTCTCGCGGAAGCGATGCTGTATCGATCCGGCGCGATCACGCGGATGGGCAAGATCACCGACGGCAACACCGTGTGTGACTTCGAGGAGGAGGAGATCCGCAAGGGGATCTCGATCTCCACCGCCCTGGCGCCGGTCGAGTGGGATGGCCACAAGATCAACGTGCTGGATGCCCCCGGGTACGCGGACTTCACCAGCGAGATGCGCGCCGCGATGCGGGTCGCCGATCTGGCGATATTCGTGGTCTCCGGCGTCGAGGGCCTCGAGGTGCAGACCGAGGTTGCCTGGAACTACGCCGACCAGCTTGGCCTTCCTCGCATGGTGTTCGTCAACAAGCTCGACCGCGAGAACTCGTCGTTCCGCAACACGCTGGAACAGATGAGGGAGACCTTCGGCAAGGCCGTTGCGCCGATCTCGCTCCCGCTAGGCCGCGAAGCGGATTTCCACGGGGTCATCTCCGTCATCGACGTCGCCGCCTACGACTACAGCGGTGCCGACCCGAAAGAGGTCGCCGTCCCCGAGGACCGGCAGGCGCGCGTCGACGAGGTCCGCACGGACCTCCTGGACTCCGTCGCGGAGAGCGACGACGCACTGCTCGAGCGCTACCTCGAGGGAGGAGAGATCACCCGGGACGAGATCGTCAAGGCGCTCCACGAGGGCGTCGACGAAGCCCGGATGTTCCCCGTCGTGGTCGGCTCCGCGACGAGCCTGATCGGGGTCGACCGCCTCATGGATGTCATCGTGGCCGCCGGGCCCTCTCCTCTGGAACGGCCACCGGTCGAGACCGAGAGCGGCGAGGCCCGAGAGCCGAAGCCCGACGCGCCGATGTCGGCTCTGGTGTTCAAAACCATGACAGACCCCTACGTGGGCCGTGTCAGCTTCTTCCGCGTCTACTCGGGGACCGTCAAGGGAGAGACGTCGCTCCACAACTCGACGAAGAACGTCGACGAGCGCGTCGGCCATGTCTTCACGATGCGGGGCAAGAACCAGGAACAGCTCGAAGAGATCGTCGCCGGCGACATCGGAGCCGTCGCGAAGCTCGCTCACACGGTCACCGGTGACACGATCTCCGATAAGTCGGCGCCGGTCGTCTTCCCGGGTATCGAACCGCCCGAGCCGCTGCTGCCGAAAGCGATCTCGCCGAAGACGAAGGGCGACGAGGACAAACTGATGATCGGCCTGCAGAAGATCATCGAGGAAGACCCCGCGCTCAAGCTCGAGCGGAGTGACGAGACGCACCAGACGATCCTGTGGGGCATGGGAGACGCGCACCTGGACGTCGTGGTCGAGAAGCTGAAGAGGAAGTTCTCGGTCGAGGTGGCCGAGGTCCCGTTCAAGGTTCCGTACCGCTCGACCTTGAAAGGGAAGGCCGACGTGGTCGGACGGCACGTGAAGCAGTCCGGCGGCCACGGTCAGTACGGCATCTGCAACATCCGGGTGGAGCCCCTCGAGCGCGGCAGTGGATTCGTCTTCGAGGACAAGATCTTCGGGGGAGCCATCCCGAACCAGTGGATCCCGTCAGTCGAGAAGGGTGTCCGCTCCGCCATGGACAGCGGGGTGGGAACGGGGTTCACGATGATCGATCTCAAGGTCGAGCTCTACGACGGCAAGTTCCACTCCGTCGACTCGTCAGACATGGCCTTCCAGCTAGCCGGCTCTCACGCCATGAAAGAGGCGGTGGAGAAAGCGGGTGTGACCTTGCTCGAGCCGATCTGGTCCCTCGAGGTCATGGTGCCCGAGGAGTTCACCGGCGAGATCATGGGCGACCTTCAGAAACGACGCGGCATCCCCGAGGGCATCGACACCGTCGGCGGCGGGCGCCAGATCGTGAAGGCCAAGGTCCCCTTCGCCGAGGTATCCCATTACGCCACCGACCTGCGCTCGATGACCGGGGGCAAAGGAACGTTCTCGTGGAGCTTCTCGCACTACCAGGAGGTCCCCCACGACGTCGCCCAGAAGGTCTTAGACGCCCAGAGAGAAGAGGCGGCCGCCCACCACTGAGCAGACGCGGCCGCTTTGGCAGATATCCGTCGACCGGCGGGCTCTATCTGCCAAAGCGGGCGGGGCTAGAGCGCGGCGAAGGCGGGGCGCAGCTTGGCGTAGGTATCGGCCAGCATCTCGGGCAGGACCTTGGTCCGGCCCACCACCGGCATGAAGTTCGTGTCGCCGGCCCAGCGCGGGACGACGTGCATGTGGAGGTGACCCGGGATGCCCGCTCCCCCGGCGGCGCCGAGATTCATCCCGGTGTTGAAGCCTTCGGCCCCCATCACGCGCCTGATGATGTCGACGGACGAGCTGGTCAGCTCCATGAGCTCACGCCGCTCGTGCTCGTTCAGCTCGACGAGATCGCCCGCGTGCCTGACGGGGGCCACCATCAGGTGGCCCGTGTTGTAGGGATAGGCGTTCAGCAACACGAACGCGCTCTCTCCGCGGAAGAGGATGTGAGCTGCTTCGTCGTCTTCCTGGGCGAGGTGATCGCAGAAGACGCAGCCGCCCGACCCCTTGCCCTCGCCCGCGGCGCTCATGTACTGCATCCGCCAGGGGCTCCAGAGGCGTTCCACGGAGAACTCAGACGCGGCGTTCGACGATGTCGGCGACGATCTCGTCGATGAACACATCCACCTTCACGTCCCGCTCTTCGTCACCTGAGCGACGTCGCACGGACACGGTGTCGGTGGTCTGCTCGTTGTCTCCGACGACCAGCATGTAAGGGACCTTCTGCATCTGGTGATGCCGGATCTTCGCTCCCATCGTGTTGTCCGACGTATCCACCTGCACGCGCACCTGGCGCTCCCTCAATCGCGCCGCGACCGACTCCGCATATGCGGCGTGCCGGTCCGCGATCGGGACCAACACGGTCTGCAAGGGGGCCAGCCAGGTGGGGAAAGCTCCCGCGAAGTGCTCGGTGATGACTCCCATGAAGCGCTCTATCGATCCGTAGAGCGCCCGGTGCAGCATCACGGGCCGGACCCTCGCTCCGCTCTCGTCGACGTAGGCGAGATCGAAACGCTCCGGGAACTGGAAGTCGACCTGGATCGTGCAGACCTGCCACAGGCGGCCGATCGCATCCCGTACGTGGATGTCGATCTTCGGCCCGTAGAAGGCGCCGTCCCCTTCGGCGACCTTGTACTCCAACCCGGTTCTCTCGAGCGCTTGCGGGATGGCTTCCTCGGCCAGTTTCCAGAGGTCGTCCGAGCCGACCGCCTTCTCGGGTTTCGTCGAGAAGTGGACCTCATCCGGGCCCATGCCCACGGTCGCGTAGAGATCGCGGAAGAACTCCACGCAGGCGACGAGCTCGTCGACCACCTGATCCGGGCGACAGAAGATATGCGAATCATCCTGGGTGAACCCGCGGCCCCGCAGCAGTCCGTGCAGCACGCCGGAGCGCTCGTAGCGATAGACCGTGCCCAGCTCGGCGAAGCGGACAGGCAGCTCTCTGTAGGAGCGAGTCTTGCTGCCGAAGATCAGAACGTGGAAGGGGCAGTTCATCGGCTTCAGGTAATAGGTCGCACCCTCGACCTCCAGGCCCCCGAACATGTTCTCCCGATAGAAGTCGAGGTGGCCGCTCGTCTCCCACAGCGTCGACTTCCCGATATGCGGCGTGTAGACGGGCTCGTAGCCCCGCTCGAGCACCATCGAACGGATCAGATCCTCCAGTTGCTGACGGACGTGCGCGCCGTTCGGCAGCCACAGGGCGATCCCGGGCCCGACCTGCTCGTCCCAGGTGAAGAGCTCCAGGTCGCGCCCGATCTTGCGATGGTCGCGTTTCTCGGCCTCTTCGAGACGGTGGAGGTACGCCTCTAGGGCCTCCTTCGACTCCCACGCGGTGCCGTAGATGCGTTGGAGCATCGGTCGCTTCTCGTCGCCGCGCCAGTAGGCGCCTGAGCTGCGCAGCAGCTTGAACGCCTTGATCCGTCCCGTGCCGGGCACGTGGGGGCCGCGACACAGGTCGACGAACGAGACGACCCCGTCCGAGGACGACGCGTTCTTGTAGATCGAGATGACCGTGCCCTCGGCCGCTTCAGCCTGGGTTGGATCGCCGGCGTCGTCGACACCCTCGATGATCTCGACCTTGTAGGGCTGATCGGCGAACAGCTCTAGCGCCCGATCGCGGTCGATCTCCTCCCGCTCGAAGCGTTGGTTCTCCTTGATGATCTTGCGCATCTCGGCCTCGATGCGCTCGAGGTCCTCGGGCGTGAACGGCTTGTCGACGTCGAAGTCGTAATAGAAGCCGTCCTGGATGGGTGGCCCGATCGAATACTTCGCGTCGGGATACAGGCGCAGGACCGCCTGGGCGAGAACGTGTGCCGTTGAATGACGGATTATCTCGCGTCCTAGATCCTCGTCCTTCGTGACCACTTCGACCGCGCTTCCTTCGGATGGCACATAGGAGAGATCACGCTGCTTCCCGTCGACGATCAGAGCAAGAGGGCCGGGCGCGGATGCCTCCTTCGCAAGCGCGAAACCGTCCTTCTGACCATCTGGTGCGGCGACGACCGTCATGAAGCGATGCTACTCGTCCACGCCCGTTGGAAAGCGTCGTAGCTCATGCCCGTCGTCCGCCGGAAAGCTTGGTCGATGTGATACCGAGCCGTGCCTGCGACGATCTCTTTACGACCGAGCAGACGGTAGAAACGGATGAAGGTGTCGAGCCCGAAGCGATCGATGAAGAAGCGCACGGCAGACTGCGCCTTCTGATAGCTGCGGAAGATGTCGGTGCCGTCTCCGACCGTGAACTCGAAATCCTCGGGCAACTGTCCGTTGAACAGACCTGCGGCGACATCTGAGTTGAAGAAGGCCAGAGCGCTCGGGTCGTCGCTGTAGCCGACGTAATCGGCGAAGCCCTCGTCCACGAAGATCGGCACGAAGGGGCCGGCCGAGTCGCGCGTGGCTACGTGCAGGAGCTCGTGGGTCAGGATCTGCAGGATCGAGGCGCGGTCGCGGCCCTCGAAAGCTCTCGGGTTCGGGATGATGCGGTGACCGGTGTAATCGACCCCATCGAGCGGGTCGACGGTCGAGTAGGCGAACGCGACGAAATCCTCTAGATCGAAGGTCGACTGGATGATGCGCTTCAGCTCCTCGCCATTGCGCGGAACCAGTACGACGATGCGTCTCTGGAAGGGGCCGTCCCAGTAACGATCGGCCTGGTCGAGACCTTGCTCAGCCAGGTCGAGGAAGTCCTCCCCGAGCGATCGACAGCCGGCCTCACGACAGGGATGCTCGAGCATGAGGAAGTGCTCACTCTCCCGTATCCGCAGCCGGCCGAAATCCCATAGGTGCCGGGCGGAATACATCGTGATGTCGTTCAGATCCGAGTCCTCGGCGATGAGCCAGCGGCCGTCCTGTTTCACGTAGGTGTAGTAGAGGTCTTCGACCGCCTCGGCGCGATCGAACCCGGCGATGCGGTACCGCTCTTCGGTGAGTGGGATCGTCACCTCCTCGGCCCCCAGATACCTGGCTTCGTCCTGACGGCGTACGAGATCTCCGCGCCGCTCCCAGGCCACGCGGTATCTGAATGACGCCAGGGGCACATCCGAAAGACCGCGGAACAGCCTGCGCTGACGATCGACGAAGTCCTCCGACGCGCGGGAGACCGTCGCCATGAACGCGGAGAGGTCTCCGTCTATCACCGCCTCGGCCCGCCTCGCGAGCAGCTCGTCGATCGCCGCGCGAGCGGAGCCGGCCACCGACTGCGCCTGGGCGCGCTCCAGCGGAGCAGGTGCCGAAGTCAGCAGGAGGACGGCGGCGAGAGCCGCCGTCCAGCTCTTCCTCAGGCTGCTTCGTTCTCCATGTCGGACGAATAGCTTCCGGAACGTGCGGCCCCGTTCAACTTGGCCCGGTGGAACAGGGCTTTCTGACCCGCTTCGACGTTCGCCGGCTCGCCCTTCCAAGCCGCAAGCGACGGAGCCTGCAGGGCGCGTCCGTAGGAGAAGCTCAGCTCCCACGGGAAGCCACCGATCTTGTTCATTGCGTCCAGGTGCGCGGTCGCCTCCTCGTCGCTCTGGCCACCGGATAGGAACACGATCCCGGGGACATCGGCGGGGACTGAATCCTTCAGGGCCGCGACGGTCTTCTCTGCAACCTCCTGGACATCGGCTCGGTTGTCGTTCTTCTTGCCGGAGATGACCATGTTCGTCTTGAGAAGCAGGCCCGGCAGGTCGACGCGATGCAGATCGAGCTCCGTGAACAGAGCCTTCAAAGTGTCCCGCGTTACCTCATCGCACCGGTCGATGTCGTGGCCGCCATCCATGAGCACCTCGGGCTCGACGATCGGTACCAAGCCGGCCTCCTGCGACAACGCCGCGTAACGCGCCAACGCGTGAGCGTTCGCGTGGAGGGCGAACTCGGTGGGGATGCCCTCGCCGATGTCGATCACCGCCCGCCACTTCGTGAAGCGAGCGCCCATCCCGTAGTACTCCTCGAGACGTCCTCGCAGCCCGTCGAGACCCTCGGTGACCTTCTCTCCCGGGAAGTTCGCCAGATCCTTGGCGCCCTTGTCGACCTTGATGCCCGGGATGATGCCACGGCTCTTCAGGAACTCTGCGAAGGGCGTACCGTTCGAAGCGGACTGCCTGATCGTCTCGTCGAACAGGATCACCCCAGAGATGTAGTCCTCGATCCCAGGCGTGGTGAACATGTTGCCGCGGAAGCCGATCCGGTTCTCTTCGGTGTTCTCTATGTTGATGCTGTCGAAGCGCTTGGCGATCGTCGGGTCGCTTTCGTCCGCAGCCAGGATCCCCTTGTTCGGAGCTACGAGGTCCTTCGCGATCGATGCAAGGTCGGTGGCCATTCTTGATCCTCCTTGATCCAGCCTGTCGGGCGATCTCGAGCCCCAAGCCTACGATTGCCTGCATGGACGCGGTTGAGCTGGTGAAACAGTTCCTCAGGGCACAGAACCTAGAACAGGTCGGGCGAGCCGAAGAGGCCGTCGAGCTGTACGAAACCGTGGTGGAGGCCGGCTTCGACTCCACCGGGCCCTACGAGCGGCTCGTCACGATCTACTCGCACCGCGGCCTGCACCGCGACGTGATCCGGGTCGCCGATCTAGCGCTGACCAACGTCCAGACGCATGCCGAGAAGCGAGCCTGGTACGAGCGGATGCGGGCGGAGGCCGAGCGGGCTGCGACGAAGGTCCCCCAGGCGAGCAAGAAGAAGAGGTGACCAGACCTCTGCAGGAGGTCCTGGTAGACAAGATCCGGGCGGGCGGCCCGATCCCCTTCGCCGCCTACATGCAGCTGGCGCTCTACCACCCTCACCACGGCTACTACTCCTCGGGCAAGCCACGTACGGGCTGGGGCGGGCACTTCGTGACCTCTCCCGAGCTAGACCCGGCCTTCGGCGCACTGTGGGCGGTCGCCTTCCAGCAGGTGTGGGAGGCATGCGGACGCCCGAGCGAGTTCCATGTGATCGAGCTCGGGCCCGGCGAGGGCGGGATGGCTGCGGGAGTCGTGGAGGCCGTCGACGCTCCCTTCGCCGACGCCCTCCACCTCGATCTGATCGAACGGTCACCAGAGGTCGAGAAGCGTCAGCGCCATGCCCTCTCCGGATTCGACCGGGCGGAGTGGCACCGCTCGATCGCAGAGCTCCCAGCCAGGGGGGCCGGGTGCTTCTTCGCCAACGAGGTGCTGGACAACCTCCCGGTACACCTCGTCACCAAAGAAGCGGGAGAGCTACGAGAGATCTGCATCACCGAGGACGACGGACGCCTGGTAGAGGTGTCGCTGCCGACCTCGAATCCCGAGCTGGGTGCCTTCGTCGCTCGTTGCGGCGTCGACCTCCCCGAGGGTCATCGCTTCGAGGTCCACTTGGCGGCCGAGTCACTGATCGATCGCGCGCGGGCTGCCATCGAGCGAGGTTGCACGATCTTCGTCGATTACGGCAGCACGGCCACGGAGCTCGCGCAGCGAGGCAACGGGTCGCTCGTCTGCTATTCGGCAGCCGGCGCAGACGACTCACCGCTGGAGGGCCCGGGGAGCAAGGACATCACGGTCCATGCGAACTGGACCGCGGTGGCGGCCGCTCTCGAAGCCGCGGGCGACCAGGTTGTCGGACCCATCCAGCAACGAGCCGTGCTGAAACGCTTGGGGCTCGACGCGTTTCACGAAGCGCTGCGCGAGGAGTTCCGGACGGCTTCAGCCGCAGGGGAAGGAGCAACCGCTCTGCGCGCCTTGTCACGCAGGCAAGCTCTCGGCGCGCTCGCCGACCCCGACGGCCTGGGCGGGCTCGAGGTCGTGATGGGCACGAGGGGGATCGCTCCGCCCCCCTTCACGCTCGCTTAGGAAAGCCAAGGAGCCGGCCCGCGGGGCCGGCTCCTTCGTAGGACGAACGGCTTCTTAGTTCTCGAGGGCCTTGCTGCGGCCGGACTGGATCGAGATCTTCTTCGGCTGCACCTCGGCCGAGTACGGGATCGTCAGCTCGAGCACGCCGTTGTCATAGTTGGCGCTGATCTGCTCGAGATCGAGACCCCTTCCGAGAGCGACCTTCTGGGTGAAGTCCCCGTAGAAGCTGCCCCTACGAACGAAGCGGACGTTCTCCGCGTCGAACGGGAAGGAGCGCTTGCCGTTGATCAGAAGCGTCTGCTCCTGAACCGTTACCTCGACGTCATCCGGGTTGACGCCGGGGAGATCCATGCGGATCACCAGCTTGTCGCCCATGTGGAAGACGTCGGTCGGGACGTTGAAGCCGCTCCAGGACGGAGAGCTCATCGGCATCTCCCCGGTGAAGAACCGGTTGAAGAGGTCGTCGATCTCGCGACCGTTGGTGAAAGTACCCAGACGCATGTTGCACCTCCTGCTACGCCCTAACAGATACGCCGTCATGTTACCTCATATCTGCTGGATATGTCAACAGGTAATATGAGTGTATCTAACTCAAGTCTAGTACCCGGCAGCGGGGTCAACGGTGCCCTCCAGGGGCTCGCCCTGCCCGTAGCGGCGAACGTTGCGCTCGACCAGAGCGGAGAGCTCTGGGAGCGCCATGTCCCAGGTGTTGGCGACGTGCGGAGTCACGACGGCGAGGTCCCAGAGCGGGTGCCCATCGGGCAGGGGCTCGGGATCCGTCACGTCCAGCGCCGCTCCCCCGATCCGACCGTCACGCAGGGCCGCGACGAGCGCCTCGGTATCGACCAGGGCGCCCCGGGCAACGTTGATCAGCCAGGCAGAGGACTTCATGAGCTCGAGCTCCCCTGCTCCTAGCAGGCCCTTCGTCCGGGGGGTCAAGGCGGTGGCGAGCACCACGAAGTCCGCGGCGGGCAAGAGCTCTCGGAGCCGGTCGGTCTTCTCCGTGCGGATCGAGTTGGGCATCGGGCTCCCCGACCGGTTCACCCCGATCACGTCCGCTCGCAGAGGCACCAGCATGGCCGCGAGCTCCGTACCGATCCCACCCGTGCCGACGATCAGTACCGTGCAGTCGGCCAGACGTCGCTCGGCGGCTCCGAACCCAGAGCCGACCCCTCTGGGCGAGCTCCATGACCGGGCGTTCACGTGGACGTGCAGACGGCGCGCTGCCATCAACATCAGAGCGAGGGCGTGCTCGGCGGTCGAATGTCCGTAGATGCCCTTGGCGCAGGTCCACGTCCGCGTCGGGTCGATGACCCCGGCCGCGAAGAACGCCTCGATCCCGGCGAACGGCAGTTGGATCCAGGGCGCGGGACAGGTCGTCAATAGGGCTTTGAGCCCGTCGGGGTTGGCCGGGTCCACCCATACCAAGGCTTCTGCCTCACCCGGCTCCACTACGCGGCCCCCACCGCGCTCGACCGCTCTCCGCATCTCCTCGGTCGAGACGGGAGCGATCGCGACCTTCACCTCGCTCACAGGAACGGCTCCGTCGCTATCGACGCCGAATCACTCCCGCAGCTCGGACACGTCGGCTCTTCCCCCGAATGGGTGGTGAAGGTGTCCCAGCAGTCGTCGCAGGTCCAGCCAACGAGGCCCTCACCGGGGTTCAACGCGTCACGCCGGCGCCTCGGCCGAAGCTTTGTTGAAGACCAGGGCGTCGCCGTCGGTGTCGACCTCGATCACATCCCCTTCGCGGAAAGTTCCATCGAGCATCTTCAGCGCCAACTCGTTCTCGAGCCTGCGTTGGATCAGTCGCTTCAAGGGGCGCGCGCCGTAGGCGGGGTCGTAGCCCTGCTCGGCCAGGTACCGCCGTGCTTGGGGGGTCAGGCGCAGGTCCAGCCCGCGCTGTTCCAGTCGCGCGACCAGTCGTTCGAGTTGGATCGTCACGATCTCCTCGAGATGCTCCATCGAGAGTCTGTGGAAGACGATGATCTCGTCCACTCGATTGAGGAACTCCGGCTTGAAGTGGTCCTTCACGACTTCGAGGACCTTGTCGGAGATCTCGCCCTCGTCCGTAAGGGACAGCATGAACTGCGAGCCGAGGTTCGACGTCATGATCACGACCGTGTTCTTGAAGTCGACGACGCGGCCCTGGCCATCGGTCAGCCGGCCGTCGTCGAGGATCTGCAAGAGCGTGTTGAACACGTCCGGGTGGGCCTTCTCGATCTCGTCCAGCAGCACCACCGAGTAGGGGCGCCTGCGGACGGCCTCGGTCAGTTGTCCCCCCTCGTCGTAACCGACGTAGCCGGGAGGAGCACCGACGAGCCTGCTCACCGAGTGCTTCTCCATGTACTCGCTCATGTCGAGGCGGATCATGGCGTGCTCGTCGTCGAACATGAACTCGGCCAACGCGCGCGCCGACTCGGTCTTACCGACGCCCGTGGGGCCGAGGAAGATGAACGAGCCGATCGGACGGTCGGGATCGCCGAGGCCCGCCCGCGCTCTGCGGATAGCGTTCGACACCGCTGCGACCGCTTCGTCCTGGCCGACCACGCGTTCGTGCAGGCCGGTCTCCATCTTGACGAGCTTCTCGACCTCGCCTTCCATCAACTTCGACACGGGGATGCCCGTCCACCGAGCGACGACCTCGGCGATGTCTTCCTCGTCCACCTCTTCCTTCAGGAACTTGCGATCCCTCTGAAGGGCAGCGAGGTGAGAGTTGGCTTCGTCCAGCTGCTTCTGCAGTTCGACCAAACGCCCGTAGCGGAGCTCCGCTGCCTTAGCCAGATCGCCGTCGCGTTCGGCTCGCTCCGCTTCTCCACGCACGGTTTCGATCTCGGCCTTTAGGGAGCGGATCGTCTCGATGGCCGACTTCTCTTGCTCCCAGTGGGCCTTCATCCCGTCCATCTCTTCGTGAAGACCCGCCAGCTCCTCCTCGATACGGGCCAGGCGCTCCTTCGAGGCCGCATCGGTCTCTTTGGCCAGAGCCGCCTTCTCGATCTCGAGTTGCTTCGCGCGCCGGTCCAAAACGTCGATCTCGGTCGGCATCGAGTCGATCTCGATCCGAAGTCGCGAGGCCGACTCGTCCACCAGGTCGATCGCCTTGTCCGGCAGGAATCGCCCGCTCACGTAGCGATCGGACAGGACCGCGGCCCCCACGAGTGCAGAGTCCTGGATCCGAACACCGTGGTGGACCTCGTAGCGCTCCTTCAGGCCGCGCAGGATCGCGATCGTGTCGGCAACGCTCGGCTCCCCCACCATGACCGGCTGGAACCTCCGTTCGAGAGCGGGATCCTTCTCGATGTGCTTGCGATACTCGTCGAGTGTGGTCGCACCGATCATCCGCAGCTCTCCGCGGGCGAGCATCGGTTTGATCATGTTGCCGGCGTCCACCGCTCCCTCCGCGGCGCCCGCTCCCACGATCGTGTGGAGCTCGTCAAGGAAGGTGATGATCTCACCGTCGGAATCGGCGATCTCTTTGAGAACCGCCTTCAGTCTCTCTTCGAACTCGCCCCGGTACTTGGAACCGGCGACCATAGAACCGATGTCCAGTGAGACCAGCTTCTTGTTCTTCAGGGACTCGGGTACGTCCCCGGCCACGATGCGGTTCGCCAAGCCTTCTGCGATCGCGGTCTTGCCGACGCCCGGCTCTCCGATCAGGACCGGGTTGTTCTTCGTCCTGCGCGAGAGCACCTGGACGACGCGCCGGATCTCCTCGTCCCGGCCGATCACGGGATCGAGCTTCCCGCGCCGAGCGGCTTCGGTCAGGTCGCGCCCGAACCTCTCGAGCGCTTGGTACTTCTCCTCGGGGGTCTGGTCGGTCACGCGGTGCGAGCCGCGCACCTCCTTGAGGGCGCCCAGCAGCTTCTGCTTGTCGACCCCCGCCTCTGTCAACACGCTCGCCGTGTCGTCCCCCTGCTCGACGAGAGCCAGAAGCAGATGCTCGGTGGACACGTAGGCGTCCCCGAGCCCTTCAGCCTCTTTGAATGCGGACTCGAGCAGGGTCCGGAGACCCTGCGAGAGATAGATCTCGACCTGTCCGTACACCTTGGGCACCCGCTCGAGAACGGCATCGAGACGCGTTCGGATCGTGCGGGGCGACACACCGAGCTTCTGAAGGATCGGGAAGACGACGCCTTCCGCCTCTCCGACGAGTGCGGCGAGCAGATGGGCCGTCTCTACCTGTTGGTGGTTCAGGTCGCCGGCGAGCTTCTGGGCCGAGGCCAGCGCTTCCTGGGACTTGAGGGTGAGTTTGTTTATGTCCATCGTGTACCTACCTCTTTAGTGCTCGTTACTGATCGGCGGAGCAGCGAACGGCTTGCGCGCCGAGCTGTCGATGAAGTCGGCCTTCATCGCGCGTCGTATCCGACGAACGTCCCGCAATGGCACCATCGAGCTGCGGTCGCGCGCATCGATAGCTTCCTGGATCTGCGACCGCACCTCCTCGAGTTCGTCCAGAGCTCGCTCATAGCGCGACTCTGCGCGTTCCAGCTCTCGCTCCAACTCCATGATCCGCATCACGCCGGCGAGATTGATGCCCTCTTGCGTTAGCTCTTGGATCCGCCGCAAGCGGGCGATGTCGCGTTCCGAGTAACGACGTGTGTTCCCCTCGGTCCGGTGAGGCTGAACCAGGCCCTTGCGCTCGTACACGCGCAGGGTCTGAGGATGCACGCCGGCGAGCTCGGCCGCGATGGAGATCACGTACATCGCTTGGTCTCGATCTGAGCGTCTGGCCATGTCCCCTCCTTAGGAAGCCCTGCGGCCCGCGGTCGTCTTGTTCTGATCCTCTAGATGACGACGCGGGGAGTCCTTGTGCAGCTCGGCGAACCTCTCGAGCAGGTCTCTCTCCTGCCGGGTCAGCTTCTCGGGGACCTGAACGAGGACCCTGACGAGCAGGTCGCCCGTTCCGCCCCGCGGCTTGGGCGCGCCCCGGCCCCGGACGCGCAGCGTCTTCCCGTTCGGGGTTCCGGCCGGCACCTTCACTGTCACGGAGCCCTCGAGGGTCGGCACCTCGACCTTGGCGCCCAGAGCGGCCTCGGTGAAAGTGACGGGGAGATCCACGATCAGATCGCCGTCCTTGCCCCGATTGAAGACGGGGTGTGGCTCGACCTCCACGCGCACGTAGAGGTCCCCACGCGGCCCCCCGTTGGGGCCGGAAGCACCCCGTCCGGCGACCTTGATACGAGCGCCGTCGCCGACACCGGCCGGGATCTTCACCTTGCCGCCCTGCGGGATGGAAACCGTGGTCCCGTCTATCGCGTCCTGGAAAGACAGACGTATGCGGGTCTCGGTGTCCTGGCCGCGCTGGGGGCCGCGTGGTCGGAAGCCGAAGCCGCCGAGCAGGTCCTCGAAGATCGAGTCGGCGCCCGCCTGGTCCCCGAACAGGTCACCGATGTTGACCCTCACGTTGCCGCCGCCGCCCGGGGCGTTGTAGAAGCCGCGGCCGCCGGACTCGATGAACTGCCGGATCTGGTCGTACTCCGCGCGCTTCTCGTCGTTCGAAAGGATCGCGTGGGCCTCGGATATCTCCTTGAAACGCGACTCGGCCTGCCCATCGCCCTTGTTGGCGTCGGGATGATGTTTCTGGGCGAGCTTCCGGTAGGCCTTCTTGATCTCGTCCTTCGAGGCCGTCTTCGGCACGCCCAGGACCTTGTAGTAGTCCTTCTCAGCCCAGTCGCGCTGTGCCATCTGCTACTCCTGTGCAGCAGGCTCGGCGCCTGCCTCTTTCTCGACTCGCTCGTCCTCGTTGCGGGCGGGCGTCGACTCCGGGGGCCGAGCCACCACCACCATGGCCGCGCGCAGGACCTGATCGCCCACCTTGTAGCCCCGCCGGTAGACGGATCGCACGACGATCTCCTTGACGTCGGGGTCTTCGCGCGAGTCGATCGCCTCGTGGAAGTTGGGATCGAAAGGCTTCCCTTCCGCCTCGATCTCTTCGAGCCCCTCGGCCTCGAGCGTCGAACGCAGCTGCTTGTAGAGCAGTTCCATCCCGCTGGAGCCCTCGTGCTCCAGAGCTCGCTCGAAGTCGTCGAGGACGGGCAACAGCTGCTCCATGAGCCGCGCCTTGGCCCGCGTCGAGGTAGCAGCCTGCTCCCGCAACATCCGCTTCCGATAGTTGTCGAAATCCGCCTGCAACCTCTGCAGATCAGCCAAGAAATCCTGCTGCTCCCCGTCCGGCTGTTCTAGAGGAGCCGGGTGCGAGGCGTCGTCGTACGGGGGCATCGCCCCCGAGCCCGAAGGGCGAGGCGGTTGTCCCCCGGTAGGCGATGCCTCGACGGCCGGCGACGACCCAGGCGAGGCGTCTGGTGCTGAGGGCGCCGCGCCCGACCCCGCAGCCGGAGGCGGCTGATGCGCCACGCGGCGATCGACTATCGGGATGCGGCGGCGGCCATCGTCGGTCACGCGGACCTCTCCTCGCCGCCTTCGTCGACGACCTCGGCCTCGACGACGTCATCGTCGCTCGGCGACCCGCCGGCGGAAGCCGTGCTTTGTTCGGCCTGGCTGCGCTGGTAGAGGACCTCGGCGAACTTCTGCGAGGCGGTCATCAGCTGGTCGCTCGTGTGACGGATCTTGTCGACGTCCGAGCCCTTCAGAGCTTCGCGAGCCTCCTCGAGGGCGTCTTCCACCATCTTGCGGTCGGACTCGTCGAGCTTGTCGCCATGCTCCTTGATCGTCTTCTCGGTCTGGTAGATGACGTTGTCGGCCTGGTTGCGGACCTCGGCCTCTTCGCGGCGCTTCCGGTCCTCCTCCGCGTGAGCCTCGGCTTCTTTGATCATCTTGTCGATGTCGTCGCTCGGGAGCTTGGTGCCGCCCGTGATCGTCATCGACTGCTCCTTGCCTGTGCCGATGTCCTTCGCCGAGACGTTCACGATGCCGTTGGCGTCGATGTCGAACGTGACCTCGATCTGAGGCATGCCGCGAGGCGCGGGAGGGATCTCGGTCAGCTGGAACTTGCCCAGCGACTTGTTGCGGTAGGCCATGTCGGCCTCGCCCTGCAACACGTGGATCTCGACCGAGGGCTGATTGTCTTCCGCCGTGGTGAACGTCTCCGACCGCTTCGTGGGGATCGTGGTGTTCCGCTCGATCAGGCGGGTGAATATCCCGCCCTTGGTCTCGACGCCGAGAGACAGCGGCGTGACGTCGAGGAGCAGGACGTCTTTCACGTCGCCCTTCAGCACGCCGGCCTGGATCGCCGCGCCCACCGCAACGACCTCATCGGGGTTGACGCCCTGGTGGGGATCCTTCCCGCCGGTGAGGTCCTTCACCAACTGCCGCACCATCGGCATCCGGGTCGAGCCACCCACGAGGATGACGTGGTCGATCTTGTCGACCGAGATGCCGGCGTCCTTGATCGCCTGGTTGAAGGGGCCCTTGCACTTCTCGAGGAGGTCCTCCGTCATGCGCTCGAACTCGCTGCGGGTCAGCGTGAGCTCGAGGTGAAGGGGGCCCTGCTCGGTGGCGGTGATGAACGGGAGGTTGATCGAGGTCTGCTGCGTGGAGGAGAGCTCGATCTTCGCCTTCTCGGCCGCTTCCTTCAGACGCTGCATCGCCATCTTGTCTTTGGACAGATCGACGCCGTTCTGGTTCTTGAACGTCTCGACCAGATGGTCGATCACACGCTGGTCCCAGTCGTCACCACCGAGGTCGGTGTTACCGGAGGTCGACTTCACCTCGAAAACGCCCTCGCCGAGCTCGAGGAGGGAGACGTCGAAGGTCCCACCGCCCAGGTCGAAGACGAGGATCGTCTGGTCGCCCTCACCCTCCTTGTCGAGCCCGTAGGCGAGCGCAGCTGCCGTGGGCTCGTTGATGATGCGCAGAACCTCTAGGCCCGCGATCTGCCCGGCTTCCTTGGTGGCCTGGCGCTGGGCGTCGTCGAAGTAGGCAGGAACGGTGATGACCGCCTCGGTCACCTTGTCGCCCAGGTAGGCCTCGGCGTCCGCCTTCAGCTTCATCAGGATCCGTGCGGAGATCTCCTGCGGGCTCCAGGCCTTGCCGTCGATGTCCGTCTTGTGGTCGGTGCCCATCTCCCGCTTGATCGAACGGATGGTCCGGTCCGGGTTCGTGATCGCCTGACGTTTGGCGACCTCTCCGACGAGGATCTCGCCGCCCTTCGAGAACGCCACCACCGAGGGAGTGGTTCGCTGCCCCTCCGCGTTGGTGATAACCGTGGGCTCACCGCCCTCGAGGGCCGATACGACGGAGTTGGTGGTACCGAGATCGATACCGACTGCCTTAGCCATGGTTCCTGCCTCCTGTGTGATCCGTTGACTGATAGTTGAGTGCGTTTGATTATAGAATCTGAGTCTGGCTCTATCAACCTTGGGGAGGGGGGAATCATTCCCGTGGACGAGATCCTGCTGATCAGCAGCGACCTGCAGGCGCGGGTGCGATTGGAATCCGCCGCCGGACGGGAGGTCATCGTCCGCCGACCCTCGGATCCGCTCGGGGCGATCGCTCCGGGGATGGCGGTACTGGACCTGGATCAGATGACCGCCGCCGAGACCGCGCGCTGGGTGGACGAGGTGCGCTCCAAGGACCCGGACGCTCGTGTGATCGGCTTCTTCTCGCACGTCCAGCGGGACATCGGTCGGGCGGCGGAGGAAGCCGGCGTCGAGACCTACCGGCGCGGGAACTTCTGGAGTTCGGCTTCCGACCTCCTCGGACCCTCGACCGAACGGCGCACGCAAGGCCCTTCCGGCTCGGAGGGTTCGTAGCTACCCTCTTAAGGGCCCGGTCGGGCTCCTGTGGTGAGGAGCACCATCCTTGATGGCGCCCCTGGTTAGGTGCGGGGGCCGGTCGCGGTCGAGGCCTCGCCTCGCTCACCGAAGGTCTCACGAGCGGTCGAAGATGCAGCCTCGTCGACCGCCGCGGCGGCCCGCTTCTCATCGCCCTCGACACCGACGACCTCATCCGCCTGATTCATGATCTCGTCCAGGCAGCTCGGGCACACGACCTTCTTGACCTCTGCGCCACCCTCGGTGACGAAGACCTCCTTCTTCTCGGCCTCGCGGTGCTCGTTGCGGCAGCGTTCGCAAGTGAACGTGGCTCCGCTCATGATCCCCCTCCCGGTTGGTCCTGGCTGGTGGCTCCCTGGTCGAGCTCCTCCCCCGGCTCCCGCGACGGCCCGTCCGCAGGCGCCTCGGTGGTGGGAGTGGCGTTGTCGTCCTTCTCCATGTCCCTGTCGTCTCTGTCCATGAGCGGCCTCCTCTCGCGAGACCTGTTCCCCGTGGGGGCGCCGAGCAATCCTGGAGATCCGGAATATCTGTTACTTATGCGTGTTACTGTGACCAACAAGGACGGCGATCCAGCCGCCCGTGAGGTTTTGATCCGGTTCCTCCTGAAGGTGTCGGCAAGTCGAACCTCTCCCGACACGACCGGCTATCCAGCCGTAAGAAGGAGTTGAACGCCACATGCAGACGTTCGCCGAATTAGGCGTATCCGAACGCGTTATCAAGGGCCTCGAGCGCAAGGGCATCAAGGCCGCTTTCCCGATCCAGGCCATGGTCATGGAGGACGCCCTAGCCGGCAAGGACATCCTGGCCAAGTCCCGTACGGGCTCGGGCAAGACCCTGGCCTTCGCCGTCCCGATCGTCGACCAGATCGACGCCGGGGCCCCCAAGCCGGCCGCTCTCGTCCTGGTCCCCACCCGCGAGCTGGCGGTGCAGGTGAAGGACGAGTTCTCGGAGATCGCCGCCGCCAAGGGCCTCAAGGTCACAGCCGTATACGGAGGCGTCGGGATCCCCGAGCAGGCCAAGTCGGCCGCACGATCGCACATCCTGATCGCTACCCCGGGACGGCTGCAGGACCTGATCCAGCGCAGGATGATCTCGCTCGACAACGTCAAGATCCTCGTCCTGGACGAAGCCGACCGGATGCTCGACATGGGCTTCCAGCCCCAGGTCGACCGGATCGTCGACCGCCTAAGCGCCGACCGCCAGACGATGTTCTTCTCGGCCACCCTCGATGGCGAGGTCGGTCGACTGGCCAAGCTGTACACACGCAACGCGGCCGAGCACGAGATCGTCGGCAAGAAGGAGACCGTGGACGAAGCCGACCATCGCTTCGTTCCCGTGACGAGTGGCGACAAGACCGGCGCCCTGGTCGACCTCCTGAAGAAGGAAGATGCCGGGACGACCCTGGTCTTCGTACGCACCAAGCGTGGCGCGGACCGCCTCGCCGGTCGCCTGGTGAAGAGTGGGATCAAGGCGGTTGCCATGCACGGCGACCTCACCCAATCGCAGCGCCAGCGTGCCTTGAAGGGCTTCGATGAGGGTCGCTACACCACTCTGGTCGCCACCGATGTCGCCGCCCGAGGACTCGATCTCGACGACATCACCATGGTCGTGAACTACGACCCGCCCGAGGACCACAAGGCCTACGTGCACCGCATCGGCCGAACCGCCCGAGCGGGCCGCCGGGGCACCGGGGTGACCTTGGTGATGCCCGACCAGCAGTACGAAGTCAGCCGCATCGTGGCTCGTTTGGACCTGCACACCGAGTTCAAGAAAGAAGGCCTGAAGGTCCAGGCGCCACGGCTGGCGTATACCTCCCACAAGGGACGAAAATCGATGATGCGCCCGCGGCCCCGCCGCAAGTTCTAGGCGGGGAGACTCCCCGAGGATCCACATCCGGCACACCATCGCGAACAGAAGCGGAGGAACTCGGTGAAGGCAGGCGACAAAGAGGTCGCTTGGACCGACCTCGAGAGGTCCGAGCGCACCATGATGGTCGCCCGGGCTATCGGAGCGCCCTGGGCGTTCTTCCAGGTCTTCACCTATAGCGAGCGCCCCTATCCCGACGGCGTCAAGGGGCTCGCCTACCTCCTGGTGGCTTTGCTGGTCGTCGGAAACATCGCGGTCTACCTAGCCAGCAAGCGGATCCACACCTTCGAGGGCGCGCAGCGTTTGGCGGGGGCTTCACTCTCCTTGGACATCCTCGTGATCGGGGGGATCGTCTGGCTGTTCGGCTTCGACCCCGTGACCGCGATGTGGGCGGTCCTCTTCATCCTTCCGCTCGAAGGGGCTATCCGCTTCCAGCTGACCGGCGCGCTGAGCGCATGGGCGGGAGCGACCCTCCTTTACACGGGCCGCGAGATCTACGTGTCGGATCGCTATGGGTTCCCACTGCAGTGGAACAGCATCACGTTCCGCATGGGCATCGCACTCATCATCGCCGTGGTCGCGGGCCTGATGGCTCGGGACCTCGTGAAGCAGCGTGAGAAGTTGGCGACCGCCTTGGAGGAGGTGCGGGCCGTCGATCGCCTGCGAGCGGCGCTGGTTTCCACCCTCGCCCACGACGTGCGCAACCCACTGACCGCGATCCAGGGCTCGATCAAGACGCTCATCAGCAGGCCCGAGCTGGTGGGAACACCCTCTGCGACCGGTCTGCTCGAATCGGCAGGTCGCCAAGCGGACCGGCTCACGCGCCTGGCCAACGATCTTCTGGAGCTCGCCCGGCTGGAAGAGGGCCGTCTCGAGCTGAACATCGAGCCGGTCGCTCTCAAGCACACGGTCGATGCCTCGCTCAGCTTCCTCGACTCGGCCTATCGCATCGAGAACAGGATCCCCCCACAGCTCACCGTGAAGGCCGATCCCGAACGCCTGCAGCAGGTGGTGGTGAACCTGGCGTCGAACGCGCTCCGCTACGGCGAACCGCCCTTCATCGCCGAGGCCCGTCGCTCGAACGGATCGGTCGAGCTCGTCTTCGAGGACCACGGGCCCGGGGTGGACGCCGATCAGAGGGCCTCGCTCTTCGAGCCCTTCGGGTCGAGCAAGGGCGCGGGATCGGTCGGGTTCGGACTGGCCATCGTGAAGGCCCTGGTCGAGGCGCAGGGGGGCAAGGTCGCCTACGAGCCGAACGTGCCCCAGGGGGCCAGGTTCAAGGTCTCGTTGCCGGCAGCCGACCCGGACCCTACGTAAAACCATCCATCTTCGGCCGCAGGAGTCCTTCAGCTCTGGTCAAACCACACCTTGAACTGGTAATAATTGCATGTCGACCGGAGTGAAAGGGTGGGAGATGCAGCTAACTGGATCAGCGGTCGCGGTGAAGCGACCCCCGTTGGACCTCAGACAGCAGATCGCCGTCGCGGTCGCCCTGATCGCCGCGCTGGCGATCCCTGCAGCGGCTCCCCTGACCCTGCCCCAGTGGTTCCCCACCGCTACCGGATCGGATAACCCCTGCTACGCGTTCAACGCCGCAGAGAAGGGCTTCACCTCCAAGATGAACGCCGAGCGGAGCAGCAAGGGCCTGGGCACCATGAAGATGGACCCGGAACTGGGTCAGGTCGCCCGCAAGCACACCAACGAGATGATCAAGGCGAATTCGCTGCATCACACCAGCACCACGGCTCTCAAACGTCGCGTGACGAACTGGGTCACTCTCGGCGAGAACGTGGGCGTCGGCTCGACGGTCGACACACTGCATACAGCGTTCATGAACTCACCCGCCCACAAGGCCAACATCATGCACAGCACCTTCAACAACGTCGGTGTGGGCGTGAAGGAGGACGGGGGCCGGATGTGGGTCACCGTGATCTTCGAGGCCAAGAGCAACCCCGGCACGCGCCTGTCGATGCCGAGCTGCTAGGTCAGCCCACGGAGCCAGAGATCTACCGAAAGAGGCCGGGTAGCCCGGCCTCTTCCTCTTTCGGTCGTTAGCCGGAGGTTGAGCTTGACCCCGCCGGGGTCGTCTCGGGGTGCTCGTGAGCGTCGATGGCACGGAACTCCGTGCGGAGAGCTTCGATCGCCTCTTCCCCATCGTCCGGGAAGGTGACGGCCTGCCGAGTGACGTCTGCTTCTGCGATCTGCACCTTGCGCTCGGTGAGGAACGTGTACATGCGGTCGGCTAGACGGTTCACGAAGATGTTCGCCCCTTCGCGCCCGGTCTCGGGTAGGACGACCGCGAAGTTGTGTCTGGTCCCGTCGAAGCCGTGAGCGGCCCGGTCCATGGTTCGCACCGCTTCTTTCAGCATGCGACCCAGGTCCTTGCGGATCGCAACCCGCTGACGGCGCTGGAGGCCGAGCATCCCGGCCGAGGGGAACGTGACTCGGACCACCGAGAAGATCGTCTGGTAGCGCTTGGACCTGGACATCTCCAGCTCGGTGTCCTGTACGAAGAAGCGAGCGTTGTAGAGCCCGGTGTGATCGTCGATCTGGTCGTACAGCTCGAGTTTGTCGAGACTGCCCGCTAGCTGTTTGTTCGCCCAGCCCCCGATCGCCCCGAACGCCAGGTAGGCGAAGCTCCGGGACAGGATCAGCCCGATGAACCGGTCGGCACCGACCGCCTCGATGGCCGGGTAACGAAGGGCCGCATAGGCGAGGCCGGCGAAGGCTCCGGCGATCAGCCCTCCCCGCCAGTCGTAGAACACCAGAGCCACGAAGACCGGGATGAAGAGCAGGGTCCCCCACACCTCGACGGTCTCGACGCGCCTCATGTACATGACACCAGCGGTCAGCAGAAGGACGGCCAGCCCGGAGATAAGGAGTAGCTGCCGGGCCTTCTGGTAGGTCAGGTGGCTCAAACCCTCGGACATCATGTGGGCAGCATCCTACGCGAGACCCATAGCGGTCTACGGGGTTGAAGGCCTATCCTCTACAGATGCCCTCCGCCCTCAGGTCCCGCCTGGCTCTGTTCGCGCTGCTCGGAGCCTTCCTCATCCCGATAGCGATGTCCTCGCTGCGCGGGCTCACCCACGTCCTGACCTGTAAGGAGTCGGCCGAGACCCCCTTCACCCTGATCACCCCCGAAGGGATGGAGCCCCAGCTGCTCAGCTCCAGCCGCATCACCGCCGATACCGAGGAGTACCTGTGCGGGGGCCTGTCTCTGAATATGGGCGCCCGATCCCAGGGCCCGGGCAAGGTGGACATGATCCTGCCGATCACCAACCACTCCGAGTACCTGTGGCAGGGCACGGTCACCCTCGTCGTTGGCGACACCACGATCCCGGCAGACATCGGCAAGATCCCAGCGGGCGAGACCAGGACCGACACCCTCGAGCTGACCCTCGACCCCGGGGAGCTCGAGGTGAACGGCTCCCTGCTCATCGGTCCCTGACCGGGGCTTACCCCTTCCCTTACTAGTCACTTCGCTCTAGCCTGTTGTGACTAACAGGAGTATGTTTCTCGGCAGTCGCGGAGGGTAAGGACCTGACCACGCAGCGATAGACCAGACCGAGGAGCGTCTGATGCCCGATCAGCTGAACGAGTCACGGATCCTGGCCATCGACGACTCCGAGGCCAACCTGCTGGTGCTCGAGTCGATCCTCGACGACATCGGCTTCACCCACATCGTGACGCTGAGCGACCCCACCCGGGCCGTCGATACCTGCCAGGCTTTCGACCCCGATCTCGTGCTGCTCGATCTCCACATGCCCCGGATGAGCGGCCTCGATGTCATCGCCGCCATCCGCGAGCGGAAGTCCGAGACCTACCTGCCCGTGCTCATGCTCACGGCGGACATCTCCTCGGAGGCCAAGGTGAGGGCCCTGTCTACCGGGGCGAACGACTTCCTGACCAAGCCCTTCGATCGCACCGAGGTCGAACTGCGGATCCGCAACCTGCTGCAGATGCGCCACCTGCATCGGCAGCTGCACAACCAGAACGCGATCCTCGAGCAGAAGGTGGCGGAGCGTACGCAAGAGGTGGAAGCGGCCAAGATCGAGATCCTCGAGCGCCTCGCCATGGCGGCGGAGTTCCGCGACGACCAGACCGGAGAGCACACCAAGCGGGTCGGGATGATCTGTGCGCTCGTGGCCGAAGCACTGGGCCTGGACGGGGACGACGCTCGATCTCTGGAGCGGGCCGCCCCCCTGCACGACGTGGGCAAGATCGGCATCCCCGACCGCATCCTGCTGAAGCCCGGCCCCCTCACCCCAGCCGAGTTCGAAGTGATGAAGAGACACACCTCGATCGGCGCCCAGCTGCTGTCCGAGAGCCTCTCTCCCACCCTTCAACTCGCCGAGATCATCGCCGCCACCCACCACGAACGATGGGATGGATCCGGCTACGGCCTGCGGCTCTCCGGTGACGAGATCCCTCTCTCCGGCAGGATCCTGGCGATCGCCGACGTCTTCGACGCCCTGACCCACGACCGGCCCTACAAGAACGCGTGGCCCCCCGAGCGAGCGCTCGAAGAGATCCGCAGCCAGAGCGGTCGCCAGTTCGACCCCGAAGTGGTCGCCGCCTTCCTGTCCGTGCAGGCCACGATCGACCTGACCGACACGCAAGACATCCAGCGCCATCTCGTGGTGTAGGGCTAACCGCCCTCCCGCACGGTTCCGTCCTCGCCCCTGATCACGAGCTTGACGTTCATCTTCTTGGCCAGCTCACGACCGGCCTCGATAGCTTCCGCCTGCGTGTCGAAGTAGCCCTTCGGCTCGCTGGACGCTCCGTCCTTCAGCACCCAGCCCTCGAAGCTGTCGGGTACGACCGATAGATCCTTCTCCTTGCGAAGCGGCTCATCGCGCAGGGTGGGCTCGGTCCCGAGCTTGTCTTCGATCCGCTTCAACGCTTGCTGGATCTGATCGTCGCTATCGCGGGACTCGGCGCTGCCCTTGTGGATCAGCACGGAGGCCATGACCGTGAAGGAGAAGAGCTGCAGGAACTCCGATTGCCAGTTCTCCAGGGTCGACTGGGCGAACCGACCGACGAAGTCGCCGATCGCCGGCTGCTCGTTGTGCTCCCGCTGGTCGTCGGTGAAGACCTGCCACTCGGCGATGCCGTGGGCGACCCAACTGATCAGGAAAAGAAGGCAGAACCCGAGACTCAGACCGAAGTTCTTCCACAGTCGCATCCTGGTCTTCTTCTCGTTCTGGATGCTTCGGATCATCGTTCCGATCAGATATGCGGTGATCCCGGCCGTGATCGTGAGAACGAGAAGCATCATCCACGCGCCAGCACTCATCGAGACCTCCTGCTTCCGGGTTCCTGGGATAGTTCCGCCGTCCTGCGGAGGGTGGACGCCGCTGCTCGATGTCTCCCGTTGCGCTACCTATGCCCGCAGGGCAAGCGGTCTATTCAGAGCGGCGGCCCGGCGACCCACGACCACCGACCCACTCGTAACGCAGGACGGGGACCCCAGGGTCGATGCCTTACGGAACCACTTGCTTGGATTTCCCGGGCCCCAGCGCCGTTACGTCCGATGATGTGCTCGACGATCCGCACCGAAGGGAAGCGGGCAGGCGCACGCGATCGGAGAACGCAGCTTGGCTCAGTCCTATCCCACCCGACCCCAGCCGCTGCCTCTGCGTTCCTGGCAGCGCATGGCCTGGGGACGCCGGGCCCTCGTCACGCTGTTCGCCATCCCCGTGATCGGAGCCGCCTTCGGACTGGTGGGGCTCCGGGACGCAGAGGTGTCGTCCGAGGCCATGGGTTACGAGCTGAACGTCCGCTACGCCGAGCTTTCACGAGCCGGCATCGCCTCCCCCCTGGACATCTATGTGACCAGCGACTCCCAGTTCGACTCCCCCATCACGCTCAAGATCACCCAGGAGTACTTCACCTTGTTCGACCTGAACGGCATCTACCCGGCCCCCGCGACTGAGTACATGGAAGGAGACAAGGTCGTGTGGGAGTTCGATCCGCCTCCCGGGGATACCTTCCGCGTCCACGTCGACTGGCGCGTGCAGCCCTCCGTCCATCGCGGGACGGCAGCGACCGTAGAGCTCGAGATCGACAAGGCCTTCGTCACCGACGTGAGCTTCGACACGAGGCTGGCGCCCTGATGGACGTGGTCATCCGAGCGACCGCTCTGTACTTCCTGATCCTTCTCCTGACGAGGGCGCTCGGGCGCCGGGAGCTCGCTGAGATGTCGCCGTTCGAGCTGATCGTCCTCGTCGCGATGGGGGACCTCATCCAGCAGGGGGTCACTCAGGAGGATTACTCGATCACCGGAGCAGTGCTGGCTCTCGGCACGATGGCGCTCTGGTCTCTACTGATCTCTTACACCGGGTTCCGCTGGACGGGGGTGCAGAAGGTCGCACATGGGATCCCCGCCCTCGTCTTCCGAGAAGGCGAGCCCCTACTCGATGTACTGAGGACCCATCGGATGGGCTTGGACGACCTCTTGGACGCCGCTCGCGAGCACGGGATCGGGGACCTGAACGAGCTCGACTATGCCGTCCTGGAGCCGGATGGAGAGTTCTCGTTCGTCAAGTTGGACCGCGAGCAGTCACGGCCTCGAAGCCAAAAGCCCTAGGAAGCTCACGCGAATCACCCCGACCCACGTGGTTCTGTCGGCCAGAAGCGGTTGCTAAGCGGCCGATCCCAACGTCTTCGGGTCGGGCAGGATGCTGCGGGCCGCAGAGAACGCCTCATGCAGGGACCCTCCCGCCGCTACGACCAGGACGGCTATCTGCTCGACCTCTCGATGGATCTGGCTCCCGATCACCCGTCCACTGCGGTGGAGGTCGAACAGCCACTGACGAAGCGCCGCACGTACCTCGAACTCACTATCGGTTCCCATACACAGGTTTTCGGCTAGGGAGGCTGACCGCCCAATAAGCAATAGTGCCTAGGCCGCTTGCCTTGAGTGGCGGTCGCAGCTACAGGGACACCACTACGGACTGAGCCACGCCCCCGTGAACCATCATTCGCGGGTAAGTGAACGCTAGGAGCACCTCGACGAACGTCGGACTCCGGAGATTCAGAGCGATCGCCGCTATGTTTCTCGGCTCGCGTCGCCCTGGCGAAGCCGATAGCCGACACCTCGTACCGTTTCGATCATGGTTGCGTGTGAACCAAGCTTCTTGCGCAAGCTGAGCATTATCGCGTCCACGACATTGCTTCCCCCGACGTACTCATATCCCCATACGTCCTGCAACAGGGAAACGCGGCTCACTGCTCGTCCCGCTCTTTCTTGAAGATAACGAAAGACTTCCAGCTCGAGACGCGTGAGTTTCACGCGCTGTCCATCGACAACTAGTTCCCTGGCGTCTAAGTCCACAACCTCGTCGCTATCTAGGACTCCCAACTCCGAACCGGCGAGCCATGACAGCCATCCATCAACAGACGCGGGACCGAAGTCCAACACAGCTGCGTAGTGCATGGTGCCGTCGATCTCGACCGAGTGGTCGGGAAGCGGAGCAAACCCAAGCTTCGTCACAACGGGAGCGAACGCCTCGATGTCGCGGACCTCGGTGTAGAGGCGTCGCAAGTTCGGCCGCATCTCCATGTAGACACGCTTCACGTCGAGCCAACATGCAGCCTGGACAGGCGACGGCCCTTCACCGTCGTCGCGGCCCAACCAGCGGACATTGAACAGGACGCGTTGCGACACGGGCACCGGATCTTCCTTTAGATGATCCAACCACGAGCGGGTCACGGGGTCTTCACTGAGCCAATCCCGGCCCATCTCGGCAGGATCGAAGAGGCAGTAAAACCCAGACAGATCGCCGCTCGCGTTACGGATCGCCCGGAAGGTTCCCGGCGCGCGGCGCCACCATGACTTCAAGCGTTTCGCAGAAGCCGGGCCCTCGTGCAGATCGATGATGTCGAAGATCTCGGGTTCATCAGACGGATGGCTCGGATCTGCGAAATACTCCGCCGAGCCGGATGGGAAGAATGCTTCCCTCACGACCGGGTTCTGGATCAGATAGAGCATGTCCGCCGTATACCGCCAGAGCTCGGAGGGAGCCGCTTCGGCGAGCTCCGTACGCAGTTGCTTCCATGCGGCCTTGCGGTATTGACGATGAGCGGCAGGATCCGTGGCCAACAGGTGGGCGGCAACGGCTTGCTGAATCGCGTCGTGCACCGTCAGTCCATCGCGACCGAAGCGGACAAACGGCAACTCTCGCAGTGCCGCGATGACATCATGAGGTGCTCGGTCGGGGAGCATCGCTCCCATTACCGAAACCGTGGTCCGTCTAACGAGCGCAGCAGCGCCTACAGCCGCCCTTGTGTCCCTATCGAGGTCCGCTAGATAAAGATGACTTAGCTCCTCGATAACCCGTTCGATCGCGGAACCCGCAAGGTCCGCACCTCCACGACCAGCGGCAAGCGTTGCAACGCGCAACGCGAGGGGATGGCCGCGCGTGAAGGAGTTCATCTGTCGCGCTTCCTCCTCGGAGAAGCCCACCGAGCGCAGCAGTGCACGGGACGCATCTTCCTCAAGCGGAGGAAGCTCAAGCGTGCGGAAGACCGCCTCCCAGCCTCGTCTCCGCCACCACACGGGCAAGGGTGCTTCTCGCGCCGCCAGGATGATTCGCATGTTGTCCGGCAGGGCAGGAACGAATGCCTCACGTATCCACGGATCGAGCAATCGCAGCGCCTCGTAGGTGTCGAACGACAGCACCACGACATCTCCGAGCCTGCTCAAACGTTTCATACAGTCGGGAACGGAGGTCATTTCGGCGCCGAGGGCACTAGACAGCGCCCCCAGGAATCCGTTTTCCGTCGGTTCGACCGATCGACAGTCGAGCGCGATGACCGTGGTGCCCTGACCTCGAGCCACGTCTCTGAACGCGTCAAGCAACGTCGACTTGCCGATGCCTGCGAGACCATGAACCCAGACGATGCGAGGGCCGTCCTCGTCGAGCATCCGAGCGAGGACGGCGATCTCGTCATCTCGTCCGACCAGAGAGCTCGCTCTGGCGGCCCCCTCTTCGCGCTGCACCGTGCGCCCGCCCATGACCTCCATCTCACCATGCACGTGGAGCCGAGGCCAGGGGGTCGGTCAGGCTGCCGCCTCGGCGACCCCACGGGTTACCGACGTCGGACCCTCAAGTACTGCGAAATCCTTCGACGTGATCCCGGTGAGGTTCGGGTGCGTCACGACGTTCTTGAACAGTTCGGACGCTGCGAACTCGTCCATCGCACCGCGATCCCGCCAGGTGTAGACGCCGCCGAAGCTGTTGTTGTCGGGATCGCTCAGCCACACCTTCGAGAGGAGACCCGGGACCTCGGCGAAAGCCGGGGCGAGCTGGTCACACAACCCGCGGTACTCATCTTCCGTCACCCCATCGAGCTGGAAGTTCACGATCTGGATGTGCATGACTGCCTCCTTTCGGTGGTCACCCTGACCACCTAGGTCGACGCTAGGACGCCGAGGTGTGGCATGGATGACGGATAGATGAGATTTGGATGAGATGTATCCACAAGCCCGGGGCATGCGTCGGTGGACACGAAGGGCGGGACTTAGTCTCTCGACGCAGGATCCTGGTGGGCGGTACTGGGATCGAACCAGTGACCTCTGCCGTGTGAAGGCAGCGCTCTCCCGCTGAGCCAACCGCCCGGGAACGAGCATCCTACCGAGGCAGGAACGTGGCAGATGTCGGTCACTGCCCATGCCTGATGAACAATGAGGGTCATGCTCACCGAGGGGAACAAGCCGAAGCCCTCGCGCATGCGCCTGCTTCTCGCGGCCGTAGCGGGGACCCTGGCCGCCCTGGCGGGCCTCGGTCTCGTCCCATCCATCTCGCATGCGCTCGGCCCGGCGAACGTCGCCGTTCACGGCTCAGTGGGCCGTGGTGAGACCGTGTTGCGGGTACCTCCGCTCGGAACGATCTCGGCCTCGACACACCCGGCCCCCTTGCGCTTCGAGCTCTCTTTCCGGGCGATCGACTTCGAAGAGCTGGGCCCTCTCGCTACCACGGTGGGCGGACGCGAGACCCTGCGGGCGCAGGTGGAGGAAGACCTGTCCGCTGTCGTGCGAAGGAGCGTCTCGCAGCTGCTGCTCGGCGGCCTCGCGTTGGGAGCGATCGCCGCCATCCTGTTGTTCGGCCGCGAGTGGAGGTACGCCGCCGCGGGCGGGGTGGCAGCCGGGTTGACCGTGGCGGCTCTGCTGGCGGTCTCCGGCGTCACCTACAACCTGGATGCGTTCGAGGAACCCCGCTACGCCGGGACCCTCGCGAAAGCGCCGATCGTGATCGAGACCCTGCGAGACAAAGCGAGCGTGCTGGACGACCTGCGCTCCCGATACGAGACCGCGACCGGGCGTCTGTCGGATCTGCTCCTTCTGGTAGCGCGGCCCGATACCGATCCCCGGGCCGATGCCACCGCCATCCTGCATGTCGGCGACATCCATGCCAACCCACTCGGAGTAGAGATCGCTCAGGAGCTCGCTGAAGCCTTCGATGTAGATCTGGTCATCGACACAGGAGACCTCGGGTCCAACACACTCGACACCGGCTCGCTCTCGAGCCTCACCGAGCCGATCGACCGACAGCTCGTCGAAGGCCTCGCGGCGATCGAAGCGCCCTATCTTTACGTCCGCGGGAACCACGACTCCCCCGGGTTGCTCCGGACCCTGGGCTCCGCCGACAACGTGATCCTGATGGAGAAACAGCTTGAAGAGATCGCGGGCCTGGAGATCGTGGGTTGGGACGACCCCACTTTCACGACCGATAGCAACGTCACGGAAGACCAGAAAGAAGAGAGGCGGCTCGAGCAAGCGCCCGACGTCGCCGGGCTGGTCGACGAGCTGGGGCCCGACATACTCGTCGTCCACGACGAGAGGCTGGCGACAGAGGCTTACGGAGCGGTGCCGCTAGTGCTCGCAGGGCACACCCACGAGCGGGCGATCGAGGAGGTCGACGGAACGCTGCTACTTCGGGTGGGAACCACCGGAGCTACCGGACTGAAATCGCTGACGTTGGAGACGGACAAGGACTACGAGGCGCAGGTGATCTACCTGCGAGATGCGCTGCCGATAGCGGTGGACTACGTCACGTTCCGAGGCGTCTCGAGCGACTTCCAGGTCGAGCGGACCACGCTGGACGATCTCGGAGCCGACGCCGAGAAGGAGAAGACTCCCTAGCCGGCCCGGCGGGCAGTGGCGACCTGACGGCCCGTCGCCTTCTTCTTGGCGGCCACCTTCGACTTCTTCTCGCCGACGGCCAACAGCGGCTTGAGGTAACGGCCGGTGTAGGACCGAGGCTCCGCTGCGACCTCTTCAGGGGTCCCGGCCGCGACCACGTCGCCCCCGCCGGCGCCCCCTTCCGGGCCGAGATCGATGATGTGGTCGGCGGTCTTGATCACATCGAGGTTGTGCTCGATCACGACCACGGAGTTCCCGACCTCGACCAGCCGATGCAGCACACCGAGAAGCTTGTGCACGTCGTCGAAGTGCAATCCGGTCGTGGGTTCGTCCAGGATATAGAGGGTCTTGCCCGTGGAGCGCTTCGACAGCTCCGTCGAGAGCTTCACGCGCTGCGCCTCTCCCCCACTGAGCGTCGGAGCAGGCTGACCGAGCTTGATGTAGCCGAGGCCAACGTCTCGAAGCGTGTCCATATGGCGGGCGATGGGCGGGATGGCGGAGAAGAACTCGCAGGCCTCGGCAACGCTCATGTCGAGGACCTCGGCGATGTTCTTGCCCTTGAAACGGACCTCCAAGGTCTCCCGGTTGTACCGCTTGCCCTTGCACACCTCGCACGGGACGTAGACGTCCGGGAGGAAGTGCATCTCGATCTTGATCGTTCCCTCGCCCGCGCAAGCCTCGCACCGCCCACCGCGCACGTTGAAGGAGAAGCGACCGGGCTGATAGCCGCGTCGCTTCGCGTCGGGGGTCTTCGCGAAGAGCTTGCGGACGTGGTCGAACACACCCGTATAGGTCGCGGGGTTGGACCGCGGCGTGCGCCCGATCGGAGACTGATCGATGTCGATCACCTTATCGACGTGCTCCAGACCCTCGATGCGCTTGTGCTTGCCCGCTACCAACCGAGCGTTCCGGTTCAGCATCTGGTGGACCGAGCGGTACAGAACGTCGTTCACCAGGGTCGACTTGCCCGAACCGGACACCCCGGTGACGGCGACGAACGCTCCGAGCGGGAAGGTCACGTCGATGTTCCTGAGGTTGTGTTGACGAGCGCCCTTCACCACGATCGCCTTGCCGTTCCCCTTGCGTCTCTCCTTGGGAACCTCGATCTGCCGTCTTCCCGCCAGGTAGTCACCCGTCAACGAGCGCTTCTCGCGAAGCAGCCCCTTGAGCGGACCAGTGTAGACGATCTCGCCGCCGTGGGTGCCCGCCCCCGGCCCGATGTCGACCACGTGATCGGAAGCGCGGATCGTGTCCTCGTCGTGCTCGACGACGATCAGCGTGTTGCCGAGATCGCGAAGCCGCACCAGCGTGTCGATCAGCCGCCGGTTATCGCGCTGGTGGAGCCCGATCGAGGGCTCGTCGAGGATGTAGAGCACCCCCACCAGGCCCGAGCCGATCTGGGTCGCCAACCTGATGCGCTGCGCCTCGCCACCCGCAAGCGTCGCCGCGCCGCGCGCCAGGGTCAGATAGTCCAGACCCACATCGAGCAGGAAGCCGAGGCGGGCGTGTATCTCCTTCAGCACCCGCTCCGCGATCACCATCTCCCGATCGTCGAACTCGAGCTTCCGCAGGTAATCGTCTATCTCGCCGATACAGGTGTTGGTCAGTTCGTGGATGTTCTTCCCGCCGAGGGTCACGGCCAATGACTCCGGTCGCAACCTGGCCCCCTTGCACTTCGGGCACGGCACCTCGCGGAAGTACTGCTCGTAGCGCTCGCGCGCGTACTCGGAGTCGGTCTCCTCGCGGCGGCGCTCGAGCCAGGAGATGACCCCTTCGAAGTTCGTCCAGTAAGAGCGCGTCCTGTTGAAGCGGTTCTTGTAGCGGACGTGCACCTGCTCGTCCTCGCTGCCGTACAGGATGATGTCCTGGGCTCGTTGCGAGAGCTTGCGGAAGGGCACATCGGTCTTGAACCGGAAGGTCTTGGCGGCCGAATCCAGCAGGCGATCGAAGTACTCGAGGCTGCGCCCGGACCACGGCGCGATCGCGCCCTCGTCGATCGACAGATCGGGATCGGGGATGACGAGCTCTGAATCGACCTCGAGGTGGGTGCCGAGCCCGTCGCAGTGCTCGCAAGCGCCGTAAGGTGAGTTGAACGAGAAGTTGCGCGGGGCGAGCTCGTCGAAGCTCAGGCCGCAGTGCTGACAGGCGAAATGCTGAGAGAAGAGGATGTCCTCGGCCGAATCGTCGACCAACTCGATCGCGGCCGTGCCGTCGGCCAGCTTGAGAGCCGTCTCAACGGAGTCGGTGAGGCGGCTTCCGATGCCCTCTCTGATGACCAGTCGGTCGACGACGATGTCGATGTCGTGTTGGTAGTAGCGGTCGAGGCGGATCTTCTCGGATAGCTCCTTGACCTCACCGTCGATCCGCGCGCGTACGAAGCCTCGCCGGGAGAGGTCCTCCAACATCGTCGTGAACTCGCCCTTGCGACCCCGCACCATCGGAGCGAGGACCTGGAAACGGGTCCCCTCCGGCAGGCCGAGCACCTGATCCACGATCTGCTCCGGCGTCTGGCGTGCGATCGGACGTCCGCAGTTATGGCAGTGGGGGCGGCCGATGCGGGCGTAGAGCAGACGCAGATAGTCGTAGATCTCGGTGATCGTTCCGACCGTCGAACGCGGGTTCCTAGAAGCCGACTTCTGGTCGATCGATATGGCGGGAGACAGGCCTTCGATGAAGTCGACGTCCGGCTTGTCCATCTGCCCGAGGAACTGGCGGGCGTACGAGGAGAGCGACTCCACATATCGACGTTGTCCCTCGGCGTAGATCGTGTCGAACGCGAGAGACGACTTGCCGGAACCCGAGATGCCCGTGAAGACCACCAGCGCATCCCGCGGCAGTTCGAGGTTTACGTCTCTGAGATTGTGCTCTCTAGCCCCTCGGATGACGAGCTTGTCGGAGGCCTTCTCGAGCGGGTCGCCCATATACGGACACTAAACGACGCACATGTAACTTCGATTCCCGACCCGCTCGTCTTGCTGTGAGGCAGCGTTATTCGAATCGGTCTCTGAGGGAGAGCACGCTGCGGGTGTACGTCTTCTGGTACGACTGCAGGCGGTCCTTCACGTTGCCGGGGCCCGAGTAGTAGCCGGCCAGTGCCCGCTTCGTCGAGCCGAGCGTCTGCTTCATGTGGCGGAGGTACGCCACGCCCAGATGCACGTTGTCGTCGGTCTCCCTCACATCCAGGTCCCCGTGATCCAGGCTCTCGTTCACGTACTCGGCTGTGTCCGGCATCACCTGCATGACCCCGATGGCCCCAACGCTTGAGCGTGCATCCTGACGCCAACCGCTCTCCTGCCACGCCACCGCCTTGACGAGTGCCGGCTCGAGACCGTGTTGGGCCGCATGCGTCTCCAGGGTGGAGGCGACCGAATCGGTACTGGGATGAGGCGCGTGAGAGAGGCGGACGCCGCCGCTCGGGACCCTGAGTCTCTGACCCGCCACGATGAAGTTCGGATCGTCGATCCCGTTCGCCCGGGCGAGAGCGCCGACGGTGGTTCCATAGCGCGCCGCGATCGAGGACAGCGTGTCGCCGCCGGACACCGTGTGGGTGGCCGAGGCCGAGAGGTCGGCGGGGATCCGCAGGCGCTGCCCGGCAACGATGAGGTCCGGATCGCTCAAGTGGTTCATGCGGACGAGGGCCGAGACCGACGTGCCGAAGCGACCGGCCACCCCGGACAGCGTCTCGCCCCGGCGGACCGTGTAGGTGCCGGCGAAGGCCGGAGACGCAACCGACATCGAAGCTGCGGTCGCAAGCACGACCGGACCTGCCTTCTTAGGGCGAGGACGTAGATGCCTCCCGCGGTAGCGGCGAACTCTCAAAGGGGCCTCCCAGGCTCATGAGGCCACAGACGTTAACAAACGTCACAGATGTGTCAAGCCGGACAAACCCGCGCCTGGTTATTCCTGGTGAGCCGCTGCCCAGATCGCGTCGTGCAAGAGGCCCTTGATCTGCAAGGTCGTCCTGTGGGGGTCGCCGTGGATCGAGGTGAAGATGGAGCCATCCGCGTGGCGATAGACGGCGACCGTCAGCCAATCGATCAGCTCGCCCTCCTCGGCCCCCTCCAGCAGCTCGTGGATCTCTTCGAACACGGGACCCTGCGCCCCCGCTTCCAGCGCATCTCGCATCTGGGGCAGGTCAGAAGAGAGAGACTCCGTGACCCGTCGGCGTTGTTCCCATCTCAGACCCTCGCTCATATCCGCCCCTTTCAGATCCGCCCGATATCGGTACTTTGCGCCGCCCCCGGTCCAGCGTCCATAGTCACTTGGGGCCATTCGGACACGGCTACGCTGGAGGCGATGAAGGATCTGACCGCCTATCGGGATGAGTTCCCGGTCCTCGCCGAGCGGACCTACCTGATCTCGGCCTCGCTCGGCCCGCTCTCGCGACGCAGCCGCGCCCTGGCCGAGGAGCACCTCGATCTTTGGCAACGGCTCGGTCCGGAAGAGCTGTGGTTCGACCACGGGCTACCGAAGCTGCGCCGTTGCCGAGAGCAGTTCGCACGACTGATCGGCGCGGACACCGACGAGATAGCGGTCATCCCGTCCGTCTCGGCAGGGATATCGGCGATAGCGACCTGTCTCGACTTCAACGACCGTCCCAAGGTCGTCCTATCGGACATGGACTTCCCCACGAACCACTACGTGTGGAGGGCGCAGGAACGGGCCGGCGCGAAGCTCGACGTGGTTGCGTCACCGGATCGCATCGGGGTCGATGCCGACGAAACCGCTAGCCGCATCGACGACCGCACCGCGATCGTCAACGTCAACCGCGTCCTGTTCGAGTCCTCTTGGATCATGGACATGGACCCGATCGTGTCTGCAGCGCACGACCAGGGCGCGCTCGTGTTGGTCGACGACTTCCACGGCAGCGGCATCGTCCCGATCGATGTGCATGCGCTGGGTATCGATCTGCTCGTTACGGGCGTCCTGAAGTGGGTGTGCGGAGGCCAGGGCCTCGCCTTCCTGTACTGCCGTAAGGACCTGATCCCTCAGATGGAGCCCCGGGTGGTCGGCTGGTTCGGGACCAAGGACCCGTTCGATTTCGACCGGCAACGGCTGCGCTTGCGCGACGACGCACGCCGGTTCGAGACGGGCACATACACGCTGCCCCAAGCGTGGACGGCGTCCGGCGGGCTCGAGATCATCGAGGAGGTCGGGGTCGAGCGGATCAGGGCACGCAACCAGGAGCTAACCCGCCTCGTGATCGCCAGAGCCGACGAAGTGGGTCTGGAGCTGTTGTCGCCGAGGGACGACGACCGCCGGGGTGGGCTGGTGCGGGTGCGGATCCCGGGGGGCCGCCAGGCCACCGATGCGCTTCTTCACAAGCTCTTCGAGCGCGATGTCGTGCTGGACAGCCGTCACGACACCTTCCGGATCTCCCCGCACTTCTTCAATACCGAGGAAGACGTGGAGCGGTGTTTCACCGAACTGCGCGACCTGCTCTAGGCCTTCGCCGTCTCCCAGTGCGGGCCGCGGAAGCGCTGCAGCGTCGTCACTCCGCGTAGCGCCATCCAGATCGTCATCCCGGCGGCCACGCTCCAGATGCCGAGACCGAGTGAACCGAGGCCGAGCATCACCGCGATGAACACCACCGTGACGGCTGCCATCGCCCAGGCGAGGAACCTCGTGTCGGAAGCGCCGATCAGGATGCCGTCGAGGGTGAAAGCGAGGGCGCCGAGCGGCTGCAACAGCGCCATCCAGATCAGCAACCGACCTCCGAGGGCGGCCACCTCCGGCGACTCCGTGAACAACCGCGCCAAGGGGAACGCAAGCAGCAGCAGGGCCGCGGCGAACGCGGTCCCCAGATACAGGCCGAGGGCGATCAGGCGCACGGACACGGCGCGAGCCGAGTCTGCTCGACCGGCGCCCAGGTGGGTGGCGACCAAAGCCTGGGCCGCGATCGCCAGGGTGTCCATCGTGAGAGAGAGCAGGAGGAAGATCTGCATCGCGATCTGCCACGCAGCGACGCTGGTCGTACCGATGCGGGCGGCCAGTGAGGTGGCCAGCGTCAATCCGGCCAGCAGGGAGCCGGTGCGAACCCCGAGTTCGCCACCGACCCGGAGCAGAGAGCGCATCGCGGCCGGCTCGGGTCTCCAGTGGGGCACGGTCATGCGCTCGTGCAGGACCCAGATGAATCCCGCGGCCGCGGCCGACTGACAGACCACGACCGCCCACGCGGCCCCCTCGATCCCCCACTCGAAGGTGAAGATGAAGAGGTAACCCACGACGACGTTGAGCAAGGCGCCCGCGCCCACTATGTAGGTCGGCGTCCGGGTGTCTTGCGCGCCGCGGAGGTAACCCTGCCCCACCTGAGCGATCAGGACCGGGATCGCGGCCAGCACCCTGATCCTGAGGTACGCCTCCGCATACGAAGTCACGTCTCCGGCCGCTCCGAAAGCTCTGACGATCGGGCCCGTGAACGCCAACCCGACGATGGTCACCAGGGCGCCGAGGATGACCGCCAACTGCAGCGCTTGCACACCGATCCGCCCGGCCTCGGACGCGTCTCCGGCCCCCAGCGAGCGCGCGACACGTGGGGTCACCCCGTAGGCGAGGAAGGAGAAGATCCAGAACGAGGCGGTGAAGGCGGCCACGCCGACCGCCAGGCCCCCCAGGTGAGGAACGCCCAGCCGCCCGACGAAGGCCGTGTCGACCAGCGAATAGAGCGGGTCGGCTGCCAGCGCGCCGAGAGCGGGGAGGCCCAAGGCGGCGATCCTGCGGTCGTCCGGATGCCGGCCGGGCAGCGCCCGGGCTGGAACGGCTGAGCCCGTTTCGCTCAACCGACCTCGCGCAGCTCGCGGCGCAGGTCGGCGATCTCGTCCCTGATGCGGGCGGCGTACTCGAACCGGAGGTCCTCGGCCGCCGTATGCATCTCCTCCTCCAACTGCAGGATCAGACGACGGAGCTCGTCCGGGCTACCGCCGATCGGCTCCTTCCGGCGGCGGGACTTATCGGGGACGGTCTCTCGCTTGCGACCGAAGCCCTCGATCAGGATGTCGCTCACGGCCTTGCGGATCGACTGCGGGTCGATGCCGTGCTCCTCGTTGTATTCCAGCTGGATCTTCCGTCGACGCTGGGTCTCGTTGATCGCCCTGCGCATCGAGTCGGTCACCTCGTCGGCGTACATGATCACTTGACCCTCGACGTTCCTCGCGACGCGCCCGATCGTCTGGATCAGGGAGGTCTGCGAGCGCAGGTATCCCTCCTTGTCCGCATCCAGGATCGCGACCAGAGAGACCTCGGGGAGGTCCAGCCCCTCACGCAAGAGGTTGATGCCGACGAGGACGTCGAACTCGCCTAGCCTCAGATCGCGCAGGATCTCGATCCGTTGGACGGTGTCGATGTCCGCGTGCAGATAGCGCACCTTGATGCCCGACTCGAGGAGGTAGTCGGTCAGGTCCTCGGCCATCTTCTTCGTGAGCGTCGTGACCAGTACGCGAGCGTCGGCCTCGGTCCGCTTGCGGATCTCCTCCATCAGGTCGTCGATCTGCCCCTTGGTCGGACGGATCAGGATCTCTGGATCGACGAGTCCCGTCGGACGCACCAGCTGCTCCACCGGCTTGCCGGCGTGACGCAACTCGAAGGGACCGGGGGTCGCGCTCATGAACACGCACTGGTTCACAGCCTCGAGCCATTCGTCGAACCTCAAGGGGCGGTTGTCCATCGCGCTGGGAAGACGGAATCCGTGCTCCACGAGGGTCGTCTTCCGACTGCGATCGCCCTCGTACATCCCGTTCAACTGCGGGATCGCGACGTGCGATTCGTCGAGGACACACAGGAAGTCCTTGGGGAAATAGTCGATCAGCGTGTTGGGTTTGCTCCCGGGCTCCCGGCCCTCGATGTGTCGCGAGTAGTTCTCGATTCCCGAGCAGAAACCAACCTCGCGCATCATCTCGAGGTCATAGTTGGTACGCATCCTGAGCCGCTGAGCTTCGAGCAGCTTCCGTTCGTTCTCGAGGACGTAGAGCCGGTCCGCCAGCTCGCGCTCGATGCTGACGATGGCTCGCTCCATCCGCTCGCGAGATGCGACGTAGTGGGAGGCCGGATAGACCGTCACGTGGTCGAGCTCTCGCACGATCTCGCCGGTCAGGGGATCGAACTGGATGATCCGATCGACGTCGTCGCCGAAGAGCTCGATCCTCAGGGCCACCTCTTCGTAGGCCGGGAAGATCTCGATGGTGTCGCCTCTGACGCGGAACTTGCCCCGGATGAAGTTGATGTCGTTTCGCTCGTACTGGATATCCACCAGACGTTGGGTGATGAAGTCGCGGTCCGCCGTTCCCCCTCGCGCGACGCTCACAACCTGGTTGAGATATTCCTCGGGCGAACCCAGTCCGAAGATGCACGACACGCTCGCCACGATCAGCACGTCATCGCGCTGGAGCAACGCACTGGTGGCCGAGTGGCGCAGGCGCTCGATCTCGTCGTTGATCGACGAGTCTTTCTCGATGTAGGTGTCCGACGACGGCACGTAGGCCTCGGGCTGGTAGTAGTCGTAGTAAGAGACGAAATACTCGACCGCGTTGTGCGGGAAGAAGCGCTTGAATTCGTTGCACAGCTGCGCGGCCAGCGACTTATTCGGAGCGATCACCAAGGTCGGCTTCTGGATCTGCTCGAGCGCCCAGGCGAGCGTGGCCGTCTTGCCCGTGCCGGTCGCCCCCAGAAGGGTTGTGTACCGCTCCCCCGCCCGAACGCGCTCGACTATCTCGGCGATAGCCGTGGGCTGATCGCCGGCAGGAGAGAAATCGGACTCGACCTTGAAAGGCGGCACTAGCAGACCATCTTAAGGAGGGATGTAACGGTTCAGGAACGCGACGCGTCTTCGGCGATGCGCATCGTGAGGTTGAACGTGGAGCCTCGGCCGATCTCTGAATCCACCCAGATGCGGCCGCCTCCGGCCTCGACGATGCCCTTGGTGATGTAGAGACCGAGACCCGTTCCCTTCTTGGTCCAGCCGGGCTTCGGAAGCATCGCGAACTTGTTCCAGATGCGCTCCGAATCGTGCGGAGCGATCCCGATCCCCTCATCCTTCACGAACAGCTTGACGAAGCGCTCGTCGGCCTCTTCGATCACCTCGGCTCCGATCGTCACCGTGGACCCCTCCGGTGAATATCTCGTCGCGTTCGTGAGGAGATTGATGACGACCTGACGGATCCGGTCCCGATCGACGAGCACCTTCGGTAGGTCCTCCGGAAGCACGTCCAACACGGCGTGATCGGCTTTGAGAGATGTGTGGACGGTCAGGATGCTTTCGACGATCTCGTGGATCGAGGTGGGCTCCGGTTCGTACCGGAGGGTACCGGCCTCCATGCGCGAGACGTCGAGAAGATCGTTCACCAGGCGAGACAGTCTCTCGGTCTCCTTGTTGATGATCGACAGGATCTGATCGCGCTTGTCTTCGGGGATCTTCTGGCCCTGGTCCAACAAGGTGTGGCTGAATCCCAGAACCGTGGTCATCGGCCCTTTCAGCTCGTGTGCGAGCATCGAGACGAACTCGGATTTCGTGCGGTCGGCCTCTCGGAGCTCGCGCAGCAGGCCCCGCTCGCGACTGCGAGCCAGATTCGACTCGAGCACGGCACCTGCCTGCCTTCCAAGAAGCATGGCGAACCTGAGGTCGGCCTGGTCGAAGAACCCTCTCTTCGCGTTGACCACCTTCAGGACCCCCATGGGTCGCGGTCCCGTGCCCAGCGGGACCACCAACAGGGTCTCCATGTCGAGGATCTCGCGGAAACGCTGGTTCACCCACTGATCGTTCTCGGCGTCGTTCGAGTACAAGCCCGTGTTCGTGCGGAACACGGTTCCGCCCAGGGACGGCTCGTCCATCGAGATCTGAAGCTGGGCCAACTGCTCGTCGGTGATACCGATCACGGGTGGATGAGCTACGAGAGAGTTCGTCTCCTCGTCGTAGAGGAGGATCGCGATCTTCTCGCAATCGATCATCTCCATGACGATGTGGATGCAGCCGTCCACCGCGCTTTCGAGGTCTCTCGGATCGGTGAGCAGGGAGGACAGGCGCTGAAGGCCTTCGAGCTCCCTGACCTGACGAGAGAGGGTCTCGACCAGTTGGACGTTCTCGAGGGTCACAGCTACCCGGTCGCCGAGGATGGACAGGATCCGCACATCCTCCTGCCGGAAGGCGCCTCTCTGCGAATCCACGACGGCGAGGACCCCGAGAGCCCGATCGCTCACGTTCAGCGGAACGGCCACCACCTGGCGGGCCTTGGTTCGCTGCCGGAGCTCTTCGTCGCCTGGGTCTTCGTCGGTGACCTCGTTCTCAAGCTGGGCGGAACCGGAGAGGGCGCGGCTGATGATCCCCGAGCGCGTGCCGCCGAACAGACGCTCACGACCGTTCCCTTCGTGTAGACGAAGCTCGTCCTTCTCGTCGTCGTAGCTGAACAGAAGAACCTGATCTCCGGCGACCACTTCACCGACTATCCCTAGGATGTCCGCCACCAGTTGGGTGCGGTCCTCTTGGGCCGCGTTCAAAGCAGCGATCCGATACAGCGCGGCTAGCTCGTCGTAACGCTTCTCCGAGCCGTCGGTCGCGGCTTGACCCGTTGTCTCCATGTTCATAGCTTCGAGATGATGTCGGGTAACTCCTCTAATGAGCCGATGGTCGGATGACCGGAGTCGGGGTACCTGCCCACTCGGTCGAGCAGTACCGCCCTGATACCCACTTCCGTCGCCGGCACCACATCGAGTGCCATCGAGTCTCCGACATGCACACAGCGTGACGGTTCAACTCCAGCACGTTGCACCGCAAGCTCGTAGATAGCCGGATCGGGCTTCTCGACCCCCTCGACCCCGGAGATAACGGTCACGTCGAAAGACTCCCCGACCTCCTGCTCGACGAGGATCTGCTCGAGCCATCCCTCGAAGTTAGAGATCAAGCCGAGACGGTGACCGCTTTCTTCGATCCGTGTCAGAGCCGGCTTCACATCAGGAAAGAGCCGGTAGGTCGACGTCGCGGAGAAGGTGGCGAAGAGCTCGCTGGGAAGCTGGTCGTCGTCGACACCCAACTCTTCGAGGAACCGCTCGTAGAGGAACGTCCAGAACCTTCGGGAGGCCTCGGGATCGAGCGACGGTGTGGTCACGCCGGAGTCCTCCGCTAGGTCGATCAGATGGGGCGCCATCCGCTCCTGCACCTCGCGGACCTCATCCGCTCGAACGTTGGCTCCGCGTTCCGCGCACACCTGGGCGAACAGCTCCGGGAAGGACGGGTAGGGGTGGATGATCGTCTCCCCCGCGTCGAAGAAGACGATGTCGATCTCTTTCATGCGGCTCGCTTCTGAAGCTCCGCCCACACCCGATCGGCCTCCGCGACCAGATCGTCGATGGTGCCGTCGTTCCTGACGACAATGTCGGCTCTCTCGATGAGATCCTCGGGGCGGCTCTGCGATGCCATCCGGGCCTGGATATCCCGAGGGTGCATCCGGCGGGATGCCACGAGCCTCGCCTGGCGCGACTCGGCCCCCGTGTCGACCACGATCAATGCGTCCAGAGCCTTGTCGAGGCCGAGCTCCACGATCAGGGCCGCGTCGACGACCACGATGGCGTCGGTTGCGGCGAGCCGCTCCATGTGGTCTGCGATCGCCCGAGCGATGACGGGGTGGGTGATCGCGTTCAAGGCGGCAAGCTTGTTGGGGTCGGAGAAGACGATGTCGGCGAGACGCTGGCGATCGATCTCCAAGGTGCCCGCCACCAGGATCTCGTCACCGAAGGAGTCGACCGCGTCCCGCCACGCTCTTCTGCCCGGCTTGAGCGCATCGCGACCCAACTGATCCGCATCGATGACCTGGGCACCCCGCTCGGCCAAGAGCGCGGCGAACGTGGACTTACCGGACCCGATCCCCCCGGTCAGTCCAACTGTGTACATCAGGCGCCGAGTGATTCCGCTAAGCGGAGATCAGCCCTCTTGTCCCCGCTCGCGCTTCAGATCCTCGACGATCGCCTCGAGAGACTCCTCGTTGCCCACGTCCTCCGGGTCGAGGGACTCGCCCGAGACCTTGGGCCCGTCGGGTGCGGTGGAGGCTACGTCGGTTGGGGTCGGACTGATCTCGTCCTGGCCCTCGGTAGAGACCGAAGGAGCCAGCTCCTCTGCGATCGCGTCGATGTTCTCTCCCGGAGCAGCGCCGGGGTCCGGCTCTTCCTCGTTCAGCCGGCGGTCGAGCTGGCGCTCCTTGGGGTCGCGGGGCTCGACCTCGGTGCCTGCGGTGGGGTTGCTGTCGGGAGACATCTGAGCGGTGAGGAGCGCCTCTTCCTTCTCCTCGTCGGGAGCCGCCTGGGCGGCCGCGATCGGATCGTCGGCCACCTCCGGAGCGACGGGCTCGGCGGAGAGCTCGGGAGCCTGGTCGAGTGAAGCAGCCAGCTCGTCGGTGGTCTGGGGCCGGACGATCGTGTCCTCGTCGCCGACGCCAACCGCCTCGGCAGCGGCGTGAGCCTCGACCTCCATGTCGGCATCGACGGTCTCGAGCTCCATCTCCTCCGACGCGGCCGGAGCGCTGGCGTCCTCGGCCCCCTCCGCGGGTGCCTCGGTCGTCCCCACGGCGTACTCCTCGCCGGTGCCCTTCATGGCCTGCTTGCGGGAGAGGCTGATCCGGCGGCGGTCCAGGTCGATGTCGATGATCTTCACCTCGACCTTGTCGTGCACGCCGACCTCGTCCTCGGCCCGCTCGACGTGATGGTCTGCCAGCTCGGAGATGTGAACCAGACCCTCGATCGCGTCGTCGACCTCGACGAAGGCCCCGAATGGAACCAGCTTGGTGACGCGGCCCTCGATGACGTCGCCCACGGCGTGGCCGCGAGCGAACTGCCGCCAGGGATCTTCCTGGGTGGCCTTGAGAGAGAGCGACACGCGCTCGCGCTCGAGATCCACGTCCAGGACCTCGACGTCGACCTCTTCGCCGACCTCGACGACCTCACTGGGATGATCGACGTGCTTCCAGGACAGCTCCGAGACGTGGACCAGACCGTCGACGCCACCCAGGTCCACGAAGGCCCCGAAGTTGACGATCGACGAAACGACGCCCTTGCGGCGCTCTCCCTTGGCGAGAGAGGTGAGGAAGTCCTGGCGCTGCTCGGCCTGGCTCTCCTCGAGGAACTTCCGGCGCGAGAGAACGACGTTGTTGCGATTCTTGTCCAGCTCGATGATCCGGCACTCGAGCTCCTTGCCCACGTAAGGCTGGAGGTCGCGCACGCGCCGCATCTCGACGAGCGATGCGGGGAGGAAGCCACGGAGACCGATGTCGAGGATCAGGCCACCTTTCACGACCTCGATCACCGGACCGGTGACGGTGCCGTCGGCGGACTTGATCTCTTCGATCTTGCCCCAGGCCCGCTCGTACTGGGCGCGCTTCTTGGACAGGATCAGACGGCCGTCCTTGTCCTCTTTCTGGAGGACCAGGGTCTCGATCTCGTCGCCAAGAGAGACGACCTCGGACGGGTCGATGTCGTTGCGGATCGACAGCTCCCGGATCGGGATGACGCCCTCGGACTTGTAACCGATGTCGAGCAGGACCTCGTCCTTCTCGATCTTCACGACCGTGCCGGTCATGAGGTCCCCGTCGTCGAAGGGCTTGATCGTGGCCTCGATGGCCGCCATCAGCTCTTCCTGGGACTCGCCTACGTCGTTCTCGACGATGACGCCGCCGGCGTAGGTCTCACCGGACGTGGATGGTGCGGTCCGGGTGATCGTTCCTCCGTGCCCATCTGGGAGCGTCTGCTCGGCCCCCGCCGAGGCTTGAGCAGCCTCGTCCAACTGATCCGTCATAAAGGTGGGTTCCTCCTCCACTACAAAGATGTGCCCCCACCAGGGGGGCCGAACGAGTATACGGGGGCCGTAGTACCCCCGCCACACCCGCCCTCTCGGTTGAGCGTTGGGATCAGCGGCGGCGGGTTCGTTCGGCTGCGTCCATCTCCAGGAACCGGCCCAAGGCGGGACTGACCTCCGCGATGCGGTCCTTGGCGAGGAAGCCGTCCGCCCAGCTCGGCCGGTCCCACAGGATGCCGCTGAAGGCGATGATCTTCACCTCGGGGTGGACGGCGCGGATGTGGGTCGCGGTCTCCTCCCCGTCCATCCCCGGCATCCGATGGTCGAGCAACACGAAACTCGGTCGGTGGAGCTCGGCCAGCTCGATGCCGCCGCGGCCGTTCGCGGCCTCGGCTACCACGGGGAAGCCCTGGAGCTCACAGTGCAGGCGCAGGACGTCACGGATGTCCGGGTCGTCATCCACTATGAGCACCGAGCGCGGGTGTTGCGCGAGCCTCAGGCTCGCTCGTTCGGCTCGACGAGCGACGTCGTTCAGAGCGGCGAGCTGGTCCCACAGCCTCGGCGAGACCCCGCCCTTCCCGGCCCGGCGCAACAGCGGAGAGCCGATCCCCGGCATGGGCGCCTCGGGCCGTTCGCCCCGGGGAGCGCGGCCGACCTCCTTCATCAGGAAGGAGCAACCGGGGGTCGACCTCGCTTCCCGGGTCGCCTCCGACGCGACCGCGGCGTCATCTCCGACGGCCCTCTCGAAACACAACGCGCCACCGATCGAAACGACCGGCAGTCGCCCATCACGTGCGGAGCGATGTGCCTCCCAGCCCGCGACGATCGCCGCGGCCGTGGCCTCACCGAGCGCCACGTCGACGATGACGGCCAGGCGATCGGTGGTGAGATGACCGACCAGGCCCTCGAGGCCCGAGGTCTCCTCGACCGCTTGATGAACGCACGCGGCCAGCAGCCTCACGGCCTCGTTGCCGCTCTCCTTGCCGAAGTCCGAGTCGAACGAGGCAAGGTTCTCGAGATCGACGTAGAGGAGCGCGAACGGCGTCTGGGAATCTCGCAGTCGCTTGCGCATCTCTTCGATCGTGCGGGGGCCGGGCAGCCGGGTCAACGGGTCGCGTCCGAGGGCGCTGCGGGACCGCTCCAGGACGCTGTCGATGCGGCCGGGCAATCCGAGCGCGTCGAAGGGCTTCGTGACGTAATCGTCGGCGCCGGCGTCCAGTCCGGCCAGCTGATCGGCCGCCATCGTTCGGGCCGTCAGCATGATCACGCAGAGATGGCTGGTAGCGGGCGTGTCACGCAGTCGGCGGCAGACCTCGAGCCCGTTCAGGCGCGGCATCATCACGTCCAACAGGACGACGTCCGGGTTGTGACCCGATGCCAGGGCGAGAGCCTCCTCGCCATCGGTGGCGGTAAGCACCTCGTAGCCGGCATCGCTGAGCACGGCTTCGACCAGGCCCACAACTCCTGGGTCGTCGTCTGCGACGAGCACTCTCCGCTGTCGTGCACCGCTCACGACTACCTATCGTGATGGAGCTAGGTAGAACTGAATGGCCCAGCTGGGTCACTGTCCGCGTAGTCAACCCGCACCAGCTCTGGCCCAACCCCTCAAGCTTTCGCGGCCGCCCAGTCCTCTCCGAAAGACAGATCCACCACCAGAGGCACCTTCATCTCGCACACGCCGGTCATCTCCTCCTCGACCAGCGCGGCGGCCCGATCCCTCTCCTCGGTGGGGACCTCGAAGACCAGTTCGTCGTGGACGGTGAGGATCATCTTGGAGTCGAGCCCGTCGGCCTCGAGCCGCTCGTCGACGGCGATCATCGCCAGCTTCATGATGTCGGCTGCCGAGCCCTGGATCGGAGCGTTCAGCGCCTGGCGCTCCCCGATCGCGCGCATGCGCGGATTGCCGCTGCCGAGCTCGGGCAGGTAGCGGCGGCGGCCGAACATGGTGGTCGTGAACCCGTCCGCGTGAGCCTGCTTGACGACGGTGTCGAGGAAATCGGCAACCCCCTGGAACTGCTCGAAGTAGGCGTCCATGATCTCCTCCGCCTCAGAGCGGGGAACGTTCAGCCGATCGGCCAGTCCCGGAGCGCCCATCCCGTACGCGAGGCCGTAGTTCACCATCTTGGCGACCGAGCGCTGCTTCGTTGCTATGTCGGCGGGCTCGATGCCGTAGATCCGGCAGGCGGTAGCGGTGTGGACGTCCTCTCCTTGCTCGAAGACCTCGAGCAGGATCGGGTCTTCGGAGAGGTGCGCCATCACCCGCAACTCGATCTGCGAGTAGTCGACCGAGAGGAGCAGGTTCCCCGCCTCGGGGACGAACGCACGGCGGATCTGCTTCCCGAGGTCGGTTCGGATCGGGATGTTCATCAGGTTCGGGTTCGTGCTCGACAGACGGCCGGTTGCGGCAACGGTCTGGTCGTAGGTGGTGTGGATGCGCCCGTCCTCCGGGTCTACCAGCGGCGGAAGAGCGTCGACGTAGGTGTTCTTGAGCTTCGCCAGCTCGCGGTATTCGAGCAGCTTGCCCACGAACGGATGCTGATCGACGAGGGTCTGCAACGCACGAGCATCAGTGGAGAGACCCGTCTTCGTCCTCCGCTTGGTCTTCAGTCCGAGCTTGTCGTACAACAACACTCGGAGCTGGGTCGGCGACCCAAGGTTCAGCCTCTCTCCTGCAAGCTCGTAGCACTCGGTCTCCAGCGCTCCGATCCTCTTGTCGAGATCGCGCGCCATCTCGGTCAGGTAATCGAGATCAACCTTGACGCCGATCTCCTCCATGCGGGCGAGCACGGGGATCAAGGGGTGCTCGATCGTCTCGTACAGCTCCCGCATGCCGAGGCGTTCGAGCTCTTGCTCGACCACGGTGGCGACCTCCTGCACCGCGAGCGCGCGCAGGCAAGCGTCCTCGGCATCGAAGCCGGCCTGCTCTTCGGTTCCCAGATCGAGGGACCCCTGCGCTTGTTCGGGCCGCTCCTCGGTTCCCGCGGCCCTCAACTCCCGGCCGCTGTATTTGCGCGCTATCTCCTCTATGGAATAGGTGGGCGCGCCGGGGTCGAGCAGGTACGACGCTATGTGCGTATCGAGCTTCAATCCCTCCAGCGGGATCTCCAGCAGCGCGAGTCCGAGCGTCAAGGCCCGGCCCCCATGCGCGATCTTCTCCAGGGCGGCGGATGCGAAGTGGGGGCCGAGTCCCGCGCGCAGCTCGGCGGGCGAGACGCCCTTCGGGCCGACGGGGACGAAGGCGACCTGACCTTCGCCCCACGCGAACGCCAACGAACGCGGGACCCCGCGCACCGATCCCGCCACGACGTCGATCGCGACCGAGGTGGCCTGTTCCAGCTCCGCAGCCAGCTGCTGTAGCTCGGCCGGGGAGGCGAACGTGCGCACCTCGAGCTCGAACGGATCGCCCTCCCCCTCCGCGGCCTCGGGTAGGTCGGCGAGCAGGCGCTCGAGCAGGGTCCGGAACTCGAGCGAGATGAAGCGCTCGCGTACCTCTTCGAGGTCCCAGCCGCCCATCTTCAGGTCCTCGAGCCCAACCCCTTCCAGCGGCACCTCGGCCAACCGGGACAGCTTCTTGTTGATCGCGACCTGCTCGGCGGAGGCGGCCAGGTTCTCCGCCAGCTTCGGGGTCTGCTCGGAAGCGTGCGCGACGGCCTCTTCCGCACTGCCGTACTTCTGCACCAGCTTGGCCGCGGTCTTAGTACCCACCCCGGGCACACCCGGCAGGTTGTCCGACGGGTCTCCATCTAGAGCCTTCAGGTCGAGGTACTTCGACGGCGGCACGCCGTAGCGCTCCTCGACCGCTTTGGGATCCATCTCGACGATGTCCGTGATGCCCCTGCGGTTGTAGAGAACGTGGATCCGATCGTCGACGATCTGGAAGAAGTCCCGGTCCCCTGTGACGATCTTCACGTCCACGCCTTCCTCACAGGTCCGCTTGGCGAGGTAAGCGATGATGTCGTCGGCCTCGTGACCCGGCAGCTCGTAGATCGGGATCTTCATCACGCTCAACACCTCCCTGATCAGAGGCATCTGAGACGAGAAGGTGTCCGGCGCACTGGTGCGGTTGCTCTTGTAATCCGCATACTCCGCGGTCCGCTCGAGCGGAGCCCCCATGTCGAGACAGCACGCGATGTAGTCCGGCTTCTGCTCCTGCAGCAGCTTGATCAGCATCGAGGTGAAGCCGTAGACCGCGTTCGTGTGCGTACCGTCGGTCGTCGCGAGGTCCTCGGGAAGGGCATAGAAGGCGCGGAACGCCAGTGAGTAACCGTCGAGGAGCAGGAGCTTCGGCCGCTTCCGGGCCTTGGAGGGGGCCATCGGTCAGACACTACAATCCGCTCCATGGCCGGACCCTCACCTGATCTCCGCGATCTGAACCCCGCGTCCAAGGAGTACCTCGAGGCGATCTACGAGCTGAAGGAAGAGGGCCGGCGCGTGCTCCAGGCTCGCATCGGCGAACGACTCGGCCTCGCGCCGGCGACCGTCTCTGAAGGTGTGAAACGTCTCGTCACAGAGGGTTACGTGACCGTCGAAGGAGCGCGCGACATCTCCCTGACCGAGAAGGGCCAGGTCTTCGCGGAGGCGCTGGTGCGCCGCCATCGACTGGCCGAACGGATGCTCGTCGACATCCTCGGCATCCAGTGGCACCTGTGTCACGAGCAAGCCGAGGACTGGGAGAAGGTCATGACCCCCGAGGTGGAAGAGGCCATCCTGTCCAAGCTCGAGGGAGAGCCTACGTGTCCTCATGGGAACCCGATCCCCGGAACGGTCTCCAGCATCTCGTGGTCCGATCTGAGATCGGTGGCCACGATGGAGGTCGGCGAGGCGGGCCGGCTGACCCGGCTGCTCGAAGACGTGGAGCTCGATCACGACGTGCTGAAGTTCCTCGAGGAGCACAGCCTGATCCCGGGCAACGATCTCGAGATCGTCGAGGTTGGGCCGGACGGCACCCGCACGCTCGAAGTGAATGGGAGCCGCGTCTCGCTCGGTCAGCAGCTCGGCGACAACCTCTGGGTGATCCCCGCCTGACATCGTGACCTCCGGCGGGTTCGAAACCCTCTTCGCCACCACCGGCAACGGGATCCAGCGCGCGGTCGGCACCGGGGGGGCATGGGAGCTCTCGAAGCACCTGACCGACCTCGACGTCAGGTGCTTGGCGACGTCGACGCAGGGGACGCTCTTGGCGGGGACCCAGGGCGACGGCCTCTACCGCTCCGACGACGGCGGCGACACCTGGGCGCCGTCCGGACTCGACGGCTCGATCGTCAAGTCGCTGAGCTTCTGTGCCTCGGAGCCGTCGAGGGTCTACGCGGGCACGAAGCCGCCTCACATCTTCCGCAGCGACGACGGTGGGGCCTCGTGGAATGAGTGCGGGTCCTTCCGGAGCGTGCGCGGGCGGGCGGTGTGGAGGCAACCGGCGGAGAAGCCGACGACCGCATACGTCCAGTCCCTGGCGTGCTCGCCCACCGATCCAGACGTGGTGGTGGTCGGCATCGAAGCGGGGGCTGTGGTGCGCACCACCGACGGGGGCCGGACCTGGAGCAACCATCTGAAGGGATCGTGCCGGGACTGCCACTCGCTTCATTTCCACCCTGACGGCAAGCACGTATACGAGGGTGGCGGAGGGGTCCTGAAGCCGGGCTTCGCAATGAGCGGAGACCGCGGAGCCACGTGGGAACGTCCGGCGGATGGCCTCGACCTGAACTACGGGTGGGCCGTCAACGCGGATCCGGCCGAGCCGAAGCGCGTCTACGTCTCGCTGTCCCCCGGCGCGATGAAAGCGCACTCGGACGGCAACGCTCGAGCTGCGATCTTCCGTCGCGAGGGCGAGGGGCGCTGGACCCGCCTCGCCGGCGGACTGCCCCAACCGCTCGCCAACATGCCGTACGCGATGCTGTCCGACCCGGCCCGGCCGGGCTACCTTCTCGCCGGCCTGGCCGACGGTGAGCTGTGGGAAACGACCGACTCCGGAGAGACCTGGACCCGTCATCCGGTCACCTTCGACGCGATCCACCGCACCCTGATCGGGCTCTAGTCGTTCTGATGTCGAAAAAGCACGCTCAGACGTGCACCAGTTAACCCAGAACGGTTAGTGGTCGTGGGCGGCGGTGTTGCGGGTGCTCAGGCGGTGGTCGATCAGCAACAGGGCCTCGCCGCTGTTACCCACCCGCTTGAGGTCGTCGACGATCTGGCCCACGCTGCTCTCCTCTTCTACCTGCTCACTCGCGAACCAGTCGAGGAGCGGGTAGGAGGCGAAGTCCTTCTCGTTCTGCGCTAGCTCGTAGAGGTCGTTGATCGAGGCCGTGACCTTCTGCTCGTTGTCGAGAGCGCGCTCGAAGATGTCCAGCGGAGAGGAGAACTTCGACTCCGGCGCCTCGAGGGCCTTCAGCTCGACGCGGCCCCCGCGGTCGGTGATGAACGAATAGAACTTCATCCCGTGCGCGATCTCTTCTTCCCACTGAGCGCGCAGCCAGGCGGCCATCCCGGGCCACGAGTTCGCGTCGGCCCAAGCGGACATGGACAGGTACAGGTACGCGGACGCGAACTCCTTCTGCACCTGCTCGTTCATCGCGGTTTCGATCTTCTTCGGGATCATGGCGTTCCTCCTTGTGGGTTGTGTCCGACGAGGCTAGCGCGAACCAGGGGCGATGACCTCTTAGGAGCACCGAACGAACCCTCTACCGGAGACCGAACCTCCGCCGTCAGCGCGGGCGTTCCGAGTTATCGGCGGCCGCCAGAACCGGGTGGCCGTCGCGGAAGAAGTGGACCCCGCCGACGATCCTCGTGTTCACGCGAGAGCCGATCGAGAGCTCTGGGTGGGGACCCAGCAAGCGAGCCTCGAGGGTCGTGCCGTCGCCGAGCGCAGCCCGGACCAACTGGTCGTGTCCGTAGAACTCGGCGTCGACGATCCGTCCGGTCGCCTCATCGTCGGGGACCAAGCGGACCGACTCGGGCCGCACCATGACCTCGACCGGACCGTCGGCGAGCCCGGGAGCGGCCACATCGCCGAGCGGGGTCATGGCGACCTGCTCGCGCACGATCCCCTTGAAGAAGTTCGCCTCTCCCACGAGAGCCGCCACCGACGCGCTCGCCGGCATCCCATAGACCTGGTGCGGGGCCCCCACCTGCACGACCTTGCCCGCGACCATCACCGCCAGCTCATCGGCCATCGATAGTGCTTCCTCTTGATCGTGAGTGACGAAGATCGCGGTCGCGCCCGCCTCGCGCAGCACCTGGCGGACCTCGGCGCGCACCGACGCTCGCAAGGTGGCGTCCAGGTTCGAGAAGGGCTCGTCGAGCAGGACGACCTCCGGACCCGGCGCCAAGGCGCGTGCCAGGGCGACGCGCTGTTGCTGGCCGCCTGAGAGCTCGTGTGGCGAGCGACGCTCGAGACCGACGAGATCGACCATCGCTAGAACCTCTTGGACGCGGTCCTGCTGGTCGCGCCCGAGACCGAACGCCACGTTGTGCCACACATCCAGGTGCGGGAACAGCGCCCAGTCCTGGAACACCATCCCGATGCGGCGTTTCTCCGGCGCCACCCACGCACCGTTCCCCGCGACCCGCTTCCGTCCGACCCACACGGCGCCGGCGGAGGGGCGCTCGAACCCGGCGATGACCCTCAGCGCGGTCGTCTTGCCACAACCGCTGGGACCGAGAAGTGCCAGGAGAGAGCCTTTGCGCAACTGAAGATCGAAGCCGTCCAACGCGACGGTGGAGCCGAAGCGCTTGAAGACCCCGTTGCAACGCAGGGCGAGCACCTCTTCGCTCATTCCGCTCTCACCTCCACGCGATCGACCTCCACCTTCCGCGCCAGCACGTACAGGGGGATGCTGCAGATCAGGATCAGCATCAGCGCGGGTCCCGCCGCTCTCGAATAGAGACCGGCGGCCGCGCCCGTCCACACCCGCGTCGCAAGCGTCTCGAAACCGGTGGGACGGAGCAACAGCGTAGCCGGAAGCTCTTTCATGGCGGTCAGGAAGACGAGTGCGGCTCCGGCCGCTGCCCCACGCCAGATCAAAGGCGCGGTCAACGAGCGGAAGACCTTCGACCGCGACTTCCCGAGGGCGCGGCCCGCCTCCTCGATCCGAGGCCCCACCTGCATCAGCGAACCGCGCAAGGGCTCGGTCATCTGGGGAAGGAAGAGGACGGTGTAGGCGATCACCACCAGCGGAAGGCTCTGGTACAGAGCCGGCGTGAAGTTCGCCGCGAAGAAAACGAACGCCAGGGCCACGACGATGCCCGGCAAGGCGAACCCCGAGTAGGAGACGGCTTCCGCGGCCCCCGACCAGCGGCCCGGATGGCGAGCCGACAGCAGCGCTATCGGAAGGCCCGCGATCAGAGCGACCCCGGCTCCTCCAGCCGCCGCAACGATCGAGCCACCCGCGGCCGCCCACGCGATCACAGGCTCGTTGCCGATCGTGATCCCTCGTGCGAGCCAGAACACCAGGACCGAGATCGGCCCAACGAAGGCGATCACGGTCAACGCCACGCAGCCCGCGAAGGCCGGCCACTTCCACCTTTCCAGGGGGACGGGAGGAAGGGGACGCGCCGAGCCCGCGCCGCTCCGGTGGTAGCGGGCCCGCCCCCTAGCGCGCCGTTCCAGCGTGAGTACGGCCAGCGCCAGCGCGATCAGCATGAGAGACAGGATCGCCGCCGGCGTCCGATCGAAGGCGCCCTTGTACTGCAGATAGATCGCCTGCGTGAACACGTTGAACCGCATGAGAGACACGGCGCCGAAGTCGTGCAGTGTGTACAGCGCGACCAACAGGCTTCCTGCCGCGATCGATGGACGCAACATGGGCAGCGTGACGGACCGGAACGTGCTCCACCGAGAGCGTCCGAGGCTGCGCGCGGCCTCTTCGAGGGAGGGGTCGAGTCCCCTGAGAGCGGTAGCCACCAACAGGAACACGTACGGGTAGGTGAAGAGGGTCAGGCTGATGAACGCGCCGGGGAACCCTGAGATATCCGGGATGCGCGTGACCCCGAACGGCCCCTCCAACGCCTGCTGCAGCATCCCGCGGGGGCCGAACGCCGCCAGCAGAGCGAAAGCTCCCACGTAGCTGGGGATCACCAGCGGCAGAGACAGAAGCACCGCCCACAACCTCTTGGCGGGAAGGTCGGTGCGAACGGTCAACCACGCGAGCGGAACGCCTATGACGACCCCGGCCCCCGTGACCGCCACGGCGAGCCCGATGCTGCGCGCCGCAAGCTCGATCGTTCGCGCCCGGAGGATCAGGTCCCAGCTGGACGCATCGGCTTCGGCCGCGCGCACCAGGAGGTACCCGATCGGGAGCAGCATGACCGCGCAGACCGGCAGCGCCAACAGCAGCAGGCCGTGCGGGGTGCGCACGGCCCACCGTGCTGTTCTTGCCTCGGACACCGACGCTGCGCGCGCCACGTCAGCCCCCGGCCATCACAGGAGACCCACCTCGGCCATCAGGTTCAGTGCCGGCTCGAGGTGACCGCCGAGGTCGGAGAGGTCGATGTCCGGCGACTCGATCTCGTCCAAGGGAACGAGGTCCACGCTCGGCTCGACGCCATCGATCACCGGGTACTCCCAGATCTCTTCGGCGAAATAGCTCTGAGCCTCTTCGCTCGTCAGGAACTCGACGAAGGTCTGCGCCGCTTCGGCGTTCTCAGAGCCGGCAAGGATCCCGACGCCCGCGCAGTTGACCAGCGCGCCGGGGTCCCCACCCGTGAAGAAGTGGTTCTCGACGGGGATCTCCTCGCCCTCCTCGTGCTCCACCTCGTACTTGTAGTAGTGGTTCACGAAGCCGACCTCGATCTCGCCCGATGCGATCGCCCGAGTGGTGGCGCCGTTGTCCTCGTAGAACTTCGGCTCGTTCGCCAGCAGGCCCTCGAGGAACGAACGGGTCGCTTCTTCACCCTCGGTCGCGATCATCCCGGCCACGAATGCCTGGAACGAGGAGTTCGTCGGGGGGAAGCCGATCCGTCCCTTCCAGGACGGATCCGTGAAGCCTTCGATCCCGTCCGGCAGCTCTTGCGCGCTGACGGTCTCGCTGTTGTAGGCGGCCACGCGCCCCCTACCCGAGGTGCCCACCCACAGGCCTTCGGGAGATTCGAATCTGTCATCGACGGGCTCGAGGACCTCGGCGGGCAACTCGGCGAACAAGCCGGCGTCGGCAACCGCGCCCAAAGACCCGGCGTCCTGCGAGAAGAAGACGTCCGCGGGCGAGGAGTCGCCCTCTTCGACGAGGGTGGCCGCGAGCTCGGCCGAGTCGCCGTAGCGGACGTCCAGATCGATGCCCGAGGACTCCTCGAACGACTCGAACAGGCCCTCTACGTATTCCTCTTCGCGGCCCGAGTACACCGTCAGCGTCTGGGTCTCGGCGTTTCCTGCTTGGTCCGTCTCGGGCGTCGCCTCGCCCTCTCCGCACGCTCCGGCCACCAGCAGCACCGCCGCCAACAGCCCCAATGCCCGCAACCTCAAGGTGGAACCTCCGTGGATAGGAATCTTCGGTCGGCCGAACATTAGCACTTCGGCGCCCTTAACTTAGGGCAGCCTAACCTCGGTGATTGCTCCGCCCCGGTCGGTTTCGATAGGCTGCAGCTACTTCCATAGGAGAGCAACGGCGCTCGCTTCCGGCGGCGCCTTTTTTCGTGCCTCCGGACCCGGACGAAAGGCTGTTCGTGACCCTTTACGACCCCCTCGCGGGAGAGCGGGACGCATGCGGCATCGGCTTCGTCGCCGACGCCAGAGGCCGCTCCTCCCGGGCCATAGTCGAAGCAGGGATCGAGGCCCTCGCACGCGTGAAGCACCGCGGGGCGCTCGCCGCCGACGCGCTCACCGGAGACGGTGCCGGCGTGCTGCTGCCTCTCTCCCCCGACCTGCTCGAGACCGACGCTCGCTCCGGCGTCGCGATGCTATTCATCGACCCCGACCGGATCGATGAGGCCCGCAAGATCGTGTCCGACGCCTGTTCGGCCGAGGACCTCGAGATAGAACGATGGCGAGAGGTGCCCGTCGACCGCTCTGCCCTGGGAGAGACGGCTCGTGCCTCGGAGCCCTCCGTTCAGCAGGCGATCGTGACGCGGCCGCTCGGTACCGACAACGCCGAGGGCGAACGCCGGGCTTTCCGGGCCCGTCGCCGGATCGAACAAGCCGCGGCGGCCGCCGGACTCAGGCTCTACGTGTCGTCGTTCTCGTTCCGCACCGTGACCTACAAGGCGCTCTGCGCCGCCGATCGCCTCGCCGACTTCTACCCGGACCTCGCCGACGATCGTTGCACCGGTTGGTTCACGATCTTCCATCAGCGCTTCGCCACGAACACGACCCCGACCTGGGAGCGAGCCCAACCGTTCCGTTTCCTGGCGCACAACGGCGAGATCAACACGATCCGCGGCAACCTCGCCTGGATGCGCGCGCGGGAGGGACGCCTGGGCGCCAGCGAGTTGGGACCCGAAGACCTGCTCCGTCCCGTCGTCGACCCGGCGGGCTCCGATTCGGCGATCCTCGATCAAGCCCTGGAGCTCCTCACCCGGGGGGGCAGGAGCATCGCCCATTCCGTCTCGATGCTGCTCCCCTCTCCTTGGGAGAACGTGGTCGGCCTCGATCCGGAGGTGGCGGACTTCTTCCACTACCACTCCTGCCTGCTCGAGCCCTGGGACGGGCCCGCCGGCTTGGTGTTCACCGACGGGGAGCGCATCGGCGCGGCCCTCGACCGCAACGGTCTCCGGCCTCTGCGCGTGTCGGTGTGCGAAGACGGGCTCGTCGCCTGTTCCTCCGAAGCCGGAGCGGTACCTACCCGCGGGCACGGTCGCGTGCAGCGGGGAAAGATCGGGCCCGGAGAGGTGCTGCTGCTCGACCCTTCCGAGGGCGGCGTGCTTCGCAACGAAGACATCAAACAGCGACTCGCTCGGCGGAAGCCGTTCGGGCAATGGGTCTCGGAGCACCTGACCGAGGTCTCGATCGGGACGCCGGTGGCGGCCCCGGAGGAAGACGTCACCGCGCGCCAGGTCGCGGCCGGCATGACCAAGGAAGAGGTGACGGTCGTCCTGCGGCCGATGGCCACCGATTCGGCCGAGCCGACCTCCTCGATGGGAGACGACACCCCTCAGGCCCCTCTCGCTCTCTTCGCACGCCCCGTCTTCTCGTTCCTCAAGCAGCGGTTCGCCCAGGTCACGAACCCGCCGATCGACCACCTGCGCGAGCGTCACGTCATGTCCATCAGCACCCGGCTCGGTGCACGCGACCCCCTGCTCCAGGAGGGACCGGAGGTACCGGCCGGCCTGCGCGAGTACCAGGGGCCGCTGCTGTTCCCCGATGCGGTCGCCGCGCTCGAGACGGTGGGCGGCGCCGTCTTGGACGCCACCTTCGATGCAAGCGAAGGCCCTGCCGGGCTAGAGCGCGCCTTGGACAGGCTGGGCCGGGAAGCTGTAGGCGCGGTGTCGGCGGGCACCGCGCACATCATCGTGTCGGACGCGGGGGCCGGGCCGCAGCGGGTGGCGGTTCCTTCGGCTCTCGCCGTGGGAGCCGTTCACCATGCCCTGCTCGACGCAGGCCTGCGCCTGCAGACCAGCCTCGTGGCCGACGCCGCGGACGTGCGCGAGTCGCATCACGCGGCCTGCTTGTTGACGATCGGGGTCGACGCGGTCTGCCCCCGCCTCGCCCTCGAGTCGATCGCGCAGTTGGCCGTCACCGGTCGTCTAGGTGGCGGGGTCGAGTCCGATGATGCGCAGCGCCGATTCTTCCGCGCCATCGAAGACGGCTTGCTGAAGATCATGTCGAAGATGGGCATCTCGACGCTCGATTCCTACCGCGGTGCCCAGATCATCGAGGCCATGGGCCTCGCTCCGGAGGTGACCGATCGCTGCTTCGCCGGTGTCTCGTCGGCGCTCGGCGGGTTGACCTTGGAGGATCTCGCAACGCATTGCCTCGAGCGCCACGAGGCCGCTTACGGCAAGAAGCCGGCGCTGGCCAACGTCGGCGCCATCAAGCACCGCAGCGGCGGCGAGTACCACGCGATCAATCCCGACGTGGTCGACAGCCTCCACGCCACCGTGGGTTACGAGCGGGTCACCGACACCACCGACCTGGACGCGGCGCACGCCCTTCAACGGGCCGCGAAAGGCGATGACGCGTCCTATCTGAGGTTCGCAGGGTTGGTGAACGAACGTCCGCCGTCCGAGCCCCGCGATCTACTCGAGATGCTGCCGGCCGGGTCGCCGATCCCCCTCGAGGAGGTCGAGCCGGTAAGCGCGATCACGAGGCGGTTCTCGACCGGCGCGATGTCACACGGAGCCCTCTCGGCCGAGGCGCACGAGACCTTGTCGATCGCTCTCAACATGATCGGCGGGATGGCCAACACCGGCGAGGGGGGCGAGGCTCCCGAGCGCTACAACGACCAGCGCAACTCCGGCATCAAGCAGATCGCTTCGGGACGTTTCGGCGTCACGCCCGCCTATCTGATCAACGCCAAAGAGCTACAGATCAAGATGGCGCAGGGCTCCAAGCCTGGAGAGGGCGGCCAACTGCCCGGCAAGAAGGTCACCGTCGAGATCGCACGACTTCGACACACGGTCCCGGGAGTTGCGCTCATCTCTCCCCCGCCGCATCACGACATCTACTCGATCGAGGATCTCGCGCAGCTGATCTTCGACCTCAAACAGGCGAACCCGGCGGCCGCGGTCTCGGTCAAGCTGGTCGCGTCGGAAGGCATCGGGACGATCGCCGCCGGTGTGGTCAAGGGTCTCGCCGAGGTCGTTCACATAGCCGGCGGGGACGGGGGCACGGGAGCGAGCCCGCTCTCTTCGATCAAGAACGCGGGGATGCCCTGGGAGCTCGGTTTGGCCGAGGTCCAGGATGCTCTGGTGTCGAACGGGCTCCGCTCACGAACCCGCCTGCGCGTCGATGGTGGGCTGAAGACTGGCCGAGACATAGTGATCGCGGCCCTGATGGGGGCCGACGAGTTCTCGTTCGGAACGGCGGCGCTGGTCGCCGAGGGGTGCATCCTGGTCCGCACCTGTCACCGCGACACGTGCCCGGTCGGCATCGCCACCCAGAACCCGGCGCTCAGGGCCAAGTTCGCAGGCACCCCGGAGATGGTCGCGCGTTACCTCACTCTCGTTGCCGAGGAGGCCCGGTTGCTGCTCGCTTCTCTCGGATTGAGGACGTTGGACGAGGCCATCGGTCGCACCGACCTGCTGCGGCAACGGCCGGTCGATCAGCCTCTGGCCGCTCGCCTCGAGCTGGCCCCCCTGCTCATCGACGCGAGCGGCCGAGACTCCCGCTTCGTGGCGACGCTGCCGATGCAGCGTCCTCGCTCCGAGCTCGGCGACCGTCTGCGTGACGACGCGATCGCCGCGCTGGAGGCCGGGGAAAGCGCAGAGCTCAACTACACGATCTCTACCTCCGACCGCACGGTCGGCGCGCGGCTGGGCTGCGAGCTCGCCTCCGGACGCATCGCCCACACGGACGATGTGAAGGTCGTCGCCCGTTTCGAAGGCGACGCAGGGCAGTCATTCGGAGCGTTCCTGTCCGGTCCGGTCGAGCTGCGGCTGGTGGGCGAGGCTAACGACTACGTCTGCAAGGGCATGGGCGGAGGCCGGGTTGTGCTCACTCCGCCATCGAACGATGCGGGCGACCCTTATCTAGCCGGCAACACCGTCCTCTACGGCGCGACGGGAGGACAGCTCTTCATCGCCGGCAGGGCCGGCGAGCGCTTCGGCGTTCGGAACTCTGGCGCGGTGGCCGTGGTCGAGGGGGTCGGCGATCACGCGTGCGAGTACATGACCGCCGGGGCGGTGGTCATCCTGGGGCCGACCGGTCGCAACCTGGGGGCCGGGATGTCGGGCGGAGAGGCTTACGTCTACGACCCCGAAGACGAGCTCATGGCAAACCTGAACCCGCAACTCGTGGCTGCGTACGAGCCGACCGCCGGACAGCTCGAGTCGCTGAAGAGGGTCATCGAACGGCACGCCGCCGCGACCGGCTCGGCGATCGGCACCACGATCGTCGAGGAATGGGACGCCCTCTCGGCTTTCTTCAAGCGGGTCGCCCCGGTAGCCGAGGTGGCCCGGTTGGAAGCGCTGTTCGAAGGGACCGCGACCGCGTCAGCCTGAGGCTTCGGCCAGCTCTCGGGCCCGGAGGAACACCGCGTCCAACATCTCCTCGGTGAGGCGGCCCGTGAAGGTGTTCTGCTGGCTGACGTGGTAGCTGCCGACCATCGAGTAGCGCCCCAGCAGGGCCTCGGCCCCATGCCCGAAGCGTGGTTTGGGCCGTGGGACGACCTCGCCCAGCGCGGCCGCCACGCGCAGGCCCGCGTCCCAGGCGAAACCCCCCAGCGCGACCAGAACGCGCACACCGGGCAGCAAGCCGAGCTCGCGCACGAGGTAGGGGAAGCAGGTATCCCGCTCGTCGACGGTCGGTTTGTTGGCAGGCGGTGCGCAGCGAACGGGGGCCGCGATCCAGACGTCGCTCAACCGAAGACCATCGTCACGATGGGTCGACGTGG